>SFGY01000071.1 GCA_004556455.1 Clostridiales bacterium | reverse complement strand
ACATTGTTTTCGCGGGAGTAGCGATCGAGTTTGGTCGGCATCAGCTCCATGGGGCAGACCCGGCTGCAGCGTCCGCAGTGGATGCAGGGTCCTTCTTCCGGAAGCTCGGCGCTTTCAGTGTCGAAAACCAGAATGGCATTGTTCATCTTGATGATGGGGCTGTCGACATTTTTGACCGCGACGCCCATCATCGGACCGCCCATGATGATTTTACCCGGCACCTTATCAAAGCCGCCGGAAATCTCAATGAGATCGGAAATCAGAGCGCCGACAGGAACACTGTAGAGGCCCTGACGGTTGAGCGCTGGCCCGGTCATGGTGAGATTGCGGCGGGTCAGAGGCATACCGTCTTTGAGATATGTGGCCACGGTGCGAATCGTGCTGACATTCATAACCAGACAGCCGACATCGTGAGGCAGGCCGCCGGAGGGGACTTGTCGTCCCGTGAGGCTGCGGATCAGGACCTTCTCGGCACCCTGGGGATACATGGTCTTCATGGGTTCGAGCTCGATCGTCTGGCCTTCTTCTGCCGGATTTTCTTTGATAGCTTCCTGGAGAGTCTGAATGGCGAGAGGCTTGTTGTCTTCAATCCCGATGATGCAGTGGGGAATCTCGCACCATTTCATCACATGATGAATGCCTTCGAGGATTTCGCTGGCGTGGGCGCACATAAGCCAATCATCGGAGGTGATATAGGGTTCGCATTCCATACCGTTCACAAGCAGTCGGTCGATCTTTTTATCCGGAGGAGGGGCCAGCTTGAAGTGTACGGGAAAGCCTGCGCCGCCAAGGCCAACCAGGCCGCAGGCACGCACCGCAGCCACAAAATCCTCACGTGAGTGGACTTCCGGAACGCTAAGACCCTCCCAGGGCGTAAACTTCTTGTCGTTTTTAATCTCAACAACGTCGCATTCCCTGCCATTACTCTGCATTTCCTTGGTAATGGCTGAGACCTCACCCGATACGCTGGAATGAATGGGCACGCCCATCGCAGCGATCGGTTCGCCGATCATCTGACCGACCTGAACCTTGTCTCCGATGCTGACGCAGACTTTACAAGGCGGGCCGATTTGCATGCTCATAGGAATACGGACGAGAGGAATGTCGTTAAGTTTTCTCAGCTCAAAACCTGCGGTGTTCTTATGGGAATTGGGATGAACACCGACAGGATGGCGTTTGTAATCACGCATACTGTTCTCCTTTTGCTCCTCTGTTTCGGTTTCTCGCTTAAATTGGACTTGTCGGTCATTTAACTTTTCGGTCAAAATAACACTGTCTCCCTCGCGGAAACCCTTATTAATATAACATAATCACTTAAAAATCGTTATCTGTATGAAAAATCATTGTGATACAAAAAATCATTATGATTTGAAAAATTCGAAAAATTGTGCCCTCCTGGGCGGCGAATTCTCGTGATTGGATGGCTGATGTTCCTGGGCATCGAATTCTCTGTGTGTTGGACAACTCATTTTCCATGCTTCGGGCTGGTGCTGGACGTGTCCATTTTCGCCCGTTATAATATTTTCAAACGTTCACAAGTTCGGCGGCTGCGCAGCCGCAGGAGGAATTATATGCACATAAAAACGTGGAAGACTTGCCTGCCCTCGTTTTTCTCCCTGATATTAGCCGTCTTTATTTTGTCACTTGCGACGGCTCCGCTTGCCCCCATTTTTGCAGAAGAGGCTCCGGCCGCAGAGGAGGAAGCTCCGGCAGAAGCGGCCGAACAACAACCGGATCCGGTAGCGGCTGATGTTTTCTACATTGATATCAGTGTGGATTGGGGCGATGTTCCCGCCGAGCAGATTCCCGACTCTCTCTACCTGACGGTAGTGCCGGATGGTATCGCTTTTATGGCCAGCAATGTGCTCTTCGATGCCGAGCACGAGTGGAAAGCCCAGGTTCAGGCTCTGCCGGGCACCAAGCATCTCGAAGTCAAAGAAGATAAAATCGATGGTCTCGAAGATCGTCTTCTGGGCAACGTTGAAGAAGGCTATCAGCTACAGTATTTTCCGCTGGGCCAGATGCCCAAAGACAATGCCGCCACGGCAACACGTAACGTGCAGCCCCACGACGGCACCTATGTTGGTGTCGAAACCCGAAAGGTGTCCATCACCGAGCGTGCGCCGGGAGCCGTGGCCATTTCCACCCGGGAAGGTGAATCCCTGACCCCCTCAGAACTTGCCGAACGACAGCTGCAGGCGGAGCTGGAAGCTCAGGGGCTGGTCATGCCCAACCGCACCCTTTACATGATTGGTGTGATTATTTGTCTGATTCTCATTGTCGTCGTCATTGCTCTTCGGATCTTGCTGGGCAGACATCACTAAACGCCACGAAATCAGAGCTTCAAGGTGAATCGTTCAACCTCTTCGCAGCACTGTCATCACTGACTTATATCCCGGGCGCTGCCGAGCGCTTCTGCTCAGGGGAAATAGCGTCGGGCGGTGCTCAGGCGCGCGAGCAGCTCCGGCTGATCGTCGAGGTCGATGATACGAATTTCAGAACTGTTGTTCAGGATCGTCAACGCGCGGCTCCTATCAATCATCATCGCGGCAGTTATGATTTTATCCGCCTCTTCTCCACTGTGGAAAAAAAGCACATCACCGGCCCGAAAGAGGGAGGGGCGAGGCAGATTCGTGCTCACATCGCGGATGATGTCCGCCTCCTGACCAACCCGGGACTGAGCTTCCAGTGTGCGGGGAAGATCCAGGCCGTTGACGCGGGCCGAAATAAAGATCACACCGGCCATATCGGCACCGTTTTTACTGAGACCTCCGGGAATAACCCGGCTTCCGTAAAAGTTCATAGCTGAGCTGACAAAAAGCTCTGTCGCTTTGGCAGGTACAGGGATGGCCTCCGCAGGCGCAAGCAGCTGGATCCCATCCGTATTCATCCACCCTTCCTTCCCGTCAGGAAGCCTGAGGCGCAACACTTTCTCGACCTGTGCATCGGCATAAAGTAGCGAACCCATCGGCGCTTCCATAAGAAGACTCCCGGCAATACCATGGCTCATGATGCGTTTGAGCGGCGATAACACCAGGGCGCGGCCTTTTAGCCCATCTTTACGGATCGTCCCCAGGTCTGTGGAGACGCCGCTGCGAGACACATAACCCTCTCCCAGGCCTTCCAGACGAATTTTCAACTGACGGTCACCGACAAGACCCAGCACCTCCATTTTTTCACCAAAAAGCGCGCCGCTGATCCGGACCGCGTTCCGGTCGGCTCCATCATAAATGGGCAATTCTCCGCTTGCAGAGATCACCATATCTCCCACCTTGACGCTGTCGGAGGCGGCAGCTTGCTCCAGCTGGGCGTTAGCTTCCATCCCGGCCCCTTCACTCGCCTTATTGCTGTCAGATTGCGTGCGCAGGAGGGCTGGTAAGAGCACGAAAATCAAAAGGACAAGCAAAACGGTAAGGCCCAGAGGCAGCATCCAGGGCGGCAGGCGTCGGGCCGGCTTATTCAGGTAAATCGGCTTTCCACCGGCTCGTTTCGAGCCTTTTTCCTTATCTTTCCCGTTGCCAAAAAGGTACTGCGCCATACTTACTCCGGACAGGTGAACAGCAATGTGACCTGGGCTGCAGCCAGGCTTGCTGTATGCGAAAGCGAGAGGCTTGTAGAAAGCAGCCGGCCGTGACGGGCGGCCAGTTCCAGGGCTTTGTCGCTCAGTTCAAGCCGAGGTGCGCCCTTTTCATCTTTGCGAATACGCAGGTCATGAAATCCGAGGCCGTCTTCTCCCCATAGCCCACAGCCCAGAGCCTTGGCGCAGGCTTCTTTGGCCGCAAAAAAAGCGGCCAGACTCTCGCTGCGGCCTGCGCAGAGCCTCAGTTCTTCGTGATCAAAGAGCCTTTCCTCCAGGCGCCCCTCCCGCCGTCTCAGCTTTTCTGCAAAGCGCGGCAGTTCCACCAGATCAAGCCCGTTGCGAAGCACGAGCTGCTCGTTCAAGCGGCTGTTCATCTTTGCTGGCTGCGCTGCTTTTTGGCCGCTTCCAGGCGCAGATCAGGACCCAGCATGGGAATGAGCACAAAATCGCCGATGAGGCGGCTTCCCACCCGCTCATCGTAGCGGCTGGAAAAAGCCGTTGGCTCCAGGTTACAGGTCAGCAGGGTGCATTTATTTTTGAGGGCGAGGCGCTGATCCAGGAGCTGAATCAGATCGCTGTAAGCACGCTCGCCTCCTGCCTCGGAACCGAGATCATCAAGAATCAGACAGTCTGCCGTCTCCACAAGCGAAACTCGATCTCTTGTGGTTTGCAGCTCTTCCGGGTCAGGATTAAAGCTCTGTTCCAGAACCCTCAGGCGGGCCTTGAGGTCAATAAAACGCATCACGCGCAGAAAGGCCACGCGGTAACCCCGTTCCCTGAGGGCATTGCCAAAGGCAGCTGCGGCCCAGGTCTTGCCTGTTCCGGGCTTACCGAAAAAGCAAAGATTCTGCGGCTGCTCGGGAAAACGCTCCAGCATGGCCAGAAGTCGCCTGTGAATCTCCGCCGCGGCTTCGCGGGGAGAAAGCTTGCCACTGAGCCACTCCGGCCGCTTCTCTGCAGTAAAGAGAGAGAGATCAAAGCTCTCCAGGCGGGCGTCCTCCGGCGGAGGAAAAGCCACCCCCGAGCGCTCCTCAAGCTGGCGCAGAATGTCTTCCGCACAGCGGCAAAGCCGCCCCTGATAAAGGCCGCTGTCATGACAGAGAGGACAGAGGCTAAGCGCGTCTTCCGAGAGCGCTGCCTCCGCACGATAGCGTTCTTCCAGTTCTTCCGAAATCACCTTGAGCTGCTTGCTTAGCTCCTCTTTGAGGCCAGGCAGCTCGTTGTCCTCATCCAGCCCGGCCAGCACCATGCGAACCCCGGCACGTCGCTTCTTCATCTCAAG
>SFGY01000070.1 GCA_004556455.1 Clostridiales bacterium | reverse complement strand
CCGGGCCTGGTTTTTATGCGCTTTTTCTCTTGGTCGGGTAATCCCCGCTTTTTCGCTCTCTTCGCCCTTTTGTTTTAGGACTTGTTTTGCTCATCCCTATTTCTGTAAATTTGAAGCTGCTGTCGATCATATGATTGGCTCTTCAGCGTATCTGAGGAAAAATAAGAAAATGCAGAATTTCTTCCTGAAATTTGCGAACTGTTTTACAGTTGACTTCACTACATTTTGTGTGATATATTATAAGAAGATTGGAGAGATTGCTTATGGTTAACTAATTTAAAGCCAACATTAAGACCACTCCTTCGGAAAATTAAAAACAGAAACTGAGAAAGGAAAGTTGAGGATTTTATGAAAAGAAACTTCACGATTTTGTTGCTGATGCTTCTTTGTATCTCCCTTCTGACTCCTGTGTATGCTGCGCAGGCGATTCCCAGCGAGGTGTTTGGCGAAGAAGCGATTAATCAAGCAATTGATAACTATTTCTAGAGCCGGAAAGACTTTCTGAAAGGGAACCGGAATGACATTGTTCCCGTCGTGGATGGAATCTTAGCTGATGAGCTGCTCCATAAGCAAGCGTTGATTGAAAATGAAGCTGTTTACCTAACATATTCCCTAAGTGGACAAAATGTTGCGGCATATTCCGGTTATGCTGTTGTGAATGTGGTGGAGGCTATTACATATCGTGTATCCGGTACGGAAGCGAATGCTTGCGTGAATCATCAAATTACAGTCTATCAGACAAATCAGGGGAATATCGTTATTGGAGCTGATGCTTATAAAGATGATGTGCCAAACTTTGAATCCTGTTCGTATGTAAACGCTCCAGCTACTTATTATGACGTGAGTCCAAATGCGTTGCAAGCAGGGGGAAGTCGTAATTGTATTGTTGAGGTAGCTCGTAATGAGATTGGTTATGTAGAGGGAACTAAAAACTATACAAAGTACGGCGTGTGGTTTGGTAGCCAGTATGCGCATAGTGAATGGTGTGCAATCTTTGTCTGTTGGTGTGCAAATCAAGCTAAGGTTTCTACAACCATTATACCTAAGAATAATTCTGTTGCAGTTGTTGATAATCTGTTAAGCTTTTTTGTTACCAGAAATCAGTATTTTGTGCGAGGTGCTGGTACGCCAAGAGCTGGTGATTTGTACTTTGAGGGAGTATCTATTAATGATCTAAAGCATGTAGGGATTGTTTCCTCGGTAGGCTCTACTTCATTTACAATAATTGAAGGAAACTATCCTGACCGAGTCCAGTATAGAACCATATCTCTGAATGCATCAAACGTAATTGCTTTTGCGCGTCCTGCATATGCGACCACATCGCATAGCTATGTTGCAGTAAAAAATCAGTCCGGGGTGATTCTATACTATCGATGCAGTGCCTGTGGTCATCAAGTGACAAATTTACCCGGAGCAACGAGATTGCAGAGTATCCCTTTTCCGGTATGATTTCGATTAGAAAAGGAAGGTAAATGAAGATGAAAAAGCATTTATTTCCCCTGCTTGCGGCCCTGCTGTGTATGGTGATGCTGATGGGCTGTACGGCCCATGCGGGGCCGGAGTCCAACAAGCTGACGGAGGTGGAGTCCAACAAGCTGACGGAGGCGGAGCTTCAGGAGCTCCAGGAGCTGTTTGCCCCGGGCAGCTGGTATGCCCAGGCCTGCACCAGCTACTATGAAGCGGCGGAGGCCGTGAATCTGCGCCGTCTGTTCTACGATGGCATCGGCTACGCGGGACTGATCTATGGACAGTGCTATGTGACCGATCGGGAGCGGGACTGGGTGCTGGAGCAGGAACCTGCGGCAGAGAATTATGGCATTTTCCGGGCGCCCCGGGCGGCCATGGATGACGTTCTCCGGCAGTATTTTGACATCTCCCTGGACGATACCCGGAAAATGGGGCTGGATAACCTGCTCTATTGGGAAGAGGCCGACGCCTGGTACGCCGCCCACACGGATACGGGCCTGAATACGGTGACGCTGACCGGCGGTGAGCGCACAGACGATGGCCTGCTGAAGCTGTCCTATTCCGGCGGCTGTATCACCCTGCGCCCCACGCCGGACGGACAGAGCCCGCAGCCCTATTTCATCGTTTCCAACCAGCCGGAAGGTTGATGCCGGTATAGGAAAAGGGAGAGCGAATACGCTCTCCCTTTTATCTGTCGAAAAACCCGGCTGCGCAGCAAGCGGCAGACCGACCGGGAGACGCGGGTGCTGATCCTCTCCGCCCGCAGCGAGGTGGAGGACAAGGTGGAGGGGCTGGATGCCGGGGCCAACGACTATCTGGCAAAGCCCTTTCACCTGGCGGAGCTGGAGGCCCGCATCCGCAGCCTGACCCTGCGGCAGTTTACGCAGCAGGGCGTACTGCTGACCTGCGGAGGTCTGCGTTTTGACACCCGCTCCCGCACCGCCGCCGTCAACGGGCAGACGCTGACGCTCACCCGCAAGGAGACGGGGATTTTAGAATATCTGATGGTGCATCAGGGGCGGCCGGTGAGTCAGGAGGAGCTGATGGAGCACGTCTGGGACAACAGCGTGGACAGCTTCAGCAACTCCATTCGCGTCCACATCTCCGCCCTGCGCAAAAAGCTCCGCGCCGCGCTGGGCTATGACCCCGTCCGCAACCGCATCGGCGAGGGCTATCTGATGGGAGGCGAGGAAGCATGAAGCGTCTTTCTTTGCAGTGGCGCATCACGCTGATGACCGTCCTGCTCATCGGCATCACCTGCGTGGCCATGAATCTGCTGCTGTGCTCCTCCGGTGTGTACTATATGGACACCATCGCGGACAGCTTACAGGGCGGCAGCACGGTGATCCTGAATGAGGACGGAGCGGCGAGCTTTGACCCGCAGCTCATAGCGCCCAATGAGGAGCTGACCATCGTCGTCGATGGGGCACAGGGGCGCTTCCGCACCACCAACCGGTATATCACGGCGGCGGTGACAATTCTGAGCGGCATTCTCGCTTACTTCGTCAGTGGACGCGCTCTCAAGCCCCTGCGTAGCTTTGCATCGCAGGTGGAGCAGGTGCAGCTGAACAATCTGGCGGATATGAAGATCGACGAAGATGTGCTTCCGGAGTTCAAGCAGCTCAGCCGCTCCTTCAATCAGATGCTGGAGCGGCTGAACAACGCCTTTGCCGCCCAGCGGCAGTTCACCGGCAATGCCGCCCACGAGCTGCGCACGCCGCTGGCGCTGATGCAGGCGCAGTTGGAGCTGTTTTCCGCGGAGCATCCCGATGTGCGGCCGGAGACGGCGGAGTTTCTCCTGCTTTTGCGTGAGCAGACGGAACGGCTGATACAGATGACCAGGACACTGCTGGAGATGAGCAATCTGCGGCAGGTGGCGCGGAACGAGCGGATCCAGCTGGCTCCCATGATCGAGGAGATCTTCACAGATCTTGCGCCGCTCTCAGATAAGCTCGGCGTCACGCTGACGGCGGAGGGCGACGGCTCCCTGACCGGCAGCGACGCGCTGATCTACCGTCTGATCTTCAACCTGACGGAGAATGCTGTCAAGTACAACCGGCCGGGCGGCTCGGTGCGGGTCGAACTTGCACAAAGGCAGGAAAAGTGCATCATTCGCGTTTCCGACACCGGCTGCGGCATTCCGGAGGAATATCAGCGGAGCATTTTCCATCCCTTCTTCCGGGTAGACAAATCCCGTAGCCGCGAGTACGGCGGCGCGGGACTGGGGCTTTCTCTGGTGTGGGAGATCGCCGATCTCCACGGCGGCTCCGTTTGGGTGGAGGAAAGCTCGGACAAGGGCACGACCATCGCGGTGGAGCTGCCGGCAGGGACAGAAAGCGATCCCTCCGGCGCGGATATCACATAACAGTCCTCGGCTGATTCATGGCGATCGTTTTTCAACCTCCACAACATTATCGCAGCAGCTCTCGATCAATTCCCTGTCGTGGGTGAGCACGAGAATGGTTCTGCCATGCCGCTCTCGCTTTTTTTCTGTCTATCAGGATATGTCCCCTTGTCTGCCTTGCCAGCCCGCAGAGGATCTGCGCAAGGGTGGTTTTCCCCGCGCCGTTTTGTCCCGTTATGGCGGTCACGCCGCCCTTTGGAACGGACAGCGAAATATCCTCAAAAATAACTTCTTTGCGTATTCTTTTCGAGAGCCCTGCTGTCTTCAAGACGGCAGGGCTCTCGCCCAATACGGAGGGCGCGGGAAGGCTCTTTCCCTCGTGCGGAGAGCGCAGACCCATACCTAATACTGATTCTTGATTAAAAAATTTAATCAAGAATACACCGAGGAACTCGATGGTGTTTCTGTTGCGTAGCCAGTTTTGAATGATGTACCGCGGATTGTCATTATCCTTGATCTTTGCAATGTCTGTCAAGCTGAGAAAGTCATCACGCTTGAGATCCCACTGCACATTGATCTCCGTTCCGCGAACAATTAGCTTATCCATCTTCACCGCACCTCCCAACAGTTAACTCTTTTAAAAGTCCTTGGCACCCCTCCAGCACATCCTGCCAGGTCGCCTCGAAGTCCTCGGTGTACCATGGGTCCGCCACATTGCCGGGACGAGCGGTGTAATCCATCAGGAGGGACATCTTTTCGGCATAGTCGCCGCCGCAGATGCGGTACATATCCCAGAGGTTGGCCTGGTCCATGCCGATCAGGAGATCGTATTCGTCGTAATCCCGATTTGTCAGTTGCCGTGCGGCGTGGCCTTCGCAGGAGATCCCGTGCTCGGCCAACTTGCGCCGTGCCGGAGGATAGACCGGGTTGCCGATCTCCTCCCGGCTGGTGGCCGCCGATTCGATATGAAACTGTGATGCCAACCCAGCTTTCTGTGCCAAGCCCTTCATCACAAACTCGGCCATGGGGCTGCGGCAAATATTGCCGTGGCAGA
>SFGY01000069.1 GCA_004556455.1 Clostridiales bacterium | reverse complement strand
AAGGGATCACCGTCATAGCTCCCAGGGATAAGATCATTGACACCAACAAAATGGGTGTTGTAACGGATGTGCTTGACAGCCTGTTCCAGAAGGACATCCATTTTCTCCGCGATCTCTTCGATGCTGAACTGACCTGAATGATATAGCCTTTGTGCCTGCCGGACAGCATCCATCTCGTGCTTGCTCAGAGAAAGATTTCCGATATGTTGCTCCAGCCAACGGGTCATCCGGCCTTTCAGATGTGGGTACAGGTAGGTGGCAAGCACAGCACGGCTCTCATCGTATTCTCTGCTCTGGACCCGTGTCAGAAATTCCAACGCACCCTCGCCGCAAAGATCCTCCAGAATCGTTTTCGTATAGCCGGACAACTCTCCCGGTCTTTCCCTGTCCATATGCAGACAGTTGAACTCTCTGGCAGTCTCCCGGGCGATGCGCCGGATCAGCCCGAGATTCCTGCGGTACAACTCCTCCAGCGCGCGCTCATCACCGCCGTAATATCGGCGGACCAATTCCTCATTGGTCATGGGTCCCACCCGCCTTTGCTTTCGGTGGACGCCTTCGGGGCTTGCTCACTCTGGTGATGCGGCAATATTCATACACTTGCGCAGTAGATATTTGTTCAGAAAACTCCTCAACAGAGATATCCGGGCTGCGCGGCGCATCGTAGAGCCGGTCTCGCACATGATCCTTGGCTCTTCTGGCATCCTCCTGAGAGATAGCTCCCCGCTGCATATCCTTCGTGATCCTGGAAAAGGCAGTCAGCTTGGCCTTCACCTTGGGGCTGTTCTTTGCCAGTTCCTTTTGAACTTCCACCGTGCCAAATTGCCGACAGGTGTAGCCAGGAGCGTGGGGACAGGCCCCTTCGCAGTACAAAGCGTGGACGCCGCTCTTCAGCATGAAGTATTTCCCGCAGATGATGCAGCGGCGGATGTTGTGTCCGCTATTCAGGGCCAGCATATAGTCTGCCTTCATCAGCGCCTGTAAGCTGTCCGTCACATGCTCCTGACAGATGGCCATGGAGCCGTCCGGCAGCTCCCGCGGGACATAGGAGAGCATATATTCATCGTGTCTCCTGTAGCAGTCCCCGTGGTAAGTGATGGGGTTGACGATCAGCTTCTCTGCGGTGCGGTCATCGTTATAGAAACCATAGAGCGCTGCCGCATAACTTTCCGGCCCATTGGTCGTGAGTGTGGAGAGGATAAACTTGATGAAATTCCGGATGGTAGGAACAAAGGCACGGATGTCGTGAAGATACATCATGTAGCGGTCGATGTATTTCTTGTAGGCACTCCAGGTATCTTCGCACGCTCCCAGGAGGCGAAACATCTCGTAATAAAACAACTCGCCCTTTTCCTCGCTGCCCTCTCTGCGACGAAACAGATCCAGCAGTCCCAAGGAGATTTCAGGATCGCTGTCCCCATCATCGCTCTGGAAGAATTCTTCCGCTGAGGCGCTGAGAAGTTTTGTCTGATCATCCTCTGAAAGGCTGTGCTCCTCGGGAGGAAACAAGCTGAACTGTCCTGTGATCTCCCGTATCACCGAAAAGAAAGCGTCATAGCAATCGTCCGGTAGCAAGCGGAACACAGTATATCGGCGAAGTTCCTGACAGAGCTGCTCCATCTCATCATTCAGTTTCCACCAAAGTTCACTCTTGCGGACATACTCGTAGATGTCCATAAGGATACGGATGCGCACCATCCGTTCGTGCAGAGGGTGGTAGTCATCCGGTGATAGATTCAGCAGATCTTCGGTCAGCCTGCCTGCCTCAAACTGCTGCCCGTTCAGCTCCAAGGTGCTGCCGTAGGTATAGAATATGATGCTCCCCTCCATTTCCGCTGGCCCCCTCCTCTGCAATAATTTGTCCTACTTGATTTTTAATCTGTCCATGCTTTTTATCAGGATACCATCTTTTCCACCACAATACAAGCAGAGGGGCAAGGGGATGCTCAAAAGTCCTGTGGGCACTGCTCCTCTAAAAGAATACTACTCCCACTTCTTTCGAGGTGGGAGATTTTTGTATTCAGATATTTTGAATTGGAGGTACTGACTATGAGCAACAAAATGGACCGTCCTCTGGTCACGGTGGACGGTAGGACGCTGATGGACCGTCCGCTGGAGCCGCCCAATTTTGTGGTGGACACGCTGATCTCTCAGGGTCTGCATATCCTGGCGGGTTCACCCAAGGTGGGCAAGTCCTGGCTGGCCCTGTGGCTGGCGGTGACGGTGGCCAAGGGAGAACCGGTCTGGGGAATGAGCGTGAAGCAGGGCACCACCCTCTATCTCTGCCTGGAGGACTCCGTCCTTCGCATCCAGAACCGCCTCTTCGAGATCACAGAGGACGCGCCGGACAGCGTCCATTTCTGTACGGAGTGCGCTCCCATCGGCCAGGGGCTGGAGGAGCAGGTGGAGGGCTTCCTCGTAGCTCACCCGGATACTGTTCTGGTCCTCGTCGATACGCTGCAGATGGTCCGCCCCGTCCACGATGCCACCTACGCCAATGACTACCGGGACCTGTCCGTGCTGAAGCGGCTGGCGGACAAGCACGGCATCGCCATCCTGCTGATCCATCATCTGCGAAAGGAAACTGCCGATGATGCGTTCAACCGTATCTCCGGTACGACAGCCATCAGCGGGGCGGTGGATTCCAGTTTTACTCTGGTGGAAGATCGGCGCGGCAGCGGTAAGGCGAAGCTCTCCTGCATCGGTCGTGACATTGAATACCGGGAGTTGTCTCTGGAACGCAACGTTGAAAACGTGTGGGAGATGGTAGCAGACAGCAGAACGCAGCCGGAGCTACTGGGCGACCGGATCACCTATCTGGTCTCTGAACTGATGCGCGACCGTACGAAATTTATCGGCACTCCCACAGAGCTGTCTGAAAAAATCGACCCTGTCGGTATGGAGCGTATCTCGCCTAAGAAAGTGTCCCGCCTGATCCTGCAAAGCCTTGACGCGCTAAGCAAAATCGGAATTTTCGGTATGGTGCGCCGCAGCAACGGGAAACGGCTCATCGAGCTGCGCCGTGCCGAAAGTGACGATGCCCAGGGTGTACCTGTGGTCGCCCCTGTTGACCCTGTTGGGGCGCTGTGCGGCGATTTGCGGGAGATTGCCGGGCATGGCGAGTAAACACCCGCAGGGAAAAAGAAACGCCGTTTGTGGCCATTTGTGGCCGAAAGCGGAGCGCGGGTGTTCGGTGCAGGGAAATCACCTCCTTGGAGGTGGCCAGCATCGCGTTTGTCTGGTCTGCGGCAACGCCGCTGCCCGACTTCCGCATGAATTCCGGGCAGAAGCCCGGGCCCACTTTATCTACGATTTGGAGGAAACGACATGAAAAAAGATGTTAAATTCAGCACCCGCATGGCGTCCACAGACCGGGAGGCCATCAAGGAGTTGGCGAAGCAGTCCGGGATGTCCATGAGCGACTACGTCACTGCCTGCTGCCTGGGAAAGCAGGTGGTGGTCATCGACGGCCTGAAAGAAGTGCTGAAGGAGCTGAAGTCCATCGGCAGAAATCTGAACCAGCTCGTCACCCTGGCGCACATGGGACGAGTGACCGTGATCGATCTGGAAAGCGTATGTCGGGCGTTCTCTGAACTCTGTGGTGCCGTTCGGATGATCCTTGAACGAAAGCGCTGGTAAGCTATGGCTATCATCAGCTTCACAAACTACAAGCGGGGCCAGACCACCGGATGCATGAGCGCCGTGATGCGGTATACCATGCAGGATAAAAAGACCGAGTTCGAGGGGCAGCAGTTGGTCACAGGTATCAACTGTCAGCCGGAATCTGTCTACGCGGATTTCATGACCACCAAGCGGCTCTACCACAAGACGGACGGTGTACTGTTCTATCACATGGTACAGAGCTTCCCGAAAGGCGAAGCAGTCGACCCGGTCACCGCTCACGCGGCCGCGCTGAAGCTGGCCGAGTACTATGAGGGATACGAAGTTCTGGTCTGCACCCACACAGACCGTGAGCACATCCATTCCCACTTCCTCATCAACTCGGTCAATTTCGATACCGGACGGAAACTGCATATCGCAAAGGAGCAGCTCCAGGAACTGCGGCAACGCAACGACATGGTCTGCAAGGAGTTTTCACTTCCTGTATTTCAACCCAGGGAACAAAAGCAGAAAACAAAGACTATGACCATCGGAGAGTATCACACGGCGGCCCGCGGTCAGAGCAAGAAGCTGCAGCTCATGAATATCATCAATGACTGTATGCGCCACGCTTCCAACCGCGAGGAGTTCATTGCGCTGATGGAGATCGAGGGCTACAAGGTTCGCTGGGAAAAGTCCCGAAAGAATATCACCTATACCACGCCGAGTGGCTGGCAGTGTCGGGACCGTTTGCTGTTCGGTGACAAATATCTAAAGGAGAACATGGAATAAGCAGTACCCGTACAAGGTGGGGCGGAAGAAAGTGTATATGCCATCATCCGAAGCGGATAAGCACGGATATGAACGAGCCAACAAGCATCCGAAAAGCACCAAGTTCGGCAGACAGAATCCCATTGCAGAGCGTTGGAACAGCGAGGAACAGCTTATTGAGTGGCGCAAGGCGTGGGCAGACGTGACTAACCGCTATTTGGAGCGATACGGACACGATGAACGTATCGACCACCGCAGCCATGCAGATCGGGGCTTGACCGAGCAGCCCACCATTCACGAGGGCGTAGTTGCCCGTGCGTTGGAGAAAAAGGGTATTATCTCTGACCGCTGTGAAATCAACCGCCAGATCAAGGCAGACAATGCGCTGCTCCGTGAGCTGAAAGCGACGATCAAGAAACTGATGCAGGCGGTGAAGAATACCGTTCCTGCCATAGCGGAGGCAATGGAAAAGATACGCAGCAGTATACTGATTTTCAGTTATCAGCTCCGTCATATAGGTGTGGGAAAACACAATATGGGC
>SFGY01000068.1 GCA_004556455.1 Clostridiales bacterium | reverse complement strand
CTTTTTCTTCAAATTGAGCAGCATATCCTCGCTCATAGTGTCGAGATCGTAGTCGGGCTTCCAGTCCCACTCATTGCGGGCGCAGCTGTCATCCAGCTTGTCCGGCCAGGAATCGGCGATGGCCTGACGGATGGGATCAACCTGGTAGCCAATGGTGAAGTCAGGCATGAATTTCTTAATGGAGGCTGCGACATCTTCGGGAGCGAAGCTCATGGCTGTGATATTAAAGGCGTTGCGGTGAATCAGACGATCCGGGTTGGCTTCGAGCAGTTGGGTGACGGCTTTCAGGGCGTCGGGCATGTACATCATGTCCATGAGTGTCCCCTCGGCGATAAAGCAATTGTCATATGCATGCCGACGCACGGCTTCATAATAAATTTCCACGGCGTAGTCGGTGGTACCGCCACCGGGCAGAGCTTTGTAAGAGATTAGACCAGGGAAGCGGACACCGCGCGTATCAATGCCAAAACGCTTGTGATAGTAATCGCAGAGCAGTTCGCCGGTAACCTTGGTGATGCCGTAAATGGTATCCGGACGCTGAATCGTATCCTGAGGGGTATCTTGATGAGGGGTAGTCGGGCCGAAAGCGGCGATAGAAGAGGGGAAAAACACGGAGTAGCGCTTTTCGGTCGCAATTTGCAGCACATTGTGCAGCCCGCCGAGATTGATTTTGTAGGCCAGCTCGGGTTTAGCTTCGCCGACGGCGGAAAGCAGCCCGGCGAGATGGACGACGGTGTCGATTTTATATTTATCGACGAGAGCGGCCATAGCTTTGGCATCGGTGACGTCGAGAAGCTCAAAAGGCCCGCTTTCGGTGACAGAAGGAACATCCTTCTTCACCAGGTCGGTGGCGACAACGTTATCGTCTCCGTATATCCTGCGAAAGTTAAGGGTCAGCTCTGTACCAATCTGACCAAGGCAGCCTGTCATCAGAATTTTTCTCATATTCATACCTCTGAACCAGCCCCCGTGGGAAATATGGGCATTCCCGAAGGGCAATTTAATGTGGTGGGCTTTCGGCTCACTATTCCCGGACATCATAACACATTCTTGGGCATTTTCCGCAAATGTGCTGTGGCAGGCGGCAGTATTACGAAGCATTTTGCATAAGAGCCTCTGGATTTTTATTTGGCTTTTGAGGGGTGAATCGGTATAATTGCCTTAATTTCTGACGAGTTTTCGCCAGAGCTTTGCGAGAGCTGATCTGGAGCTGATCTATGGGAGGAAAGAAGGGAGGCCGATATGAATAAAGAATGTTTTCGACGCGTGTTCATGATTCTGGCCTATCTCGCCCTCCAGATTCTGCGTATTTTGGCTCTGGCCGGACGTATCGGGCATGGCGGCAGCGAGCTTCTGGCCCGACGCAGCGAGCACCTGCTCACCCCCTATCCTCTTGCCCTGGGGCTGACTCTCAGTGTGGACGTGCTGTTTTTTCTCTATATTTTTTACAGCCTTGGCCTGATTACCCCGCATAAAAGTGAATTTGCCCGCCGTTTTGTGGAGATTGCGGATATTGGTCTGTGTTTAACGACTCTCCTTGCGATAGCAAGGCTGCTGGCCTGGCATAACGAGGCCTTTGGCCTCGCTCTGCTTTTTGATCTGGCGATCCTGATCTTCACCCTTCGCGTATCCATGGGCTATCAGGGCGATCCAACCCGACCCTTCTGGCCCAGATTTCCCTTTGATTACTTACTGGGAACCATCCTTTGTCTCAGTGTCAGTGACTTTGGGCACCTGCTCTGCTCCTGGAATGGCGGTCGCCCTCCCTTTGAGCCACAGGCCTTTGCCCTGGTCCTTTTACTCCTGGCGGCTCTCCTCTGCCTGATCGCGGGGCTTAAGCAACTTGCGCCGGGCAGCTTTGTCATGCCCCTGCTCAGTTTTGCCGCGCTGGCCTATACGCACCTCTCGGCGAAAGGCTTTGATGGCCGCTTTCCGGCCGTTTATATTACGGCCATTGTCTGCATGCCCATCATGCTGGCGGCAATGATTGTCGCCATGATTCAGCGAAGAAGGGTTTTCTGGCGATGAATCCCCTCCATAAAAGTGTTCTGAAGCTGGCTTCAGCTCCAATCTGGAACATGAAAGTGCTCTATCCCTTTGTTCGACGGGCGCAAAAACTTCGTTCGGCGCGGGAGCGCAGCAAAAGTCCAGAACGTCGTTTTGATACTTACGACCGCCAGGTTTACGCCACAGATGAGCAGGGAAGGACGCGGGAAATCAAACTGCGGGTTTTCCACCCTGAGCAGCGCAAGGATGAACGGGCTGTCCTCTTTTTTCACGGAGGAGGTTTTGTCCTGGGCGACATCGACAGTTATTCGCCCTTTTGTTTTTCCCTGGCCGATGCTCTTGGCATGGAGGTTTATTCTGCCGAATATCGCCTAGCTCCGGAATATCCCTATCCGGCAGCCTTTAATGATTGCTTTCTGCTCACGCGTATGGCGGTCGAACACCCGGGCTTTCTCGGGCTGAAAGATCGATCCCAGCTCATTCTCGCGGGCGACTCGGCCGGTGGCGAACTGGCCATGGCCTGCAGTCTGCGCCTGCGCGAAGAGGGTCTGCCCCAGGCAGGACAGATGATTTTGTTTTACCCCTCAGCCTGGTGGGATTACAGTGAACATTCTCCCTTCGCCTCGGTGCATGAGCTGGGCAAGGATTATGGCCTTACCATAGATAAGCTGCGCGCCTACCTTGACCTCTATGTTCCAGACATCAGAAAACGCATGGATCCCTATGTCGCGCCGCTCCTGGCGACAGATTTTTCCGGCCTGGCGCCGGTGCTGCTGTTTACCGCTGAACTCGACCCCCTGAGAGATGAAGGGGAGGCTTTGGGTCACTGCCTGGAGCAGGCGGGCAACGAGGTGCAGCGCTACCGCGTCAAAGAGGCGGTGCATGGCTATTTGACCAACGGCATCAACATCCCGCTCTTCGAAGCAACACTTAAAAAATGTCGCGAGCTTCTTAACCCTGCGAAGGAGCCAGTAAAAATCAAAGCTTCGAGCCAGGAGAAGACAATGCTCGCAGGCGAAGAACCAGTTAAAGAAAGGAAAGCTGGCTGTGTCCGGAAAGCAGAAAAGATAGCTGAAAAAGCTAAAAACTTTGGGGATAAGACCGATGCGACTGCGGCGGAGGCCAACTCATGAAAGCCCGCCAGCGACGCTGGAGCCGCCTGGACAATGCCTCCAAGATTTTTCTGGCCGCGCGCAGCTCACGCGACAGCAAAGTTTTCCGCCTGAGCTGTGAACTGCGCGAAGATGTGCAGGCTGAGCTGCTGCAGCAGGCTCTGGACGAGACGTTGAGAGATTTCCCCCTCTTTCGTTCCTGTCTGCGCCGCGGCATCTTCTGGTACTACCTGGAAGATTGCGCAGATCGCCCCCTCGTGCAGGAGGAAAAAGATCTGCCCTGCTCCCCCCTTTACCGGCCAGATAAGCCGGGGCTGCTCTTTCGTGTGCTGTACTACCGCAGGCGCATTCATTTGGAGGTTTTTCATTCTCTCACCGACGGCACAGGCGCGCTCTGGTTTCTGCAGGCTCTGCTTGTCCGCTATCTTGTCCTCGAAAAGGGGAGAGCGCTCACGGAGGAAGAACAACAATTTCTCAATCCGCCCTACCTGGAGCAGATGAATGAGGATAGTTTTTCCCGGCTTTTTTCACATCAGAGCAGAAAGCAGCGGACGAAGGCCCCTCGCAAAAAGCGGTCTGTTTACAGGGTCAAAGGCAGCAGAACTCCGGATAAGCGCCTGAATATTGTCGAATTCCAGCTTTCTCTCAAGGAAGCTCTGGCTCGCAGCAAAGCGCTCGACGTCACGCTGACCATCTACCTCACCGCACTCTTTGTACAGGGTGTCTTTCAGCGTATGCCTGAATGCGAAAAAGACAAACAGCTGACCATTTCCGTGCCGATCAATTTGCGCAAGCGCTACGGCTCTTACAGCGCGCGCAACTTTTTTGCAGCAGTCACGCTGGAATTACAGCCGGAAGAGCTGGAAAGCGGCCTTACGACGATCTGCCGACGCCTCTCTGAGGAGCTGCAAAAAAAGAGTTCAGCTGAGTTTCTTGATCGTCATCTGGCCCAACTGCAGGCTTATGAAGAAAATCCCTTCCTGCGCATTATGCCGCGCGTGCTCAAAGATCCGATTCTCGCCTTTTTCAACCACCGCGGCAATCGCGACATCAGCCTTTCCATCAGCAATCTGGGCCAGCTTAAACTTCCTTCAGGGCTCATGCCGGAGCTTGAGGCAGCTTCCCTTGCCGTTGCCGTTCAGCGCCCGCAGCTCTGCTGCATCAGCAGTGGAGATGTGCTGACGGTCGTCCTGCTTTCGCCCTTCCTCGAGCGCGACTGGCAGGAGCTTACTCTCAATTTACTGCGCGCTGAAGGCTTTACTGTGAGCAGTGATGCCAACGAACTTCCCCTTGAAAGTGAGGGTAAATCCAGAGAGAATGAAGTAAAACAGAATGCAGGCAGAACCAGCGGTCAGCTGGCTCAGACAGAGCCCTCCGCCTATCCCTTTATCCCCCTGCAGCTGCGGCCCCGCCTTGCCCTCAAGATTCTGCTTTTTATCTCGCTGCTGGCTGTCGGCAGCTCCTATCTCGTTCACGCTACCTGGCCCTCGCCTTTTCCCTGGCCTCATCTTGTCGTGCTGGGTGTCATCAACCTCTGGATGTACGCGGTGATTATCATTCGCAAAAGGCGCAATATCGCGAAGTTTTTTGTCTATCACACGGTGCTGCTCTCGCTTTTTGCCCTGGCCTGGGATGCCTCTTTTGGCTGGCTGGGCTGGTCCATCAACTACGCAGTGCCCATCATTATGGCCTCGGCCATGCTGGCCATGTCGATCTGTGGACTTTTTGTGCGCCTGGACAAGGGTGATACGGTGCTCTACCTTGCGCTTGCGGGGATCTGGTGAGAGCAGAGCTGGCCCGGCGTTTCCATATCTGAGCGTCCAGCAAAATGAAGCGGCATCGTCGACATCGATAAAGAACTTCGCAGGGTCTTAAAAAATAGATCGCTCAGAAGTTTTAAAAACACAGCATCCTGCGACCCCGTCGCAGGCTCATAAGGCTCACTTAGATTTTTATAAGGAGGCAGGCATGAAGATCTTTGTTATTAACCCCGGATCGACTTCGGGAAAATTTGCACTGTTTGTGGATGGTAAGGAGATTTTTACCGAAACTCTGCGCTACTCCCATGAGCAGCTCAAAATTTTCGACAGCATCTACGACCAGCTTGACCTGCGTGTCGCGGATATGATGAAGCTCCTGGCGAAGCATGGCGTCGATCCTGCCAGTCTGGACGGGATTGCAGCCCGCGGCGGCATGCTTCCCCCGCTGCGCCAGGGGGGATACCTGGTCGACGAGCGCCTGATCCATGCACTGCGCTACGAATACGCCGGGCTTCACGGCAGTAACCTGGGCGGACTCATGGCGGCTGTGCTCAGCGAGCAATACGGAATGCCGGCCTATATTTATGATGCTGTCTCCACCGACGAAATGTTCCCGGAGGCCCGTCTTTCGGGGATTAAGGACTATCCCCGCAAAGCCTTCTCGCATGCCCTGAATACCCGGGCGGTCGCCATTCGTCATGCTGAAAAGCTCGGAAAAAACGTCGCCGAACTGAACCTCATCGTTGCTCATCTGGGGGGCGGTATTTCCCTCAATGTGCAGTCTGGTGGCCGTATCATTGACACGGTCGCGGCTCAGGAAGGCCCTTATTCCACCGAAAGGGCGGGCTCGCTGGATGTCTTTGACTGCGCCATGATCTGTGAAAAAGAGGGCGTGGATGCCCTGCGAAAATACGAAATCGGCAATGGCGGCTTTGCTTCTTACCTCGGCACGAACGACGCCATTGAGGTCTGCAGAAGAGTGGAAGAAGGCGATGAGTATGCCGCCCTGGTCATGCGCGGTATGGCGCTGCAGGTGGCCAAATATATCGCTCTGCTGGCTGTCGACGTCAAGGGCAGGGTTGACGGGATTCTTATCACCGGAGGAATGGCGCACTGGCCGGAGTTCTGCGAAGAAATCGCCGGGCGTGTGCGCTTCATCGCCGAAGTGACGGTGTACCCGGGGGAATTTGAGATGCAGGCTCTGGCCAACGGCATTACCCGCATTTTGAAGGGAGAAGAAAAAGCCCATCTTTACGGTGAACGTGAGCAGCCGTAAAAGAGGCACAACGAGCCGCAGAGTGTGCCACTGGCCTTGCGTGTGAGCTGTGCTGCCGCGGCGCCAGGTCACATTCCTGCTGAATACAGGTCAAATGTGGCGGGCTTTGTTCATGCTCTTCATCAGGGTGGCGCAACATGTGATAAAATAAAACAACCAAAGGGATCTTTTCCCGGAGGGAATTTTATAAAGGATGGGTGAAGGCGACTTTACCCTTTGACATTTTTATGAAAAAGAATTTACCGCAGCAGGGAGGCAGGCCTCTTCATCAGCCCTATGGTCAGGCGGAGTTTCCACTTCAGCAGGATCCGCTCGGCCAGAGAGAATTTGAGCCTCGCAGGGAGGCACGTCAGCCGGGAGAGTTTTATTCTGATCAGCGGCTGCGCGGAGCCTATCCCCAAAGACCCGAACGTGGGCCGCAGCCAGCTTTTGCCCCGCCGGGAGCTGAGCGCAGGCAGCCGCCCCGCAGACCCGTGAACCGCCAGCCCCAGCAGGAACTGCGCCCGTACCCGGGCTATACGCCGAATGCTGAAGAGCGCTATAACCAGGTCGCTGACGCGCAGAGAAGGAAGAACAAGCGAGGGGTTCTGCCCGTCGTCCTGAGCCTTTGCCTCGTTTTGCTTTTGCTTGGCGCAGCCTTTTTCCTCCTGCGCAGTCGCGGGGTTCTTTTTTCAGCGAAAGCCAATCCGCAGCAGGAACTTGCTCTGCGCGAGCGCACCAATCGCTTCCGGGTCGCCGGACGCGGTCTCCAGAGTTCTGCCAGCCGTCTTTACAACGGCGTGCGCCAGATCGGCAGCGCAGCGGTCGGCAGCGATTTGATAAAATTTTTTGACGAGCGTCCCGCCAATCCCTTTGTAGACAACGATGAGGACTGGAATTTTGTCGAACAGCAGGATCCCAGCAATATGGGCCGCGTCGTCATACCCGGTATCGGCAGCAATGGTCCGATGGCCGCGGAGGCCACTGACGCGAGCCTCTACTACGGCTTCGGCTTCTGGCCCAACATGAAAAACTTCGATGAAGATGGCCAGAGCGTCGTCCTGGCGCATCGCTGCCTGACCAAAAATGGCAGCATGTTCTATGTGCACGAAATGAAGGAGGGCGATCCCTTCTGGATTGACAATTATCTGGACGGCAAACGCTATTGTTATCAGGTTCGTGTCATTAAGGAAATCCCCGAAGAAGAGCTGGGCAATTACCTGGTGGTTTCCGATGGCGAAGAGGTCGTCAAAGGCAACAGCGTGGTTCTCGATACCTGCGGGCCTCTGAAATACAATGCTTCGGAAGTCCGCATGCTGGTTTACGGCGAAGTCGTCAACACTCTGGATATTCCCGAGGACGATCCCTATTTCCAGCGCTACAAAAGTGAAAACCCCCAATAAGCGCTAAGTTTGAAATCAGGGCCGCCCCCGTTTCGCGGAGGGCGGCTTTTTTATCCGAAGTCACCTCTTTTGTTTCAAAACGGGCGGCTCTAACGTATGATAAAAGAAGGACTTCATTGATCCTTTAGGGAGCGAGGAGATTAAAGATGCAAACACTGGTTTGGGCGCACCGCGGTGCCCGTCTGGAGGAAGCGGAAAATTGCCTGCCGGCTTTCAGCCGTGCGCTGCATCTGGGTGCAGATGGTCTGGAGTGTGATGTTCAGCTCAGTTCAGATGGTGTCCTGGTGGTCACTCACGACGAAAAACTTAATCGGGTGAGCGGTGACAGCCATTACGTCGCGGAAATGAGCTTTGCTGAGCTGCGCAAGCTCAACATGGCGGCCTACCGGGAAAACCTGCCGCCCTGTCAGATTCCCACCCTGGAGGAAGTGCTCCTGCTCGTCAAGGAAGAGAAAAGTTTTCTGAACATCGAATTAAAAAACAGCGTCATCCGCTACGAAGGCATGGAAGAGAAGGTCATTGAACTGGTGCACTCCCTCAATATGGAAGATCAGGTGCTCTATTCAAGCTTTTCGGCTGACAGTGTGCGCTTGCTGGCCTCGCTGGTTGGGCCGGAAAAGGCTGCCTATCTGACAGAAGAAGCGGTGGATGACTTTATTAGTTCCTGTGAAAACCTGGGCTGCAAGGTCTACCATCCGAGACACAAATACCTCAAGAGTCGCGACGAGATCGAGCGAGCGCATGAGCGCGGTCTCCGCATTCACACCTGGACGGTGAACCGCCGTCACAGTCTGCGCCGCGTGATGAAGCTGGGCGTCGATGCCGTGATTAGCGATAATCCGGTGCGCGCCCTGGAAGTGCGCCGCCAGATGCAAAGCGAATATTACTAGTCTGCCCGGGCGAAAGGCCACGCAGACTGCGACGGCCTGACCGGCCTGCCTGGTCGAACTCCCCGGGGACGGTGCAGACTGCCCTTGCTTCGTGCGGATCAATCTCTGCCCACGGAGCGCAGCATGAAGCGATCATCGCTGGAGAGGAGCTTCGACATGAAAACACAAAGACAAGGTTTGACGACCAAAAGACGCAAGCTGCTTGGCCTTTATCTTGCCCTGGCGCTGCTGGTTCAGCTGTTTTTTTCGACCGGGGCTGAGGCCGCGGCTCGCAGCGTGAAGCTGAGCGGCTATCAGGACAATAACTACGCTCTGGAATTGTTTGAGAGGCTGAACAGCAAACGCGCCGAGCAGGATCCGCCCCTGGAGCCGCTGCTCTGGATGGAAGATTTTCAGGATTTTGCCTTCTGCCGGGCTGCAGAGGCGGTTCTCAGTGAGAAAGACGACGA
>SFGY01000067.1 GCA_004556455.1 Clostridiales bacterium | reverse complement strand
ATTACGGCTGAAATGCTTGACACCTTTCTCGGTCGGCATCAACTCGAAGAGGAAGCTGCACAGCCGAAGCTCAAAAAAGGTAAGATACCTAAGGCTCCCGGCATGAAATACCGACACTATGCGCCACGCGCCCGCGTTGTGATCCTTCCCGTCGAAGCCACGGCCAGAGCTGAGATGATGGCGGCTTTCCGTGAGCATTGGTCGAGCGTGGAAACAAAAAAGATGGGCGGCTTTCTTGACGCGGCCCGGGCGGAGGAAACGCTCAAAGCCTTTCCGGAACACTTTTTCACATCTCTGCGCCTCTACGACAAGGGTGCAGAAGGAGGATCTGCCGGCCTCTTTGCCGCTTTCCGCGATTTCGATAAGGCCGGTGTCGAGTGTATTCTCGTCGATGCTCAGGAGGAAAAAGGCGCAGGCGCAGCCTATATGAACCGGCTGAAAAAAGCGGCAGCTCCGGAAAAAGGAGAGGCTCTGCCCGGCGACCGCAAAGCTTGAGCCGCTTGATGGGATAAGCTTTTGCAGGGCAAATATTGAGGCTATCCCAGGCGACCGCAAGGGCTGAGACAAAGATTTGAGTGCAAAAGCAGTGCAGGATCTTCGAGGTGTGCGACTGGTCGCTTTTTTGTCGATTTTTGTCGATTTTTGTCGAACGATAGTTGTGGCGCGGCTTGGATCAGCTGAGATAATAAACCTTGTCAGAGAGGCAAGAAACATCACAGCCTTGTAAAGCTGCCGGGATTTTGCTATCATACTTCATTGCATGCGCGAAGTTTTCGCGCACCGCCTTGTTCCGCCAACTATGGCGGGACCCCAAGTCCAAAAGGAGGTGAAATCATGGCAAAAGCATACGAATTGCTTTTCGTTCTGAATCCCACTATCGGTGAGGAAGCGCTTCAGGAGCAGGTTGACAGAATTACGGCTCTGATCGCCGAAAATGGCAGCGTGACGGATACGGATATCTGGGGCAACAGAAAACTGGCCTATGAGATTAACGATCTCAGCGAAGGCTATTACGTTCTGATGCATTTCAGCGCCGAGCCCGAGTTCCCCAGCGAACTCGAACGTCAGCTCGGGATCAACGATAAAGTCTTGCGTTATCTGACGACCGTAGTAGAAGAATAAGGACGGTCATCTGACCGTTGATCAGGAACGAGCGAAGCTCGGGAAAAGGTGAGAGATGAATAGAGCAATTCTCATGGGTCGTCTGACCAAGGATCCGGAATTACGTAAGACAGCTAACGATACCAGTGTTTGCAGCTTTACGCTGGCGGTTGACCGCCGCTTCAAAAATGCAAGCGGCCAGAGGGAAACAGATTTCATTCCCTGTGTAGCCTGGCGGCAACAGGCCGATTTCGCTTCACGCTATTTCAGCAAAGGCTCCCGTATGGCCGTGGTTGGATCCATTCAGCCGCGCAGCTGGGATGACAATGATGGAAAGCGCCATTACATTACGGAAGTCATCGTCGACGAAATTTATTTTGCTGATTCCCGCCGTGATGATGGGGGAAGAGACAGTAACTCCTACGATAGAAGCAATGCGCAACGCAGCAGCAAACCGGCCAGCATTCCCGAAGGGGATGGTTTCCTGCCGGTCGACAGCGACGACACATCTCTGCCTTTTGATATTTAACTGACATTTTGAAAGGAGGCCATTCATGGCCGAAAATAAACGTGGAGGTAATTTCCGCGGTGGTTTTAAACCGAGAAGGGGAAGAAGAAAAGTTTGCCTCTTCTGCGCTGAAAAAGATTTACAGCCTGATTATAAGGATGTGGCGACGCTCAGAAAGTTTGTTGCGGAAAGCGGGAAGATTTTGCCCCGCCGTATGTCCGGCACCTGCGCCAAGCATCAGCGTGCAGTGACGACAGCCATCAAGCGTGCCCGTCAGGTCGCGCTGCTGCCTTACAGCGACGACTAATCCTTCCTGGATAAAAGAACGGGAGGGGGCCTTCTCGGTGATTGACGGAAAGCCCCCTCTTTTTTCCCAGTCGGCTCACCTCTGTTTTCACAGACGAATGAACCATCAGAGAAAACGGACGAGCCATCAGAGAAAGGTGAAGGGAAGGAAGCTTCCCGGGGTAATATGAAAGTTGTCTTAATGGATGATGTCAAAGGTCTCGGCAATGCCGGAGAACTCGTCGAAGTCAAGCGCGGTTATGCCAATAATTTCCTTTTCCGCCGTGACCTCGCTATTGAAGCGACACCACAAAATCTGAACATGGTCAAAACCAAACAAAAGGCTTTTGAGGCCAAGGCACAGCAGCGTCTGGAAAAAGCCACGTCCCTGGCAAAGGAAATTCAGGGCAAACGTGTTGTACTCAGTCTCAAGGGCGGCGAAGGTGGCCGTGTCTATGGGACCGTGACCAACCAGGACATCGCTTCTGCTTTGGCGGAAATGGGTTTTGAAGTTGAAAAGCGCGATATCGTCTGCAAAGAGCAGATTAAGAGCGCAGGAGTATATCCGGTCGACGTGCGTCTGCATCCTGAGGTTTCTGCTGCTTTCGAAGTAGAAGTTAAAGTCGAAGGCGGTAAGGAAGTTGCCGCAGCAGAGAAAAAACCCGCTGCTAAGGCTGAGGCTGTTGAAGAAAAGACTGCTGCCGATGCTGATATCGAAACGGCTTCCGAGACCTCTGCGGAGGAAGCTCCAGAAGCCTGATTGCTGCGAAGCAGCGACGAAAGCGCCTCCTGTGAGCTGCTCTGAACGAATGCCCTGTGTTTATTTTCGGGCATAGTGCAAAGCCGCTTTGGAGTTTGACCTTTAGTGTCCTTATCCGGCGCCCTGCGGAAGCTCTGAGCATCCGGAGCGCCGGGTTTTTATTTTAAGAAAGCCTTGCTGAGGAATTTTATGGCAGAGAAAATTTTGTCCACAAGCCCTCTGGGGAAGGAAGAAATGCCTAACAGCCAGCAGGCTGAGCAGGCCGTTTTAGGTTGTGCTCTCCTGAAGCCGGACAGCCTCTCCTATATGATGGCGGAACTGGTTCCGGACGATTTTTTCTACAATGACCATAAACTCATTTTCGAGACGGTTGAACATCTTTTTTCCGATAATAAGCCCGTTGACCTGATTTCCGTAACTGACGATCTGGAAAAACGTGGAATGATCGATAAGGTTGGCGGTGTCGCAGCCATTTCCTCGCTTTCTGACAGCATTCCCTATCTGCATAACGACCACTTTTATGTGGATATGGTGAAGGAAAAATCCCGCCTGCGCAGTCTCATTAAAACTTTTGTCGACCTGATTGGAGCCTGTTATAAAGAAGAGGCGGGGCTGAGGCAGATTGTTGATGTTGCGGCCGAACGTCTTTACACGATACGTGAGGGTGAGGGTGACCGCGGTTTTTCTTCTCTGGGTAAAGTGCTTGCGGACAAGCTTACTGAGCTGGACCGCCTGGCTAAAACTGAGGAAAGTCCAAGCATTCGTTCCGGTTTTGCCTCACTGGATCAGATTATAGGCGGTCTTCGCAAAGGCTCGTTGCTTATTCTTGCGGCCCGACCGGGCATGGGTAAATCGGCTCTGGCCTTTAATATCGTGCAGCGTGTCAGTATGAGCAGCAAGGAGCCGGTACCTGCCGCCATTTTCAGCCTGGAAATGTCGAAAGCAGAGGTTTCCACACGTTTTCTGGCCACCCGTCTTTCCATTGATTCACGAAAACTCTCGGATGGCCGCCTCTCTGACCAGGAGTGGGAAGATATCGGCCAGGCTTTCCCGAAAATTTATGAAGCTCCCATTTATATTGATGATCGCTCGGGAATTTCACCGCTGGAGATGCTTTCGCGCTGCCGCGAACTGCGTCTTAAGGAGCCCAAACTTGGCCTGGTCGTCGTGGACTACCTGCAGCTCATGTCCTCCTCCCGCACGCGACAGGATAACCGTCAGCAGGAAATTTCGGATATTTCCCGCAATCTTAAGATTATGGCGCGCGAATTGGATCTTCCTGTCATCGCACTTTCTCAGCTGTCCCGAGCCTGTGAAGCACGCAGCAATAAGCGGCCAATGCTTTCTGATCTGCGCGATTCCGGTGCCATTGAGCAGGATGCCGATGTGGTGATGTTTCTTTATCGCGAAGATTATTACAGAGAACTTGAAGATAATGAGGGACGCGAAGAAAGTTCAGCAGGGGATACGGGTGTGGAACTTGCCGAGCTTATCATCGCCAAGAATCGCCATGGGGCGACGAAAACGATAGAACTCGGATGGCAGCCTGAATTTACCCGTTTCAGCGAACTTGAAGATGAACGCCCGTTGCCGGAAGCCCCGCCGTTTTAATGAATAGCAGAGCGTGCCACGATATGAACAGCAGCTTGCTCGATGGGAATAAGCGCTCGTTTGATGTGAACAGCGTTGCGCCCGATATGAACAGTGACTCGTGGCCGGATTTTGAGGAGCGCAGCGGCTTTTTCTTCCAACTTGCACGAGACTTGCGCGCACATATTTCTTTCGAAGAAAAACCCTTTTTTTGTCTGGCGCTCTCGGGCGGCATTGATTCGCTTGTTCTTTTTACTTTTTTAGTCTGGCTCCGTCACATGGAGAATTTGCCCTTTCTCGCCCTGCACTTCAATCACGGTCTGCGCGGAGATACTGATGCCGAGGAAAGTCAGTTTATACGTGAGCTTTGTGTTCGCTATGCCGTGCCGCTAAGAGAAGGCAGAGCGGATGTGCGTGCTCTGGCTGCCGAAAGGGGGGCTGGTCTTGAGGAGGCGGCCCGTTTTGCACGCCACCGCTTCTTTGACGAAGAACTGGCTTCTGTCACTGAAGAGCTTCGACTTCAGGCTTCTTTCCGGCCCTTTACGGAGGATCGGCAGGAAAAGCCTCTGAAATCTCCGCATCCTCCGGTATATCTCGTTCTTGGTCATCATCTCAACGACCGGGCGGAAACCCTCATCCTGCAAATGACACGTGGCACAGGACTTAAGGGTCTTTGTGCCATGCCTTATCGAGATGGTTCCAAGCTGCGTCCGCTTCTCCTGACAGAGCGCAGTCGCATCGAGGCTTTTGCCCGTGAGCGCGGACTTCTGTACTGCGAAGACGAAAGTAACTTTGAGGATGATTTTCTGCGCAACCGGGTGCGCCACCAACTGCTTCCGCTCTGGCAGGATATTTCAGAGCGTCCGCTTTACC
>SFGY01000066.1 GCA_004556455.1 Clostridiales bacterium | reverse complement strand
ATCGAGTGGGAATGACGCTCGAAACGGCGAAAACCCGCATGAATACAGGCTTTTTTGCCCGTCCATACTGCTCTTGATACTGGATTGATACTATTTGTGTCCGCCCGGTATTCTCAAGAGAAAAATCCCAAAAGGACAAGCAAAACCGCCCTGCTGAACGACAAATTCAGCAGGGCGGTTTTTTTGCTTGTCTTATTTATTTTTCCGCCAAGGGATATAAT
This sequence comes from Clostridiales bacterium, assembly GCA_004556455.1. GTDB lineage: Bacteria > Bacillota > Clostridia > Saccharofermentanales > DTU023 > SFGY01. Next base: position 5,056 of record SFGY01000066.1, on the reverse strand, counting down.
ATTCGCTTTCCAGGCCATCGTCGCAGGTATGGGGCCAGTTGAGTTTCCATTCAAAATACTCTTCCCTGGTGATCTCCCCGGCGTGTAACTCCTGCTGACGAAAAAGCCATTCCCGCATGAACTCGTCCACAAGGCCATACTGGAAGTACATACCCACGGGAGGGTGTGCGGGCCAGTCATCGCTATCATTGTACCGTACAGCGGTATCATCAGCGGCCCCTGCTCTGCCCGGATTGCGGACAAGTTGGAACAGGCGGATAGCGCCAGGGCTGTCCTCGTCCAGCCAGAAGAATGTCCGCATGAAGTCCTCGGCAGAGCCGGGGGCGATGGTGTAGAAGTTCTGGCGGTCTACCCGCAGCGCCTCGGCCATCTTGTCCAGCAGTTCCCGTTTCGGAACACGGTAATTCGTCTCATACTGGGCGATCCGGTTGTCCGCTCCCTTTTCCTCAAAGCCGATAGCAAGCCCCAATTCCTTTTGTGTCATGCCTCGAAAGGTGCGGATTTTCTTTATCTTGTCTCCGACTGTCATAATATCCCACCGCCTTTGCCAATAGTATAGCGCAAAAAAGCGAAAGATGCAAGATAATCTTTAACAAAAATGCGAAATAAATTCTTGACATTAACACTTATGTTAATGTATAATGAAGATGGTGACATTAACATATTTGCGAAACTAAAATAAGGAGGTGCTGACCATGGAAAAGGAGCTGTTTGTGAGAGCAGAGGAGGTCGCCAGGGAGCTGGGCATTTCCAAGCCCTACGCCTACAAGCTGGTGCGGGAGATGAACGAGGAGCTGAAGAAAAAAGGCTTTCTCACCATTCCCGGACGGGTAAGCAGGCGCTACTTCGAGGAAAAATTCTATGGGCTGCGGGACAGACAATAAGGAGGGAACCACAATGCCGGCATACAAAGACAAGGCAAAGGGCACATGGTATGCGTCCTTTTACTACGAGGACTGGACGGGCAAGAAAGTAAAGAAAATGAAACGGGGCTTTCCCACCAAGCGGGAGGCTCTGGAGTGGGAGCGGACATTCCTGCAACAACAGACCGCCGACCTGGAAATGACCTTTGAAAACTTCGTGGCTGTCTATGTGGCGGACATGAAAGGCCGTATCAAGGAAAACACCTGGGGGACGAAAGAGCATATCCTCTACAAGAAGTTGGTGCCGTACTTCGGCAAGCGGAAGATGTGCGACATTCACTCCAAGGAGGTCATCGCCTGGCAGAATGAAATGCTGGGTTACCGGGACAAGAACGGCAAGCCCTACTCTCCGGTGTACTTAAAAACGCTGCACAATCAGTTGAGCGCCGTGTTCAACCATGCGGTACGGCACTACAATCTAAAGGTCAATCCCGCTGCCCAGGCGGGCAATATGGGAAAGCCAAAGGGACGGGAAATGCTGTTCTGGACAAAGGCGGAGTATCTGAAATTCGCCGAGGCCATGATGGACAAGCCCCTTTCCTATTACGCCTTTGAAATGCTCTACTGGTGCGGCGTCCGGGAGGGGGAGCTGCTGGCCCTCACTCCTGGCGACTTCGACTTTGAGAAACAGACCGTCACCATCTCCAAGTCCTACCAGCGGATTAAGGGCAAGGATGTGATTACCGACCCCAAGACCCCTAAGAGCAACCGGGTCATTCAAATGCCCGCTTTCCTCTGTGAAGAAATGCGAGACTATATCAAGAGCCTGTATGGGGTGAAGCCCACCGACCGCATTTTCACGGTGACAAAATCCTACCTCCACCGGGAGATGGACAGGGGTGCGAAAGAGGCCGGGGTAAAGCGGATCAGAATACACGACCTGAGGCACTCCCACATTTCGCTGCTCATTGACATGGGCTTTACGGCCCTGGCAATCGCTGACCGGGTGGGACATGAAAGCATTGATATTACCTACCGCTACGCCCACCTGTTCCCCACCCGGCAGGCGGAGATGGCGGACAAACTGGACATGGAGCGAAAGGGGGCCTAAATCATGTCAGTGAAAAATCTTGACCGACACAACCGCTGGAGAAACAAAACTGTGGCTTTCCGGGTGTCCCCGGATGAGGACAGGGAAATTGAAACCGCTGTGCGGCTCTCCGGCCTTACCAAACAGGACTACATCACCCGACGGCTGCTGTGCCGGGATGTGGTGGTACAGGGCAACCCCAGGGTGTATAAGGCCCTGCGGAACGAGCTGGCCGCCGTTCTGGAAGAACTGGAGCGTATCGAGGCCGGGAATGGCGTGGATGGGGAGTTGCTGGACACCATCCGGCTGATCGCCGCCATCATGGACGGCATGAGGGAGGATTGATAGATGGATAGATTGCAAGAGAAAACGACTGCCCCATATCCGCCTGTTGGCGCAGACGGGGGACAGTCGCTCTCACAAAAACCTAACCAAAGTATAGCAGAGGGCGTGACAGAACACAAGCCCCCGGAAAGAGATTTGGAGGAAATCCTGCGGCAGATAAGCCGGGTCAATGACCCGGCCTATCTGCCTACCGTGTCTATGAATGACCTCTACGAACAGGTGTACCCCGGCAGACCTCCTGTGGTAGACGGTCTGCTCTATGCGGGGACATATCTCTTTGTGGGCGCTCCCAAGGTGGGCAAGTCCTTTCTCATGGCCCAGCTTGCCTATCATGTGAGTATGGGCCTTTCCCTGTGGGGGTATGAGGTGCGCCAGGGGACAGTCCTCTATCTGGCCCTGGAGGACAACCACCGTCGCTTACAGGAGCGGTTGTACCGGATGTTTGGAGTAGAGAGTACCGGAAACCTGTTCTTTGCCATCGGAGCTAAGCAGCTCGGCGGTGGCCTGGAGGAGCAGCTAAAGGGCTTTGTCCGGGAACACACGGACACCCGGCTTATTATCATCGACACCCTGCAAAAAATCCGGGAGGCCGGGGCAGAGAAGTACAGCTATGCCAACGACTATGAGGTAATCACCAAACTGAAACGGTTTGCCGATATAAGCGGGGTTTGCCTCCTGGTTGTACATCACACCCGCAAGCAGCAGGCCGATGATAAGTTTGATATGATCTCCGGCACCAACGGCTTATTGGGTGCGGCAGACGGGGCCTTTCTGCTCCAAAAGGAGCGGCGGGCAGACAACGCCGCCACCCTGGACATTTCTGGGCGGGATCAGCAAGACCAGCGCCTCTACCTCAAGCGGGACGAGGAACGGCTTGTGTGGGAGCTGGAGCGGCGGGAAACGGAGCTGCGGCAGGAGCCGCCTGACCCGGTGTTGGAGGCTGTTGCCGCCCTGGTAACGGCGGAACGGCCAGAGTGGAGAGGGACGGCCACGGAACTTGTCGCCGCCCTGGGGCTGGATATGAAACCCAATGCCCTGGCTATGCGGCTGAATGTCCGGGCGTGGCGGCTGTCCTATGAGTACCACATCCACTATGAAAGCGCCCGAACCCATGCCGGGCGGAGTATCAAGCTCACGTTGGAGGAACCCCAGGCGTGACGACCGTGACAGCTGTGACAGCTTTTCGGAGTGCGGAGGCGGTGTGTAAAACATCGTCACGGTCGTCACGGCTGTCACGGGGAGCGGGGGCGAAAGTCAAGGGGGGCATACCTGCGGGTGGAGATTGCCGCAAGTCAATACAACCCGTACCCCTTGACTTTCGGCCCACGGAAAACACTTGCCGGGCGGTGGAAAGGCCCCTGGCCTTTCCACCCTGCCCAACGGCGAGTGACAAAGTTTAGGCGGGGTGCAGGGTGCCCTTTTCAAAGGGCGGCCCTGCTGGGGGAGGCAACCGCAGTTGCCGGGGGCAAAGCCCCCACACCACCCCGTAGGGCGCAAATGCGCTTTTGATGGCCGTCAGGCTGTCAAAAGTGCTTTTGCGTTACTTTCGCAGAAAGTAACAAAGGCTCGCCGCTTGCGCGGCGGAAAAGGGAGGAGGGATTGATTTGAAAAGGACAATCAGCGCCATGGTGGGCCAAGGATCGGTGAACCATAACAGTAGAAAATTCCACGCCAAGAACACTGACCCGGAACGCTCCCACTTGAATATAACCTACTGCCAGGAGAATATCAAGGCGGTGTACCATGAACTCTTTGACGAGGCTCTGGAACGGTACAACGCTAAACAAACCAGGGCCGACAGAAGGATAGAGGATTACTATGAGAAGATCCGCTCCGGCAAGCAGGAAAAGCCGTTCCATGAAATCATCCTGCAAGTGGGCAATCGAGATGATATGAGCGCCGACAGCGAGGAGGGACAGCTTGCGGCAGCGGTTTTGGACGAGTACATGAAGGGCTTTCAAGAGCGCAACCCCCAACTCCGGGTGTTCTCTGCCCACCTTCCACATGGACGAGGCTACGCCCCATCTGCACATTGACTTTGTACCATTCACCACCGGGAGCAAGCGAGGGCTGGACACGAGGGTATCTTTGAAACAGGCGTTAGCGGCCCAGGGTTTCCAGGGCGGCACCAGAGGGGACACAGAGTGGAGCCAGTGGGTGCGCTCGGAAAAGGAGCAGCTTTCCCTGGTCATGGAGCGCCACGGGATTGAGTGGGAGGACAAAGGCACCCACGACAAGCACTTGTCTGTGCTGGACTACAAGAAAGAGCAGCGGGCAAAGGAGATCGCCGTTCTGGAGACGGTCAAGGCGGAGAAAGAAAACCAGGTGGAGAGCCAGGAACGGCGGCTCAAAGAACTTGCCCCGGCGGTGAAAAATATGGAGCGGTTGGCAGCGGATTTCTCCGCCAATCCGGAGGAGATTTTGCCGGAGCCGGGAACGCTGGAAACAGGCCGGGCCTACCGAGAGAAAAAGGCAAAGCCCCTGCTGGCCCAAATCGTCAAGGTGCTGCGCTCCCTGTATCTGGCCTATGTGGAGCTGCGGGGGAAATTTGAGCGTCTGCAAGGGGACTATGGCCGGGTGAGGGAGAGCAACATCCGCCTGTCTGATCGATTGCAGGAGGTCAAGTTGGAAAACAAGGCCATGCGGCAAGTCTCCGCTGACTATGAGCGGGTCAAAAGGGCCTTTGGCCCAGAACAAGTGGACAGAATATTAGAGGCCGCTTACCAGCAGGAACAGGCTGAAAAGGAACGGAAACGGG
>SFGY01000065.1 GCA_004556455.1 Clostridiales bacterium | reverse complement strand
CAGTTCGTCAAAGCTGTCTATCTCGTTCTCCTGCAAAAAGCACATGACCTGTGCCATCTGTTTCAGGTTAAAGAGGGTCGCCCACCGCTGGTATCCAGCACCTTTTCCCTCGTTCAGCTTCGCTTGAATATCAATGAGGAGAGAAAACTTCTTGTCGTGGACCTGCTGGCTTTTCCCTGGAGACCGCTCCCTGCGTTTCCCGGCGATAGCGTCTTTCAGATCGTCCACCGTATAGCCATCGCCCAGCGAACTGAACCGGGCAAAACGGTCCTGCCCCCTGCATCGGATAGATGGCCGCTTGCCCGGTTTGTACTCGCACCCGGCCTCCTTCAGGAAAGAGAGCAGTTCCTCAAAGTCCTTTGGCTTTCTCTGTAATGCCGCATCAATGATGGCCCGCAGATCGTCACGGTTGGACGGCCGCTTGGGGTACTCGGTGCGCTTTTTCCGTTCCCGGCAGGGGCGCGGCTCTATGACAGAAAGCCCATGCTCCAGACACAAACGGTCACTGACTTTCTGGAGCGCCAGCCCGGACAAAAAGAAATCCCTGAACTTCCGGGTGCAGTCCAGAGCGGTGGAATTGAAGATGATGTGATTGTGGATATGCGCCCGGTCGGTGTGGGTGGCAACGATAAAGGCGTGTCTCCCTTTGGTGAAGCGCATCCCCAATTCATAGCCAATCTGGTTGGCCTCCTCCGGCGTGACCTCGCCCGGTTTGAAGGACTGGCGTATCTGGTAGGCGATGACATCATGCTTCTGGCTGCGGCCCGTCATGTGTTCGTACTGCCGCTTTGACAAAAGGAACTCCTCATCCGCTGTCCGGGCATCGCACTCATAGCTGGAGATATATCTGCCGCCCTCGGTCTTTTCCTCATTTTTGGAATAGTCCGTCCTATCCGCCAGCGTCTGAGCGATGGTCTTTCCCTTGTTGATGTGGAGCGCGATCAGCCGTGTCGCCGCCATAGCCCACCTCCCTTGTTCAAAAACTTACATTGCCATTTCCTCCGGGAGCTTTATACTCCGCACCTTTCCGGGGAAGCTGTCCCTCTGCGGATCGTCTGTCCCCCTGCGGTCGAAAGCGGCGATCTTCTTTTTTAAGGCCGTCCAGTTCCTTCTCCTTTTCCTTCACGATGGCAGTGCGCTCCTCCAGAGTGCCGGAGATCAGCTCATCCAGGAGATACTCCACATAGTCCATCTTCTGCAAGGCTTCGCAGAACAGAGGATGCCAGTCCTCATCCTCTGGCCGTGGTGCGTATTTCTCCTTCCAGTCACGGAGCAGATGGAGGTACTCGCACAGTACACGGTAACAGCGGTTCTCCTTTTTGCGGTACTCCTGCGCCGCCGCCAGTTTGGAAATGACGGACGGCCTCCTCTGGGGCTGCCATGTTTGCAGGCCCTCATACCGCACCCCAAAATCCTCCGCCAGCTTCTCGGCGGCTCTTTTGGGGGAGAGGTCGAACAGCTTGCCCACAAAGTCGATCACATCCCCGTCCTCCTGACAGCCGAAGCAGTGGAACCGCTTATCCACCTTCATGCTGGGCGTTCGGTCATCGTGGAACGGACAGCAGGCCATACCGTTGCGCTTGACCTCGATCCCGTAATGCTCCGCCGCTACTATCGTTGGTACGGCGTCCTTGACCGCTTCAAATAAATTCATTGTCATGCCCCCTTTCCCGGTATGTAGAAAGGGTAAAAAAGAAGGAGTGGCAGATTACTGTCATTCCTATACTTTGATTATAGATTTTTGTCCAAGAATTTTACTTTGTGTTCCTTGAAGCACAAAATCTAATGTAGTATAATTTCAGCAAGACACTTTTCTAAATAGGCAATTTCAACGGTCAATTACAAAGGAGATTGATTTTATGGAGAAATCGATATGGGCAGAAATACTAATAGCGATTATTGCTGCATTCTTGACATGGTTTTTTAATCGGATAACAATTATTGCCGAAATAAAGAAAGCCAAAAAGGACAAGATAAATGAGACCAGATTACCTCTTTATACTGAATGCTACGAATTTCTTGAGCGTAACATTGCAAACAGTAATGTTGTCTTTCAAAGAGAATATATCGATGGCTTAATCAAACTCAAATCGAAAATGAAACTAATTGCTTCGAGCAGCGCACTTCAAGCATTCAAGGTGTATTATAAATGGGCAGTTGATACATATAAAAATTACCTTGATTTTTGCATAAAAAATGATCCCACAGACAAAGTTCACACAGAAATGACACCAGATGGTACAGAATTTGAGGTGCCGGATTTTAATGAACACGACCTTAAATATTATGAATTTTTGCAGAGCAAGTACATCACTGATAGGGGTATCAAGTCAACAACTGTGAAATCCAAAACACAGGATATACTCAATGCTATGCGTGCCGATCTTGGGAATGATGCCTTTAATGATGACTTTTTTCGATAAATATTAACGAATAACTTCCAGATAAGTGGGCAGTCACTCAAGGTGGTGACTGCCCATTTGACTGCCCATTTTATTGCTATATTTTTATCTCTCCTCCCTCACGGGAAAGCAACCCGCTCAGAAAATCCGCCGCTTCGCTCATGCGGTCATGCTCGTTCCCATAGGTCCACTCGGTCACGGTATCGCCGTACATCTGCCCCCGCATCCAGTCAAGCAGGACCTGCGCTTCGTTTTTCGGAAAAACCATCTTTGCACATCCTTTCAAAGGTTTATGAGTGGAGAAACGCTCCAAGGCTACCAGCCCACTCGCCAGCCAGTTCCACCAGGAACATGGTGGAGAACTGGATTGCCACGCAGACCACCTCCACGCCGAACAGGATCGCCACATTTATCCAGTCATGGACGCAAACCTGATAGATACCGCAGGCCAGCGCCACCAGCATGAACAGCCCGACAACATAAGCGGAGAGATTGGATGCCAGTTTACCGATGATATGGAGCGTGTAGAGTACCAACATCAGGGGGAGCGCCAGCAGTTTCAAAGGGAGTTTCAGAAGCCTCATATCGTGTCCCGTCCTTTCCTGTTTCCTACATACAGTTTACCGCGCCGGCCCGCTGTCCGGCAAGGATGCCGCCTATGTAAAGGGTGCGGACTGCTCCGCGCCCCTTTGCAAAACTTTTGAAGCCCCCAGCCGCTATCGGATGCTGGCAAGGCGGGCAAGGGACTGTCTGGACAGCTCCCATATCTCGTCCAGCCGGGAGCGCAGGTCCTCAATGTCGGCGGCATAGACGCTCCCGGTCTCGTTCGCCCTTTTCGCGTACTGGTTCAGGTTGGTGCTGCACCGCTGGAGCAGGACGATGAGCTGGCGCACATCCGCCAGGTCCAGCCTCACACAGATACCGTCCAATGCCATCTTGCGGACATAGGCGCTCATGTTCAGGATGCCGGCCTCCTCCATCTTGGAGCGGATGCGCTCCTTATCTTCGGGGGAGATACGCACCTTCAGTTCTTCCTCTTTCTTCATCCGCGCTCCGGCTCCTTTCCGGGTTTCTTATCCGGGGGTATCTCCGCCGCCCGTTTTTTCAGGTCCTCCAGAACAGAGGGCCGTTCGCCCTCGCCGACTTCCTCGCTGACCTCCGCCTCATCCTGGGAGATGCTCTCGTCCATGCTGAGGGCGGCGTCCAGTTCCGCAAGCCTCGCGCTCTTTTCGGCAAGCTCCGCCTCCTGGGGGAAGGGCTTTGTCAATTCCACCTGTGCGGCGGCCTGCTGGCTCCGCAGGTTCTCCAACTGCTCCTGTCCCCGCTCCAGCCGTCCGGGGATACCGGCAAGGGCGTTGTCCAGCCGGGTCAGGTTGCCCCTGGCGTCCGTCCCCAGGCTGACACGGTGGCTCATCTCGCCCTTCAAGGTGATCTGGAACTGCTTCTCAAAGGTGTCATAGGAAAGCTCCATCTGAAAGCCCCGGTAGCTGCCGATGGGGATGCCCTCGATGCTTTTGATCTCCTTGCACAGCGCAAGGATAGCATCCCCGGCATCCGCCTTTTCCGCATAATGTCTGCCGCCGACCTCCATCCCCACAAAGCCCTCCTCCGGGAGCGGGTGGGCCTCCGCCGTCCTCATATCCGCCTCAAAGCCCCTGTTGCGGCTCTGCTGCGCCTCGATCTCGGCGGGGAAGTATTTCAGAAGCTGGTCCTCCAGCCGGAAATGCTTGCTCTGGTGGTCGGCCCGGAGGACTTTCAGCTTCGCCACATCCACATCGAGGTCCATCTTCTCACGGATCAGCGGATTGCCGGCGCACAGGGCCTTGATCTCCGCATAGGAGAGCGCCTGCTCGTCCACATCGTCACAGCTTCGGACGGGGGACTTGCTGGTCATGATCTGCGAGATGAATTTCTGCTTGTTCTCCAAAGTCTGGTAGAGGTAGGCGTCAAAGGTCCCCTCCGTCACATACTGGAATACCTGCACCTGTTTGTTGCGGTTGCCCTGCCGGATGATGCGCCCGTTGCGCTGGGTCATGTCGGCGGGGCGCCAGCCCACATCCAGGTGGTGGACAGCCACAAGGCGGTCCTGCACATTGGTCCCTGCGCCCATCTTCTGGGTGGAGCCGAGCAGGACGCGCACTTCGCCGGTCCGCACCTTGCCGAACAGCTCCTTCTTCTTCGCCTCTGTGTCGGCGTCATGGATAAAGGCGATCTCCTCACGGGGAACGCCTGCCGCCACCAGCTTATCCCGGATGTCCTCATAGACATTGAACGTGCCGTCCCCCTTGGGCGTGGAGAGGTCGCAGAACAATAACTGGGTCAGCCGGTCCGCCTGCCCCTCCTCCCAGATACGGAGGACATTCTGGACACAGGCGTTCAGTTTGCTGTTCGGGTCATCGGGCAGGAGCGGGTTCATCAGCCGCTGGTCGAGGCCGATCTTGCGCCCGTCCGAGGTGATCTTGAGCATATTGTCCACCGAGGGGTCCACGCTCCCGTTGTGGACGGCGGCGGCCCGTTCGGACAGGTCGGCCACCATCTCTTTCTGTATCTCCGAAGGCTGCACCACCACGGTCTCAAACTTCGCCTCCGGCACAGGGAGGTGGAGCTGGTCGGCGGTCTTGATGTCGGCCACCTCTTTGAACATACTCATCAGCTCCGGGAGGTTGAAGAATTTGGCAAACCTCGTCCGGGCGCGGTAGCCGGTCCCCTCCGGGGCCAGCTCTATGGCCGTGGTGGTCTCGCCAAAGGTAGAGGCCCACTGGTCAAAATGGGTCAGCCCTTTCTGCCGGAGCGTACCATGCTGCAGGTAGCGCATCATGGTGTAAAGCTCCGTCATACTGTTCGACACCGGGGTCCCCGTGGCAAAGACCGTACCCTTCCCGCCGGTCAGCTCGTCCATATACTGGCACTTCATGAACATATCCGAGGAC
>SFGY01000064.1 GCA_004556455.1 Clostridiales bacterium | reverse complement strand
CTGTTCCGTCATGTGTATGCCAAGACGCAAAAGGCCCTGCTGGACAAGCTCCACCAGAACATCGAGTGCTACCGCGATGTGGAGCTGACCGAGGACAGCCGGATGACGCTGGGCCAGTGGCTGGACCGCTGGCTCACGGAGTACAAGGCGGGTACGGTGCGCCCCGGTACCCTCGAGGGCTACCGCCGCTACATCGAATACTACATCAAGCCGCAGCTGGGCGACAAGCAAATCTCCCTCCTCTCCCAGCAGGACATCCAGCGGATGTACCGCCGCCTAAAAACGGAGGGGCGTATCCACGAGCACCCCGAGATGGGGCATCAGCTCTCCGACTCCATGGTGCGCCAGGCGCATGTCATTCCCAGAAATCCTACTGAGGGGACAACGGCGCCCAAGCCCAACTACAAGCCCAAGCGTATCCTCACCCGCGCGGAGCTGGACGACTTCCTTACAGTGGTGGAGCAGGACGAGGTGTGGCGAGACTTCTTCCGGACGGAGCTGATGACCGGCCTGCGCCGCGGTGAGATCTGCGGTCTGCAGTGGAGCGACTTCGATGGGAATACCGGTACGCTGAAGGTATGCCGAACCCTCCACAGCCAGCGGAAGGGCGAATACACCGTCGGCGAGACGAAGACCAATCAGGGCATGCGCACCATCATCCTGCCGCACAGCGTGACTGAAATCCTACGGCGGCGAAAAGTGGATGCCATCAGCCAATGGATATTCCCTGATCCGGTGAAGCCGGAAGATCCCGTCGATCCCAACGTGGCGTATCGCCACATGAAGACAATGCTCCAGCGGGCGGGGCTGCCCAGCATCCGCTTCCACGACCTGCGCCACACCTTCGCGACCCATGCCCTCACCAGCGGCGTGGACGCCAAGACACTGTCAGGCATTCTGGGGCACACCAATGCGTCCTTCACGCTGGACACCTACACCCATGTCACCTCGGATATGCAGAAGACAGCCTCTGGCATCGTGGGCGGATTTATGGAGGACATCTTCGGAAAGGAGTTGAAACCGTGGCAAGAAAGCGAAAAGCCGGAGACGGAACTGTAAGGCAGCGCAAGGATGGTCGGTGGGAGGGCCGCATCGTCATTGGCTATGATGATAACGCCTACCCCAAAACGAAAAATGTTCTCGCCAAAACCAAGAAGGAGTGCGTTGAGAAGCTCCAAAAGCTCAAGGAGGAATGCGGCGGGCTGAAGCCCGAAAAAGTGCGGTCTGAGATGCCCTTCGGGGACTGGCTGACATACTGGTACGAGAATCACTCCAAGCCTAAGATCCGCCCCACTACGCAGGAGACCTATGAAAGCCGCATCCGCCTGCACATCATCCCTGAGATCGGAGACATTCCACTGAACAAGCTGACGCAGAATGACCTGCAGCAGTTCTACGGTCGACTCAAGAAAAGTGGCCGGAAGCGGTTCACCGACAAGTACGGCGAAGGGCTGTCCGACCGAATGGTGCGTATGTGCCACGCCACCTGCCGCTCGGCGTTGGAAAAGGCAGTGCAGGATGGGCTGATTCGCGTGAACCCGGCTATCGGCTGCAAGCTGCCGCCCAAGAAGGTGCGGGAGATGCAGGTGCTGACGCGGGAGGAACTTCAAAGGTTCCTCATTCAGGCGAAGTTCGAGGGCTACTACGAGGTCTTCCTTCTGGACTTGGCAACCGGCCTGCGCCGAGGCGAACTCATGGCGCTGCAGTGGGATGACCTGAACTTCAAAACCGGCGTGCTGAATGTGAACAAGCAGGTCTACGATGTGCGGGGGCAGCTTCAAATCAGCACACCCAAGACGAAGAACTCCGTCCGCAAGATCGTCCTGCCGCCTGCTGTGGTGGCAGTGCTGCGGGAGTACAAAAAGACGGTGGACTCCCGTTGGATGTTCCCGTCCCCTGTGAAGGAGGACTGCCCCATCACCCCCGGCGTGGTGCGGCGCAGATTGCAGCTCATCCTGGAACACGCAGGATGCAAGCACGTACGCTTTCACGATCTGCGCCATACATTCGCAACCTTGGCGCTGAAAAACGGCATGGATGTGAAAACGCTCTCCGCCATGCTGGGTCATGTGTCGGCGGCCACCACGCTGGACATCTACACCCACATTACCGATGATATGCAGCGGGCAGCCGCCGTCAACATTGACCGCGGCATCGGCAAGGCGGCACCGCAGGGGGACACTTCAGAGCCGGGGCAGGAAACTGCCCCAGCCCAGGCGGAAAAGCCAAGTATGACCGATTTCAAGCCCTATGTGGGCCGCAAGCGCAGGTCCGGTACCGGCTGTGTCAGCGAGATCAACGACCACCTGTTTGAAGGACGCTACTCCCCCAAATGGCCCGACGGCAAGAAACATTCCCGCAACGTCTACGCCCATACCCGCGAGGAGTGCGAGGAGAAGCTCAGGGTGCTGATCGTGGAGATGAAGGACGAAATTGCGGAAGCACAGCGGCTGATGGATTTGGGCGAGGGCGATGGGCGACCACCGGAGGAGAAGAAGGGAAAGCGGGGAAAGAAGGGAGAATAAGGTGCCGCCCTAAGTGCCTTGCTCGGTACTTAGGGCGGCGTTTGTGACTTATAGGATGAGGAATATGAGGAGTGATTCAGTGGTTTATTTTTTCGGCCAGTTGGTTCTGCAAATAAGGACGGATTGATGCAACAATAATAGCCCGAATCTTTTTTTGTTGCCCGAAGGTGATAGACGATTTATCTCGCTTATTAAACATTTTTACAATGAACTCATAGTCATCCAATCCGTCGTAATCATTGTATTCACAATCAAATGCACCATCTTCAAATAGCTTTTTAAGGAGTTTCCGGGAAAAGAACTCTGGCGAAAGCGAAATGAATTGGTTGTTTTCAACTGCGTGATATAGCTTGAACATTTTTTCACGAACAGATGCCTCATCATTCAAATCATCTCGACCAAATTTTTTAATACAAGAACTACCGATAGGGAATAGAGTGCTTCCGGTTATGATATTTTTGATAGTGAACAAATAGAATAGATGTTCCTTGCCACAGATGCAAGATTCACTAAGAGTACTATCCTCTTCACAGTCAATAATTTCCCATTCTACTACCGCAGTATCCCAGTCATTGCCGTGCGATAATTCAATTACAGTTTTTATAAGTCGCTCCATATAGATACAAGCCATAAGTAATACACCACCTTCCCCTATATTCCTATATTTGAATGTAATTATTTGCTCCTCTTAATTTGGATTGCATTAAAGTCGATTATCTTTGAGACAGCTAATGTGCCAACGGGAAGGTCAAGCAAATATTCGACCTCTTCAGGGCTGATACTTAGTTTATACTCATTGGATAATTCATCCATAAACTCTTTAGCTGTAAAAACATTTTCCTGAAGTAACATCATAACAGATGCCTTCAACAGCGCCGGCGCAGCTGTAATGAGTACATCATCCAGGGGCTCTTCTTTCCTTTGACCGCGTCTTTGCATGATTCTAATCAACGATTGGTAGTCCTCTTTTGTGATTATATCAAGCCTTTCGGCTCTTCGAATCATTGCGGCAATAGAAACTTTCCATTTCTTCTTAAGTTGCTTGTAGTAAATGATTGTCTGTGGGCCAGCTTCTGCATCTTTTCTGAAAGTCTCTTCCGGAAGCAAAAAGGCTGCAGCAAAGTCATTGGCTTCACGCTCCCTACGCTTGAATTCCTCTTTTGAGAGTTCTTCAATGTCTTCGCTCCATTCATGCAAGCAAATATGTCCGAGCTCATGGGCTATATCGAAATGAATACGTGCAGCAGATGTTTTATTGTTAGAATATGCGATGAGATAAGTTGGCATATCTGCCGTTCCCACAAACTGACTAAATGCATCGACATCATCTGTACTTGTAGAAAAAGAAGTGACCAAAATACCATGTTGCTCAACAACAGATATGATATTATCAATTGGGTCACGCCCAAGTCCCCATGCATCTCTTAATGCATAAGCAGCTTCTTCAGGGGTAACATCTTCGGGGAGATCAAGTGGTTCATACACGGGGAAAGAAATATAATCCTGCAATAACGAATATACCTGCGCAAGAAAGTCCATTTTCACAATTTGTTCGCTACGATATTTCTTGTTGGTGGTAAGAAGTGAACGAAAATAAACTGTACCTTCTGTATTAGATGCAGGATGTTCGTAAAAGAATTTAACAGGAAAACTAAGCGCACGGGATAAACGGTCAACAAGCTCTTTGTCGGTTGGCTGACTTTTAGAAATCTCATACATTGACAGTGTTTGGCGTTGGCAACCAACTTGTTCTGCTAATTCGGCAACGGTTAAACCTCTATATATACGTGCTTTTTTCAAGCGTTCACCATTAAACTGGGTTTTCATATGGGGCGCTCCTCTTCAAATAATAATTGTTGATTGACTCGTTATCTGTACCTTCGGGAAGCCATATAAGGACCGCCACTCTGGCGATCCTTATATGGCCAATCTATTAGCCGTCTTTTTGAGCGGAAGTTTCCAAAGTCCGTCTTTCGGGTTTGCCTTTCTTGCGAGCCATAGCTTTGGCTGTAAGGGAAAGCCCGCGTCCGGGATTGTTCTCCGGTGCTGCAGGATCGGAAACTTTCTCTACAACAATACTCTCGTCGGCGTTAATATACATAGACCAGTCGTGCTCGCTTCCCTGGGCAATGTCCAGGGAGGGAGTGACCATAACGGCACGGATATTTGTTAACCGATATCCCACTGTGTCAAATAACACCAGGACATGGTGGCGAACGATGTCGACGTTGCTTCCTAAATCTCGCAACAGCGTCTGAACTAATTCCGCAAGTCGTTCTTCGTCGGAGAACTCATGAGGAATGAGACAAAGCTGCTGTTGATCTGCCAAAAGATCCTGGTTGAACTGGCGAGCCATCATATCGATGTAGTGCATCCGTTTGCGCTGCCGCTGTCGCTTGCATAATTCTGTGAATCGTTTTTCCCGCATGAAGGTGAGTATGCATTGACTGGATTTTTCAAAAATCACCAACATCTCCCACGGACCACGATGCGCTTTTGCGATAGTGCAATCCTCTGTATCCAGTGTCTTAATAACATTGGTGTTCAGCAAATCCCAGATACGAGCGGGAACGCTGTTCCGAGTTTGGAGATCATTGCGCTGAATATCAGCTTGAATGTCGTCGCCGACGGCATCTTCCACGCAACGAACGATTTTGGCAATCAGGTCAGGAGAAAAGGAAATGATGTTCGTGTGCATACTGCACCTCCTTAGGAGTTGATGACTAAATTATAGGCGTTTTACTTGAAAATGTCAAGACCTATATTTGAGAGCACCAATCAACCCCTGCGCCGCAATAGACAAAGAATAAGAAAAATCCCTCTGAAATCGTTGATTTCAGAGGGATTTTGGTCCGAGTGAGGTGACTTGAACACCCAACCTCGACATCCCAAATGTCGCGCCCTACCAGTTGAGCCACACCCGGATATTCGATTTTTCGTCATACCATCATGACAAGGGAAAAACAAGGATTTTTCTGTCTGTGGTCATTCCTGTGGTCAAAGCCGCTTTTGCACCGTTTTCTGCAATCGGGAAAAATCCCGCAAACGCAGGTATCACAAGGCTTTGCGGCGTTTTTCCTTACCCTGTCCCGGATACCGCCACGGCACTCCCAAAGCAGGCGCGCTACCAACTGCGCTACACCCGGTTATTGAGTTTTCTATCCGGCTGGTCGTATTCTCCCAAATGTGGCGCGGTACCAGCTCCG
>SFGY01000063.1 GCA_004556455.1 Clostridiales bacterium | reverse complement strand
CTCTTTAACCGCAACACTGTTAAAAGCCGCTGCTTCAGCCATGGAGCTGTCAAGGACCGCAAAGGTCTTGAGCTGCTTACAAACAATGAGGAAGACTTGGAACAGATTATTTTAGAGCCTCTGTCCGCAAAGATTTACAAGATTATCGGCGGACGAATTATTTTACATGGCAATGAGTATAAAGAGAAGGGAATTATTCCTTCTAAATATTTAACCCCTTGAGTGATTGGCTCAAGGGGCTTTTTGTTTGTTTTTTATGGATGAGGAAACTGTCTCTTTTTACTTGCATGCGTATTGTAAACATTTCAGGCTCTTATCGCCGCGTACTCCGGTGTCCTGTAGACACCTTCGTCAGGGGCTACGCCCCATAAAAAAAAGGTCATTGGCCCTTTGCAAGTAAACTTGCACGGGCCATTCACCTTTCTTTTTTTGCGCGGCTTAAGCTTAAATGTAAAAAGACCCCGCGATGTCCTATCCTCCCAGGCAGTTGCCCACCAAGTACTTTCAGCGCTGAAGGACTTTACTTCTGTGTTCGGTATGTAAACAGGTGTTTCCCCTTCGCCATCATCACGAGATCAATCTTGCGTTTTTATTCAGTTTTTGGTCACTCAAAACAACATAAAGGAAAAGAGTTTTTCAAAAGTCTTGTTAGATCAAGACCTCGGCCGATTAGTACTGGTCAGCTCCATACATTGCTGCACTTCCACCTCCAGCCTATCTACCTGGTCGTCTTCCAGAGGCCTTACTTCTTTCGAATGAGATATCTTATCTTAAGGGGGGCTTCGTGCTTAGATGCCTTCAGCACTTATCCCTTCCAAACTTAGCTACCCAGCGATGCTCCTGGCGGAACAACTGGTGCACCAGCGGTTTGTCCATTCCGGTCCTCTCGTACTAGGAACAGCTCCTTTCAAATATCTTACGCCCACGACGGATAGGGACCGAACTGTCTCACGACGTTCTGAACCCAGCTCGCGTGCCTCTTTAATGGGCGAACAGCCCAACCCTTGGGACCTGCTTCAGCCCCAGGATGAGACGAGCCGACATCGAGGTGCCAAACCTCCCCGTCGATGTGGACTCTTGGGGGAGATAAGCCTGTTATCCCCGAGGTAGCTTTTATCCGTTGAGCGATGGCCCTTCCACTCGGAACCACCGGATCACTAAGCCCGACTTTCGTCTCTGCTCGAGATGTCTCTCTCGCAGTCAATCACCCTTCTGCCTTTGCACTCTTACAGATGGTTTCCAACCATCCTGAGGGTAACTTTGGGCGCCTCCGATACTTTTTAGGAGGCGACCGCCCCAGTCAAACTGCCCATCTGACACTGTCCGCTTGCCGGGTAACGGCAACGCGTTAGAATTCCAATATAACAAGAGTGGTATCCCAACAATGGCTCGGCACACACTGGCGTGCATGCTTCTCTGCCTCCCACCTATCCTGTACATGTTATATCAAAACTCAATGCCAGACTACAGTAAAGCTCTACGGGGTCTTTCCGTCCTGTCGCGGGTAACTCGCATCTTCACGAGTACTACAATTTCACCGGGTGTGTTGTCGAGACAGCGCTCAAATCGTTACGCCTTTCGTGCGGGTCAGAACTTACCTGACAAGGAATTTCGCTACCTTAGGACCGTTATAGTTACGGCCGCCGTTTACTGGGGCTTAAGTTCGCACCTTCGCTTACGCTAAGCACTCCCCTTAACCTTCCAGCACCGGGCAGGCGTCAGCCCCTATACGTCATCTTTCGATTTAGCAGAGACCTGTGTTTTTGCTAAACAGTCGCTTGAGCCTCTTCTCTGCGGCCCCCGAAGGGGCACTCCTTCTCCCGAAGTTACGGAGTCATTTTGCCGAGTTCCTTAACAACACTTCTCCCGCTCATCTTAGGATTCTCTCCTCGCCTACCTGTGTCGGTTTACGGTACGGGTACCTCGCAGCTCGATAGAAGCTTTTCTTGACAGCGTGAAATCGGCGACTTCCCTACTTATTTTTCGTTCCGCATCACAGCTTAGCCTTTTGCAATGGGGGATTTGCCTCCCGCTGCAGCCTTACTGCTTGCCCCGGCTCTTCCAACGGCCGGGTTCGCTTATCCTTCTGTGTCACTCCATTTCTCAAACGCTTTGAGGTAGTACTGGAATTTCAACCAGTTGTCCATCGCCTACGTCTTTTGACCTCGGCTTAGGCCCCGACTAACCCTGAGCGGACGAGCCTTCCTCAGGAAACCTTGGGCTTTCGATGGTGAAGATTCTCACTTCACTTTCGCTACTCATGCCAACATTCTCTCTTCTCTTAAGTCCACCATCCCTTACGAAATGGCTTCGCCCCTAAGAGATTGCTCCCCTACCACTGTACCTTACGGTACAATCCATCGCTTCGGTGCCTGATTTTAGCCCCGTTCATTTTCGGCGCACCACCACTCGACCAGTGAGCTATTACGCACTCTTTAAATGTATGGCTGCTTCTAAGCCAACATCCTGGTTGTTTGTGCAGTGACACATCCTTTCCCACTTAATCAGTACTTGGGGACCTTAGCGGATGGTCTGGGCTGTTTCCCTTTTGACAATGAAACTTATCTCCCACTGTCTGACTGCCCTGTTAAAATGGACGGCATTCGGAGTTTGATATGGTTCGGTAAGCTTGACGCCCCCTACCCAATTCAGTGCTCTACCTCCGTCATTCATCACAGAACGCTAGCCCTAAAGCTATTTCGGGGAGAACCAGCTATCTCCGTGTTCGATTGGAATTTCACCCCTATCCACAACTCATCCAAGCCTTTTTCAACAGACACTGGTTCGGGCCTCCACTTGGTTTTACCCAAGCTTCACCCTGGTCATGGATAGATCACACGGTTTCGGGTCTACAGCATGCAACTATGGCGCCCTATTCAGACTCGCTTTCGCTTCGGCTCCGCACCTGAAGTGCTTAACCTCGCTACATACCGTAACTCGTTGGCCCGTTCTACAAAAAGCACACTGTCACTTGCGCTCCAGCTGCTTGTAAGCACAGGGTTTCAGTTTCTATTTCACTCCCCTCCCGGGGTTCTTTTCACCTTTCCCTCACGGTACTTTCCGCTATCGGTCACTGGGTAGTATTTAGCCTTGGGGGGTGGGCCCCCCATCTTCCCACAGGGTTTCACGTGTCCCGTGGTACTCGTCGAATCTCCTCATCTCGGCTTTTCGCATACGCGCGTCTTACGCTCTTTGCGGGGCCTTCCCATGCCCTTCTGCTAAACGGAAATGATTGTTGGATTCTGGGCTCTTCCTCGTTCGCTCGCCGCTACTTAAGGAATCGATGTTTCTTTCTTTTCCTCCGGGTACTAAGATGTTTCAGTTCCCCGGGTTCCCTCCGCTAAGCTATGAATTCACTTAACGGTGACGGCCCTTCTGACCGCCGGGTTTCCCCATTCGGACACCCACGTCTCAACGGATATGTGCTCCTAAACGTGGCTTTTCGCAGCTTGTCGCGTCCTTCTTCGGCTCCCAGTGCCAAGGCATTCACCCTGTGCTCTTTGTTTCTTGATCTCCACGAATGCTTTCGCATTTCGTTTTTCTTTTGTTCTCTTTCTGAGCTCAAAAGAATGTTGTTTTTGAAATTGCATTTATTAAGAAGTTTTTACTTTGTTTAATATTTGCTCTTTACTCTTTTTTCTTTATGTTGTTTTCAATGACCAATGTATGACTTTGGGTCATACAAAAGAAAATAGTACCATGACTTCCTGTTCCCTAGAAAGGAGGTGATCCAGCCGCACCTTCCGATACGGCTACCTTGTTACGACTTCACCCCAATTACTAGCCCCACCTTCGACTGCTGAGTCCTTGCGGTTCTCTCACAGGCTTCGGGTGTTGCCAACTCTCGTGGTGTGACGGGCGGTGTGTACAAGACCCGGGAACGCATTCACCGCGGCATTCTGATCCGCGATTACTAGCAACTCCAACTTCATGCAGGCGAGTTGCAGCCTGCAATCCGAACTGGGATCTGTTTTAAGGGATTTGCTTCACCTCGCGGCTTCGCGGCCCTCTGTTCAGACCATTGTAGCACGTGTGTAGCCCAGGTCATAAGGGGCATGATGATTTGACGTCATCCCCACCTTCCTCCGTATTGTCTACGGCAGTCCCTCTAGAGTGCCCAACTTAATGCTGGCAACTAAAGGCAGGGGTTGCGCTCGTTGCGGGACTTAACCCAACATCTCACGACACGAGCTGACGACAACCATGCACCACCTGTCTCTCTGTTCCCGAAGGAAACTTCCTATCTCTAGGCTCGTCAGAGGATGTCAAGACCTGGTAAGGTTCTTCGCGTTGCTTCGAATTAAACCACATGCTCCGCTGCTTGTGCGGGTCCCCGTCAATTCCTTTGAGTTTCAACCTTGCGGTCGTACTCCCCAGGCGGAATGCTTATTGTGTTAACTGCGGCACTGAGTTTCCCCAACACCTAGCATTCATCGTTTACGGCGTGGACTACCAGGGTATCTAATCCTGTTCGCTCCCCACGCTTTCGCACCTCAGCGTCAGTATTTGTCCAGCAAGCCGCCTTCGCCACTGGTGTTCCTCCTAATATCTACGCATTTCACCGCTACACTAGGAATTCCACTTGCCTCTCCAATACTCAAGTCTACCAGTTTCCAATGCACTTCACCGGTTGAGCCGGTACCTTTCACATCAGACTTAATAGACCGCCTACGCGCCCTTTACGCCCAGTCATTCCGGACAACGCTTGTCCCCTACGTATTACCGCGGCTGCTGGCACGTAGTTAGCCGGGACTTCCTCATTGGGTACCGTCATGTTTTCTTCCCCAATAACAGAGCTTTACGATCCGAAAACCTTCTTCACTCACGCGGTATTGCTGCGTCAGGGTTGCCCCCATTGCGCAATATTCCCCACTGCTGCCTCCCGTAGGAGTCTGGACCGTGTCTCAGTTCCAGTGTGACCGTTCGCCCTCTCAGACCGGTTACCCATCGTCGCCTTGGTGGGCTGTTATCTCACCAACTAGCTAATGGGACGCGGGTCCATCCTATGGCACCGGAGTTTTCATGATCTCGCCATGCGACAAAACCATAATATAAGGCTTTACTCCCAGTTTCCCGAGGCTATTCCTTTCCATAGGGCAGGTTACCCACGCGTTACTCACCCGTTCGCCACTTTCCAGTTCTAATTTCACCCGAAGGATCATTCAAAACCTTCTCGTTCGACTTGCATGTGTTAAGCATACCGCCAGCGTTCGTCCTGAGCCAGGATCAAACTCTCAATAAAAAGTTTATCGTTTAGCCTTTCGGCTTCTTGATCTGGTTCATTCGATGATTTTTTGAAGTGTTCATCGCACTTGCGTTTTATCCTTTGCTGATTTTCATCAGCTGGAATTTCAGGTTTTATGGTACTATTCTCTTTTCTATGACCCTTTTTTTCTTTCGACAATCATCTGATT
>SFGY01000062.1 GCA_004556455.1 Clostridiales bacterium | reverse complement strand
ATTTTCATAAGATTGCTCCTTTGACTAAGGTGGTCATCAAGGCCGTGGCCGCCTGGCGACCCTTTTACTTCATCCTGAAAGCCACGTAGGATCATGAAACCCTGCCGTTGAAAGTTCAGCTGCAAGGCCCACGGTGAAATTCACTTCTGATAGGAATACGCAGGAGCGCGTGGTTTTGTCACTCCTTTCCAAAAAAACAGAGCGACCCGGAGAATCTGCCCCTGAAGCATGGATCGGATCCAAACTTGCTTCGCCTGATCCAGACTTGCTTGCTATGATCCAAACTTGTTCTGTAAAAAAGCTTTACTGAATGGATGCTGCGTAAATCCTGTCAACCGAATCCTTCATCATCGCGTTGAACTCCGCATCGGACTGCTGTGCACTGAGGCCTTCCGCAAGAGCGCGGGAGAAGCTGGCAATGAGACCATGGTTGCGGGCCAGAAGTTCGTTGGCCTCGTCGCGGCTGTAACCGCCGGAGAGCGCGACCACACGCATGACCTTCGGGTGCTGGATCAGCTCCTCATAGAAATTATCCTTGCTCGGAATACTGAGCTTCAACATGACCGGCTTTTCAACTTTTTCCAGGTGCTTCAGGATCTCTTCTTTGAGAATCGCTTCGGCTTCGGCCTTATCGGCGATATGAATATCGACTTCGGGCTCAATGATGGGCACGAGGCCGGCCTCGGAAATTTTTTCGCCGATTTCGAACTGCTGATCAACAATCGCCTTAATGCCTTCGCGGCTCGCCTTTTTGATCACGGAACGCATTTTAGTTCCAAAAATATGACGTTCAACGGCACGTTTCAGCAGATCATCCAGACCCGGCATGGGTTTCATCAGCTGGACGCCATTCTCTTCGGCGGCCAGGCCTTTATCGACCTTGAGGAAGGGTACGATTCCCTTGACATCCCAGAGATAATCTCCAGTCTTTTTGCCTTCGATTTCGCGATCCATGGTCTGTTCAAAGAGAATCGCGCCGAGGATATGCTCTTTACTGAACGCGGGACTCGTGATGATACGGGTTCTCATCTGGTGCACGAGATTAAACATTTCGTCTTCACCCTGATAGCTGTCCGCGGCAACGCCGTAAGCGGCCAGAGCCTTGGGTGTGCTTCCGCCGGACTGATCCAGCGCGGCAATAAAGCCTTTGCCATTCGTCATTCTTTGAGCTTGTTCTTGATTCATCTTGGCCTCCTGAGCATCGCTGCTATTTTAAGGCTTTCAGCAGAATTGAAGTGAGCTGCTGAAAGCGGACTATTGACTCTTTTATCTTACGAAAAAAGGGACAGCTTGACAATCAAGTAATTTGCGCGAAAAGCACAGCGAAGCGCCACACTTTACCGGGGTTTTGCCAGTTTTTCGATGGCCTTTACTCCAGCTCCATCAAATGCTCAAGACCCATATCGATCATCAGCTCAACATGCTCGTCTGCAAGGCTGTACGTCACGGTTTTGCCCTCTCTGCGATAGCGAATCAGGTTGTGATCGCGCAAACTCCGCAGCTGGTGCGAAATCGCCGAAGGCGTCATGCTCAGAAGTTCGGCGAGATCGCTGACACAGAGCTCGTTAACCCGCAGAGCCGAGAGAATAGAGAGGCGCGTGCTGTCGCCGAAATTCTTGTAGAGATCCGCCAGATCGCCGAGGATCTCAGCCGAAGGCATCGCCGCTGCAAGCTCCTGCAGCTTTTCCGAAACGCTGCCCCCGCAGACAAAATGAGGATAAGGAGCTGTGGCCGCAGCTGCCGCATCCGGCCATTCCGTCTGGCCACTGTCGCCCACTCTGGCTTCGCCGCCTGCGCCCAACTGCTCTGAGGCCCTTTCTCTCGCATCTAACATTTTTCAGACCATCCCTCTTTTTTCACCCTTAATTTTGTACCCTTGATATTCTGTCCATTATGTTGTGACCTTAACTATGTGGTCTTAACTGTGTACCCGTTATTATGGAAACTTAACTGTAAACACCTGCTTTGTACCCACAACAGTGTTCCCGTAACTGTGTGCCTTAAACTGTGTTTCTAACCTTTGTCGCAAATATTATCGCGTCATCACTTCAGCTCTTCAAAATCAGCGCGATAAAGCGCAGCGGCATCTCGCCGATGTTTTTTATCCCGTGGGAATGGCCGTCCTGCACCAGTGTGACATCACCAGCCTCGACCTCACAGGTCTTGCCATCCTCGGTATAAAGGCCCTTGCCTTCGAGAAAATAGTAGGCCTCAGTATCGCCCTTATGTTCATGCACGCCAACCGAAGATCCAGGCTCCAGAAAAGTGTCGGCGAACATCTTCCCCTTGCCGTTCATCTCGGCCGGGTTCTCAGCCGGATCCAGAATATGGCAGATATGGTGCTTACCCTCCCCGCCACGATTATGCTCAATAACGACCTGGCGCATGGCGCTGTGTTTTCTTACGAACATGTTTGACCCCTTTCTCTTATGACACTTCTACCGTCTGAGTACAGTCGCGTACAGTATAGTACGTTACTTAAAAAAGAAGAAAAGAAAAATCATTAGAAGCACTATTCCAAAGGTCGTCCATCCAATAGTTGAAACGTTGGCTGAACCGCTGGCCTATTTGCCTCTGCTACTAAATTGCCGTTGCTTATTGAACGAATCATTAAAATTAACGAACATTAACGAACATATGTTATATAATTATTTATATCTTTTGATAATTTGATTTTTATATTTTGATCTTGATTTTGTCGAGGGCCGAGGTAAAATGCAAAGCATTTTTATAAAATCCTTTTCCCGCAGAAGAGCGATTGTCCTTTTGAGTATGTTCCTCATCATGGCCAGTACGTTTGCTGCGGCATCAAATTTTTTTCAAAGTTTGATGGTGGAACGTGAAACCGAACGACTTAAAATTTATTTTAGACCAATAGGCTATCTTAAAAGCTCAGCCGCATATAACGTTGATGTCAGTGAAGGGATCAAAATTCTTAAAGATGATCCGCGAATCGTCATCAAGGATATACGCCGTCCGGGGGCAGGTTTTTTAAAAGAGGGCAAGGGAATAACCTTGCCCTTTTTCTTTTATACGTATCATTTTTTAACAAAAAAGAGTCCTTTCCCTGACTTCATGCATTTCTCAGGTAATGATGTTTATGTTTGTGGGACGCTTAAAGCTATCGACTATGATCCTGGATTGGCCGTGAGTTCTTATCAGGGCGAACTCCACAGCTCAACCGAGGCCAATACGAAGAAACTCCTTAGCTATCAGAACAGTGAGCGAGAGAAAGATAAAGGCGTATGGCTTACCCTTGATATTGATAAGCTTTTAGCCGGAGACAAGCGTTTTACAAGTGATAGAGTCCTGCATATCGCTTTTTTACAGGATGGGACGCCTGAATGTTCAGAAGCACTTGAATCTCTTGCCATCGGAAAACGCTACAGTTTCAGAATTTGTTTTGACCCTTCCTATCGCAGTGGCAAAGACTTCTATGGAGATTGGTCAAAAGTGTCCATCGACTGGAACTTTTTTCTTCGCGAATTAATCCCCGGGAAAACCTGGTATCTCCCTTTGGAGGCCGATGAACAAGTTGACCCTGTAAGTGATCCCCGCTTTTCCCCCATCCTTGGTATCATGCAGATTTTGGAAGAAAATCAAAAGAGCGTGCGAGTACTGGTTTCTAAGGACATGAGCACGATTCCTCTTTTGCAGGAAACCTCGTGGAATCCTAAGCCGCTGACAGAGGGGCGTTGGTTGAATGAAGAAGATACAAGGGAAAAGAGGAAGGTTTGCGTCATCCCTGGACGTTTGGCACAAGAAAACGATTTGAAGCTCGGTGATCACCTGAACTTGATTTTGAGGCGATTACCTTATGCTGGAATCCAATTTATCCATGATTCTGATGTAGAACGCTATAAGGATTTTGAAGCGTTTGACTATAGCCTTGAAATTGTGGGTATCAGTGATTCCCAGGTCATGGCCATGGATGTCTATATTCCTGACTCGCTCATGCCTCAGGATTTTCCACCAACTCCTGACGGTTCCATCACCCCTGCATATTACAGCTTTGTACTGAGATCAAGTGAAGATAAGGCAGCGTTTACACAAGATCACGCCGCAGAACTGGCGAAAATCGGCTTGGAGATTACCTTTGTAGAAAATAATGGTGAAGGTTTTGACGCAGCGGTTAAACCTCTGCTTCTTTCAACACAGTTGAACGCAAGAGTCACACTCATTATCCTCATCTTTATCTTTATCCTTACCGCAGCCTACTTACTGATCATTGAGAGAAAAAACGTGGCGATTGCCCGTTCGCTCGGACTTCACAAAAGTGAAATTGCAAAACCTCTACTCGTCTCATTTGGCAGCCTTGCTTTTATTTCTATAAACATGGCCCTCGTTATTGCAGCATTTCAAGTGACCCGCAATACCAAAGACATGTTATCTAAACTGCCCCTTCCAAACGGCGTAAAAGCAGAAACCATTCTGCCTTGGTCAGCCATCCTGATCTTTGCTGCAGTTGCCCTGATATGTCTCTTGTTATTTTATGGATCAGGCCTGTGCATCATGTTGAGAATGCCAGTTCTGACTTTGCTCAAAGAGAGGCTGGGAAGAACTGGAACAGATAAAGGCACTCAAGCTACTCAAAGCCAGGATGGGGAGCTGAATACATCATCGTTCTTCCCTGAACTTCATCAAGAAGTGCTATGGGAAAAAATAGATCAGATGCAGAGAACGAGTAACGCTCCACCACAGCAAGAGTCCAGATTCATTCAAATCTTCCTCCGGCGTTTTCTTTCACAGTACAACCGCCGCAATCCCGCTCGCACCTTTCTTACCTTTGTACTTTCTGCCGCGCTTATGGCTTTCCTCTGCCGTTTCTCTCTGACCCTTACAGATAACAATAAAGTTCTGGAGGGGGCCTACGAAAATTCTGACATACGATTTTCCTGGGAGAATGCCTCGCCACTTGTCGTCAAAGGATCACCCCACATTTATGAAGAAATGGTTGATCATGCCCTTGAGACAGGCACCATTGAACACGTCAGCCTTATGAGCTTGAGTGAGCGTGAACGCTTCAGACTTCAACGTAAAGACGGTACACAGCAAGACGTACGGCGATTGCTGATTCTTCAAGGTATAACGCGACTCCAGGATTTTTATTTTGAAGGAGGCCAACTTGTCCGCGACTTTCTGCCGGAAGGAGAGGATAAGCCGGACTATGAGCTTTCCGAGTCATGGACAGTTGAAGATTTTGATTCACCCTACGAAAGCCGCCGGGATTTTTCATATACGGCTCAATCCTGCCCGGCCTTGCTCAATCCCGAACTCATGTCTGAATTAAAAGTCAAACCAGGAGATGAGCTGATTTTCGAGTCCGCGCAAGGGAAGGAACAAAAGCTGGTTATTGCCGGAATTGTGGAAGGTAATAAAAGCTACATCACCGTACCTTTGAGCTTTATTTTTGCCTTGGACGGGGTGGATAAAGATGGTAAGAAAAATGAAGACCTGGTCTTTTGTGAGGCCAGTTTCACAGTCAAACGAGCGTATAACCGCGGCATACAAAACACCATTGATGAAATTCAAAACTATAACGCAAGTTTTATTTCCAATAAGCAATACGTTAATCTCAAGCGGCAGAATTCTGGCAAGGGAGGAAACTCCGGTCTGGATATCCCTGATATTGGTACGACCGTATATGATGAAGAAATCCGCATAACAGCGCAAGCATTAGAGAAAAATGTCAAAACCCTGTCCTTGCTCTATCCCTTTCTCCTGTTGGGCAGTGCGCTGATCCTCGTCTTTTTCAGCAGC
>SFGY01000061.1 GCA_004556455.1 Clostridiales bacterium | reverse complement strand
TTTTGATAAATGAAGTTCATTATCATCTACATATCCAAGTTTATTATATACAGTTTGTGCAACAAGATTTTCTTGTCCTGTTAGAAGTTCATATTGGTGAAGTGGATAATTCTTACTACAATAAGCCTCTGCAAAAGTAATCATCTCACTCGCTAAGCCTCTTTTTCTGTATGCTGGTTTAACATACACTTCTGTAATTTCAGGCATATATTCATCATAGCAGAACGATTTTTTAAGCTGAACACAAACAAATCCAACTAACATATCATCTTCATCAGCAACGATAACAACTTCCTGTTTATTATTCATAAGGGAATTTCTAATATTGTCTATGCTTGTTTCGCTCTCACCATTAAATTCATCATTTAAGATGTTTAATTGCTCTGCATCATTTACTGTTGCAATTCTTACCATAATTACACCTCATCAAATTGGAATTTGTCAAGTTCTCTTAACCTCGAAACAACTTGCTAAACCAGCCCCGTTTTTGCTCCGGCGCCTGGTCCTGCTGATCCGCTCCGGCCTCCCCGGTAAGAAGCTGCTGCTGGATCGTCCCCGCGTGAAGAGCCTGGGCCGCTGCCGCCGTCTGCTGGGCAGCGGCCAGCGCATCAGTGAGCCGAGTAATGGTCTGAGCCTGCTGCTCGATCTGCCGGTCTTTCACTTCAAGCTGCCCTTGCAGTGTGTCGATGGTGGCCTGTAAAACGCAAACCAAATCGCCAACTTCACGGTTTTCGGTTTGCGTTTTAGTTTGCGATTGGTTTTCGATTTCAGTTTGCGTTTTTTCAAAAAAAGCCTGTTTTATCAAAGCTTCCTGGTGTTCATCAATCGCAAACTGGTTTCCGTTTTTTCGCAAACTTGATCGCAAACCCAGGTTTTCGATTTGTTTACTTACCGCTGTCTTTGATACCCCTATCTCGTCGGCTATCTGCCGGATCGTTTTCATACTTTCACGAACAGGCCCACAGGACACACACCCTTAAACCCAGGCGTAGATATGTACCAGCAAGCAGGGCCTGTCGGCTCCCAGGCTACTTCAAGG
Source organism: Clostridiales bacterium (assembly GCA_004556455.1). GTDB lineage: Bacteria > Bacillota > Clostridia > Saccharofermentanales > DTU023 > SFGY01. The sequence continues at coordinate 4,883 of SFGY01000061.1, read as the reverse complement.
GTAATCTCGTGCCAGCCATCTGGAAACAAAGCTGTAAATCCCTCTCCTGCGTGTATGCCGCGCCCTTCCAGGAGCAGACGAGGGTGCGGATCATCGTCTGCCGGATCGGGAAGCTGTATCTGCGCGATCCTCTCTTTATCCCAGCTCATAGACCTTTCCTCCTTCCCCTAAAATAAGTCGCTATGCGATCCCGTCCGGGTAAGATATAAAATCAGCTCGTCCCCGTCCACTTCGTAGATCAGCAACCAATCCGGCGTAATGTGGCACTCACGACACCCCGCATAGTCCCCGGAAAGCTGGTGATCCCTGTTCTTCTCCGGCAACGGCTCCCCCGCAGCCAGCTTTTTAATAATATCGGTCAGCAAAGAAATATCAAAGCCGCGCTTTTTCACACGCTTCAAATCCTTCTGAAACTTTGTGGTTGGTCTTATGTTATACATCGGCAAGCAGCTCCTCCATCATCTGATCGACATTGGAATAGGTCTTGCCGAGGCTCGGATCGGCCTTCATTCTCTTTACTTCCTGGATTGCTTCGACGGTTTCTGCGTTCGGCACATCGCCGCTGATTTCAAAGGGTATTCTATACTCTCTCACCGCCTTACGAGCAAAAACATTGAACGCCGTTGTCATCGTCATTCCCATATCAGCACAGAACGCCTCAAACTGCCGCTTCAAATCTGCGTCCATACGGATGTTAATATTTGTATTCGCCATAGATAGCAACTCCTTTCGCTCTTATTATATACATTGTATCATTTTTTATTCACAATGTCAATATGCATTCCTGGTCGTTTACCCAAGCACTGGCCCTTAAACTTCCACCCTGGTATGTACGCATTTAGGGGGCAAAAAGCCTTGATTTATGCGGCTTTTCGGGCGCGGTAGCGAGGGGACCGGTATATTTACCCTCGGAGGGCTGAAAACGGCTTCTAAAGCGTAACAGGGGCCTTTCTGGGCCTTATTCCTGGCCCCCATCGTGCAGCGCGTCCAGGAGCCAATCGCTCAACTCCTGGGAAGGGGACACCCGCACCGTTACATGCCCATTTTCAAAGCGTACCGCTGGCGGCGGGCAATCCCACCACTTACGGACGGTTTTCGGATCAAGGCCAGTTTCCCGGTGACAGTCAGCCTTGCGCCCCTCCGGGTGCTGCTGCCGCCATTCATAAACCCGCGCCTGGGCCGTCCCGCTGTCTTTAGGCCGCCCATTTCCTTCCCTCCAATCCTTTTTCCCTTGCTGTTTCGCTTTAATATCCCGAATGGCTCTTGCAATTTCAAGATGATCTGCTTGTTTTTGAAAATTACGCTTATTGACAGGCATAGTCAGGCCGGAGAGCTTCGCTATATCGTCCCTGGGGAATGTCACATAGTCCTCGTTGAACATCTCCAGGGCGCACACCACATCATCTTTTGTAAAGCGGTTTATATCCTCCACACTCATATCATCGTAGGGCCGGAGCAGTGCGAAAGCGTCCCGACGCAGCTCGTCCTCGTCTATCCCGCATTTTTTCGCATAAATCGCCAGCGTCATAATGCCATAGAAACGATGTCCCACCCGGATTTCATCGGCGATCCGGTGCAGCCACCAGTCGTAAAGGTCACGCTTGACTGTCCAGCGGCCCCGCCGCTCCTTCTTGACAATCCGCCGCTCATACCAATCCGGATACTTCTCCTTCGCCTCGGCCAGCGACAGGCGGCTCTTTCTCATAAGCCCCTCAAGCCGCTGCTGCTCCCCGTTACTGTCCGGGATATAATCAAGCAGCCGCGCCAGCTCCACCGGCCCGCCGAGCCGGAACGCCCTCACAGGGTACTCACGCCCCAACTTCGAGCCGGAGCCGACCACCCGAAAACCCTGCAAAATCCCCTGCATTTGCGGCTCCTTGATGGTGGAGGTAAACTTATTCCAAATCTGCCGGGTAAGGGCATATTTCAGCTCTTTCAAGCATTTTTGGTTGTGCGGGTACATAGGCACCGGCTCTTTCAGCACATAATACAGGTGAAGCCCCGTCCCGCTGTTTACAACAAAGGTTGCCTGGGGCAGAATATCCTTGTTCATCTGGTGCAGCGTGTCCCGAAGCTGTGGCATACCCACCCCGTCCAGGTCAAAGACCAGGGCATAGAGATACCGGGCATTTTTGCCGCACCGCCGCCGTCCAAAATAGGAGATAGGGGACATAATCGTGAAATCGGTGTCTTGCAGCTCCCGCAGCTCGTCCAGCTCGTCAGTAATGGTACAGCGTTTCGCTTTACCGTCCCCCTCAATCTGCAGGGCAATACCAGTAGCCTTGTCAACCTCACCTTTCGGCACCGTCACCGCGATCCCGTTTCCCTTCCTGTCCTCAAAATGACCCTTCCTCTCGAAAGATCCTTTCGGGAAGATCTCACGATAAAACTCATACGGCTCCACCGGCTCCAAAAACTTCCCTAAATGCTCGTTCTTTTCCCTATAAAGTTCCCGCAGCCGTTCCAGTGCTGCTTGCTGATCCGCCATTCCTTACACCTCTTTTCGTACATTCTGCAAACCCACAGGGGGAAAAGGGGGAGCCAAAGAGCGGCCCCTTCGGGGCCTTAAAGAGAAAGTCACCTCCCCCTTTTCCCCCTCGCTCTGGGGCATGGAAATGATGGAAAACCTTTCAGGTTTACCACATTCCCACACCCCGCCGCTCACCCCCATAACCCCCTCCGACTTTCTCCCTGTCCGAGAGAGAATATTTTATTATTTTTTCCCTGGCCTAAAGGCCATAGGGGGGCATATATTATCAATATATTTTATTCCCTATTTTACGACACGCTAACTTCCTGCTATCCCCTGTACCCCCATAGGGGGGGCATATATTATCAATATATTTTATTCCCTATTTTTACTGTTATTATAGCCTGTCCGGGCGGCTCTTGCCAGGCCCCCTGACAGGCTTCTTTTACAGCTCCATACCACCCCAGGTGTGGCTCCGTTCCTGCTCTCTTTCCGGCTGCTGCACTTCTGGCACAGGTAGCAGCTCACGCGCCTTTTCGACCAGGGGCCGGAACTGCTCTGGCAAGTGCCGATCCAGGAAATCCAGCACCGCCCCGATCCCTTCCTGGAGCCGCGCCGAAAACCCGCGCGCCCGGCTCAAATCTTCTTCCAGGTATTCCACCTGCACTTTGAGCTGCCGGTTTTCATTTTCAAGCCGCTGCCGCTCCTGGGCCTCCTTCAGCTTTTCTTTCGTCGAGGGGATTTTCTGCTGAAGCTGTTGGTTTTCTACCTTCAGCTCCCGCACCTTCTGCTCTGCCGCCGCGCCCCGGATCACCGCCGCCTTCAGCTCCTTCACCTGCTCCACCGTCACGCCCTTGACGGCCCCTGTCAGCGTCTTTTCCGGCTGTATTGCGTCCAAATCGGGCTTGACCTTCTCCACCGCTTTCAGCAGCTTCACATTCCCTTGCAGGGCCTTTCTCTGCTTTTCCAGGGCCGCGATCTCCTGCTCTGCCGCTGTCACCTGTTCCTGGATAGCTTCAAGCCGCTGGGCCGCTGCTCTGTACTCTGGCAGCTCCATATGAGGCCGACCACCGCCCAAGCTGATAATCTCAAACTCGTGCGCCTGGGCGATTTCCGTTAGGGATTCTTTCTCCCGTTCCATCCAGGCTTTCCATTCCGTCTGCTTCCGGCCCAGCCCTTCAAATCCCTGCTGCTTTAACGCTTGTTTCATTGATACCCGCGTCGAAAGGCCCCGGCTCTGCTCCGTTGCCACCGGCACGAAGTCCACATGGAGGTGGGGCGTGGCCTCGTCCATGTGCAGCACCATATTAAACACCCGCAGATGAGGGTTGCGCTCCTGGAAGGACTCTGCAAACTCTTTGAGAGCTGCCGCCGCCCGTTCCCCTCCAGGGGAGCCGCACCCGCAGTCTGTCAAGTTGCCGATCTGGAAGATAGCCTCGTGAAATAGCTTTTCCTGCTTGCTCTGCCGGATATGCTCATAGTAGTCTGGTATCTTGTCCCTGGTCTTTTTCTTTTTGGCATTGTAGGCAGCCAGGGCTTCATCGAAAAGTTCGTGGTACACCTTTTTCAAATCCTCGTTGCAAAAGGTGACATTCTGCTCCGACCTGCTCCGGTCTACATTCGCCGCTGAAAAGCTCCTGTTGTTGTGCCGGATACTTCCCCGGCCCGTCATTCCCGAAATGGTTGTACCTATAAAATCACCCGTCCCTTTCCTGCAAAAAGCCCATATCCTACTATTCCTATTTTACCATAACTGGCCGCAGGCCACAACCTCTTTGTTACTTTCTTGTGAGAAAGTAACGCAAAAGCACTTTCACACCACCGCCCCTTTGGGGCTGGCAGTATGAAAGTGCCTTTGCGCCCTGCCGGGGGCTACAAGAGTCGGTAGCTCGCTGCTGCTTTTATACTAAGTTAGAATTTATCATCCAAAAATTTGTTTTTTATTCCTGTTTCAGTTTTGTAAAACCCAAAAAACAGAAATATAATTCCAACGGCTACTCCTGCAAATACGGTAGACTGTGCGGAAATATTAAGAAAAAGTAAGGATATACACAAAACGATTTCTACCAAACCTAATGTTTTGCCAATACCAATAAAAATATTAGGCGCTATGCTTTGTGCATAATCCCAATGCTCTTGTGACTTTCGTGAGGAAGGTGTGTTGTACCCGTTGCCAGAGTTCATATCTTTTACAGGGTGCTTCTTTAAGATATATCCCACAAAAATCATCACGAACGGTATTACGAAATTCAATATAAGTAATCCATACATAAGAACATCTCCTCAAATAGGAATTTGACTATCTCTTAACTCGTTTTGATAAATGAAGTTCATTATCATCTACATATCCAAGTTTATTATATACAGTTTGTGCAACAAGATTTTCTTGTCCTGTTAGAAGTTCATATTGGTG
>SFGY01000060.1 GCA_004556455.1 Clostridiales bacterium | reverse complement strand
GAGGGGGTGTCGTAGCCCTCGGGGACCACGAAGGGATACATGCCCAGCTTCACCACGTACATCATGGCGTAAACACCGGCCACGTTGGTGGCGTACATCTTCTCGTCCAGGCCGTTATAGATATCGGCGTCCTCGAAGATGGGGGCCTTGGTCCAGTCGCCGTAGAAGCCCAGGAAGGGCACGGACAGCGCAGGATCGTCGTTGTTGGTCAGCTCCACGAAGCCTTCCACATAGATGCCGTTGGGGAACTTGGCCAGATACGCCCGGTCCGCGTCGGACAGGCGGACGGTGACGGTGACGGTGGCCTCGCCCTTGGCGGGCACGGTGACGGTGGTGCCGCTGAGGGTGCCGCCGGAGACCTTGATGGCGCTGGTGTCGGCGGAGAGGACATAGCCCTTCTGGGCGATGTACAGGCCGTCGGTGGTAATGCTCTCGGTCTGGACCTGGGTATTGACGTCATAGGACAGGGCGGAGCCGGTGAGGTTCTTCACCACGAAGCTCAGCTTGTACACGCCCAGCTGGTCGGCGTCGTCGCCCAGCTCGATCTTGGTCTTGTCCTGGCCCCGGACATACAGGTAGGCGGGGGTGGTGACGGCCTCGGCCAGGTTCACCATACCGGAGCCCTGCTTGCGGGGGGAGTAAGCCACGCCGTTTTCATCATACAGGATGTCGGCGGTGCTCATCAGCAGGCGGTTCACCAGCAGCTGCTTGTCGGTATCGGAGGCGCTGGGCATCAGGGTATTCACATACTCCAGAGCGGCGGCGGCCACACCGGCCAGATACGGAGACGCCATGGAGGTGCCGCTCATGTAGCCGTACTGGGCGAAGGGCAGAGAGGAATAGATGCTGCCGCCGGGGGCGGTGATCTCCGGCTTCAGGGACAGGGAGGGCAGAGGGCCCCAGGAGGAGAAGTCGCTCATAGCCACGGAGCCCTTTTCGGTCTTGGAGACGGTGAGGGTCTTTTCCTGGGCGGCTTCCATCATCTGGCCGTTGGCCAGGCTGATGCACACGGTGGGGATCTTGTAGTTATCCACGGACATGTTCAGCAGATAGCCGTCGCGGTTGTTATAGATGATGCAGCCCGCAGCGCCGGCAGAGGCGGCATTGAGCTGCTTCTGCTCGAAGGACAGGCCGCCGCGCATGACCACGGCGATCTTGCCGGTGACGTCCAGACCCTGGTAATCGGCGGTGTCGCCGGTGTTGGGCACCATGACGTATTCATAGGTCCTGGAGCTTTCATTGCCCAGCAACAGGGCGGTGAAGTCGTGGCCGGACACGTCCTGATAGGGGACGCGGCCCTGGGCGGTGACAAAGGCCGCCGTCTCGTTGGCGTTGACGGAGGCAACGGACAGCGCCGCGTCATAGGAGGACGAGGAGCTGACGATGCCGGTGTCGGGGTCGGACACGGAGGTGAAGTCACCCTTTGCGCCGCCCTGGGAGGAGGAATAGGAGTTACCGGCGGAGCAGTTCAGCAGGATACCGGCGGACTTGACCAGGTCGTAATACTTGGTGGTCAGGTCGCCCTCGGCCTCCCGGCCGAAGCCGCCGTTGGAGCCCAGGGACATGTTGATCACGTCCACGTCCAGCAGCAGGGCGTCGTTCAGGGCCGCCAGGATGGTATCCGTGGAGGCGCCGTTGGTGGAGTCGGAGAATACCTTGAAGATGGCCAGCTGTGCCTCGGGAGACTGACCGGCGAAGGTGACGCTGCCGTCGGCGTCCACGGTCTTGCCGGCGGTGATACCGGCCACGTGGGTGCCGTGGTCATTGCCGTACTTCTCCACGGCGTCGGCGGAGGGGATCACGTCGGCGTCGGCGTCGGCATAGTCGAAGGCAAAGGGCACCTTGCCGCTCTTATACAGGTCGTCCTCGGTCAGCAGCTCCAGGGAGCTGGAGCTGTGCTTCTGGGCATACCACAGAGCGGCATAGCTGTAGGCGGTGACGTTGGTCTTGCCGTCCTCCCCCTGGCTGATCTGATAGAGCAGCTTGGACAGGCTGGACTTCTGCAGCTTCTGCACGGCAGGAGCGTTGGCAAAGGCCTCGTGGTTCACATCCAGGCCGGTGTCCAGGATGCCGATGAGCATCCCCTCGCCCTGATACTGGGTGTTGTTGGAATAGGCCGCCACTTCCGCGGCGGTCAGGGCCTGGCCCAGAGTGGCGGAGCCCATGGAATCGGTGTAGTAGGTCTGGCACAGCACCACGTCCTCTACGCCGCTGATGTTCTTGATGTCATGGATCTTGCCGTAAGGCACCTGGGCGGCAAAGCCGCTGACCACGGAGGTGTAGCTGAAGGTGAAGGAGCTGGGAATGCCCTTGCTTTCCATGGTGTTCATCACGGAGAGCTGCAGGTTGGCGATGTCCTTCAGCTGGGCCTTGGCTGCGTCCGTCTGCTGGAAGTCCAGCATGGACATACTGGCATTGGTGCGGTTGCGGACATCCAGCAGGCTGTCTGCATCCAACTGCACAATGACCTTGACCATTTCGTCGTCTGCCGGGATCTCGGACCTGGACACCTTGCTGGAGTCCATGTTATCCTCGAAGATCGCCAGACGGTCGCTGTCTGTGAGCTCATTGGTCACATCGGTGGCCGTCAGCCCGGTCTCGGGGTCAGACGGCGTCAGTTCCGCCGCCATGGCGCTGACCGGCAGGACGCTGATGAGCATCATCAGCACCAGGACCAGGGACAGCAGCCGCTGCGGCATTCTCGTCTTTTTCATCGATCGACTTCCTTCCTGTTTTTTTCGTTCCGCTCCCCTGCTGTGTTGAGGCGCTTTCCGATTGCATAATTATACTTCCTTTCGCCCGCAAAAGCAAGGAATTTCTTCCAAAAACAAGGATTTTTTCAGGAAACGTTTCCGGTGTTTCCGCCGGGTGGACGGCCGGTTGGCGCTTTTTTCCGATGCTTCGGTATCACGTCACCGTGATAAACGGCCTATTGTTTTTTGTACTTATCTCACGAACAGTTTCCTGGCTCGGCGTCCGTGTTGGACAAATCCGCCAAAATGTCAGCCGTTTTCCCATATGCCTACCATTTGGGGCGGTTTTCGCCAAATGATTCGGTGCGGCGTATCCACAAAAGGGGGCAGAGGAAGCCCGGCTGGCAGGCAGCCCCACCTATACGCTGGAGGAATCCAGAAAACGGCTGGAGGCGATTTATCAGCGTGGCTGACCTTGTGATTCCGAAACCCGCCCAGCGGGAACTTGAAGAAATCGCAATGCTTCACTTGAACCTTGTGGGGCCAGATTCCGCGAGGAATATCACCAATCTGATTCTGGATACGCTGTCCCGTCTGGAGCGGTTTCCGCTGTCCGGCCATATCCCGCAGGACAAGGAACTGCGAAACGGCGGATACCGCTATGTGATCGCCGGAAAGTATATCTGCGTGTACCGGCTGATCGCCGGAACGGTCTATGTGTACCACATGGCCCACGGCGCAAGCAATTACCCCACACTGTTCAAGCGGCTTATGAAAGAAGAAAACCCATAATGTGTGGACAAAACCCGCAAAAAAAGCAACTGTGACCCGCAAAAAAGCGGGTCACAGTTGCTTTCTGGCACCCCAGAGCGTATTCCGAGTCGCTCCGTGTTCGTCCAAGTTCACCGGTGTCGTTAGATGTTCACCGGTTCATTTTAGCAGTTTTTTGGATTTTTCTAAAAAGGGGAACAAGAACATTTTTTATCTACCGCCAATTTTAGCACATTTTCGAGTAAAAATCCATCTGCAGTCGAACCGCAAGCCTAAACGAAATATATCACGTCTCCCTGAAAAGCACTCGCTGGGGAAGATGATAAAAAAGAGAGTATTGCATTCTCGGTTCGAATGAGATCCAAGTTTACAATACTCTCTATGTAAGTGTTGGGCCGGTGATCCGGCCCTTATTTTAGTTCAGGCTTTTCGCCAGGCTTGTCAGCAGCGCCGCCATTTCCGGATTGCTGAGTATCTTTGCCAGAAGGTCAGGATCCACACCTGAAGGGGCTGCTTTTGCTTCGGATCCGGTTTCAGCCGGTGGCTCAATACTGTCTGCCCCCTTCCCGCTGTAAAAGGCTTTCTCAAACAGTGCTGCGTTGTTCTTGCGGTCATCGTCGAGAATGTGGGAATACTGATCCGTTAAGTGATGCTGGAATGACGAAGACTGTGAAAGACGACCTTTGGCAGATCATTCTTCTCAATCAGTTCTGCAAAGAGGGCCGTGATTCGGGATTGCTCTGTCGGCATGCCCAAGCCATTGGCCATGACCAGATCGAAATCTGCGTATTCATTGCCAAGGGCTTCTTTCGTGAAATCCTGCTCCCGTTTCCACTCTACCAGCATCTCAGCGACGGTCTTCGGAAGGAAGATTTTGCGGGTGCTGGTTGCCGTCTTCGGTTTCTTCAATACAAGGACGGTTTTATTGCTTTCCCGCAGTTCCGGAAAGACGCGAAGCACGTCCTTCTTTCCCAAAGCCTTCATAACACTCTTATCGACACGCTGCAGCTCCTTATTCACATAGACATAGGCCTTTCCGGTGGCAATGCTTTCCGGAGAGATGTCTACGCAATCCCAGGTCAAACCAAGCAGTTCGCCAATTCGAAGGGAACAGGCAAATGCCAGGTTGATAGCCAGCTTCAGGCGCTCATCCTCACATACCTCGAGGGCATGAAACAGAGTAGGAGCATCCCATATTTCGCGCTTCTTCGCTTCGGATTTTGGAACCGTGGCATACATGGCAGGGTTCTTCTCCATAAGCTCCCATTTCACAGCCTGGTGAAAGGCGCTGCGCAGAATGTTATGTATTTTTCTGACGGTCGGTGGAGCCACATAAATCACATTTTTAGAGTTTGCTTTCTGAGTGATTCGGTGGACGGAAGGTGTCTTCAGAAGCTGCATGTAATACTTCTCCAGAACACGTGCTGTCACGTCACTGAGCTTCATGCTGCCGATGATTGGCGAGATGTAATGCTCGATCAAAGCCGTATTGCTTCCGTAGACGGACATGGACCATGTGGTCTTGCCATAGAGAGCAACATACTCTTTCAGCAGCTCATCCACCGTCTTGCACTGATGGATCACCATAGTGCCTATTTCCTGCCGATATTCAATCTCAGCTTTCCGGCGCTTTGCATCGGCCATGGTCTTGAAGCTTTCCCATTTCTGCTTTCGCTTGCCAGTTGCTTCATCGTCGTAGAGGTAAACGACATTGTAACGGTTATTTCTCTGTACAATGGATGCCATTGTCTTTCACTCCTAGTTCTCGCGTTCGAGTTTCTGCTGAAACAGGAACCACTTGATATCATCCCGGGGGATCAGATACTTGAGTCCGTATTTTTTGGCTTCAATTTCGCCGGTCTGAATCAGCCTGCGCACCTCATTGTATGTAAGGTCAAGAAGTACCGCCGCCTCCTGCAGGGTAAATGCTGCCTTTGTTTCGTCCACCTTGAGACGAGGCTTCACTGCTTCCTGCTGCATTCTCCCAATCGCCATGATTTCCTCCGGTGATCTGTCGCAAAGTTTGCGATATTTACTCTGACCGGCATACCAGCGTTCAAAGCTGTCCTTTGTTACGCGCCGCCGGTCTGCAATATAGACAAACTCAAACTGATCTTTGTCTCTGCCGGTTAATAGGATATTGTAGACTTCCTTCCGGGTGATCAAAAGCAGTCTTGCCATTTCCGGCATCGTCATGGATGAAGCTTCCAGCTCTGCATCTCGTTCCCGGTCCGCTTGGGTTCGATACTTGGTCTGCGTCTTGTACCATGCCTCAAAAACATCCTTCCGGATACGCATCCAGGTATCCACCTCAAAGGTCTCAATGTGATCCCGCTTGATCAAGGTATAAACCGTGTCATCGGATACACCGAGAAGATCTGCCATTTCCTGAACCGAGTAAGAATATGCCCTGAGCTCCGCACCGGGCGGGGATCCATCCACCTTCTTGTACTTGATCTGGTTTGCATACCAGTGCTCAAAGCTGTCAATCACAACTCGCATCTTGCCTGCGACAATGATCGTTTCAAAGCACTGCCTATGTACCAGCCAGTAAGAATCCGTTTTTCCAAGCCCCAACATCCGCCGCATCTCCGGAACAGACATTGTAGTCCTTTTCTTTTCATCCATATCGGGTCCTCCTTATAAAGTGATAGCCAGGTCTTAAGACCTGGCTACATCGTAGCGGTTATCCGTTCGAATTGTTAGGATGTCGCGGAACGGCTCGACATCCTTGACAACTTACAGCTTGTTGTCCAACCACTCATCGAAGCTCTTCTTTGAAATTCGATAGGCGGTTCCGATCTTAAACCAGCGAAATTCCTGCTGTTCCAACAGCTTATATACAGTGCCGCGGCTGATGCCGAGGATGATCTGCAGATCCTCAACGGTATAGCAGCGTTTCTCTGTGATAGGTATTGCATTTTCTGCCGGTAATTCAAAAGTCTCAATAGCTTCCATATGTCATTCCTCGCTTTCCGTTTTCATCCTTGCCGCAAATTCAAAATCAGGGAAACTCCACGCATTCCGGAATGGGCAAGGTATCCTCCGGATCCAGATGAAGGCTTACGCGGATGCTGTCGTCAATACGTTCCATGTGCTTTTGGCTCGTTCGCCCCAGGTATTTGATTACCTGACACTTGTTGATGGTGACGATCTGTTCCGCCTCACTCATGGAGGTTTCATTCAGACCGCGCTGCATTTTGAGAACGCAGTGTGTAGGCTGGCTCAGCTTTTTCAGCTCCGTGGTAAGCGGCACGACGATCAATGTCGGACCGAAGAAATTGCCGCTGTTGTTCTGGATATTGATAACCGGTCGAACGCCGCCCTGAATATTGCCGCGATGCTCACCCAGGTCTGCCAGATAGATATCACCGCGTCTATAGTTCCAATCTTTTCTTAGCATGTTTTCTCCTCCTCATGTAGGTTCTATGTAAAAGGGCGGGATATCGCTTCCCACCCAAGAAAGCCGCTAAGGGCTTTTTCTCAATAATATGTTATCCCCACATTTGTCCTCGACACCCCTGGGAACTGGCAGGTGCTCTGACCTGCCGGGAATGCATTCAGGCGTCTGGCTGCTACCAGATCCATGGGAATCTAACCCCTCCGTGGTTCTCACCGAGCTGCGTACAGAAGTATCATTGTGCTGTGATGGATCGATGCTGTATATCGGAAGCAATCCGATACTTACAGGCCGGTTCGCGCTCCCGCCTCCTAATGGCGATCGTTGCGTTCATCCGCTGATGTGGCTCCCCATCACAGGGTTGTGCCTGAAGAATGGTATGTTATTTTCAAGGTTCCTGTAGAGGAGTCTTTGGCTCCTTACATGTACAAGTTTAGCCCATGCGGATGGATTTCTTTAGGTACCAGCAGTACGGGTTGCCCGCCCTAGTTGTACGGATTTGCAGATTTTTTTGCGAGTGATGCCTTGAACTTGCTTTTTCGTGCAAATTCGGCGCTTCTGAATTTGCTTTTTCGTGATTTTCTTGATAGTGAGCCTTATTTGCAGTACGTCCCTGATCTTGATCATGGAAATGGATGCACAAAAAAATGTCACGTCGTTTCCTCTTTCATCGGTTCATTCAGTGGGATAAGGCCGAGTAGGAAGTGTAAAACCAAACAGAGCTGTAAGCCCCACGGGAAATAACTCCCGTGGGGCTTTTTTCTGTCTGTTCCGCCGAAGCAGCAGGGGATTTCGTCGCGCAACCTCCTTTGCAAATTATCTTTCGCAACTGTCGGAATTTGTTGAAATATAGATTTTATCAGTTATAACTTATAAATTTAATAATGAGTCATTGAATTTCAGTCGTAAATATGTTATACTATGCTCAGCCACAGGTAAGGAGGCTGATGATTATGATTAAACGTGAAATATATATGAAGCGCATCCGTCCGTTTATCGGAACGGAGCTGATAAAGGTCATGACCGGTATTCGCCGGTGCGGTAAATCGGTCATGTTGGAGCTTATAAAAGAGGAACTATTGGAGTCCGGTGTCAGTCCTGCTCAGTTCATCTCTATCAACTTTGAGGATTTGAACTACGCTCATCTGCAAACCGCAAAGGCACTGCATGATGAGATTACCAAGAGAGCCGCAGAGATCAATGGCAAGGTCTATCTCTTCTTTGATGAGATTCAGGAGGTAAAAGACTGGGAGAAGTGTATCAACTCCCTGCGTGTGTCCCTTGACTGCGACATTTATATCACCGGCTCAAACGCAAAGCTCCTGTCCGGTGAGCTTTCCACCTATCTGGGCGGACGCTATGTGGAGTTCATCATTTATCCGTTCTCCTTCGCGGAATTTCTGGAACTGTACCGTCTCATCGCACCGGATGAACCGATCCAGAAATGCTTTCAGAAGTATCTTTTATCCGGCGGTATGCCGTACCTTGCCAACATCCGCTACGAGGATGCTCCTTCCAGGCTCTACCTTCATGACCTGTTCAACTCTGTCCAGCTCAAGGATATTGTAAAACGGAACAAGATCCGTGACGTGGACTTGCTGGAACGCATCATCGCTTATGTGATTGCGAATGTGGGTACGACCTTCTCCGCTACTTCTCTGGCGAAGTTCCTCAAAAACGAGAAGCGAACCGTTGCACCGGAGACCATCCTGAACTACATCAAATACTGCTGCGACGCCTATTTGTTCTATCAGGTCAAGCGCGAGGATTTGCAGGGAAAGCAGATACTTGCCTCCAATGAGAAGTATTACATTGCCGACCACGGCATCCGGGAGGCTGTTTTCGGTGGCAATATGCGTGACATCAACCTCATTTTGGAGAACATCGTGTATCTGGAGCTGCTGCGCCGGGACTATAAAGTGACAGTCGGCAGAACCGGAGACAAGGAGATCGACTTTGTATGCGACAAGCGCGGAGAGAAGCTGTATGTTCAGGTTGCTTATCTGCTGGCATCCGATGAGACCGTCCAGCGTGAGTTCGGCGCGTATGATAATATCCGCGATAACTACCCGAAATACGTTGTCTCTCTGGATGAATTCGACATGAGCCGTAACGGAATCAAGCACCGCAACATCCGCGATTTCCTGTTGGCAGAGGAATGGAATTAAAATGAAATCATCTTTTGGGGTGAGGCTATGGAAATATATAAAATGAGCTTTCAGGATACATTTCTTGGTACGCTGACGGTAGATACCGACACGGGGATGTATGCTTTTGAACCGGATTTCGCAGGCGTGAATGCCGTAAAGGAAGAAACGGTTCTGATCGTAGAAGTGGAGAGGGGAACAAACGGTTTTGTACCTCCCATCCCGTTCTTTCAAAATCGCATTCGCAATATGAAGCGCACCCATCTGGAGGAAATACGGTATCACACGGATTATTTCATTCTTCAAAGGGTAAAACCTGAATAGCACCTGCATCCGGGTGAAAATCGTTCATGGGTCGCGTTGCAAGAGCTTTTTGCTCTACGCGTTCATGAAATGTTTGCAGTGATTTCATCAAAGAAACATTGAAAAGAGCCGCAAGCCTCACGGGAAATAACTCCCGTGGGGACTTTTTCTGTCTGTTCCGCCGAAGCGACAAAGGAGTTGGCAGATAGGCTGATATCAACACCAAAAGGTAAAAGGAACCATATTTCTGTTTCCGAGTATCGAGATGCTTTGTTTTCGTAAAGGTCTTCATATACTCACCCGCTTTCAGAAGCTTAAACTTTTTCATTTTTCGAAAGTGAGACGAGATTTGTCAAGGGTAGTTTCTGCTAAAATGAATTTTTCTAAAAGCAGTAAATGTGATTTTATCACGGAGAGTACCTCCGAAACAGGTTATAATACGAGTACAAAAACACAAGGAGGTACTCTTATGAGACTGAAAGATAAAGTTGCAATTATCACCGGAGGCAGCCGTGGCATTGGCTACGCTACCGCAGACAAATTTTTGAAGGAAGGTGCTACGGTAATCCTGACCGCAAGCTCGCAAGGTTCTGCTGATAAAGCGGTTGAGCAGCTAAAAGAAAAATACCCTGATGCAACAGTTGCGGGAATCAGTCCCAATCTGTCCAGCTTAGAGTCTGTCCGTAATGCGTTCCGAGAAGCTGCCTCAAAATACGGTTGCATTGATATTCTGGTGAACAATGCCGGTGTATCCGAAAGCACTCCCTTTACCGAGTATACGGAG
>SFGY01000059.1 GCA_004556455.1 Clostridiales bacterium | reverse complement strand
CCGCGTGGCGCTCTGGCGGCTGCGGTGGAGTTTGGTTTGCGCCTGTTCCAAGGTGAAGTATAGCCGAATCGTGCCGTCCGGCTCGACGTAGCCGTTCTGGCGGGAAATGCTGACTCTATCCAGCAGCAGCGCATAGAGCACCTTCGCGTCGTTGCTGATGTCCCGCAGGGCTTCGTCTTGGAGAAGAAACCTCGGCAGCGGTACATAGGACGCCACCGGGCTCTGCGTCGTGAGCTTGCAAAAGGTTTTCATCTGACCTCCTGTCCCATCCATCAATCCATTCATTTTTGTGTTGATTGATGGATGGATGATTTTTTTGTATCTTGATTTATTTCTTATTAGTTAGAGGATGAATTTCAGCCCCGATGGAGGGCACGAAAACCGTCGTCCTGAAATTCGGTTACGGTACGCTCCGGAGCGTCAGCTTGTCCACCGTCCGGAAAACCGGTGACGGAAAACCCACACATGGAAAACCCCGTTGTGGTCAAAGCTCGTCTTTCTGCCGCATTTTCAGCAGCTCCCAGATCTCGGCCTGCCGCGCTTTCAGTTCGGCAACGTCGGCATCGTAGAAATGCCCGGTGCTGTTAATGCGGCGGCAGACGTGGTTGATGTTTGTGGCAATCTTGCTGACAGCGGCAGCTAACTTTTTCTGCTCGGTGTAATCGACCTTGATGATGTAGCCGTCGATGAGCATCTTGCGGGCGTAAGCGCCGAAATTGTGTGTCCCCAACTGGCGCATTTGGTCTGGCATATTGAAACACTCCCTTCAAAATACAACGGACATTTTTCCTCAAAAACTTGGCACACTCTTTCAAAAAACTTCTTCTGCCCCTGATCCCCCCTCTACTTAGCTAAGTGAATCAGAGGCCGGTTTTGTCCCAGATTTCTTGAAAAAGTTTCGGAGACGGCGAAACAATCTCTGTGCGCTGCTCCAAATTGCCCTTTCTACTTTCCGACGGACAAAATGATGCGGTCTGTCACGGTTCTGCCTCGCGAGTGGTTTCCTCTCACTTTACAACGGACAAAATTCTTGCAAATTAGGGGGTAGCGCGAAAAATTTTCCTTCCATATAACACACGGACATGTTTTTGCCTTTTGTCCGGAAAAAGATGCGCGATATTTTCAAAAAGCCTTCTACTATACAACGGACATTTTTCTGCCGTTTTTTAAGTATCGGAGAAGAAAAAATGTCCCCGCTTTCGAAAAAAGCGGGGACATCACGATCTGCGGATATTGAGATTTGAGAGAATAGCAAGCACAGCCGCTGTCCGGACACGCGGCGATTTTGGGGGTATCCCAAGCCCTTTGCATTTGGCTCGCAGCCTTATATTCAGGAGGCA
The DNA here is from genome assembly GCA_004556455.1 of Clostridiales bacterium. Lineage (GTDB taxonomy): Bacteria > Bacillota > Clostridia > Saccharofermentanales > DTU023 > SFGY01. The sequence continues at coordinate 5,476 of SFGY01000059.1, read as the reverse complement.
GCCAATCATGAATCATTCAGTGGTTGGTGCTTGCTTTCTTCATGAACTCCAGATAAAGACTGTACAACACAGCACAGACGGGTACGCTGAACAGCATCCCTAAGATGCCGAATGCTTCGCCGCCGATTGTGACAGCCATCAGCACCAACAGTCCGGGAAGCCCAACGGACTTACCGACCACTTTGGGATAAATCAGGTTGCCCTCCACCTGCTGTAAAACGAGCAAAAAGAGAATGAACCACAGAGCCTTGCCGGGTTCTGCCAGCAGGATCAAAAACGCACCAAGACCGCCGCCGATCCAAGCGCCGAAGATCGGCACCAGCGCAGTAACGGCCACAAACGCGGAGACCGCACCGGCATACGGGATCCCAAGGATCAGCATTCCAAAGAAGCACAGAACGCCGATGATAACCGCTTCGGTAAGCTGACCGCTGACAAAATTTGTAAATGTCTGGTTGGTCAGAGAGGCGATACTCAGCAGCCGCTGCGCCTTCTTTTGCGGAAGGACTGTCACAACGAGCTTTTTCAAATGTGCCGCGACGACTTCCTTCTTTGCAAGCAGATACAGCGCAAAGACAAGTCCCAAGAGAACATCCACCAAAACCGACAGGACAGAGGTTGCTGCGCCCCACGTCACGGTGAGGATGCCGCTTCCCTCGTCGCTGATCAAGGCGGTGACCTTCTCGATCAACAGGTCAGAGTCTATGGTGTATTCGGGCAGGACAATATTATATTTTGCGGCAAACTGGACAACGCCTGTCCACCACCGCCCGATTTCCTCCACATAGAGCGGAATATTTTGGATAAACTCATTGCCGGATTCCCGCAGGCTGGGGATCATCATAAACACCACGGCAAACAGAATTCCAAGGACAAGTACGGTGCTTGCTGTCAGGCACACAGGGCGGACCAGCTTTGCAGGAGCTTTGCGGCACACCTTGTTCCAGCAGCATTCCAACGGTCGAAGGACTACGTTGATCAAAAAAGCAATCGCGCCGCCGATCAAAAACGGAGTGAACAGCGCAAGCACCTTGCCGAGAAACCGCAAAACAACGTCAAGGTTTACCAGTGCCCATGCGAATATGATCAGCAGCACCAGTGCGCGGGTAATATAGCGAATGATCGTCTTGTCCGGCCACTTGCTTCCCTGCGGCGCGGAATCCTCATTTCTGTCACCGGCTGTGTTTTGCGGTTTCTTCGCCATGTTTCTTTCTTTCCACTATTGTGCACAGGCTCATTCAAATCCGAAAGCACTTTTGCAGCGCTTTATACTCACCCATTGTCAGAATCGTTATGTCATCGGACAATACAGTGTCCGGCGTAACGGAAACATCCGTTTTTCCTGCACGCTTGATGCCGAGGATATTGATGCCGAACTTTCGGCGAACATCCAGTTCTCCAACGCTTTTCCCGACCCACGCCTCTGGCACCTGCACTTCAAAGATGGCGTGCTGCTCGTCGATCTCTATGTAGTCGAAAATATGGTCGGCAGTGAATCGGATCGCCGCCCATTTTGCCACCTGCTTTTCAGGGTAGACCACGTTATCTGCGCCGTTGCGGAGCAGAAACTTCGCCTGCACATCGCGTTCGGCGCGGGATACCACGCATTTGGCACCCAGCTCTTTCAGCAGCGAAGTGGTCTCCAGCGAGTTCTGGAAACTGCCGCTGATGGTCACAAAACAAACATCAAAATTTCCGATACCGAGCGAACGCAGGAACTCCGCATTGGTGCTGTCGCCGATCTGTGCGTTGGTGACAAACGGAAGCACATCGTTGATCCGTTCCTCATTGGTATCGACTGCCATGACCTGATGCCCCAGTTGAGAGAGCTGCATGGCGATGTGCCGCCCGAAGCGGCCTGCTCCGATCAATAAAACATTTTTCATGGGATAGATGCTCCTTTGCTTATCCAATCGTGATGCTTTCCTGCGGCAGCTTTGCGCTGCCGGTTTTCTTGCTGGACACCGCCGCATAAATGAGTGTAAGCCCGCCGACTCTGCCCAGATACATCAGCGCGATCAATACCATTTGCGAGGGAATATGCAGCTGCGGCGTAATACCCAACGTCAGTCCAACCGTGCCTACCGCCGACGCTGCTTCATACAGGCAGGAGGACAGCGGGATATCCTCGTATACGCTGATAAAAACGCCTCCGCCAAAGAACAGCGCAAGGTACATCGTCAGGATGGTCGCGGCGGTTTTGACGGCGCTGCAATCGACTCTGCGCCCAAAGAACTGGGCGCTGTCCCGCTGGCGGAAGGTCGCGGTAGCATTGGAAAGCAGAACTGCCAGCGTGGTGGTTTTCATGCCGCCTGCCGTAGACCCCGGAGAGCCGCCAATGAGCATCAGAAGGATCATCACGCCCAGAGATGCGCCGGACATGGCGGGTAGATCGACGGTGTTGAAGCCCGCCGTTCTCGGCGTGACCGATTGGAACAGGGCTGCCTGAACCCGCGCTCCGAGGGGAAGGGCATCAAAGTCCACAAAGAAGAAAAACAGCGCCGGAAGGACGATCAGCGTGAGTGTCGTAACGAGAATGACCTTACTTTGCATTCGATAACGGTGGAAATGCAGCTTGTTTTCGCAAATGTCATCCCACGTTAAGAATCCGATGCCGCCGGTTATGATCAGCAGCATGACCGTGATATTGATCACCGGATTTTGGACATAACCGGTAAGGGACGGATACAAATTATTGTTCGTTCCCAGAATGTCAAACCCTGCGTTGCAAAAGGCGGAGACGGAATGAAACACCGCCATCCAGATCCCGTGCCATCCGTAGTCGCGGCAAAACACCGGCAGCATGGCGAGCGCACCGATCAGTTCGATCAGAAATGTCCCTCGTAGGATGAACCGTGTCAGCCGGACGATTCCCCCCACTTTCGGCGCTGAGATGGCGTCCTGCATGGTGCTGCGCTGCATCAGAGAGATCCTTCGCCCGGACAGCAGCGCAAACGATGCCGCCACGGTGACAACACCAAGCCCGCCTATCTGAATCAGCGTCAGGATCACAGCCTGCCCAAAGACCGACCAATAGCTGCCGGTATCCTGCACCACAAGACCCGTTACACAAACAGCGGAGGTCGCGGTGAAAAGCGCTTCATGAAATGGCGTTACGCACCCGGCTGTTGTGGAAAGCGGCAGCATCAGCAGCAGCGCGCCCAGCAGGATTACCCCTGCAAAGCCCAATATGATGATTTGAAAAGACGAAAGACGACGCTTTCTGCAAACCATTTCTTCCGACATCATCCTCACTCCTTGTGAATTGCGCGATAGATTTATTGTGCGCAGGCCAAACACACGCCGCATTGTCTGACTGTGACAGAGGATACCCGGTGCGCGCTCAGCTCGGAGACCGTGATCTCCAAATTTTGTGCGGTGAAGGAGTCTCCCTTGATGGGGACTCTATTGAGTTGCTCCATGACCCAGCCGCCAACGGAAACGCTGTCCGAGTCCAGCTTGACGTCAAAGAATTCCATAAAATCTTCCAAACTGACGGAGCAGTCCACACGGTAGGTATTCTCGTCCAGCTTTTCAAAATCTTCTTCCACTTCGCCGTGTTTGTCCCAAATTTCACCAACCAGTTCTTCCAGAATATCCTCCATCGTAACAATACCGAGCGTGCCGCCAAAATCGTCTACAACGACGGCGACATGGGACTTCTGATGCTGGAGCATTTTTAGAATGTCGCGGATCTTCGTGTGCTGATAGACGAACAGCGGTTCCGTCATGATCTTCGTAATGGGCTGATCCGTCATCTTGCCGTTGATATAGAAGTCCATCTGAAGCTGCCCTGCGCCGGTGCGCAGGGCAGCTTGAATATTCTTAGTAATGTTGCGGCAGGCGATTTTCGTGACTGCGTATCGCCGGTTCCTCTACGCCATTTTTACGCCATTTCTGCGTGGGGATGCGTAGGGAAATAGGAACTTTTATGTTTTGACTTCATCCGAAAATGCCTGTCCTATCAAGCTTTATCGGCATTTGTGCGTTTGCGGAGAGTTTCAGAAACAGGCTCGCTTTCGACGATACCTAATTTCATATATCTTTACATCTCCTTAAATGATCCTGTATGAGGGGAGACCCTACGCGGCAGTCCCTGCGGCGAAAAAGTCCAATCCCACAGAATAATTATAGCAGATAGGCGGCGCTCCCTCAAGCGGTATTTTATAATTTTGGGGATGGGCTTCCGGCTCAGTTCCATTCCTCAGCAAGGAGGAAATCGCGGATATTCCGGTGCTTGATACCGTTTCGGCTCATATCGAACTCATCAAGGGAAACAACGTACTTGGGGAAGTTGTCGCGGATACTGTCATACGCGCTGAACTCACGGTTGACCGTTTCTTCCGATGCCAGAAGGTAAGTGACCTGAACGTACAGCTTTTCGCCGCGCTTGTCGCATACAAAATCAATTTCCTTATCTCCCGTTCTGCCGACAGTCACTTCGTAACCCCGGCGCAGCAATTCCAAATACACGATATTCTCCAAAATGAGATTGATGTCCCGCATATTGCCGCCGAAAACAGCCTCGCGGATACCGTGGTCGGCAATATAATACTTCTCATTGGACGCAAGTATCTGTTTGCCCTGCAAATCTTCCCGCTTCACCTGATAGAACAGGTATGCTTCGCAGCAGTATTTGATATAGTTCAGAATCGTTTCCGGGGCAACGGTGCGCTGTTCGTTTTTCAGGAACTTTGCAAGAGAGGTCGCAGAGAAAGTCGTTCCCACATTGGCGATCACATAGGCAATGATCCGTTCCAGCAAATCTACATCCCGGATTTTATTCCGCTTCACAATGTCTTTGAGCTGGACAGAGTTAAACAGATCATGAAGATATTGCTTGGACGGCGCATCCGCATAGCGGAGGTTTGCGAGGTAGGGCATCCCTCCGGCAAGCAGATACTTTTGGAAACACTGCTGAATGGACGCATCGGGAACAATCGAGCGATATAGCTCCATGAACTCTCCGAAAGAAAATGGATAGATCACAAACTCCACATACCGTCCACCCAAGTAAGTTGCAAGCTCGCCGGACAGCAGCTTTGCATTGGAGCCGGTGATGTAGATGTCGCAATCCAGCGAAACACGGAGAGAGTTGATGCACTTCTCCCAGTCCTTGACCTCCTGAATCTCATCGAAAAAGAGGTAGACCTTGCCGCCGATCTCCTTGGCGCGTTTGGTGATCTCGTCGTGCAGCGCCTGAGCGGTTTGCAGATGGGAATAGCTCATATCTTCAAAGTTGATGGAGATAAACTGCGCCGAGCTGACGCCGGACTCCGTGAGTTCCTGCTGGATCAGCTCCAACATGACTGACTTTCCGCAGCGGCGGATGCCGGTCATGACCTTGACCAGGTCTGACCCGATAAACGGACGGATACGGCTCATATACAGTTCCCGTTTGATCATAAAACTTCACTCTCCTTCCGTGGCTGACAACAGTATATCACACTTACGATTGAAACTCAATGGAGAAATT
>SFGY01000058.1 GCA_004556455.1 Clostridiales bacterium | reverse complement strand
CGCCTGCTGGAACTGGCTGAGGTGGAAAAGTCCTGTCAGCTCATGGCCGATGCCATTGAGAGCACGCGCCGCCGGGTTAATGCCCTGGAGTATCGCACCATTCCGGATCTCGAAGAAACCATTAAATTTATCCGCATGAAACTTGACGAAAACGAACGCAGCACCATCACCCGTCTGATGAAGGTGAAAGAGATGATCTCCGACGATAACGAGAGCAAGGTGTCGTAACCGGGCTGTATATGAAGATTGTTATTGGAGGCTGTGGCAAAATTGGGCGGGTGCTCTGCCGTGATCTGCTCCTTGAGGGGCATGAAATCATGGTCATTGACCTGCACCGTGAAGTCGTCGAGAGTATGATCGACGACTTTGATGTGACCGGCATTACGGGGAGCATTAACTCTTACGACGTCCTCATGGAGGCGGGCTGTAATACGGCCAATGTTTTTATTGCCACGACGGGCAGCGATGAGCGCAATGTGATTGGCGCGATTATCGCGAAGAAATTAGGCTGCGAATATACAATTGCCCGCGTTCGCGACCCCTCTTACGGCATTCACCTGAGTTTTACCCGCGATATTCTTGGGGTTTCGCGTCTGCTGAATCCCGAGCTGGAGACGGCCCGCAGCCTTATTGAGCTGCTGCAATTTCCCGCGGCCTATGGCGTGGAGCGCTTTGTCAACGGCCATGTGGCCATGCTGGAAGTCAAACTGGGCGGAGACTCGCAGCTTGTCGGCAAAAATATGATCGCTTTCCGCGAGCACTTTCCCGGGCTTATTGTCTGCGGCGTATCCCGCGGTGACGAGGCCTTTATTCCCGGCGGTACCTTTATTCTGCAAAAGGACGACCGCCTGCTGGTGACGGGCGAACGCCGCAATCTCCTGAGCCTATATGCTGAACTTGGAACCTATACCGGAAAAATCCGCAGCCTGCTCCTGATCGGCGGGGGTCGCATTACCCACTATATCCTACGCAATCTGAACCTCAAGCGCATGAAAACCACGGTGATCGAGCACAAAGAAGCGGTGGCCGATGAAATTGCCGGCCATTTCCCCGAAGTGCGGGTGATTGTGGGCGATGGGACCGACTACGAGACCCTCGATGAAGTCGGCTTTGAGCAGGTCGATGCCGTGGCGGCTCTGACGGGCGTCGATGAAGAAAACGTCATGATCGGCATGTATGCGGCCAGTAAAAAGATTCCCCGCATTTTTACCAAGATGAATCGTACAGAGATGCTGAGCATTCTCGATAATGCCGGGCTGCAGAGTATCCTCACGCCAAAACGTATCGCTGCTGATAACGTCATCCGCGTCATTCGCGCTCTGCAGAATTCGGAAGGCTCCAATGTTGAAAAACTCTACCGCCTGCTCAACAACCAGATTGAGGCGCTGGAGTTCCGCGTGGCGCCGGATAGCAGCGTCATCAATATTCCCCTGGTGGAGTTGCAACTGAAAGAGGGGATCCTCATTGCCTTTATCTACCGCAAGGGGCAGTTTATTTTCCCTCGCGGCGGCGACTGTATTCTTCCGGGAGACCGCATCGTCATTGTGAGCAAGGCGATGAATTTTGAAGACCTTGACCAAATCCTCCTCGATCAGGCCGAACCGCGGAAGAGTGAAAAGGCTCTGACGCCTGCTGAAGCACAGAAAAAACAGGACGTATTCAGCCTGAACGGTGGGGACGATCTTCCCTCGATGACGGGCAGCGGGGGACGCGAAAGGATGTCGGCGGATATCCCCAGCACCCCGGCAGAAGCCAGGACAGAAGGTAATACAGCGAAAAGCCCGTCCGGAGAGCAAGAGTCATGAATTTTCGCATGCACCGCTATATCCTGGGAAGGCTTAGTGAAGTTTTCGCGGGACTGCTGCTTTTGCCCCTGCTGGTCGCCCTGCTTTACCGTGAGGGGCGGACGATCGTCTTTCCTTATTTGATCACAGGCCTGATTTCGCTGGTCTGCGGTTTTTTTCTGAGCAGAAAAAAACCGCCTAAACGCAAGCTCTACCGACGCGATGGTTTGATTATTGTGGCCGTCGCCTGGATATTTTTCGCCTTGATGGGAGCGCTGCCCCTGCTCATGACGCACGAGGTCGCCAGCCTGATCGACGGCTTTTTCGAGATGGCTTCTGGCTTCACCACCACCGGCTCGACCATTTTTACCGATGTCGAATTGCTCTCTCGCGCAACCCTCTTCTGGCGCAGCCTGGCGCACCTCGTCGGGGGCATGGGCGTGCTGGTTTTTGCCCTGGCCATTATTCCCGGAATCGGGGCGGAATCCACTCAGCTTATGAAGGCCGAAGTGCCCGGACCTACTTTCGGCAAGATCAAGAGCAGCACACGTGAGAGTGCGCGGGTTCTCTACCTGATTTATCTGGGGATGACGGCCATTCTGGTGCTCCTGCTGCTCTTTGGCGGCATGGATCTTTTCGATGCTCTCATCCATGCCTTCGGCGCGGCCGGTACGGGTGGTTTCTCCAATAAAAACCTGAGCGTCGGAGCCTTTCACAGTTCCTATATTGAGATCGTGCTGGCTCTGGGCATGCTCGCCTTTGGCATCAACTTCAACCTCTATTATTATTTTCTTCTGACCAAAGGTAAAAAATGGCCCCGCTCGGAAGAGCTGAACTGGTATCTCGCCATTGTGGCGCTGGCAACGCTGGGCATCGGCGCGAACATTTTGCCGCAGTATCTTCAGCGCGGTGAATCCTGGCCCACTGCCCTTAAAGACAGCTTTTTTAACGTCTCTTCGATCATCACCACGACAGGTTTCGGCACCGTCGACTTTGTCAAGTGGCCGCTCTTCTCGCATATCATTCTGCTGCTTCTCATGTTTTGCGGCGCCTGCGCAGGCTCCACAGGCGGCGGCCTGAAGGTCGCCCGTATCGTCATTGGCAGCAAAACTGCCGTCAACGGAGCGCGCCAATCATGGGATCCCAAGCGCACCCTGCCTCTGCGTTTTGATGGCGAGGTCATGGAACATTCCGCCCTGCGGAAAGTTTTTGCCTATTTTTTTGTTTATATCGGTCTTTTTTTTCTCTTTATGCTCCCGGTCAGTCTGGATTGTGGCAGCTTTGATCTCGCATTTTCTGCTGTGGCCGCAACCTACAACAACATCGGGCCGGGGCTGGCGCTTATCGGGCCGCGCGGGAATTACGCCTTTTTCAGTCCTTTCAGCAAATTTGTGCTGAGCCTCGCCATGATTACAGGACGTCTTGAGCTTTATCCCATGCTGGCGCTCTGTACTCTGCCCTCAGCAGCTGCGGCAGAGCGGCATCTGCGCCGCGGCCGCAAAGAGTAAAAACCTTGCGAACACAAGATCGACGATCCTGCTGCGACACTGCCTCAGTTTCCACAAAAATTAAGCCTGGGTGAGTTCGTTCCACGGCGGCCACGCCGGTGAAATAAGGGGCTCATTGGACAGGTGCCCTTCCAGCATTGGACAGATGCCCCTGCCAGAGGGTAAAATAAGCGACGACGTACGAAGAATTTCGGAGGCATCATGCCCTTTTTTAATCATAAAGACAGCCGAAAAGTGCTGCGGCAGAAGGGATTTCATCCCTCTGCAGAGCAGCAGGAACAGCGTGAACCGGCTGCTCAGAAGGATCAAATGGCCCCCTGTGAGGAGCCTGAAAGCGAACGTCGAGCCTTAACTTACGAGGCTCCGTCGGTTCCGGTCAATAAAACCAGACGCATTTTACTCGTCGTTTTGCCTCTTGTCGCCATTGCCCTGCTGGGCGTGCTTGTGCTGCTTCTCGTGAATATGCCCAAAGCTCAGCGCACCAGGCTGGAACCCCTGCGCGACCGCCCGGAGGATACGCGCGCCCTGCGCGAGACTGTGCGTCCGCCAAAGGTCGAAGGGTCTGAAAGCCAAAGCATCTCTCCGTCGGATAAGGAAGTCCAGGTCATGCGCTACATGCGCCTGAAAAGTCAGGCTGTGCCCAAAAAGCAGATGGATGCCCTGATTCACACGGCAGCCGGTGTGCGTCCTGGCAAGCTGGGAGATCTGCCTCCGCTTTACATTACGCCCCCGGAGCTCCAGCGCAAAACGATCGCTGCAGCAGGGGATAAGGAAAGCCTCCAAAGCTCACAGCAGCCGGTTGAACCGGCCATGACATCCGGCGATGGCCTTCCCATCTCGGAGAGTGAGGCCAATGCAGCCCTTCGTGGAGAAGCGGGTGAAGCCGCCAGGCAGGCGGCTCTTGATGCCCTGCAGAACCCGGAGGTGGTCACTCCGGATGAGGTCGAAGCCTCCGGCTTTCAGGCCTCCGGTATGACGGCTTATATCGCTGGCTCGATTGTCAACGTTCGCTCAGAATCAAATCTCAATTCAGAAGTCCTGGCGGAAGTCCATGCCGGTGATGTGGTGACCGAACTCGAAACCAACGGTTCCTGGTCTAAAGTGCGCCTGCAGGATGGCTTTGAGGGCTTTATATTCAGTAATCTGCTGTCCTACAACTATGTTGCCCCGGAAGAACAGAATCTGCCTGAAGTTCCGGGAGAACTGCCGCCAGATGGCAGCGGCTCGTTTACACCGCCTGCCGGAGGGGATTTTCAAGCATATTCCGGTCGCCTCTGGGCGACGAACTCCGGGGTGAATATCCGCAGCGGTCCGTCGACGGATTCGCCCGTCATCGGCACCATGTTCTACGGCGATTATTGCGATGCTGTGGGTTACTCCGGCGGATGGTTCCAGATTGCCTGGTATGATGGCGAGCTGGCCTATGTGCACGGGGATTTCCTGACGGAAACGGAAATTGCGTCCGAAGATATTTATCAGGAAATGCAGCACTCCGATGTCTCCTGGGTTGAACCGTCCTACGTGGATCCCTCTACGCTGGCTGGTGGCAACGCCGTGGTGAACACGGCTCTGCAGTATGTTGGCTGCCCCTATGTGTGGGGCGCTGCAGGACCTAATGCTTTCGACTGTTCAGGTTTTACCAGCTATGTCTACGGGCAAATGGGGATCACCCTGTCCCGCACGACCTATACGCAGGTCAACGACGGGATTCCCGTGAACTTCGGCTATCGTGATTACAGCAACCTTGTTCCGGGCGACCTTCTGCTGTTCGCTCAGGGCAGCGACATTTACCATGTGGGCATCTACATCGGCGGCGGTCAGATGGTGCACGCCGGGACTGCTGCAACGGGCGTCATTGTCGATGACCTGAACCTCGAATACTGGGCCTCGCGTCTGGCCTATGTGCGAAGAGTCATCTATTGATGGCCAGCCCTGCCCGTGGGCAGGCGTCATCGCCGCTGCGCGCCCAAAAGCCGGACGATGTGCCGGATCTGTGGTTTGGGGCTGTGGTTCGGAAACTGCGGTGCCTGAGCTGTAGTTCGGAAACCTGTCGGAAACCTGAATGACTTCTGAATGACTATGGAAAAATAGGTACAAATGTGCCCGAATGGATTTTTTCCGCCCCCTATAATGAGGACGGAAAGCGGGGCGGTCACAGATGGAAGGAAACAGCTTGGGTTCACGTTCGAATCGTTATGTCAATAAGGCTCACAGCCGTTCTGCTGGCCGTTCGGGCAGCTCTTCCGCCCGCTCAAAAAATGGCGGCGGAAAACGCGCTAAAGCACGAGGCCGGAATGATCAGCTTGTCTTTCGCATTCTCATCGGCGCACTGGTCGTCGCAGCCGCTCTGCTGGCGCTTTCCATCCGTTTTTACAGTAACTCCGGCAAGGCCCAGCTGCCGGATCGCGCCCTTATGGAGATGGAGGAAAGTGAACGCGAAAAATATCGCGGTCTTATCCCTAAAAATGTGACTTATCGCGGCATTGACCTTGGTGGTATGACGGCCGATGAGGCCCGGCAGAAACTGGAGGAAGAGCAGGCGAAAATCTTTGAGGATTTCCCTCAGAGCACGCTCAGATATGGCAGCGATAAGCAAAAACTCAGCCCCTATGAGCTGGGCTTTCGTCTCGATATCGAGGCCATGATTAAAGAAGCGGTCGCCCGGGGAGAACAAGCCGCGGGGGTGCCTGTTCAACTTAAAGATCACTTTCGTGTGGATGACGCTGCTTTTGACGAGATGTTCCAGCAGCTCCGGGAAGAGGTTAATCAGAAAGGCAAAGATGCCAGGGCGACTGGCTTTTCAATAGAAACGCTGAAATTCACTTTTGAAAAAGAAAAGGAAGGTCGCCAGCTTAAAGAGGAAGAAGCCAAACCTCTGCTTCGCGACCTTGTGGATAAAAAAGACTGGGGCAGAGAAATCGATTTGCCGATTGAGCTGACGAAGCCGGGCCGTACCGCCGAAGAAATGCAAAAAATGCTGGG
>SFGY01000057.1 GCA_004556455.1 Clostridiales bacterium | reverse complement strand
TATTACATCCTTGCGGGATTTTATGATGCGAAGCTGAGCGGCGCTTACGATGCACAGACAGCAGAAGAAACGCAGATTGTTCGCCTTCTCCTTAAATCAGTAAATAAGGCCATCCACTGGCTGTCCGTTTCCAATGCCGGAGATTCCGGCATTCTTCTGGGTGAGTGCTATCGGCTGAAGGCCCTTGTCCTGATCCGCAGCGGCACCGGGAAGAAAAAGCAGGTCTGGGCAATCCTGGAAAAGGTCCGGAAGCAGATTGACAAATATGCCCAGCCCAATTCCAAGCTGGTGCGGGACTACGATCTGACGATGGCATGGTACTACACCTATCTGGAGGAGAATTATCCGCAGACCTGCGCCTATCTGTTCAAGGCCTACGACATCACAAACATTATCAGCACCTCGGAGCTTGCCAAAATCGACGATCAGCTTTGCCCGATGGCCAATCTGATGCTGGAATGGCAGCAATACGATCAAGCGGAGCTGTACCTGCTCCGCTCCATTCTGACCTGCGGAGATCACTTGGAGATCGCCGCCTATGCAAGACGGCAAGTCGAACTGCTGGGGCATTTGCTGGAGGTGTACTTCCACGCCGGAGATTACAGCAAATGCCGGGCGGTGATGGATAAGATCAACGAAAAGGTTCGTAAAATCGGCACATTGCATTTTGAGGATTATGTGTCGGAGGAAATACGGGAATTCATCGCATCGGAAAGCAACGCAGAATCACAGGCTTAATAGAGAGGAAGGAATGAGAATTATGGAACAGGCTAAAAACGAAACGACCTCCGTAGCACTAGAAACGATCATTACCAATGCAGTCAAGATACCCGGCGTAAAGGTCAACCGCAGCAAATTCCTTGCAGAGGCTTTTGCAGGCGACGGTATCGATTTGCAGACCATAATTGATATGGGGCCGGTCAGTGCTGGAATTCCCCAAGAGCGTATTGAGAAAGCCGCCACGAAACTGATTTTCGTTCGTACCAGCCAGTCTTCTGTGGCATCTTTTGTTGCCGGTATTCCCGGCGGATTTGCGATGGCGGCGACAATCCCGGCGGATGTGGCACAGTTTTTTGGCATGGCCCTGCGCCTTGCGCAGGAATTGTCTTACTTGTACGGTGCGTCGGATCTGTGGACAGAGGACCAGCTTGATGACGAGCGAGTCAGGAACCAGTTGATCTTGTATTGCGGTGTGATGTTCGGCGTGTCCGGCGCTGTGTCAGGCGTGCGGGTCCTTTCCACACAGATTGCAAAAACAACACTGAAGAAGCTGCCGCAGAAGGCGCTGACCAAAACCTTCTGGTATCCGATCATAAAGCAGATCGGCAAGGCCATTGGCGTGAAGGTAACAAAAACCACGGTAGCGCAGGGAATTTCCAAGGCGGTTCCCATTGTGGGCGGCGTGATTTCGGGGAGCCTGAATTATGTGTCAATGATGCCGATGGCAAACCGCCTCAATGCAGCGCTGGATAAGGCTTGCTTCAACTACTCTGAGGAGGAAATGGCTGCGGATATTGAGATGGTCGAAAGCATTGACGCAGAAGCATCTGAAAACGCACAGCCAAGCAAGCTCTCTCGGTTCGCAAGCACGGCAAAAGGTGGCCTTCAGGAGGGCTGGAAAAAGGCGACCTCCGGTGCTGCATCCTTGCTGAACAAGATCAAGAGCGAAAAGCCCGAAAAAGAGGCAGACGACGCATTGATCTCATATGACGAGAAAATCGAAACGCTGCGTAAATTGAAGCAGCTTGTCGATGAGGGCATTCTGTCTCAGGATGAGTTTGATGCCAAAAAGAAAGAGATCCTTGCGTTGTAAAAAGCATTCCAATGTGATTCTGCGCTACCCTCAAACAGCATTTCTCCTATTACTTAAAGAAAGAGGTCCGGCACTTGCCCGGATGACTGGGTGAAGATTATGAGAAAAGTCGTACAATCTTCTAAACCGTTCTTTGCGCTGCTGTTTTCCATTGTGATAGCAATGATGGCGATTTCGCCACCTATTGCGTATGCAACCGAAGAATCGAATGAATCCAAACACTACTTGGGTACTGTTGTGAATGCAGGCCACGATACCGGTTTTTCCGAAAACAATGCAATCTCTGAGAACGATCCTCATTTCGGGTGGAAACTTGGTGAGTTCTACGTAAATGGATACACACGTGTCACAGAAGATAAGAATGGCACTCCAGTATTTTTGAAAACAGTCGGTGATACAGTCACACTGTGGTTTAAACTGGAGCAGGACATTACAAAGCTCAATGGAGATGAGACGCTTTCGATCAACGATGATGCCAACGGCCACGACGAGTATTTCGGTATTGAAAAGACTGATATGGGGCGTGGCACATTGATTATTCGCCATACAGATTACCAAAATCATGCCGGCGACCCTGTAATCTACACTGATTATTTGGCGGCAACTGCATCACAGAATGCTGCCGTGGAGGTAAAGCTCTGTGAGGAAGGGGATTATGAGGTTGCTTTGGATTATGAGTTGCGTAAAAACAATCTCGATTTGTTCGGTTGGAATCCGTTTCCATCATACAATGACTACCGGATTTTCTTCCGCTTTTCCGTCCGCAATGGTAATTGTATGGTTTATCCATTTGATGTTGTTACAGGAGCCGAATTAACAAACAGTTCGATTACCGAAAACGGTTTCTACCTTGATCTTGCAAAATCCAGATACCTTAACATTGATATTAAGAAAGAAGTACGCAAGGATGGTGCAGAGGGACTAACCGAAGATGTCCGCTTCAATAAGCCTGCCAAAGATGGCGAGAAGTATACAGATGAGGGCATCTATACAATTACCGTAAGTAATCAATATACAAATCAAACAACTACGAAAGTTATCTATGTCGGAACGGATGATGTACTCAAAGCTCACGTTGCAACAGGACTTTCCATTTCGGATGTAGAATATCAACTGTCAATGGGAGCAACTGTTGCGGCAGATGGTACGCTGATTCCGGCATCTGAGCAGTCGCTACCACCGGCTGAGCCTACGAACCCAAATGAAGAAAATGATACAACGACAAAAGACGAAGATAATCACAGCGAGCAGCCTAACAGTGAGGTTTCTTCATCCGACGATGCATCAAAAAACCACATGCCAGCTGGCATGTGGCTGTATGCAGGAGGTGCTACACTTTTAGCGGCATTTATTGGGTCGGCAATCGCAATAGCCCAACGCAAGAAAAAGCGCCGTGCGAAAAACATCTCACGAATAGATTCAGCAGACAAAGCCGATAATGGGGGTGATGTTTAATGAAGCGATTAATTGCCTTGATTCTTGTGTGTGCTTTATTAACCGGGTGTGCACCGCAAACGAATAGCGATGGCATTCAAGAGGAGACGACTGCCCCAGCGACGAGTCAACCGGAATCGTCATACTCTTTTACTGAAGAAGAACCGCCAGAATTTTCTGACCTTAATGATGTGAATCTTCTGCCATATTTGGAGGATAGCATCTATTCCGAGCTTGTAACGACACTCAATAGCGAAGACTATTTCGTAGAAAATGTAAATGCCATATATATCTCAAAAGAGTATTTGGAAGAGGTGGCATACAATTCGCAGGAAAACATCTACTTCGGCTATACGCTATCAGAACTGGATTCTTACTTTCAGGGAACAAGATATGTGTTTACCCTTGGCGACGATGGGCAAACCGTTGTCACAGAATTCCAGAAATACGACGATACCTACGATCAGATACTCAAGAATGTTGCGATCGGAACAGGCGTTATTCTAGTTTGTGTTACGGTTTCTATTGTGACCTATGGCGCAGGTGCACCGGCTGTCAGTATGATTTTTGCGGCCTCTGCCAAAACGGGCACAATTATGGCACTCTCATCCGGTGTGTTCAGTGGCGTATCCGCAGGTGTTGTCAAAGGAATTGAAACCGGTGATCTAAATGAATCTATGAAGGCTGCAGCATTGGCAGGCAGCGAAGGCTTCAAATGGGGCGCAATTTCAGGCACGATTGCCGGAGGTGCCGGCGAAGCGATTGCATTAAAGGGTGCTACACTGAATGGCTTGACAATGAATGAGGCTGCCTTGATCCAAAAAGAGTCTGGATATCCGCTGGATGTCATCAAGCAATTTTCCAGTATAGAACAGTATCAGATTTGTCAATCAGCTGGTCTGTCTCCACATATGGTCAATGGTAACATGGCTCTCATCCGGAAAATAGATTTAAATTATGTCGATGATATGGGGAGGACAAATCTACAGAGAATGGAGCAAGGAATCGCAGCACTTGATCCATCCGGGACACCGTATGAATTACATCACATCGGTCAGCATGCAGACTCAACTTTGGCAGTGTTAACCAAGGCCGAACATATGCAGGGCGGTAACAACAAGATATGGCATGTGTTTGGTGAGCCTACCGAGGTGCATGGCGTAGGAAATACCTGGGATTTACAACGCCAGCAATTCTGGAAACAGTTAGCGAAAATGATGGGAGGTACCACATAACTATGAACGACATTGCAACGAAAATGCAACGCAAAGAGAATTTCTGCGCATTAAATGGAGCTTCCGATAAAAACATTCAAAATGCAGAGATTACACTTGGCCTTCAATTTGCACAAGACTATCGGGAATATGTCGCTGCCTTTGGAGCGGCATCTTTTGCTGGGCATGAGCTAACAGGCGTTTGCGGGTCCAAACGGTTGAATGTTGTGCCTGTTACCTTAGAGGAACGCAGCAACACTACTGTTCCGTTGGATTGGTATGTGCTGGAGCAGGCCAATATCGACGGTATTGTTCTATGGCAGGACAAAAGTGGGGCCGTTTATCAAACAGCGCCTCATATAAAGCCTCGAAAACTCTGCGGGTCATTGGCGGAATATATCGAATTGTAACTCAAAAGAGGATCGTATTTATGGGACGAATATCTACAAAAGAAAATAAAACCGTCTATCAGATTAGCCGAGAGGCGCTTGGCTATTCCAGAGAAAAAGCCAGCGAAGTGCTGGGATGGATTTCCCCGGAACGAATTGAGAAAATCGAAAATGAAAAGTCTACCCCTCGCTCTGATGAGGTTTTGGAGATGTCCATCGGCTATAAGAACCCCAATCTTTGTAACCATTACTGCGCCAAGGAATGTCCGATAGGCCAGCAATATGTCCCCGAGGTAAAGATCAAAGACCTTTCACAGATAGTCCTTGAAATGCTGGCATCTTTGAATGCCATGCACAAAAAGCAGGAGCGGCTGATCGAAATAACATCTGACGGACAGATTACCGGCGATGAGATTCAGGACTTCATACATATCCAGGAGGAACTTGAAAAAATCTCTATCACTGTGGAAACGCTTCAGCTTTGGTCAGAGCAGATGCTGGCCAATGGATCGATTGATATCGATGATTACAATGCGGCTAAGAGCAAATAGGTAAACATAGTCGTTGAAAACCACTTCGGTCAATTAGCCGAAGTGGTTTTTGCTGTAATAGAGGAAATACGGCATCGTATTTTGCACTTGCAGTCATTTTTCCAGAACTGGTGAGGCTTTATAATATAATCACACAAAGGAGATAAGGACTTTCTGAAGGAGGTGTTCCTATGACGGTCAATGAAAGGGTCCGTGCCTCCAGAGTAGTTGAGAAAGCAAGGCAGAATACTGCATATGCAGATCGTATCGGCCTTTCGTATTCATTGGTCATGGGAACGCAGTTGGAAAGCGGCGTCATGCAGGCTTTTTTGACTCCTCATACCAAAAAACGGACAAAACTGCAAATAACGCAAAATCGTAAATCGTAAAAGAGAGAAAAGGAGAAAGAAAAAATGAAAAAGTTTGGAAAAATCGCTTTGGTCATTGTTGGCGCAGCTGCTGCCTTCTACCTGCTTGTGTTAGTTACAGCATGGCTGTAAGGAGGGCAAGATGAAACGTTTCTGGAAGGTTGTCAAAAATACTGTTGCTGTAGTCATAATTGCTGCAGCAGTGTTTGGCGCAGGATAAAGGCCATTCTTCTCAGCCTCTCGTAGTCCCTCTGCTTTGATATCAGAAATCAACGTCTGGTACTGCTCGAAATCAATAGGGTTCAAAATGTTGTTTTTCTCATTACACTCCATACTGCTGTCCCACATAAGCTGATTGCTGTTGATTTTAGCCTCCGGTAGGGACACATAGATTTTTTGACTGTCATTGTCTACCTTAACCACAATATCCTCTAGGTCGTACCCTGCCTTGACGATGCCAGCGCAGGTAAGCTCAATGTGATTTGTGGTTCCCGGAACCGGAATATCATCCAGCATATAACGGGTAAAATCCTGTCCCTTCGTCACTATGTAACTGCCTTCGCAAGAGGTCAGTTCGCCAATTTCCTGTATTTTGGCTCGGACTTCATTTACAGTGACAATAGTCTTTTCTACTTCTCCGGGAAGCTTTAAGTCAATACCAGCGTTCTCTGATGACTCAATTATCTTGGCATCTGCCGTTGGCAACTTTCCGACATAGTATGATAATACTTTGTTTGACAATCCTAACCATACTACTATGGATCGGATAGTTTGCTGCTTCGGGATTGTGTGCTGTGTACTGATTCTCCTGTTCCCCATCGGGCTTCGGTGCTTCCGCTGTGCTTGGAATATTCTTACATAATTGCTGCGAATACAAGAAAAGGCGGCAGAGAGTTGGTACTCCCTGCCGCCCTTGGTCATATATCCTTATGCGAAAATCAGTTCTGCATTTACGATCTCCATAGCTCGGTTTCGGATGCTGTTCATCCGCCCGACCCATTCCATTTGGTCGCTGGCTTTCAGTTTTTCCGTAATTCCCTCTGCATCTGCCATTTGTTTTGCAAGCCGAAGAAAAAGTTCCTCTGCCTGTCGGTCAATATCCGCAAGATAGGCATTCAATTCACCGCTGGTCAGCAGATTGGCATAGCGCACACGGCGATGCTCCTTGAGATAGCGGAGGTGCCGCTGTCCCCATATTCCGATTGGCTCTTGTTCTTGCTCTGGCTCATCGTCCCCGGCAATCAGGTAATAGTCTCCGACCAATTCATATTTCAGCCCTGTGCGTTCATCGGTAATGTACTTTTCCATCATTAGCGCCTCCATCCCCACAACATTGACTTCTGCGGCTTTGCCT
>SFGY01000056.1 GCA_004556455.1 Clostridiales bacterium | reverse complement strand
GCCACATCGCTGTTCAACGCTTCCAGCATGGCTTCGCACCGTGCGGTCAAGTGGGTGTTGTCCGCAATGATCGTATTCATTGCTTCGCGCATCATGGGGAGGATGAAGTCACCCTCCGCAGTACGGGCGTGCATTTTCTTATCGCCCACGCTGAACGCACCCCAGCAGCTTGACAAATAATACAGATTCAGCGCTTTGCTTTCCTCGCCGAGCTGCGTCACGAAGTCGTTATAATCATAGACAATCGACCGGAACTCCTCAGAGATTTCACCTCGTTTCCTCCGAGCTTCTGCCTGCTCCCGGTAGGCAGGATAGTTGTCCTTTTCTGCTTGGCTCAGATAGCGGTCGGCTCGGATCAGCTCCCCGATCCGCCTCTCGGCCTTATTCCACCGCAAAAGCAGTTCCGCATCGGGCCGAGAGATTCTGCCTCTGCTGATTTTGATTCCCTTGGCGTCGTGGCTTTCATCGAGATTTCTGCCGGAAACGGCAGGATACGCGCCGCCGATGCCATATTCGTTTTTCAAAAAGGCGATATTGTTCTCAGAAGAATCCTGTTTGAGAAACTGCTCATAGATGCGGAATTTGCCATGATGGATGCCGCTGCCCCGTGTCAGAATGGCGTCGATGTCCTCCTGAGAAATAGCAAAAGCGGAGGATTTTTCTTCCTCCGCTTCTGCGATAATTTCCTGCTGCTGTTCAACTATGGGGAGCGTTACGCGTAGATCAGGTCGTTCAGAATCACTTCCTCCGCCGAGTGGCGAATGGAGTTCATCATCTGCACCCATCGCATCTGATCCTCCGCCTTCAGCTGCTCCGTCACTCCGTTCAGCGCCTTCATCTGCTCGGTCAGGTCGTCCAGCATCTTCTGTGCCTGCCGGTCCACCTCCTCCAGATGACTGTTCAGTGTTCCGTTCAGCAGCATCCCGGTGTAGATCCCATCCCGGTGCTCGCGGAGAAATGTCCGCCGCAGCATTCCATACTTCCCAAGCTTCGGGCTCTCCGGCACGGTCAGATCGGGAATCAGATAATCGCCCTGCATCGTATAGGTCAGTTCCATATTCGTTGCTCCTTTCCTTGTTTTCCGTTCGGTTCTTATGATACGCAGAAGTACCCTCCTGTGCAAATGTGCGAATCTTCCGTTTTTCTTCCTTCTCCATTTCCTTGACGGTTTCGCCCATTTCCCGGATGACCATCTCAGAAATATCGCTGACTGCGGCACCGAGCACGGAGATTACCTCCACGGTGTTGAAATCAAAGAGATGGCTGAAATCCTCTCGGTCAAAATACCGCCTCGGCTCATAACCTGCACGGGAGAGTGCCATAAAAGCGACGCTGCTTTTCAGCGTGGTTTTCAGCCACGCCTCAAGGCTTGTGTCATCCAGCTCCTCCAGAAAGCTGCCGGCTTTGACAGCGTTCAGTTCCATGAGATAATCTGAAAGATTATCCTCCACGGCATAACCGGAAATATCCATGAGAAGGTGCGGGAATTCTCGCGGCTCCTCCACATCGCCGAAGCTGGCCTGAAGGCTTTCCGATACCGCATATTCGTACTCCGGCTTCATCTGCCAAAGGGTGATGTTCCTTCCGGCACGGCTGTTGGTGTCGGAGATATCAAAGACATGTCTCAGCTTGTAGGGAACATCTCTGTCAATCAGCAGCGCGATGCCTTTCGTGCCCTTGTTTACCCATCTGCCGAGTTTATTCCATGTGTCGATTTCCGCACACGCCGTTGCATCTGGCTTCTGCGCATGGATGAGCAGCTGCTCCTTAAAGCTGTACTTGTAGTTGTTTGCCGCCGTAATCAGAAAATCGGTATATCGGTCGGCATTGGAGGCGATATCCCTGGCAGTCTGGGACGCCATCTCCAAAATGATTCTGTATTTGCTCGGCATGGGAACTCCCTCCTTATCTTACTTTGATCGTGACCTCAACGGTCTGCGCATTCTCTCCGAGGATCGATGCAAATAAAAGCCCGGTTCTGGCGTTTGACACCTTCGTCACAAGCTCATTCAGCCGGCAGACGGTGGTATTGATCTCTTTCTGGTTATCTGCGTAATAGTAGCCCGTTTCATCGCTGCAAATAGGAAAGCCATCCTGTCGCAAGGCGCTGATCTTGCGGCGAATATTTCGTCCGTCAAGCAGAAACAGCTTTTCAAGCTCCTTGCTGTGGATGGCATTTTCTTTGCCAATATGATTTTTACGGAGATACTCGCAGATGGCTTTCTTCTTATCCATAGCTTCTCCTTATCTCGCAGGTTCGTGGTCTTTTTTCTTTGGGTGCATTGCCGGAGGCTTTCTATGGGGATCGTCCTCTACGAAAAGCCCCTTGGGCAGGGTATCCAGGTCGTTCAGGAACGTGCGGGAAATGGTCTTGCCGTTCTGGTCTCGGTAGAGAACGACGCACAGCGGCACACCGCAGTCCAGCTGATTTTTTAGGTCGGTCATAAAAGCTGTCTCATCCATGTATTCGGTGCGTTCGACCATCTTGCCCCGAAAGTCCAAATAGTCAATTCGTGCTACCGGATTGGCTTGCTTTTTTTCCATACCAATGTGCTGCGCAACGGCCCATTCCGGCATCTGCATGAGGTCGCTAAAGGATATCTCCGAAAGCGCCGTATGATTCATCTCTCGCAGCGAATCGAACTGCCGCATACCCAGAATCTTTCCGTCCAAATAAACCCCAATATGGCAATCCTCCAGATTCGCGTAGCCCCGCAATGTATGTCCTCTTTCCAGCGTTTTGTGACCCAAGTCAACCTTGCGCAAGTCAGAGAAATTTGCTTTGCACCCAAATTCCCGCATACAGTAACTGTTTAGAAGCTCTCCAGCCTCCAAGAACTGTTCCAATCGATCCAGAGTAAGATAGCTGCAGCCAATAGCTGCGGGCTTGTCGCTTCTCATGCGGATTATGGCATCTTCATAGCCGTCCATACCTGGCCTCAGCAGGAAACGATTGCTGACCTCGCGAATCATTTGAAAGGCCCCAGTAGCATCCCAGCAAGCGGCATTCACCGCCCGTATCGTTTCTTTATTAAAAACACAGATTTCAACCAGCGACTGCGTAGTATCGTAGTGCACCCATTGAATCTTGCCGTCGTTCAGGTCTGGATAAAACACATCTATCTCTTTGCTCGTATCAACGCTCAAATACTTTTCCTCCTTCCAGTGGTGGTTCATCGTGCCTCACCTCGCTCTCTCTGCCTGATTGGAAAGCTCCAGCCGTACACTTTTCCGATCTCATCGCCAAGCCTGCGGGTGACACGGACAATGTCTGCCCTGGTGGCTGTGCCGTTGTAGATTTTTTCTTTGAGCCGGTCTTTCTGCGCCTGGGAAACATTGTCCTTATATACCCGATAGAGATAATGGTTTGTTCCGTCATGGTGGGTGTCATCGCACCGGAAATCTCCGTTTCGGTCCACATACCATGTGGTGTAGTCGTAATCAGAGTAAAGGCAGTCCCGGACATTGCCGCTGGGAATTTCTTTGTATCCCGTGCGCCTGCCATTCCAAAGCCCCAGATCGGCAACGACCAGAATGGGCTGAGAAAGTTGAATGTCCAGATTGAGCCGTTCGTCCTCAAGGTAGTGCCCGTTTTCCTCATACATCATGGCGATGCGCTCGTCCTCGGAAAGCGTCGGATATTCTTCCTCCATCCAATCTTTCCACTCCTCATAGTCAAGGTCAGCATTAGACCAGATACGATAATCGTCCTTACTCATCGTGCATCACCTCTGTCCTTCGGCATCACAGGGTTTCCATCTGCGTCATAATTTCTCGGGTCAGCGGCGGGCACCTGAAAGCCGAACATGGAGCCGGCCTTCATTGCTTCTTCCTGCGCCTTGCTGACGCCGAGCTTTGTGTTGTACTCATTCACGATGCTCCGGGCTTCGTCCTTGTCGGTGACGGGAATGTCCGTCTTGAAGTAGCCCTTTTCGCCGCGCTTGATGATAATGATTTCGTCGCTGCCGGAAAGAACGCTGTAGCACCGCTCGGGCAGGTTGTCCCGAATCGGCTCGCAGGTATGGCCGCCGTATTCCATGCGCTCGGCAAACTCGCAGATATGATAGAGGTTGCTCCCGATCTCCACATGGTAATCGTCGATATACCGGCAGGTGCGAATCTGGTCTTCATTCCACGAATAGTGGATTTTCACCTTGCCGCCATCCGGAATGCGAAACAGCTCCTTGTAATGGCTGTCAATAAAACGGATTCCTTTCTCTGCGTCCTTCATGTGCTGATCGAGCCAATCCCGGCGATAGCAATAGCAGTACAGGTTGTATTCGCCCCTGTCCGGGTTCAGGCGCAGAAGATAGGCATATTTTTCGGTGTCCACACGAACGCCATAGTAGCCCGGCTCCTCCTGCATACGGCTTTGTGGGGTGCAGTAGCAGTACTTGGCAAGCGCCCTGCGGTTATGAAGAATGTCGCCGTCCTCACGCAGAGAGTTGATTACATCGTCAAACTCCGCCTTGAACTCATCGGTTTTCAGCTCCTCCCGGAAATCAAACCAGCTGCTGAAAAAGCCGTTGCCGTCTGTATCCATGTCTGCCCGGAGGTGGCCGATCAGTCCGGTTTGCATGGAAATCTGCGTGCTCTGGCGAAAGGTATATTTGTCCTCCGCCTCGATCATTGCTCTTTTTTCATACTCGATCATCTTGCGTCACCTCTTTCTTTAGCCGGCTTCTTTTCCTGCGCGTGCATCTCTTTTGCTTTCTCCAAGCCCTTCTGCGCCCATTCGGGAAGCTTCTTTTCATCCATGACGCCGAGAAAATCCGTGCGGTAAAAGGAGGTCTTTCTCCCGTCGTACAGAGAAATGCAGCAGCAGGTACGGCCTCGCGCATTGGCCTGCGCGCCGAAGCCGCCGGTACACAGCATAAGCTGGTGATTGGCGTGGCGGAACTCAGGCCGGAGAATGCTACCCTTGACGACAACCACCTTGTTCTCGATGGAATCCTCATAGGAAATGGGCTTACAACTATTTGTTGTGAGTTCCTCATTCATGCCGACCTCCTGACAGGCTCTTTCGTTTTCCTGAATAATTTCCTCGGCTGCGTCTGCTACGCGCTGTCCGAACACCTTTGCAATCTCCGCAAAATCGTCGCTGACCAGCACCCCGGAATAGCGCTCGAAAATGGCGTTGGTCTCTACGAAGCAGCACATATACCGTTCATCCTTGTCGGCGTTGGGATTCTCGCCCAGAGCAATATCCTTGTGCCCGATATACATGGAATACTTCACGGAGTAATCTCCGATTTTTCTTGTCTCTTCCATAGCGTCTCCTTTTGCAAATGGGGCGGCATCTTTTTGCGGATGCCGCCCCTTGGCGTTTTTACTTTCTGTTCTTCAGGCGAAGAACGATCAGCCCTGCGATAATAAACACCACAAGACCGATGCCGATGATGACCTTAGCGCTCATGCTTGCCTACCTCCTTCTTTTTTCGGAAGGTAAAGAAAGCCGCCGCACCTGCACCGATTGCAGAGATACCGGCAAGTGCTGCCCAAAGAGGCATATTGGTGGTATCTCCGGTCTTGGGGATATCCGTAACAGGCTTGAGCTTGTTATGGAACTTGGCAACGACCGTCTTTCCTTCGTGAACGGTTACGGTGACATTTGCGGGAAGCTCATACTTCTCGTTGGCTTTGTTGGACACCTCGGAGATCACATAATCGCCGATGCGCAGCCCCTCGATGTGGATCTGACCCTTCTCATCGGTCACAAAGTCCTTGCTGAAGGCATTGCCGGTGATATCCGAGCCCTCCACACGGAAGGTAAAGCCCTTCAGCACGCCGTCATCCGAAGTCTTTTCAATGCGAATGCCTCCGGTCTGTGCCTGGTTGACAAAGCCCTTTCTGGCCTCATTTTCCACGACGACGATTTTACCATCTTCCTTAATGGAGAAGCTATAGGTTTTCTCATCAAGGAAGAAGCCCTTGGGGGCCTCGGTTTCCTTCAGCGTGTAATCGCCGTAGGGCAGATTGTCCAGCTTGTAGACGCCGTCGGACAGCTCCTCCATCTGGCCCACAAGCTTTCCACCACGGTATACCTCAAAGACTGCGCCGCTCAGGTGATGATCGGGATAGTCTTTATCCACCTTGGTCAGCTGAACGCTGCCGCGAATGAGCTTGTTGGTGATCTCGACCTCGATCACAGCACCGTTCTGATCTACCTTCACGGTATAAGGCGTGTCATCCATCACATAGCCCTCCGGTGCAGCGATTTCACGAACCACATACTCGCCATAAGGGATGTCCGCGAAGGTGAAGCTGCCGTCCTCTGCAGAAACGGTGGTCAGGACAGGCTCTGTGCCGTCAGTAAGGAACAGACCGATGGTAGTTCCGGCCAGCGCCTTGCCGTCCTCATCCTTCTTCATGCCGTGGATCTCTCCGTAGATCATCTCGTTGGTAATGCTCTTTCCGTCATTGACAGCAAGCTCCACCGTGGGAATTTCCTGGCCGGCATAGGCAAAGGTCACAGGGTACTTCTCATCAGAGAGCATATAGTGGCTATCGGTGCTGATTTCTCTGACATAGTAGCTGCCGAAGGGGACATCGCTCTTGAGCACGGCTTTCCCGTTTTCGTCAAGGGACCGGCATAGAAGCCGAAGGTCACGGCGGAAAGCTCGTTATTCATACCGATACCGAACTGCTTGTTCTGCTCCAGCACCTTGGAAAGAGAAATCCGCGCCTTCTGTCTGTCATTGCAGAAGCTGGCAGCGGTTTCGGTGATCTCAATCTCCTGCCCGGCATAGACAAGCTCTGCGGTATGGGCGTCCTTGTTAATGACCATGCCGTCGGGGGCTTTCATCTCGGTGATTTCGTATTTTCCCAGATACAGCGGCTTGCTCTCCGCCATGCCGTCTGCGCCGGTAGTCACCGTATCCACCACCTCACCGGCGCTGCAGCGCAGCGTACCGTCCGGAGTGTAGATGTCCTCTGCTGCCTTGATCTCATAGGTTGCTCCCGCAAGTCCCTGCACCGTATAGACCGGCTGATAGACCCCGTCCGCCGCCGTAACAGAGGCAAACACCTCGCCGGTTTTGGAAATCTTGATGATGCCCTTCTGTGCGTAATTGCCCAGATTCACTGCAACGATTGTCACGCCGCTTTCCTCGGTGGAATTCTCTTCGGTCACATCGAACTTGACCGCCTCATGACTGAGCACATAGCCGTAAGGAGCGGAGACCTCCTTGAGGGAGTAGCCCTTGCCAAACTCCAGCTTCTCCGGCGTGATGAGCATGCCGGCGTCATTGGTGTAGAAGGTGTCGATGGTGGTAACCTCCGGATAGGTAAAGGTCATTTCCACCTTGGAGCCATCCGGACGAAAGATTTGGAAACCTGCTCCCGCATAGGGAATGGTATTGCCGGTTTCTGCGTCCACCTTGATAACCTTAATGAAGGACTCGAAGTTGGCGTTGTTGATGAGGTAGCGATAGGTCTCGCCGTCCTTGGCAATGAACACATCAAAGTCGCTCATCAGCTCACGGCCCTCCCAGCCGGAGACCTGATGCACGGTATACACGCCGTAGGGCAGGTCCTTGCTTTGGGCAAAGCCGTTTTCATCGCAGGTCAGATAGTCCCGCTCTGTATCCTTTGCCGCCTCATAGCTGCCTGCGGCTTTCAGATAGACGGCGAACACTGCGCCCTCTTCGGGAGTTTCGATCTGCGTATCACCGTTATCCGAGTGCTTGATGATGGCGATATTGCCCTTCTGCACCTGCTCGGCAACAGCCACAGCAGGTGCAGCGTTCAGCTCAACGGTGTAATTGGCCGCCTCTGCACCGACAGGATAAACGGTGCTGTCCAGCAGATAGCCCTCGGAGGGACTGATCTCACGAATCGTCCAGTCGTCGCCGCAGACATAATAGCCGGTGGTGAACTGGCCGTTCTCGTCGGTGTAGTAAGTATCCACAAGCTGATCGCCCTTATAGATGCCGTAGGCGGCACCGGCAAGAGAAGCATCACCCTGCGCCGTTCCGGTCTCGCAGTCACTCTTGGTGACGGTGACATTGAATTTCTTGAGGATGTTGGAAAAGCTCTTATTGGTTACACTGTTCCATTCCACTGAGGCGCTCTGACTGTCGGGAATCACATAGCGAATGGCGGTGTCCATCTCCTCCAGCGTGTAGCCGGTGCCGATAAGCACATCCTTGAAAGTCGCAACACCGTTTTCATCGGTAACAGCAAATTCATCTACAGGCAGGCCACTGAGAGAGGTTCCAAAAAGGTGGAACTTCACGCCCTGATTCAGTCCGTCCTCGGAGGTCTTGGTCACGGTCAGATCGCCGCGGCGGAGTACATTGTTGAAGGAAACCGTCGCCGTCTGTCCGGCAAGCACGGTAACACGGTGGCTTTCCTGGGGTACATACTTGTCATAGCTCTGCTCGGTGACGGTATAAATGCCGGGCATCAGATTGTCGATGCGAATTTCACCGTTTCGGTCGGTGGTAACGCTCTGATTGACGCCCTCGCCGGTGATGGTGAAGGTAATGCCTTCCACCTTGCTGTCCTCGCTGGTCTTGATAATTTTAGCGCCTCCATAGCTGACCTTCAGCTTGACAAACGCTTTTACGGGGTCGCTGACGGAGGCCGTATAGGTGATGGTATCCTGAACGCCGCCGTTGGGGCCGTACTTATAGTCCGTCCAAACAAGAACGCCGCAGCGGGAAGCGCTTCGAGTTGCGGAGATCGTCACATTGCCGCCGGGAGCCGTATCGGTGGTGATGGTAAGCGTATTGCCCGACACGCTGAAATGAAAGCCCGTCTCACTGGCGGAGAAGGTAAACTGTGACAGCACGCGGTTGGTATCCGTGAGCTCGGCAATGTACTGACTGCCATCCCACGCAAGCTCAATCGTCTTTGCGCCGCCGCTGCTTCTGCTCATAAAGCTCGGGCAAACGGCATGGCTCTGCACGCTGTACTCGATGCTGTCGTAATAGTCCATGATTCGGCTATACAGCGGGTGATAGGGAGAAACCAGCGACAGGATCGCGTCATAGCCGCCGGTGCTCACATGGTCAAAGTCTGCATCGCGCTCGCCCACAACCGTTTCCCAAACGAGCAGCTGGGTAGCAAAGGCGTGGGCCAGCTTATCCGCATCGGAATCATTCTGCGATCTCCACGAGGTGGAGAGATTGCCCTGATAGCCATACTGCATGATACGCCCCAGCAGCAGCTTAATGTCGTCCGGCTCGATGGTGTTGTTGTACTGGCTGGGATAGTTATCCCAGAAATCCTCACCGAAGCCGTAATAGGTATCGCCGACATTTCGGGAAAGGCCGGGCTCGATGCAATAGCACACCTTCCCGTCAAAGGAATCCATACAGTGCAGGGTGGTGTAGTTGCTGGAGCCTGTTGTCCAGCCGTTCATGTAGGTTTTTGCGGAGTGCCCCCATGCGTCCTCGGAGTAAATCTGAGCAGCGTCTCCGTCACGGGGGAAGGAAATCATATAGGACTCCGCTGTTTCGCTTGCGGCGAAGGCCGTGGTCGTGCCAAAGCCCGCAAGCACGGTGAATGCCATGAGGACTGCAAGCAGCCCCGACATTCCTCTTTTGAGAATCTTCTTCATTCGTTCTGTCCTCCTTCAAGGCATGAAAAAAGCACCATGCTTCCACGATGCTCATTTCGGTGTATTGATTTGTTGATGCTTATGCGTACCCGATATAGATCAGGTAGCTGCTTGTGCCGACGCATTCGTACCAGATCCAGACAGCAGTTATCTCCCCATCCTTCGCATATCTGTTCAGGCGTGAGTTAATGTCTCGCTCCAG
>SFGY01000055.1 GCA_004556455.1 Clostridiales bacterium | reverse complement strand
GGTAGCCGACGAGCTGGGGTCCACATAGGTGACGGCGGTGTTGACCACGGAGGTGCTGCCGTTTTTGGCGGTCAGCCCCGTCATGCGGCTGAAGCTGTCATAGGTGTAGTTGGCGGAGATGGTACCCTCCGTCGCCTTGGTCAGCCGGTTGTCCTTGTCATAGGCGTAGGTGCTGGTGTAGGTGGTGCCGTTCAGCGTCTGGGTCTGGGAGGACAGGTTGTTCTCGTCGTCGTAGCCCCACTGGACAATGTTGCTGTAGCCGTCGCCGGATTCCTCATACCGCATGAGCCGGTCCAGAAAATCGTAGCTGTAGCGGTTGACCCGGCCGGAAATGCCGTCGGTCAGCTGGCCCAGGTTGCTGTTGGCGTCGTAGGCGTAGGACACGGTGCTGCCGGTGTCGCCATAGGTCACGGAGGTGCTTCGGCCAAAGCTGTCGTAACTGTAGGACACGGCGTCGCCGTTGCCGTAGACGGACCGGCTCAGCCGCCGGTTCTGATCGTTGGTATAGCTGTGGGAGATCAGGGTACGGCTGCCGACTTTCACCGCCGAGGTCAGGTCAAACACCCCGTAGGTGAAGCTGTAATCCGTGCCGGAGGCGGTGGAAATGGCGGACAGCAGATCCTTGCTGTAGGTATAGTCCACCGCGGCAGTGCTCTGCTGGACCTTGGTGGTGCGGTACAGCTGGTCGTGGGTGTAGTTGGTGCGGGTGCTGGCCGTTTCGCCGGGAGCCTGGGTCCAGTTCAGAACGCCCGTCTGGGTGTCGTAGCCATAGGTGGTGGTCTGGCCCAGGGCTTGGGCCAGACCACCTGATCGCAGGCTATTTTTTTACTTCAGTAGCCACGGCATATAGCGTTTCAGATACTTGAGGTTGAATGCCCTGGATTCCTCTGCGAAGTCCGCCAAGGGCTGTAGACTCCCCGTGGCCAGGCAGTCCTGGGCTACGAAGGCCGTCATGGGTTTCCATACCCGCCAATAGTCCCGTTTCAGCTTTTCCGGAGGAACATCTCCCTGAAAGTAATAGGAAGTAGGGCACTTCACGTTCTCCAGGGCTTTCCACACGCCATCCATATCACCAGCATCATACCAAAGGCAAGGCCGCCTATGAAAAACGAGTTCTCTTTCATGGGGATAAGATAGAATATCCTGGGCTGTATGGATCGTGTTCAATGTTTCAATAGTGTACTGCAATTGCATATTTAAATCATTATTTGTGCATATATAACGATAGTTCTCATCATATTGCACACTGGCATTCCGATAAAAATTTCCCGAATAGTATGTCATATTCATCTGGCTACGATAATTGCACCACATGTACTCCGACAGGGTCTGCGAGTAGAAGAGAATTTCTGGCAGTGTATATCCAGAACAAAGGATGATCTGCATGACATTTCTATTCACCACGCGAACCCATTCAGTGAAGTCACGAAGGGCAAAAAAACCGTTAGCTTCCAATGTATCCTTCCAGTGCAGTGCCATGAAAGTATTCATTTCCTTCAAATACGGATTTCTCATACATGTATCTCCTCGAAATTACCGATTTACAAAAGTGCATACATTCCAGCCACCTCCACCGAAGCCATAGGCCTTGCCTCCGAAGCGTGCACATCCCTTTACGCGCGGAGTAAATGGAACAATAGGAACCATTAGGGCTTTCTCAACTGGAATAGAATAGGCAGCTGCGTTATTCTTTATGTTAAAATCATAAAGAATAACTCCTGGTGCTGGCGTAAAGTATTCGACTTGTAAGGAGTATTCCCCATAGATTAAGGGAAAACTACCCATAAATTGATTTGCGGCTCCAGGCACTATTAGCTGAGTGTTATAATAGTTTCCAACGTACTTGCTTAGTGAAACAGCTGCTGTCGCATATCCCATACCACCGGAATATGGTTTAACTTCCCATACCTCACTTGTTGGATATGAGTATATATCCATTCTTTTTCCATCAGCCGTGGAAACTTCACGGTCTAGTTGCATATGACTATTTGTCGAAACAATATGAATTTGTACCGCCCTATGGACAAATCCCCAATCTCCGCTTTCCTTAAACGGAAGCCACTTCCACAAGTCACCCTCATCATCCTGACGATTTATGGGGTCATTGTCGCAGTAGGCAAAGAGATTCTTATCCCAGTTGGCTTTGCCAGGGGAAGCCCCAAGGACATCAGCGGTATCCGCATTGATAAACCCTGCCCAAACCGGGTTATAGTACCAGCTACTGAGGTAGTAGAATCCAGTTTCGGTGTCATAGACATACCCACGATAGCGCAGGGGATTCGCAGCACCGAGGGTGGAGGACATGGAACCACTGACGGACATGGGCGCCATAGGTAAACCGGGCTATTTTCAGATGCACTGCCAAAGCCGCATTTTTGCTAACTATCATAATCATACGTTAGCCTTGCCCCGCTTGTCAAGGCTACTTTTATAAAATTTCGGAAATCGCACCATCGTCTTCGTACAACTGACCTGTCAGGTAGAATGACAAGCTGTGTCCGCTGCGGCTGACCGTGATTCCATTGGCGGTATTCAGCTCAGCAGGAACAGAGACATCCCACATACCGGCTGCGTTTCGATACACGGTTTCACCATTCTGCGCAGCAGACGGCAGCAACCGGTTGTCAATTTCCTCCCAATATCCATCTTTTTGGTAGTGTACTGCCGCCGGATAAATTACCGCCTGCCTTGTACCGTCGGTAAGCAGGAACTCCTTCCGATTTTCTTCCCGTTGTTCCAGTATCTCGCCCACGACCTCCGCAGGCGCATCCACGACGTTTTCTGTTGTTGGCGGCCACAGATCTCCCAGTTCCTCAGCCATTACCTGCACGGGGACCAAGTACACCGTCAGCAGCACAGCCAGGAAACAGGATAGTATGCGTCTCCATTCTTTCATACGTTTTCTCTCTTTCTTTCATATAGTGGGACGTATGCCTACGTCTCTACTATACACAACTCCGCTGCAGCTACTTTGCAACAGGTTTTTTCGCTTTTTTCGAAAGAATCGAAATATGAGCCCACCGCCATTCGTGCCGGTCCCGTTGGAATAGGGGGGCGGGGTCTCGGATTCAAACAAATATCCGTTGTCCTTTTTAAGCGCTTCCAGCGCGGCCCGGATATCTGCCTCTTGGTTCTTGCTGGCGCGGAGTGTGTCAACATCCAGCAGGGCGGCAATCGCCTTCGCGTTGCGGCCCTTGGCGGCGGTAATGGCGTCCCTGATGCGTCCATCAAAGGCCATGCCGTCGAGTTTGTCCTGCCACTCTCTGTCCTTGTCGGCAAGTTGGCCGGTCAGCTCCTGGATTTTCCCCTGGAGCTTGTCAACGTCCACGCCCTTGAACGCCTCAAGCCCATCTTTGGCGGCCTGGAGCTGCGCTTTCACGGCTTCATAGTCCGCAAAGGGCTTCTTTGCGGCTTCGATGTCGCGGCCATTCTCGTCCATGATGGCGTCGATGATCTCTTTCGGCAGGGCCTGGTCGCCAACCTTAAAATTCTGCAAAAATTCGCGTTTCATGGTATGTTCTCCTCACGCTACGCTTTGATATCGGGGGTCGCTTCCCCTGCGCTGCCCGTTTTGTACGCCCTGGGCCGGGCAAATGGGTATGAAAAATGCGCAGCGCCCGAAGGCGCTACGCATCTGTCATTTAGTTGTAGTTAATCTGCAAATTCGATACTTTCGATTTGGCTCAAAGCTACGATTGTGCCGCATCCAACATCCAGGCAGGGTTCATCTTCTCCGAACTCTTTTTCAGAAACCACCGCACCATAAGCCCAACATCGCCCGGTTAGGGTGTCGCCGTCTGTGCAAGTAACCCGCACATCGCGGCCAGAGTCCATATAATCAAACAGATCTTTCTCTGTCGGCCTCATTTCCTATATTTTGCTCCTTTCTTGCTCGGGTAATCTGGGGAAATGTGTACACCATCCTTGCTATGGTGTATGCGGAAAACCGTGGTATCCGCTTCCTTGCCGGTCCTATCGTTCACCGCTATGCCAATTTTGCCCGGATGAACTGTTATCAATTCCTCATTCCGCCAACGGCCCCTTTTGTCCCGGGCCAGGTTCCCGGTCCCTTTGTATGTTTCGATTAGGTGCTCTATTTCGGGGCCGGATATACTTATCTTGCTGGGTCCGTGTCGGCCTTCTCGTTGTAGGCGTTCTACGTACTGTTTGTACTCTCGAGTCCCCGGCACGTGATTATTCTGCCTACCACGATGAATCGTAAGCGGAAATTCGCCGCCCTGTATACGCCTCCGTATTGGCAGATCCCGCATATACGCCTTAACGTTCTCCGCCTCACTGCCGATATCATACATCGAATTGGCCGCTTTGGCAACCTTTTTATATTCGCTGTCCGCATCCTTTGCCTGTTTCCAGGAGAACCCGGCAGTTTCCGCCCGTTCTCCCTGGGTCCGCAGCTTGGCGGCTTTGGAAAACCGTGCGTATTCCTGGCGTTGCAATTGCAGCCGGATTTGGTCCGCCTGGAGCTTTTCCGAATCTCCGGTGGCTTCATCCACCAGAATGCGGCGCTTTTGCCGCCTCATGGCCGATTCTATGTTCCTCTGGCGCTGCGTGGCTTCATACCCGGTGTAGTGCCGCCCTTCGTACATAATGCCATCTTCGTTGGCCGTGCGCATCTGCTCCAGCTCTCCGAGGCTGTATTGCGGGGGGCTTCCCATGATGATGGGGTGGGCAGAATGCCCGCGGTTCAACGTGCCTATACGGCGCTGTAGGCTGTTGTTGAGCCGCTTATATGCCGCGTCGCTGTATAGAAGCCGTACATCCAGTGAATTGGCTTCCCTTTGGAGAGTGTCAATTTGTTCAATTACAACAGAATGGAAAGCATGATAGCGCAGAGCGGGAAAACAAAACTGCATCTCTGCCGGGCAATGGGGGTCAGCAAAACATACCTTCGGGACGCAAAGAAGCAGGGGACCGATATCAGCGGAGAAAAACTGCACATATTGGCCGCAGAGCTTAACACTACGCCGGAATATCTGCGCGGCGAAACCGACGATCCGGGCATAAAAAAAGAAACGCCCGCCCACCAGATGGTGGACGAGCGTCTCGACCCGAATACCGCGCGGCTTATCGAGTTGTACAGCCAGTTGAGTGAGAAGTACCGCGAGCTGTATCTTCAGCAGTTTGAGACTTTAGTGCTTGCTCTGCAAGATGGAGAGCGAGAGAAAAATACTCAGGGTTAAGCTGGGATAGGATGCTCAGGAGTCGTTCTACGGATGTATCTGGCATAATTTTAGCTCCTTTCTGGAGCTCCGGAGGTTCCGGTTTTTGCACAGTACCATTATAACGGCTCGCACAAGGTAAATCTACTGGTATATTTTGAGAATATTTCTGTGAGAGGTGGGCCGCATGAGCATTTTTGATTTTCTACATTCTTTCATAGACAAAGTCAGGCCACAGCGTGGCGGGGTTGCGTTCCAGGCTCCGGAGCCAATCAGCAACGAGGAGTATCAGGCATATCGGCAAGCGGAGATTGCCGCGCTTGAAGCAAAGTACGATCTTTCAAGCGTAGAGGGCATTATGGCTATCCCGCGAGATGCCAGCCTGCACCATGGCGGCGGTATCCACAGCTACACCGGTGATATTGATTACTACCTGCGGAATAAGGGATACGGCTATGAAAAGGCCGGGAACATAGAGCTTGCTATCCTGTGCCTGAAAAAGTCCAACGAAATCCGGATGTTCTGCCGGAATGGATATCGCCGCGACGATTACTATTCACTGGTTCGCATGCTCGCCTTGCACGGGCGGGTTGATGAGGCGCAGGCCGAAAAGGATCGAATTGATCGGTTTTTTGATTCCCTCAAAGAAAGCGGCGGAATCCAAAGCCGCCGCAATAAAGGCGGGGATGAAAGCGGAAGCTGCCCCGGCTTCGCTGACGGTGGGCAAGGCTATAGACCTGTACATTGCAAGCAAAGACTCTGTGTTGTCGCCGTCTACCATCGCCGGATACAAGCGCCAGCGGCAGAACACCTTGCAGTCCCTGATGGACGTGCCGGTGGCCAGCCTGACCCAGGAGGCCGTCCAGGTGGCCGTGAATGCCATGGCAAGGGACAAGTCCCCCAAGTATGTAAAGAACGCTTACGGACTGCTTACGGCGGCGCTGAGTGTGTACCGCCCCGGGCTGGTACTGCGAACCACGCTGCCGCAGAAAGAAAAGCCGGATATCTCCATACCGTCAACGGAGGATATCCAGAGAATAGCGCAGTACGAAAAAGGGAAGCGGTTTGAACTGCCGTTCCTGCTGGCGGCATGGCTGGGGCTCCGCGCATCGGAAATCCGTGGGCTTACCTGGGACTGCGTGGGCGATGGGACCATACACATCAAGCAGGCCCTTGTAGACGGCCCTGACGGGCCGGTGCTGAAGCTGACGAAAACATACAGCAGTGACCGGGTATTGCCAGTTCCGCCTTATATAATGGCCCTGATAGAAGCCCAACCGCACACCGACGAATACATCATCCACTATGACCGTCATCAGCTATACAAGCGGATAGGAAGTGCTTGTAATACTCTCGGCATACAGCGGTATCGGTTTCACGACCCGCGGCATTATCAGGCCTCCGTCGTGCTTTCCATGGGCGTGCCGGACAAATATGCCATGGAGCGCATGGGCCATGCTTCCACAAATATGCTCAAAAACGTGTATCAGCACACAATGTCGGAGAAGTCAAGGAAAGTAGCCGCCAGTATAGATGCATTTTTTGAAAAGAATCTGACGACGGGGGAATAGACCCTCTTTTCTTTGCATCCTCCGTGTGTAATTCCGTGTGTAATTTGCTCTGAAAACAGCGTCATAAGTACGAAATATGTGAAACGATTGTGCGGGGAGTGAAACGCCGAAACCCCTTGAAAACAAAAGAAAAACCGGGGGACCATTGCGGTTCCCCGGTTTTCTTGTTGGTCGGAGTG
>SFGY01000054.1 GCA_004556455.1 Clostridiales bacterium | reverse complement strand
TCCCCCCTGGTCAGGGCCTCCAGAGCGGCCCCTGCATGGCCGTGAAAGTCAAGGCCTCCCTGATCTGAACTAAAAAAGAGTTCAGCGGGTAGGCCAGCAAAGCTTTCATGAGGAAAAGCCTGAGCTTCGTCACGAAAACCACAGATCCATTGGACACGGGCTCCTGTTTCAAGCGCCCTGCGCACAGCAAAAAACAGAGGGAAAATACCGCTGCCGCCGCCAACGGCAAGAAGTCTTTTACAGTTTTTCAGATCAAAACCATGACCCAGAGGACCCAGAGCCTTTAATTCCACACCTTCATGCTGGTCGGCAAGCCAGCGGCTGTTGGACCCGACCATCTTTACACCGATGGAAACTTCTCCTTTGTCTGCCGAGGCATCCATAATGCCAAAAGGTCGATTTAGAAATCCAGGGCAGCTTATTTCCAGAAACTGTCCGGCTTGAGCTTCTGCGGCAAGTGATGGAGCAGCGAAGTCCAGGCGCACACAGTCCGGAGAAAGCGGCTGACGGCGAAGGAGGAGCAGGAGGTGTTCAATTTCTTTCACAGACATCACCTCTGCCTTAGCGATGGGCCAGTGCACGCCGCAGATCATCTCGCATTCTGATGGCTTCACGGCGGCTGGCAGCAGCAAAATCAAGGCCGCTGCCCCCTTCTTTCTGCCAGGCGAGCATAAGTGAGCGGGAAGCATTGACGATGCCTCCACGGCCATACTGATTAAAGCCTGCAACGGCATCGTCAGCCCCGCCGCCCTGAGCTCCATAACCGGGAATCAGGAAGATTTGCTGCGGCATGCGTTGGCGCAAAGCAATCGCCTGTCTGGGCCAGGTCGCCCCCACCACAGCTCCTACCGAGGAAAAAGTTTTTCCAGGTACAGCTGTGCCCCAGCGGGCTACCAGATCCCCCATGGCTTCGTATACCCTGCGGCCATCTTCCAGGATAAGGTCCTGCAGTTCACCCGCAGAAGGATTACTCGTGCGCACAAGGATAAAGCAGCCTTTGCCCGCTTCACGACAATACTTGAGAAAAGGTTCTATGCCGTCAGAACCGAGATAACCGTTGAGTGTGAGTGCATCCGCACCAAGCGGGGTATAGCTTTCTCCCCCGATCACCTCGCTTTGTCCAAGAATAGCGCGGCAATAGGCTTCGGCTGTTGACGCAATATCATTGCGCTTGGCATCTACAATGCTGAGATACCCCAACTGACGCGCAAATTTAAGCGAGTTTCGCAGGCATTCCTTGCCAGAAGCACCGTAAGCTTCATAGTAAGCAGACTGAAATTTTACCGCAGGTACGATGTCCTTCAGCGCTTCAAGGATCTCACAGTTGAAATCCAGGATCGCCGCGGCACTTTTTTCTGGCGCAGAGCCGTTCTTCGCCTCAGCTTTCGCCTGCAGATGTTTCGGCAGATAGTCCAGCCTTGGATCCAGTCCCAGGAGGCTGGGATTATCAAGAGCAGCGATGCGTTCATCCAATCGTGTGGCAAAGTCTTTTGCTACGCTCATTTTACTTTCTCCTCATAAGTGATCTCTCCATTCCAGAGAGTCATACATACTTTCCCCAGCATCTTTCTGCCGATGAAGGGACTGTTGGTGGAGCGTGAGAAGATTTCCGTCTGTTGAAAAACCCACTCCCGCTCAGGGTCAAATATCACAAGATCAGCCGCTGCACCTGGCTGCAATCCACGACGGTTTAAATGAAAGGCAGTGGAAACATTGGCTGATAAAAGAGACAGCAACTTCAGAATGGACATTCCCCGCTTTTTGCAGAGGAATTCATAGGAAAGTGAAAAGGCAGTCTGTAAACCTATAATACCGTTCTTTGCCTGTGCCAGAGGACCGCTTTTTTCTTCAGCTGCGTGAGGCGCGTGGTCAGTGGCAATCATCTCAATCGTTCCGTCCAGGAGAGCTTCGAGAATGGACTGACGGTCCTTTTCAGGACGCAGCGGTGGATACATTTTGGCATTGGCACCATAGGCCAGAACCGCCTCATCGGTCAGGGCAAAATAGTGCGGACAGGTATCTGCTGTGACTCGGACACCTCTGGCCCTGGCTTCACGTAGCAGGCTGACACTTTGAGCACAGCTTAAATGGCAGAGATGGATCGGCAGCTGGAGATCTTCAGCAATAAGCAGATCGCGAGCGACAATAACGGACTCTGCACTGGCAGGCATGCCCCTGACCCCAAGTCTCCCGGAAATCTCCCCTTCGTGCATAGAGGCCCCGCAACTGAGAGAGCGTTCTTCGGGGTGATCAATAACGATTAAACCTGCCTGGGCAGCGGCTTTAAGACTTTTCTCCAAAATCGCCGCTGTGGCAATCACATGACCATCATCGGTCAGGGCAACGGCGCCGGCTTCTTTCATCGCTTCATAAGGAGCAAGATCTTCGCCCGCTTCATCAAGGGTGACAGCACCAACCGGCAGGACAGCACAGGATCCACAATTCTGGGCCTTATCCAAGATGTAGCGCACAACCCTGGCTGAATCGCAGACGGGATCAGTATTGGGCATAGCCATGACAGCCGCATAGCCTCCAGCGGCAGCCGCACGTGTGCCACTTTCAATATCTTCTTTCCAGGTCTGTCCCGGGTCCCGAAGATGGCAGTGCGCATCTACCAAAGCCGGGGCGAGAATCTTTCCCTTCCCATCAATGATGCGATCCACTTTTGCAGAAGGCCTGGCGACAATTTTTCCATTTTCTACATAGAGGTTTCCGCATTCATCTTTTCCGGTATAGGGATCAAGAAGTCTGAAATGTTTAAAGTGGACATTCATTTTAGCGTCCTCCATCAGGATCAACTGTTTCGTCAGGATCAACGGTACCCCATTCACTTCTGGCGCCATTTTCTCTGCGTTCACCCAGAATGACCCGATCCTCTCCATCAATTTCGCTCAATTCCACACGAATATATTCACGCCTCGAACTGGGAATGTTTTTACCCACATAATCCGGACGGATAGGCAATTCCCGGTGCCCCCGGTCAATCATCACAGCCAGCTGTATAGAGGCCGGTCTTCCCAGATCAAAGAGGGCTTCGATTGCCGCCCGGCAGCTGCGTCCTGTAAAGAGCACATCATCGACAAGAATAACCGTCTTATTTTCAAGAGAAAAAGGGAAATCACGGGCCTCGTAACGTGGAGGACGCTTACCGCGATCGAGATCATCACGGTAGGCAGCAATTTCCAGTTCGGCAAAGGGCAGGCGCACCCCTTCAAAGCCCAGGATAAGATCTGAGAGTCGGCGTGCCAGCGGCGCTCCACGAGTTCGAATGCCGACAAGAACGAGATCTTTCAACCCGTGATTGTGCTCGGGAATTTCATGGGCGATGCGAATGAGGGAACGCTTCATGGACGCAGCATCGAGCAAATTCACTGTTCTCTCAACTGATTCTGTAGAAAGCATAAAAAACTCCGTCCGCAGGGCGAAAGGAGGCAAAATAAAACACTGAAGCATTCTGCCTTACAAGCCTCGCGGGACTTCTTAAAGGACTGTTTTAACTGTTTTAGATTAGCAAAAAAATTGACAGAACACAAGCGCCCTGCTAGAATCCTGAGCTGTACATTTGGGCATGCCGGTGTGATGGAATTGGCAGACGTAGTGGACTCAAAATCCACCGGTAGCAATACCGTGCCGGTTCGAGTCCGGCCACCGGCACCAGATCATAAGCTCCGCAGCATCACTTAGTCTGCGGAGTTTTTTCTTAAGGATTCCAGGGTTTCTAATCACTAAGCCTTTAAGCACTAAATGGCTCACGATGCCTTTATCAGCACAAGAATAATTCAAAATAAACTTGTTAGAAGAAAAAACCAATGGGCAGAGATGCCGCCAAAAAGGCCGCCTATCGTATGACTGATAATTGCCTGAGCTGTGAGTTCGCGTGATTTCAATGCATCCATCATGGCCACATGGGTGGAGAGATAGCCACTCCAACACATGCACATGGCTGTAAATACAGCCAGATCATTCGTGCCTGCCAGACCTTTTTGCACGAGCTGAGGTATCAGGCCAATCGCTGCACCCGCTGAACCAAGAGAGGTTAAAGGAACTGAAAGACATTCCGCTGAGCTGAAACCAAAAAGGGGCAGCAGGAGAAAATTAAGTTTTTCTGCGATCCAGGGAATCAGCGCCACACCGGGGTGAGCATCACCCGGCCTGTTGGTGAGGAGCATCACGATACTGCAGATGACAAGTACCCCTGGAATAATGGCCATACCTACATCAACACCACTTTTACCGCCCTCCAGAAGGGCGTCCAGGAAGCGCCGCATGACACTGCCCTCGCGAACCTGTCTGTATTCTAGCAGGTTAAGCGCTTTGTCCGTCCGTTCATCCAAAATGTCTTCCCCACTCTCGCCAAAGAAAATGGTGCATTTTCGGAGCATCAGACGTGTCGACACAATGCTGCCACAGACTGCGCCCAGAAAACCGCAGGCCACAGCCCTGCCTGAATTGACAGCGGGACTCTCGATGCCAGCGATATAGGAGATGACAATCAGACCCATGCCAAAGGCCGTCCCCAGGTTACACAGAGCCGGAAGTTCTCTCCGGCGGAAAAGACATTTAAAGCGCTTGTCATCACAGAGTGTCAGAATGGCTGGATTATCTGATAGAAAAGTCGTCATAATGCCGATGGCAGCAGCTCCCGGTAAACCATAAAGTGGGCGCATCAGCGGAGAAAGCAGCTTGTTAATCAGAGAAAGAACACCAAACTCTGCCAGAAGAGCAGAAAGTGCTCCAGCCAGAACAGCTATCCCCATAATGTAAAAACAGGTGTTCATCAGGAGGTCAAAGGCCAGGTCAAAAAGAGTCTTGACCAGGGTCACAAATCCGAGCTTCGCAGCCAGGGTGCCAAAGAAGAAAACAATCAGGGCAAGAGCTACAAAAGCTTCCGTACCGATCGCTTTTTTGTAGCCCCGGGGCAGGTCATTATGCTTCACTCTCATAAATTTCCTCCAGCAAATACTCGCTTCATTATACGCACAAAAAAAACCGTCCGCCACACTTCTTTTTCAGGCAATCAGCAAAATTTGAAAAGCCTGAAATGCTTGAATTATGAGGATGTTTTCGTGTAAAATAATCTATGTATTTTGTTTTTTCCTTGAGAGGAGTTATTTCAATGAAACGTTCAGTTGGCACTGTTTCAAGAGGGCTGCGCGCCCCCATTTTTAATGCCGGAGACAAACTGGTTGACCTTATCCCCGATCTTCTCCTCGAAGCCTCCCGTAACGAGGGCTTTGAACTCAGAGATCGCGATGTGCTTTGCATCACGGAATCTATTGTCGCCCGTACTCAGGGGAATTATGCAAGTGTGGATGACATCGCCCGTGATGTACAGAAGAAAATTCCCGAACATGCCAGAAGCTTAGGCCTGCTCTACCCTATTTTAAGCCGCAACCGTTTCTCCATCCTTCTGAAAGGCATCGCTATGGCCTGCGAGGAGATCGTGATTCAGCTCAGTTATCCTTCTGATGAAGTGGGGAATGCTCTCTTTGATCCCAAGCTTCTCTACGATGTCAAGGTTAATCCCTGGCGCGACGTTCTGGACGAAGAGCAATTCCATAAATATTTCGGCCATCCTGTTCACCCCTTTACCGGTGTCGACTACGTTGCTTTCTACAAAGGCCTGGTCGAAGAATGTGGAGCAAAATGCCGGATTATTTTTTCCAATGATCCCAAGGCTCTGCTTAATGAAGTGAAGGATGTCCTCTGCTGCGATATTCACACTCGCCAGGCAAGTTCTCAGGCCCTTAAGGATGCGGGCGCCCGTACTGTTCTTACGCTCTGCGATATTCTCAGCGATAAGTCCGACAAACACGGTTATAATGAATTTTATGGCCTGCTCGGTTCGAATAAAGCGGATGAAAAGAGAGTCAAGCTCTTCCCGCGCGATACCCAGCCCATCGTTGATGAGATCGCCCGCCGCATCCATGAAAAAAGCGGCAAAAACATCGAAGTCATGATTTATGGAGACGGCGCCTTTAAGGATCCCGTCGGCAAAATTTGGGAACTGGCTGATCCGGTCGTATCTCCGGCCTATACCCAAGGTCTTTCCGGTACGCCCAATGAAATTAAGATCAAATACCTCGCCGACAGCGAATTTTCCGGTCTGAGCGAAGAGCAACAACGAGAGGCCATTGAAGAGCGCATCCGCAGTAAGGAAAATAATCTGGTCGGAAAGATGGCCTCAGAAGGGACAACTCCACGTCACCTCACGGATCTTCTTGGTTCACTCGCCGATCTGACTTCCGGTTCCGGTGATAAGGGAACGCCTCTGGTCTATATTCAGGGATATTTTGATAATTATGCCGATTGACCTTGACAGGCTTGTCAAGAACCGTTAAAATTCGTCTTGCCGCTCTGAAGAAGGTTCGGCATGGGCCATTAGCTCAGTGGTAAGAGCAGTCGGCTCATAACCGATCGGTCCTGGGTTCGAATCCCCGATGGCCCACCAAACTTCTTCACGATAAGCACGGGGGATTTCCCGAGTGGCCAAAGGGAGCAGACTGTAAATCTGTTGTCAGTGACTTCGGTGGTTCGAATCCACCATCCCCCACCAAAAGCTCTGAAGCACCAGCTTCGGAGCTTTTTTTATGCCACTTTTACAACCCTGATATGACCCCGAATCAAGGCTCTGACCTTAAGGCGCTAAAGCAGATGAATAATGTTATAATGTACAGAGCAAAGAAATTAAGGAGGATTACCCTATGACCAATTTTGCAGACAGTGAAACCAGACTTAATCTGATGAAAGCTTTTGCTGGTGAATCTCAGGCCAGTAACCGCTATACCTTCTTCTCGAAAAAAGCGAGAGATGAAGGCTATAAGCAGATTGAGGCTATTTTCCTCGAAACCGCAGAAAACGAACGTGAACACGCTTCCGTTTTCTACAAACATCTGGTCAAACATCTGGGTGCCGATGAAGCCGTTGTGACAGAATTTACCGCTGACTA
>SFGY01000053.1 GCA_004556455.1 Clostridiales bacterium | reverse complement strand
CGTGGCGCAGGCCATGAGTGGGATCGTGTATGCAGCGGAGAAAAAGGAAATCGCCGTGTCCGTGGACTGCCCGGAGGATTTGACCGTTTCCCATGACAGTAAGTGGACATCCGAAGCCCTCTTTAACCTGCTGGACAATGCGGTGAAGTACACCCCAGCAGGCGGGAAAATCGCTGTGTCGGTGGTGCAGTGGGAAATGTATGTGGAGATCAAAGTGACCGACACTGGCAAGGGCATTTCCGAAAGCAATCAGGCCGCCATTTTCCGGCGCTTCTATCGTGAGGAAGAAGTACACGAACAGCAAGGCGTGGGCATTGGCCTGTATCTGGCCCGCGAGATCGTAACGCGGCAGGGCGGCTATATCAAAGTGGTTTCGGAGCCGGGCAAGGGTTCGGAATTTTCCATTATGCTGCCTACAAAATAGAACGCGGCGGACGGTCATTTCCGGCTGCCCGCCGTAAATTTTTTTGAAATGTCCGAGCGTTGTAACATTTGACCCTGATTTTCGATGAAATTTTTTGGCCGCTGTAACATTTCGCGGACATTTGGGTTTTACAATGACCTTATCAACAAAAGCGAGGAGGCGACGCAATGGAACTGACCCCGACCTTGATTTTGAATCTGGCGCTGCTGATCGTCCCGCCCGTTGCCCTTGTGCTGGTGTTCCGGCAATGGCTGGCCCGACACATCCTCTGGACGGTTGCCTTGACTGCTCTCTGTGATGTTCTCCTGTTTTGGGATGAACTGTTCTACTATGAGAGCTTCGGCCTGTTCGCTGTGCTGATTCTGGTACAGTTGGCGGCCACCGGCACAGCAGCATTCCGCATTTACAACAAACAAAGAAAGGATTGAATTTTATGAGCATTTTGCAGACCATCGACCTGAAAAAGTATTACGGCACAGAGCCGAACATCACCCGCGCCCTTGACGGTGTGAACTTCTCCGTGGAGGACGGCGAGTTTGTGGCCGTTGTGGGAACCTCCGGCAGCGGCAAGT
Source organism: Clostridiales bacterium (assembly GCA_004556455.1). GTDB lineage: Bacteria > Bacillota > Clostridia > Saccharofermentanales > DTU023 > SFGY01. The sequence goes on along the minus strand of SFGY01000053.1, from coordinate 7,070 downwards.
CTACCCTGCTTCACATGATGGGCGGGCTGGACACCCCTACTTCCGGCAATGTGATTGTCCGGGACAAAGAGCTGTCAAAAATGAACGACGAACAGCTTACCATCTTCCGTCGCCGTAACATTGGCTTTATTTTCCAGAGCTATAACCTTGTTCCCATCCTGAATGTGTATGAGAACATTGTCCTGCCGGTGGAGCTGGACGGGGACACGGTGGATCAGAAGTTTTTGGACGAGATCGTACACCTGCTGGGGCTGGAAGATAAACTGAAAAATATGCCGAACAATCTTTCCGGCGGCCAGCAGCAGCGTGTGGCGATTGCCCGCGCCCTGATTACCAAACCGGCTATTGTGCTTGCCGACGAACCGACCGGCAACCTTGACAGCAAGACCAGCGCCGAGGTGCTGGGACTTATCAAGCGTACCAGTGCGGAGTTCCGGCAAACTGTTGTGATGATTACCCACAATAACGACATTGCCCGCCTTGCAGATCGGATTGTCCGCATTGAGGACGGAAAGATTGTGGAGTAAGGAGGTGGCAGGCTATGACATGGCCTTTTGAAAATGATACCAGCGGCATTGTTAAAAAAATCTCCGAGAGCAGTATTCGTAGCAGCAAAATAAGAAATATTTTTACTGTGGTAACGATTGCTTTGGCGTCTGCGTTGTTGGCAACGGTTTTTCTTTGGACTTTTGGTACACAGACCGAACGCATTAACATGGTAAAACAAACCGCACAGATCGTTTATCGTGGTTTGTCAGAACAGCAAGGAAACCAGCTATACGATCAGGACGAAATCGAGTGGGTCGGCGAAATTTTGAATGGCCCAGCAGAACGGATCAACAATGCTACTGTTAATTTTAGTTATGGAAATGCTGAAATGTTAGCCTCACAACAGATGGAGTTCAAAGGAGAAATCCCACAAAAAGAAAATGAAATCATGCTCCCCAAATCTTTTTTGGATGTATTAGGTTATGATGATAAATTGGGGCAAAAAATCAGTCTTTCTTTTGAAGATGGTTCAACGCATGAATTTGTTTTATCAGGCATTTGGAGTTCTGTTTATGAGGTTAAGGGAACTTATTTAGCCCTTGTGTCAAAAACATATTTGGATAAAATGGCCGGTTCAGTTTTGCCGATGGATTATTTTATTGGCTTGAAAAATGCTACTACGATGTCCGAAGAAGAAGCCAGCAAGTATGCTTTAACTCTTGCAGAGAAATTAAATATTTCTGACGATCAAACGGTGGTGCGTTCAGACTATTTTATGCAGTTGGAAGATACATCAATGGGTGATGAAATGGGCTTCTTTATTGTGGTAGGGTTGCTGACCTTGCTGGGTGCCGGAATTGTCATCTATTCTATTTTCTATATCTCGATTGCAGGAAATATCCGCAGTTATGGACAGCTTCGCACGATTGGTACAACAAAAGCACAGATAAAGCGGATCGTCTACCGGGAGGGAAAACTTCTCGCTGCGGTGGGGATTCCTTTAGGCTTACTAATTGGAAATATCATCGGCTATGTTCTGTTGCCGGATGGCTGGAATTTACAAACAACGGTGCTTGTGACAGTGGGAACTGGAATCTTTGCCCTACTGATTGTGATAATTGCCATCCATACCCCAGTGAAAAAGGCGGCAAATATTTCACCCATTGAAGCAGTGCGGTATTCCCCCTATCAGGGAAAGAAAAAGGAATCTGCAAAGCTACATCGGAAGATTACACCGTTTTCTTTGGCAAGAATGAATCTGTCCAGAAACAAGGTAAAATCCATACTGACGATTCTTTCTCTTTCGATTGGTGGAGTTCTTTTGGTGACACTTTCCACGGTATTGATTTCCCACGATAGTTACGCAGAAGCAAGGGGAAATTCATTTCCTGTTGGAGAATTTAAGATCAACCTTAACGCAAATCAATCATGGGAAACTGCCGAAGTGTCTTTGGCTGGATTGCAAAGGCAAAATCTGTTGAACGATGAGTTTGTGGCACAGCTTGAAAACATTGACGGCGTAAAAGGGGTTAAGCGTTGGTATTATACGGACGCAGAATATCATGTAAATGGATCGTCAAATGACTGGATTCAAGGGTTTTGCCGGGACGAGCAGAAAAATTTGGAAGATAATCTGATTGCCGGAACCGTGGATTACGACGAGCTGATTGCTGGTAATGGCATTGTTATGATGGAAGAACGCCTGAAAGATGTCTATGAAATGGAGGCTGCTTTAGGAGATACCGTCAAAGTTGACTATGAAAATGCGGCTGGCGAGCTTGTCACAAAAAGCTATACGATCACGGGCGTTATAAGCGATTATAATTATGTAGGCTTCAAAAAATGTTTTACCCTCCCGGAACAGCTTATAAACGAAGCAACCGGAATGGATTGCACTGGTACTATTTCTGTTATTACGGATCAGGAACAATACCAAGCGGTTGAAGCAGGTTTGCGGCAACTGCTTTCTGGCAATTCAAACTTCACTCTGGAAACGATAGAAGAAAAAATTAACTCTTTGGAAAGTATGTATCAATTTGTCTATGGGGTTCTATTGATTATTGCAGTTGTGATTACCTGCTTTTCACTGATTAACCTTGTAAACACAACGATTACGAATTTTATTTCCAGAAAGCAGGAATTTGGCATTTTGCAATCCATCGGATTGACAGAAAAACAGCTACTTAAAATGCTTCAATATGAGGGATTGATTTATTCCGCGAGTGCTACGATTATAACAGTTATTTTGGGGGCAGGAATGGGCTATCTGGCGGTATGTGCTATGAAAACGGCAAATGCCTATTTCTTCTTTAACTTCCCGTGGGCGGTTGTGATCGGGTATCTGGTAGCGATCTTAATTGTGCAGGTAATTTTATCTGCTTTTACAACAAGAACGCTGAAAAAACAATCTCTTGTAGACCGCATTAAGACAATGGAATAACCATATGGGATCGGCGGAGCGGCGTGTGCTGCTCCGCTTTTTTTCATCATTTCTCAAAAAATTTTTGAAATGTCCGAGCTTTGTAACAATTCAGCCTGTTTTTGGCTAAAAATATGGCCGCCTCGGACATTTATGTAACATTTGTAGTTTATGCTTGTGGTAAATCAATATTGGGGGTGAGGACACATGAAAAAGATACTGCTGATTGACGACAGCGACACCTATACATGGTGTCTGCAAAAATACTTACAGCACCGGGGCTACCCAGTAAAAACGGCTTCCACGCTGAAAGAAGCAAGGGCCGCCATCCAAGAGGAAATGCCCCTGGTGGTCTGCTGTGATCTTGACTTGCCGGACGGTTCCGGCATGGATTTTCTGGACGAGGTGCGGGCCGCAGACAAGGAGCTGCCTTTTATTCTGGCGTCCTGCCATGATAAGGAGGACTACGAACAGGAAGCTATGCGCCGGGGCGCGACGCTGTGCATGGACAAAATGAAAGGTCTGTTGCTGCAAGATAAGCTGGTGGAATACGCTTACCGGCAGTTATCCGGCGAAACTGCCCCAACTTTTCACAAGCTGCTCTTTGTCCATGCGGAAGATACCAGCGCCGGAGTGCTGCGGGCGGCTATGCTGCAAAAGGGCTTTGACCTGATTTTGGTTTCCTTGATTGGAGAGGCCAAGCGCCGGATTTTTGAGGATAAGGAAATAGAACTGATCTTGTGTGATGTGGAACTGCCGGACGGCACAGCAATGGAGCTGTTTCATACGCTGCGGCGGGTGGCGGGGATGTTCCAAATGAAGAATCCCCCTGTCCGGCTTCTTCCGTTCTTTATCCTCACCGAGAACAACGATCTTGCCACGGAATATGAATACCGGCATGAGGGCGTGAATGACTATATCACCGCCCCGGTGAATATCCCGGAGCTGATCCGGCGGGTTCTGTTCTTTGTGGAATGAAGCGAGATACCATATTCAAACATCTGCCTCCAAAGCGGGGAAAAGAAAAAAACCGCTGGCAGGCAGATCATTTCCCATGCAAACCTACATAGCTGATACGGCGGTTTTGAGTAGATCAAGGCCGCCGTTTCTGTTTGCTTCGACGACCCCTGCACCGTGTTCTGGCATGGCGGCTTTAGGAGGGAGCCGCCATGCAATGTAAACCATATCGACAGAATCCGACAGGGATAAACCTGTCAAAAAAAGCCTGTCCCCGCCATCGGGGACAAGCGGCTATGAGTATGCACTATACCATGTAGGAAAAGAACATATTGCTTTCTGTTTCGCCCTGTGGGTCTTTGACCTGCCGGGCGAATTTTGTTATTTCCTGCGGCCTGCTATCCGGCGCAAAAAGAAATTTCAAAAAAGTGAAAAAAGGAGGCGTTTAGCGGGCAGCCAGAGAGATTCCATTCGCTCTATTGGCGGAAAGGGAGAGAACCACCACATCCCCCATAGAAAGGGGGTGAGAAGATGGAAGCGATCCCCCGCAAATACGGTGAATGGGGCCAGTTTGACCGCTATTGCAAGCTGGTTCTGTACCATGAGGCAATAGATTATCTGCGGGAAATGAAGTGCCGCCGCGACCGTGAAGTGTCGCTGGACGCTGTTTCCCCGGCTGATTGGGACAAGCTCTCGACCGTAGATCGGTATTCCTGCGACAGCTTTACATTCAGTTCGCATGGTTATGACCTACATATCGACAACGAGCTTGTGGCCGAAGCATTTGCCAGCCTGCCAAAAGACGAGCAGAGTATTTTGATTCTCCGCTTTGTTCTGGATTTGACTGACGAAGAAATTGGCCGCCTGATGGGAATGTCCCGCAGCGCAGTCCAGCGCCACAGGACAAGCACCCTGAAAGACTTGCGTATAAAATTGATGGCGTTCATGCCGGAGGGAGGTTAAACGCGGATGAAGCAATCCAGTTACAAGGGCAAAAGCCCTCTGCCTGATTTTGTGATCGACGCGGCCTGCGCCGGTAACGCCGAAGCTGTGGAGCGTGTCTTGCAGCATTACGACGGCTATATCAATAAGCTGTGTACCCGGACGCTCTATGACGGCAGCGGCCAGCCTCATATCTGCATTGACGAGTATATGAAGCGCCGATTGCAAATCAAGCTGATCCATTCCATCGTTAGTCCCATTGGCGACTGACGGTTAAGGCCCCGGCCATAGACAGGCGGCTTTCCCTTTCCCCGCCTGCCTGTTTCCCGGCGGCCCCTTTGCTCCTTGACAAATACGCCCGCAGGACAATGGCGGCGCGTCATAGGGCAGACGGATACATTCTGTCTGTGCCGAGCCGGGCGGCAGGTGCGCCAAGAGGCTTTCCCTCATTGGGGTAAGCGGAGCGATTTTACCGGGCCGTAAAGTAGGTGTGGCAGCCTGCGGGCGACGACGCGCAGACAGGACAATGATACTCCCTTGCCGTCGTAGTCCGAGCGTTTGAAGCGTCGCAGGCAACGAGCAGGGCCGCGTGAGAACCACGCGGGGGTGAGATTCCCGTGGAGCTGTGCCAGCAGCCGTCCGTTATTTTCTGCCCACTTTCACAACAAATAACTTTTGTTTTGAAAAGAAAGGGGGCCATGTTATGAGTAATAACGATGTGCCTATTTGGGAAAAATACACGCTCACCATTGAGGAAGCGTCTAAATATTTTCGGATTGGGGAAAACAAACTGCGTCGGCTTGCCGAGGAAAACCCCACCGCTGGCTGGGTGATCTTAAACGGCAACCGCATCCAGATCAAACGGAAGCAGTTTGAAAAAATTATTGATTCCCTTGACACAATATAGTGAAAAAGGGCCTTGCGCGTGTTATAATAGGTTATAAGCGTGTCAAGGCTCTTTCCGTCATGGAAAGGAGCATGACGAAATGCCAAGAAAAGAACGAGATGAAAAAAGACGGGACAACAAAGGCCGCCTTTTGAAGTCTGGAGAGAGCCAGCGATCAGATGGAAGATACGCTTACAAATACATTGACACCTTTGGAGAACCCCAGTTTGTTTACTCATGGAAGTTAGTACCCACCGACAAAGTACCTGCCGGGAAGCGGCCCTGTCTTTCCCTGCGCGAGAAAATCAAGCAGATACAGAAAGACCTTGACGACGGGATCGACACCATCGGCAAGAAAATGACCGTGTGCCAGCTTTATGAAAAGTACACCCGGCAGCGCGGGAATGGTTGATGAAACTTCTGTCCGAAGATAAGCTGGGCGCGGCCAGCATTGACAGCGTGAAGCTGTCCGACGCGAAAGAATGGGCCTTGCGTATGCAGGAAAAAGGCGTTGCTTACAACACCATCTGCAACAGCAAGCGTTCCTTAAAAGCCATCTTTTATATGGCCGTACAGGACGACTGCCTCCGCAAGAATCCCTTTGACTTCCCGATCAATGAGGTTATCAACGACGATACCGTACCAAAGGTGCCGCTTACCCCTACACAGGAAAACGAGCTTTTGGACTTCATGCAGAACGATCCCGTCTATGCCAAGTATTATGACGAGGTGGTGATCCTGCTGGAAACCGGGCTTCGTATTTCCGAACTCTGCGGCCTGACGCCCGCCGACCTGAATTTTGAAAAGCGCTTTGTGAATGTAGACCACCAGCTTTTGAGAAGCACCGAGGACGGCTACTATATCGAAGCGCCAAAAACAGAAAGCGGATTCCGTCAAGTGCCTATGAGCGCAGCCGCCTATGAAGCGTTTGAGCGCGTGTTGAAGAAACGCAGGGACGGCAGGTGCATTGAGGTTGACGGTTATAAGGACTTCCTGTTCCTGAACCGGGACGGCCTGCCCAAAACCGCCGTCAACTATGACGCCATGTTCAAGTGCCTTGCCAAGAAGTACAACAAGTGCCACAAGGAGCCGCTGCCCGATGTGATGACGCCGCACACCATGCGGCATACATTCTGTACCAGAATGGCAAACGCGGGCATGAACCCCAAGGCATTGCAGTACATCATGGGACACGCCAACATCGTAATGACGCTGAACTATTACGCCCACGCTACTTTCCATTCCGCACAGGAGGAAATGGAACGGCTGCAAGCCAAGGCAAAAACCACCGCAGAGGCCAAGCCGGAGCCTGCGGCGGAAAGCGCCGAGGAAACCAAGGCGGCATAAGTAGTACGCAGAATTTACTACTGCTTTTAC
>SFGY01000052.1 GCA_004556455.1 Clostridiales bacterium | reverse complement strand
CTGTGTTATCCCCAATTAGTAGGAACAATACAGCTTTCTGGCGGGCGGCGGCACGTCAAGAAATATATATGGAGTTTTTAAAGAACCTCCCCGGAGCGGGGAGCGGTCAGCCTGTGACCTGCTCCACTTCCGGTATGGGTTTGAGATTAAAATGAATTTCGATAGAAATGTGTCTTGTCTTATCGCTGCCTATGGTTTCATGGACAACGATTTCTTTAATCAGGCGGTTTAAGGTGGAAGCGTCCAGTTCGGTGATGTCCCGGTATTCCTGTATGGATTCCACCCACTGCCTTGCGTCCACGGCAAGCCGGATTTCATCGGCAAGGTGCTTCCTGCCTTTCTCGACTTTTGCCTTTAATTCCGCCTGTTCCTTCTGCGTCTTTTCCAGCAGGAGATTGAAGTTTGCGTCTGTGATTCGTCCGGCAACCATGTCCTCATAGAGCCGCAGCACCATCTTTTCCAACACTTCAATCCGTTCCTCGTCTTTGGCAAGGGTGCGCTCCATCGCTTCCCTCTGGCCTTTCTGCTCGGCTTCGCAGGTGTCGGTCAGCCGCCCGGCCACCGCTTCACTGTCGGTCAGGGCAGCGGCGGCGCACTCCCGGATTTTATTCAGCACAAGGGCATAGAGCGTGTCATAATCAATCCGGTGCTGGGTGCAGTGCTGTTTCCCAAAGGCATTGTAAGTCTTGCAGGAATAAATCCTCTGGGGGTGCTTGGCATTGGTGTAGCGGACAGTCAGGGACTTTCCGCACTCACCACATTTGAGAAGTCCGGCAAACAGGCTCGGCTCCCCGGACTGCCCCGGCCGCTGGCGGGATTTCAGCTTCTCCTGCACGATGGCAAAACTCTTTTTGTCCACCAGCGGCTCATGCGTCCCTTCCACCACAATCCAGTCCTCCGGCTTCTTGTCCCGGATAGTGCCGATTTTAAAGCGGTACTCGGTCTTTTGGGAAGCGATTGCGCCGGTGTAGACGGGGTTCATCAGGATTTCCTTAATCACTGTAAAATCCCAGATGTACCGCCCATTCTCCGGGTCTTTCTTCTCCCATTTGGTGCGGATGTTCCTGTGCCCACGCTGCCGGTTCCACCATGTGGGGCAGGGGTGCTTTTCTTCCTCCAGCCTGCGCCGGATGTAGTTGGGGCCGTGCCCGTCCAGCGCATACCCGAAAATCAGCCGGACAACCGGGGCGGTTTCCTCGTCTACCAGCAGGCGGTTCCTGTCCTCCGGGTCTTTTTTGTAGCCGAAGGGGGCAAGGCAGCCGGTGAACTGGCCTTTCTGGGCTTTCAGCACATAGGAAGAATGGACTTTCTTGGAAATATCCTTGCTGTACATCTCATTCAGGATATTTTTGAAGGGCGCAATGTCGTTGTTGTCCCGCATGGTGTCGATACCGTCATTCATGGCGATATAGCGCACGCCGTTCCTTGGGAAGAAGTCCTCGATAAGCTGCCCGGTCTGCAAGTAGTTCCGCCCTAACCTTGATAAATCTTTCGTAATGACAAGGTTTATCTGCTTCCGCTCAATGGCCTTCAACATCCGTTTCAGGTCGGGGCGTTCCATGTTCAGGCCGGTGAAGCCGTCGTCCTGATAGACTGCCGCAACCTCCCATCCCTGCTTTTCACAGAACTTTTCCAGCATATCCCGCTGGTTTGCGATGCTGGCACTCTCGCCCTGAAGGTCATCGTCTTTCGAGAGCCTGCAATAGATAGCTGCCCGGAATCCCCCGGCAAGCGCCGTGCCAATCACGTCATAATCTAATCCGTTCATCATAACCGTTTACCCACACAATCCAGACGGAACACGGTCACTTTGAACCTCGTCTTTATTATATCTCATTTCTTGCGTTTTAGCAAGATATTCTTTATCTGTTTTTCTGGTGTGTTTCTGTGCGATAAGGCTCACGAAAACGTCCGTAGCGTCCAGTTCGCCGTCAAATACTGTGGTGACATGAATCTCTGTTTTATTTTTCGCCATAGGCAGTTGTCCTCCATACATGAAATAAGCCAGACAGGGGATAGCGGCAACGAAGTCCGGCAACGGGCTTCAAAAAACCTTGGAGCTAATCCTTGTCTGGCAGTTGGGTTATTTTATACTTTTTCTTTTATTTTTCTGTTGCTTTGGTTGTTAAAGGGGAGAAAAGCCCGCAGTTACGGGATTTTTCCCGGCAACCGGGTCGGCAACGGGATAGCAACGGAGTGTGCAACGGGCTGTCCCTGCCCGGATTTTTTCAGAATGGAAGCTCCATCTGTTCCGGCACCGGCGTAAATCCTTCCGGGATTTTTTCCGTCCCGTTGCCGCTGTCCGTTGCCGGTTCTGTCCGTGCGTTTTCCCGTTCCCATCCTTTCTGCCTGCCGTACCCGGCAAACATCCGGGGGTTGGAGAAATAATTCCAGCCAGTGATGCACTGGTTCATTATCTCGTTGATTTCCCGTATCTCCCATTGTTTCGGCTCGTCAAAGTCATGGTTCAGGGCTTCTTTGTAAAGCTGTTTGGAGCAGACGGTATCGCCGGGGTAGCTGTCAAGGAAAGCCTGTATCATACCGGCCTTGGTGTCCTCCGGCATGAAGTCCCGCTGGTGTTCCTTTAAATGGCGCACCATTTCCGGGCTGAATGTCAGCTTCCACCTGCCGCTCCTGTAAATCTCCATCGCTTCCGCCCATACCTGATTCAGATAGGCTCTGGAAGCGGCTTCGTCCTCTAAAATGTGTGTTTCCGCCTGTTCCGGGCATACCTGTATAGGAATGAAGCGGCGGTTTCCTGAACGGTCAAGGGGCAGGAAGTCAAGGGCATTGGATGTCCCGCCGAACACGCACTGCCTTGGACGGTCTGCCGGGTGGGTTTCATAGGGTATCTTGTAGACTTCCTTCTGGCGGCTCAAAAATGACTTGATTTCCTCTATGCTCCTGGCGTTTGCGGTGGCAATCATCTCCGACATCTCGATTATCCAGTGGCCTTGGAGTTTGCGGTATACGTTGTCATCGTCCAGCTTCCGCAGGTCATCGGAGAACCACTCGTCTTTGACTGCCAGCAGGCGGAAGAAGGTGGACTTCCCGGCTCCCTGCCCGCCCACCAGACAGAGCATGACTTCAAACTTGCAGCCGGGGGAAAATGCCCGGTGGATGGCTCCCAACAAAAACAGGCGCAGGGATTGGAAAGTATACTCGTCCTCACCGGCTCCCAGAAAGTGACGCAGGCAGGAGCGTATCCGTTCGGTTCCGTCCCATGTCAGGCCGTTTAAATAATCCCGGACAGGGTGGTAGCTGTTCTCATCGGCGGCAAGGGCGGCGGCGTCCTGTATCTTTTTCTCGCTTGTCAGGCCATAGGTCTTTTCCAGATACAGCCGGATATATTTCATGTCCGTGTCGGTCATGGGGCTTCCGGCAGTTCTTTTGTAGCCGATTGGCTTTAAAATATCGGTGCGGTCGGTCAGCAGGTTGTAGGCAACCGCCCCGGAAAGGAGCGGGTCGCACTGGAACACGGTCAGGCAGTTGCTCATGCTGTTGCGGAAGCCGCCTTTTTCGGTGGTTTCCAGCATGGCCTTCACTTCCTCAACGCTCCGGGGCGGCTCTGCGCTGTCTGCCATGTTCGCTGTTTCCTGCCGTATCTGGGGCGGTAAATTCTGCCATCCGTCTTTCAAGGTTCCTCACTTCCTTTCCGTGTCCTGTGATAAGGGCTGCCCGCTCCTGAATGTCCCCGGAGAGAAGCACGTCCATCAGGTATTCCACCCGGCTCATGTTCTGCAGGGCTTCCACAAACCGGGGGTTCCACGCTTCATCCGGCTGGCGTGGGGCGTATTCCTCCTTCCAGCGGCGCAGGAGATGGTAATAGTCGGACAGCACCCGGAAGCAGTGCCGCTCCATGTGCCTGAATTTCTGTTCCTCCGTTTCTTTTCGCAAGCGTGGCCTTATGGGCTGCTTTTTGCCGTTCCTCCCATCCTCATAAGGGATAGAGAAGTCCTGTGCCAGCATAAGGGCGGCTTCTTTGCTGCTGATACCATGGAGCCGGGAAACAAAATCTATCACGTCCCCGGTGGCTCCGCAGCCGAAACAGTAAAAGCGGCGGTCAACCTTCATGCTTGGGTTCTTATCGTTGTGGAACGGGCAGACGCACATCCCGTTCCGGTTTACTTTGATTCCATAACGCTCCGCAGCCTGCCTTGTGGTGACGGACTGCTTCACGGCTTCAAATACGTTCAATAGGCGTTCCCTCCTGATAATGAAAAAGGCACCTGCCAGCGATTTCAAATCACAAAACAAGTGCCTGTTTAAAGTTCCATATTCTGTTGTTTCTGTGTCCGGGGCGGCTTCTGTTTCCCTGCCTGCTCCTGCCGGATGCGTTCCTGCCGCCCTTTCAGGCTCTCCTGTACGGATGGTTTCTTCCCCGGCTCGGCGGTCTGGCGGTACTGCTCGGATGGCAAAACCTGATTCAGCCAGTGGCGCACGTCACGCAGCACCTTCACATCTGCCTGAACCGCTTCCAGTTCCTTCTTTTGTCCGGGCAGGGCGGCGGCAAGCTGTTCCCGTTCCGCTTCCAAATCTTTGCGGGAGTAGGAATTGCCTTTCAGGTTGGCTTTCAAATACCGGATGGCGGCATTATAAGCGTCCAGTTCCTCCCGGTGGCTCTCCGCAAACTTCTCCTTTTTCTTCTTCCAGCCGATGGCGGCATACTCCGCATGGACTGGCTTGGCGGCTTCGTATTTGTCAATGTAGGAGAGCATGGTATTGATGGCTTTTATCCGCTTCTCGCTTTTTTTCATGCTCCCCATGACGGAAACAGCGGTCTGGCCGATTTCATCCAGCCGGGTGTCAAGGCTCTCCACGGTGGAGATTCCCTTTTTCCGCAGGAAGTCCATCGCCGCCTGCACTTTATTGTAATCGGCAACGGTTCCTTTCAGCTTCCCTCTGGAAGTCCAGTCGGCACGTTCCCCACTCCGCTGTTCCAGATACCGGAATAACAGTTCCGGGAGTGTCGGCTCCTTCGCCTGCTCCAATGCTTCCAGTAATACAGCCTTTTTCTCTTTTAAGTCAGACAGCCATCCCTTTAGGCTCCGTACCATCTGCCGGATGGACTGCATGAGCCGGTTGGCGGTTTTGATGTCCCGGTTCAGATTGCCGATGTTGGTCTGGATTCCTTTCTTCTCCATCTGGCAGGCGGCCGCTCCCATGTGGACGGTAGGGATTTGGTCAATCCCCTGTCGGGCATAGGAGCGCAGGTCAAGCCGTTCCGGGCGGTCATTGGCTTCCAGATAGCGGTTGGCCGTGTCCGCCCATCCCTGCCGCCAGATTTCGGCGTACTTCCGGTTGTTCCAGTCTACTGTGTTCTCCTTATGGCTTTTCCATCTGCCGGACGCAAGCCGGATGCGCTCCCCGTTCTTGTCAAGGTCGTACACTTTACGGCTCTTGGGGAGCCATTTGCCTTTTTCGTCCATCGCCCGCATGGTGAGCAGGATATGGGCGTGTGGGTTGCCGTCCCCCTTGTCATGGATGGCAAAGTCGGCAATCATGCCTTTGGAAACAAAAAACTCCCGGCAGTAGTCACGGATAAGGTCGGCGTACTGTCCCGGCGGGATTTCCCTTGGGATGGCAAGCACGAATCTCCGGGCAAGCTGGGAGTTCCATTGTTTTTCCTGCGCTTCGGCTGAGTTCCATAAAGTATTGCGGTCTGCAAACTCCGGCGGCACATGGGGCGGGAGCATGATTTCTTTGTGGGTGACTTCGTTCTTGTAGGGATAGTATTTCTGTTCCTGGTCATATTCAGAGAACAGCTTCTCGCCGCTCTGGTAGGCGGCGGCAGAAACAGCGGATTCATTGTTGCTCCGCTTGATGATGGTGATTTTACAATGCGGGCATGGCAAGAGTACGTCCTCCTTTCTCCCGGATTCGGGGCAAAAAAATAGCAGGATACCTTTTCAGATTTCCTGCTTGGGTGTGCCGTTGATGGGCGGCGGGTTATTTAATTTTTTAATAGTTTGTCAATTCGACAAATTGAAATTGAATTTATAATTTCCCTGCAAATATCTCTGCATCAATAGTGATTTCTTTTGTTTTTTTTAAATCTATTCCATCTTTATTTACACAAAACAGTAGTGGAGTCATATCCGCAAAGGTTTTTATTTCCTCGGATGTCATTGTATACGTTGCTGAAACTTTCTTGTGATAAACAACGGAATACTTCTTTTGGAAATAATCTACGACAGCCGCATTAGAATATTGATTGCTTTTCAATTGTTCTTTTGCCGTCTCTCGAAGCTCCTTAAGATGAGCATTTCCCGGAATTACCTTAATTACATAACCGCCTTCTTTCAAAACTCTGTTAAATTCGGAATAGTTAGCAGGAGTAAAAATATCTAATATGCAATCTATCCTTTTGTCTTTTATGGGCATTTCTTCCAAATTTCCCACAAACCATTTGATAGAATTACTGAAATCACTTTTTGCTGCAAGCTGAACAGCATCTTTAGAAATATCAAATGCAATAATTTCTTTATCACCTGATACTTCTTTTATCTGCTTTGAATAATATCCTTCACCGCAGCCAATATCAAGTATTGTATCAATGCTGCTAAAGCTTTTTATAAGCTGCACCACTTCATTCAGGATATGTGAATAATAGCCTTTTTCTAAAACCTCCCGCCTAATTTGAAAAGTCTCTCTGCTATAATGTTTTGAAGATTTTGTTCCTACAGCAAAGTTCACATAACCCGTTTTTGAAATATCGAAACAATGATGATTAGAACAAAATAAACTTTTTTGTTTCAATTTTAAATCTGTTTTACATATAGGACATTGAAAAACTTTTTCACTGTCACTAAATCTAAGTATTTTATTCATTATTCCCTCCGTTATTACATTACTTGCCCAATAAGCGAGCTATGCAATACGGATTCACCGCAACATAACCCGCGGTGTTATCTTAATCTCATATGCGCTGTCATATTCTCACCTCCAAACTCCGATTTGTCACCGGCTCCATTATACGCTATCTCATAAAAAAAGTATAGCCGAATTTCAGCAAACTTGTCAGATGGAAACAACTTGCAACGCAAGATAATTCCGGGCGGCAAGTCCACAAAGGGGTAGCTGGCGTAAGCCAGCGCAGGGGAAGGGTAACTTCCCCTGTGATGATTGGAGCAGATTGAAAATCTACGGAAATCATCTGCTGTCCGCAGGACGCCTCCGGCAGGGCGCAATGCACCACTTCCCGAAGTGGTGTATAATTGCGCCCT
>SFGY01000051.1 GCA_004556455.1 Clostridiales bacterium | reverse complement strand
GGTGCAAAGCAATGAGCCGTCTTGATTTTCTTTACCGCACCGAGCTGCCGCACAGGGCCGTTGCGGTATATATCTATCTCGCCGACAGGACAAATGAGAGCAGCGAGTGCTGGCCTGCCATCTCGACCATAGCCGCCGACCTCAAGTATTCACCCTCCACCGTCCGCCGCGGGATCCGTGACCTCAAAAAAGCAGGGCTCCTCGAAACCGAGCAGCGTTACCGTAAGGAAGGCGGCAAGAGCAGTCTGCTGTTCCGGCTGAAAGCAGAGTGAAAAAGCAAAAACCTCCGCCAAGGGGCAACTGCGTTCTCGGGGTCCCCAAAAAGCTATACAGCTTTTTGGGGAGAGGAGGAGCAACGGAGCAGATGAGCTTTTGCCGTTCTACGGCAAAACGAATAGTGCGGAGTTTGCGATGACGAAGTGACAGGTGCCACCTGTCATGGTGGAAGGAGAAAGTGAACTACCCAACTGAAGAATAACTACAGCAGAAAGAAAAACAAGAGGATATATGCAGTTTGTAAGAGTCTGTTATCCGGCAGATATTCGGCAAGGCAAATCAAACCTAAACCAACTGCGCTTTTTCTTTCTGCTGTAGTGAAAGCGTGAAAAACCGCAAATAATAAATTTATCGCTTTATAACCCGTTGTGTTTTTCACAGAAATATGCTATTATATTCTTGACAGTCACTTCTGCTGTTTTCGGATTTTGTTCGGAGGAAGCAAGCCCTAATTGAATCGAGGCTGACGATATAAATATTAGCTATGAAAAGCTCTGGAAATTGCTGATTGACAGGGATATGAAAAAGAAGGACCTGGAAAAGGCTGCGGGCATCAGCAACTATGTCCTTTCCAAAATGACACGGAATGAAAATATCACGGTTGAAACCGTGGGAAAGATCTGCAAAGCACTGAATTGTACGCCGAATGACATGTTGGAATTCGTGCCCGACAGCGAGTAAGAGGTTTGATTATGAACAGCATTTTGAAACAAATCAGGCAAAGCGATGCCTTTAATGAGGAAAATCGAATCCCCTACACAAAGGCGATCGTGTTGATGAGCTTATTTACTTTTGTGTTTCTGGGCGCGGAATTTCTGTTTGTCAATATGATCTCCCGCACGGTTTCGGGAAATCAATCGGTAAATGCCCAAAACTATGCGCTTGGTATCAGCGTCATCGGTTTTGTTCTGTATCCTGTTTTCTCTCGATTTTGTAAAGGAAAATGGCAAACCGCACTTGCAATGTGCGCAGCGATTTTGTCGGTTATTTGTCTGTTTTTGATATGCCGCCATGCCTCTTATGCACTTACACTCGGCATGGGACTCTTGCTGTTTCTGATTCTCGGCGCGTTTGGAAGTGCCGTATTCTACAAAACACTATGTCTGATAGAGGACAACACCTATATTGCGCGACTGACAGGCGTTTCCTATATGCTTGGAATCTTGCTTCAAATCGCAAACAACAATTTGGTTCATATAGATTACATAGAAGCCGGCATACTTTCTGCATTTATACTATTGCTGGCATTTATGCTGATAAAAGCAGAAAAAAACAGCGTTGTCCCTGCCTTCTCCAAAAGCAAAACCGAAGAGGAACACGACGAAAGCGGAAAGGATAGCCTGAAAATCATTTTGCTCCTCGTCCTTTTCGTCGCACTGATGACCTGTATTTTTGGCACCATGGACAATGCGGTCACCGTATACCACGCAAACGGAACGGTGAATATTGGTCAGTGGCCGAGAATACTTCTCGCACTCAGCGGTCTTATGGCAGGTTTTTTATTTGATATTGCAGGCAGAAAATATATGAGTGTGATCATGTACTGCGTAATGCTTCTGTCTACGACCTGCCTTGTCATTATTCAGTTTGCCGGGCCGTTCACGGTGGGTCTGGTCATATTCTATCTGTCCGCCGGCTTCTTTGCTGTTTTCTTTACCTCTTCCTTTATGGAGATCGCCCGATACACGGATACCCCCGAGTTGTGGTCAGGGTTTGGCAGATCCGTCAATAATCTTGTTGCCGCTGCAATCTCGGGAGGCTCCCTTGCACTTTTGCATTCCGAAAACAATATTGTCATGATCACCATAGAGCTGATTTTATTCGTGGCCACCAGCATTGTCGCGCTTTTCTATACCAACAAAAGAAAAGCGTTTTTTGACAGGCTTGCCGAAGCGGACAGCAGCGAACGAAGCGACGGTGAAAAACTGCAAAGGCTGGCAGAGCAGTTTTCGCTGACGCAGAGAGAAACCGAGGTTTTCGGACTGCTTGTCAATACCGAAGACGGATTGCAGACGATAGCCGATGGTTTGTATGTCTCCAGACGAACCTTAGAGAGATATGTCTCCGCCATATATGAAAAAACAGGTGCAAAATCACGGATCGGGCTTGTTACTCTTTATAACAACGCATAATAAAACATAACAAAAAGCATTTTATCCTCCTGCCGATGTGGGAGGATATTTTTGCGGTTTTTTCAGGAAAAACCGATATTTTTTGCCTCGATTTTAAGAATGGCGGAGTTCCGCCACCCCATTTTCGGCAGATTGGCGGACTTCCCTTATATCAAAATCGGCACTCTGTAAGTATAATTATATGCAAAGACGGTGGGGAGGAATATGAAGTGCGACACAAACTCTTATATTTGATCGAAAGGTATAATAAGAATTATTTGCCCAAAATTTTAACTGTCCTTTTACTTGCAAGTTTGGCTCTGAGTGCCTGTGCCAAAAAGCCTTCGGAAACATACAGTTCTACATCAATCCCAGAGCCTTCACAAAACACATCTACGCAGGCGGAGCCGGTAACGCTGGAACAGGTGCTTCTCAAGGAACGCGGCAAGCCGTATGACCAATCGGACTACAAGACATTTGTCGGCGGCGAGGGCATTATAAACGAATACGCCGAATTCGACTGTAATCTGGATCACGGCTACAGTAAAACCATTAACGATCTCGTGGTGGCTGACGGAAAGCTGTATCAGGCAAATTTCAACTCCGTTTTGGCAAACGGCAAGAACATACAAGAGGTCGGCACCCTGCCCGGAAAAAATATCCGATATTGGCGCCTGACCCATGACGGTGAAATGGGAGAGATCTACTTAAATGACGGCTCCGGCTATAAGGTCAGCAGCCCGCCGTTTACGGCCTCGCCGATGGATAAGGCGCAGCTTCCGCTGTTCCGAAGGGTTTACCGCTATGCTTCCGACGGAAAGACGCTGGAGGATCATACGGCAGAATACTTAAATGCCGATAAGGTCTACTCCGGCGATCCGATGATCGCCGTTGCCGGTGGTAAAGTCAGCCTGCTTTTTTCGGGCAAATACCTTGATAAGGGTACGACCGGCTGGAATTGGTATCGGGACATGGATCGGCGGGAGTACATTGCCTTTGATTTGGAGCTGTCCGAGCTTGCCGGTGAAACACCGATCCGGCTGTTTAATCGGAACATTCTGATGACCAACTGTGCTTTTTATGAGATCGTGTATGCCTCGGAGCCTTTGGACGACAGCGACACAAAAGCACAGCTTGCGCCGGACGGCTCGGTGTCTCCCTATTATCCCGCAGCGCAGCATCTCAACTGCAATGTAAAGCTAAGAAAGCTTGATCTGCTCACTGCTTTTTACGGAGATGTCCGCAACATCAGCACAAGCCATGTGATCACCGTGGACTATACGATGCTCCCCATTGCCGAGGTGCTTACAGACGGATACGGTGCGTATCAAAAATACGATCCCTGCCGTTTCTATTGGGACTATGATCAGAAATAAGGAAAAGGAGAGAAACACGATGCATGCAAAACGAATCACGGCGCTTGCGCTGGCCTTGGTCATGACCTTGCTTCTTGCCGCCTGCGGCAGCAAAACCGTTGTGAACGATGACGGCACAAAAACCGAACAAACGGAAAGAGGCGTGAAGGTCACGCAGACGGTCGCAAAAGCCGTGCAGACCGAAAAATACGAAACCGCCGATTTCAGCATGACCATCCCCAAGGGCTGGACGGTAACGACCGGCGGAACAAATATCTACCACAGTATTCGGGTAAGCGACCCGAACGAACCGCTCAATCAGATGTTTGTGCTGCTCAAAGCCGATGTGTTGCTGCACAGTCAGGCAGGTAAAGATGCATGGCAGCAGAACTACAATATGGGCGATACACAGGCGGCGCTTTTTGCTAAGGCCGCTGTGCTTGATAACCCGTCTACAGAGGGCTTTTTCAAAATATTCTCACAGTATACTGCATTTGCATCGGAGGTGGAGCCTGCTTATTCGGGATATGCCTTCCCCCGGTTTGATAATTTTACGGTAACCGACCGCTATCCCTCTGCCAGCCCGATGAAGTCCTCCGCCCTCGGCGACGAGCAGCTTCGCGCGACATTCACGGATAACGGCAAAGAGGGCGAGGGCCTATTTGCCGCCAGTGTGGTGGACTTTGGCAGCTTTGCCATCTCCAACGGCAATGTGGTAGGCTATCAGCTTCAGGCGGTGGACGGCGGCTACTATATGGCTTACAACATCGTTGCCGTTACCGCCGCAAAGGACACCTTTATCGAGTGGGAAGGTGTGCTGACCGATTGCTTCAAAACCCTGCAGTATTCCGACAGCTTTGTCAGAACCACCAATCAGGCAAGCAATGAAAAGGTTGCCCTTGCTCAGCAGATCAGCCAGAACTTCAATGCGACCATGGACGGCTTTATGTCCTCCTGGGAAAGCCGCAACAGAAGTCAGGACATTATGAGCCAGAAGCAGAGCGACGCCACCCTCGGCTACGAGCGCGTTTACGATACCGAGACCGGCGAAATTTACAAGGCTACGAACGGTTTTACCGATGTGTACGACGGCAAGCGGTACAAGGCAGTGACCGACGACAATATGTATGCCGAACCTATCAGCGGGTATATTGAAAAGCAATAACACCATAACAAAAACAGTTTACCGTAGAATCGTGATGAAAAGGAGGTGTCGGACGATGAACAGGCAGCTTTCCGCTTTGCCGGACAGTAAAACAACAAGAATAATACTGCCGTATAACCGGCAATATGTGATCTTCGCCGTTTATGAAGTGCTGGATAAAAACGGTGCCGAATATGAAAAAACAGACGCATCCACCATTTTAGCAGAGATGTCGGTATACGGTAATTTAAGCCGGTTTTCCGTCTCCGTAAATGAACAGGAAACGGGAACGGAACTGACCGTAACAATGATACATCCTTGCCAGGGATTGTCCGATACCGGTATCCGAATGGCAACGACCGCCATAGCCGACAGCGTGTCGCAGCATTTGGAAAACGAGCTTGAGATAAACAAGGTATCCCCAAAAAGGCAACCTGTTTGAAGTTTTAAAACGGAGGCAATCAAATGAACGAATCAAGAGTATTTATGTTGAACGGCACTGAGGTGTCAGGGATCGTTACCCGGTTGGAAAATTTCTTTCGCACCGAGAAAGGCATGGAGGTGCAGAGTTCACAGACAACGGACGGCTATGTTATGCAGGCAAGCCAGCCGAAGGACGGCTGGAAAACCCTTACCGGAATGCGGCTGGCGATCGCCGTGCAAATGGCAGTGATGGGCGACAAGCTGAATGTCAGCATCGGCGAAGGACAGTGGTCGGATAAAATCGGCGCCGGAGCAATCGGTCTGTTTGTTGCATGGCCGCTGGCGATCACCGCCGGAATGGGTGCATTCAAACAGAAAAAGTTACCAGGCGAGGTGTTTCAGGTCATCGAAACTACCATTATGACCGGCGGCCAGCCTGTGGTTGTGACCGGCGCGGGTCAGACGGTGGCTGTGGGAATGATCGTGTGTCCGAGCTGCAAAGCGCTGCTCACCGCCGGCTCTAAGTTCTGCAATCATTGCGGAACAAAGCTCAACACAAAATGCCCGAATTGCGGTGCAGATATTGCACAGGGAAGCGCATTCTGCTCCGAATGCGGACAAAAACTTTAAGATAGGATTTTTAAATTATGAAAGAACGCACACTTAAAACAAAATTGCTGACAGTTCTGCTGACTTTGTGCTTGGCACTGTCCATCGTGCCGATTACGGTGTTTGCGGATTCCGGATCGTATGCTGTTAAATTTTACCCCGGAGATTATGGAACCATGACTAAAAACGACCAGATTCCGTTTGTGTATTACGGCATTGACGATGATGTTAACAAGCCCTACTACTACAAGCTGAATGTAACCGAGACAGAGACTTTCGGCTTTGTCGGCAGCATCATGGATACTTTACGTCCAAATTCGGGATATGAGTTTGCCTACTGGACAGCCGATGCTGCCGTATACCAGGTCGGCAGTGGTACTGCCATTCCGGCCGGCACCGCTCTTTCCTCTGATCAACTACAGAACAAAATTACCGTGAAAAGTGATGTGACGTTCACGGCTCAGTTTAAGCAGATTTCTGAATATCCGAAACAGAGCGCAAAGCCTACGATGCCATGAAACAAGACCTGGTTATCTCGCTGAAAGGCGAAGAAATCGACGCCGGGAACGCCGCAGCGCTTGCGAATAAGCTCTCCCAGATGGCAAACGGAGCAGTCTACGGAGAGGACAAGCGTGTGTTTCAGATACACGACCGCAAGCTGGATATGCTGGAGGATCTCATCGAAGCCGCCAACGGGAAACCCGTCCTTGTGGCGTACTGGTTCAAGCATGACCTGGAGCGCATCTCCGAGCGGCTGCACAAACGGCACATCCCGTTCAGCCTGCTGGACGATTCCGACAGCATCCGCAGATGGAACAGCGGTGAGCTGCCCGTGGCACTCATCCACCCGGCTTCTGCCGACCATGGGCTGAACCTGCAGACAGGCGGCTCCATTCTCGTGTGGTTCGGACTGACCTGGTCGCTGGAGCTCTACCAGCAGACCAACGCCCGCCTGTGGCGGCAGGGTCAGACCGCCGATACCGTGGTCATTCACCACATCATTGCAAAAGACACCATCGACGAGCGCATCATGACTGCGCTCCGTAAAAAAGAAAAGACCCAGACCGCACTTATCGATGCGGTCAAGGCCAACTTGGAGGGATGAGAATGGAAACCTGTTATACAAACCTCGCAAACGCTATTATTCTGGCGGCAGCGAAAGACCATCGCCGTGCGCTGCGCCGTTTGAAGAAATACCCCTGGGACAAGGATGCCGAATCCGTCAGAAAGGATTGTGAGCGGTTTTTCCGCTCCGGCTGGTTTCAGACGCTTACTTCTCTGGACGGTGAGGTGCTGATCGAAAAACTCCACCGGGAGGTGTACGGCGTATCCCCGGACTCGGCTTCGATGGCTTGGTTGGCTACAGCC
>SFGY01000050.1 GCA_004556455.1 Clostridiales bacterium | reverse complement strand
TTCGTGGAAGAAGCCGGTGACGACTTCGGCACGACCCAGGTCTGCGGCACCGGCCCCTTCAAATTTGTGAGCTGGACTCAGAATGACCGCGTCGTCCTCGAACGCTTCGAAGACTATCATGGCGAAAAAGCCGCTCTCAAGGGCATGGAATTCCTGCCGATGCCTGAACCTTCAAGCCGTCTGCTGGCTCTGGAAGCCGGCGATGTCGACGTCGCTCAGGAAATTGCTCCGCTCGACGTGCAGAAAGTTGAAGAGAATCCAGACCTCGTCATGGCTCGCGGACTCGAGAACACCACTCAGTACCTCGGCATGAACAACGAGAACGAATACTTTAAAGATAAGCGCGTCCGTCAGGCCTTCGCCTATGTCATCGACATGCCGAAGATCGTTGAAGCGGTCTGCAGCGGTGTGGGTCAGGTTGCAACCGGCCCCATGGGTCCTTCCATTAAGTACACGCTCTCCAAAGATCTGAAACCTCACGAAATCAACGTTGAAAAAGCGAAAGAACTGATGAAGGAAGCGGGTTATGAAGATGGATTCTCCATCACCCTTTCCACCAACGAGAAAAAAGAGCGTGTCGATATGGCTCAGATCATCAAAGAAGATCTCAAGGCCATCAATGTCGACGTGAACATCGAAATCCTCGAGTGGTCCACCTATCTTGATAAGCTCAGCAACAGCGAATCCGAGCTCTTTGAAATCGGCTGGGCTCCGGCCGTTCCGGATCCGGACATGGCTCTCTGGTCGCCCCTGAACAGTAGCAACATCGGCAACGGCGCGAACTTCGCCCGCTACAATAACCCCGAAGTGGATAAGCTTCTCGAAAAGGGTCGTGAACTTGAAGACGGCGATGAGCGCGCGGATGTGTACAAACAGATTCAGGAAATCATTCTTGACGACTGCCCCTGGATTTACCAGTACAACAACGAAGCCACCATCGGCCTGAGCAAGAACGTGCAGAACTTCGTGATGACGCCGTTCTCCTACTACCCCTATTACAAGGCCAGCTTCGGCGAAGCCAAATAATCAGCTTTTCCGCCTTAAGGGAGCCCTCCCGGGCTCCCTTATTTTTTTGAAATGAGGGGGGAGTGTTATGCTGCGCTATATCATCAAGAGGATTCTGCTGCTCATTCCCGTATTGATCGGGGTGACGCTGATCACTTTCACCCTGCTTTACATTACACCCGGCGACCCTGCAAGGGCCCTGCTGGGACCGTCGGCAAATACCGAACAAGTAGAGCAGCTGCGTGAAGAAATGGGACTGAACGATCCCTACATCGTTCGCTACGGCAACTTTTTGAGTAATCTTGTCCTGCATCAGGATATGGGCCGTTCCTATCGCGCCAAACAACCGGTGTTCAGCGTGATTATGTCGGCTTTCCCGGCGACCTTAAAACTGGCTGCTCTGGCTGTAGCTATTGCTGTGGTAATCGGCATCCCGCTGGGGATTATCTCGGCGGTAAAACAATATTCGGTTTTTGATAATGTGGCCCTCATTCTGGGTCTGATCGGTATTTCCATGCCGGTTTTCTGGCTGGGCATGCTGCTCATTCTGCAATTTGCGGCGCGCCTGCACTGGTTTCCTTCCGCAGGTTTTTCGACCTTCAAACACATGGTCCTGCCTTCTATTGCCCTGAGCGCTCAGTCGATTGCCGTCATCATGCGCATGACCCGCTCCAGCATGCTGGAGGTCATTCGCCAGGATTACATTCGAACAGCCCGTGCAAAGGGACAGACAGAGGCGAAAGTGATCATTCATCATGCCCTGCGCAATGCCCTCATGCCGATCATCACCACGGTCGGCCTGCAGTTTGGCGCGCTTTTGGGCGGCGCTGTCCTTACCGAAGCCGTTTTCTCCATTCCGGGGGTTGGCCGTCTCATGGTTGATTCGATCAAGATGAAGGATTTCCCTGTGGTTCAGGGCGGCGTGCTTTTTATCGCAGTGGCCTTCAGCCTTGTCAACCTGGTCGTCGACCTGCTCTATGCCTCTGTGAACCCCAAAATCCGCTCACAGTATCGTTAGGAGGCCCACATGAAAGATAAAAAGAAAGAACGTCGTTTCATGCGCCTCAAGGAATTCTGGCGCAGATTAAAGAAAAGCAAAATGGCCATGTTCGGCCTTGTGATTTTGAGCCTGCTCGTGGCGATAGCGATCTTTGCCAGTGTGATCGCCCCCTATTCCTACTCCGAGCAGCATCTTGAGAACAAAAATATGAAACCCAACTCGGAACATATTTTTGGCTGTGACGACCTGGGGCGGGATATCTTTACCCGTGTCATCTATGGCTCACGTATTTCCCTCTCGGTCGGCTTTATCGCGGTGGGTATTGCCGTTGTCTTCGGAGGTCTCCTCGGAGCTGTCGCCGGCTACTTCGGCGGCGTAACGGACAATATCATCATGCGCAGCATGGATATCCTGCTGGCCGTACCGCAGATTCTTCTGGCTATTTCCATCTCGGCAGCGCTGGGCACGGGCCTGGTCAATCTGATGATTGCCGTGGGAATTTCGTCCATTCCTCAATATGCCCGTATCATGCGCGCCTCCGTACTGACGGTAAAGGATCAGGAGTACATTGAAGCGACGCATGCCGCAGGCGCGACGCATCTGCACACAATTATCCGTCACATCATTCCCAACTGTTTTGCGCCGATCATCGTCCAGGCGACTCTGGGCGTGGCCTTCGCTATTCTCACGGCGGCCGGTCTGAGCTTTATCGGTCTGGGCCTTGATCCGGAAGTGCCGGAATGGGGAGCCATGCTGGCCGGCGGCAGACAGTATATTCGTGATTTCCCGCACATTACCTTTTTCCCCGGTCTCGCGATTATGATTACGATTTTTGCCCTGAACGTGCTGGGCGATGGTTTCCGCGATGCCCTGGATCCCAAGCTCAGAGATTAGGAGGCGGCTATGTTGCAAAAGAAACAACCCAAACCTTTTCAGCCCGAGCTTAATACGGAACGCTGGGAAGCGAAGGATGGCGAGCCTTTGCTCGAAATCCGGGATCTGAACATTATCTACAAAACGGATGCCCGTACAGTAAGGGCGGTCAACAAACTCAACCTTAAGCTCGGAGCCGGCGAATCTCTCGGCTTTGTCGGTGAGACGGGCGCGGGGAAGACCACCACGGCGCTGGGCATTCTGCGCCTGGTTCCGGATCCCCCGGGAATCATCGAAAGCGGACAGATTCTTTTTGAGGGCCGTGATCTTCTTGGTCTGGAAAAAGATGAAATGCGCCAAATTCGAGGCAGCCGCATCAGCATGATCTTTCAGGACCCGATGACCAGTCTGAACCCCTCCATGACGGTGGGCGCACAGATTGAAGAGGTTCTTGGCCTGCACGAAAAGCTCAGTGGAGTGGATCTTTGTGAGCGAGCCAGGCACATGCTGGAAGTGGTGGGTATAAGGCCGGAGCGCTTTAATGACTATCCTCACCAGTTTTCCGGCGGCATGAAGCAGCGTGTCTGCATCGCCATGGCCCTTGCCTGCAACCCCCAGATGATTATCGCCGATGAACCGACGACGGCCCTCGACGTGACGATTCAGGCCCAGGTTCTGGAGCTGATGAATAAGCTCAAAGACGAGTTTAATACCTCCATGTTGCTGATCACGCACGATCTTGGCGTGGTTGCCGAAATCTGCGACCGCGTGGCCATCATGTATGCCGGTTCCGTGGTTGAAGACGGTGACACAGATGAGATTTATGACCATCCGCTGCACCCCTACACGCGCGGCCTGTTTGCGTCGATTCCCTCGCTCGATGAGGATGTCGAATCTCTGCATGTGATTCCCGGCGCACCACCGGATCCTGCAGATCTGCCCAGCGGCTGCTGCTTCCATCCCCGCTGCCCCTATGCGACAGAGCGCTGTCGTAAGGAAATTCCGGAGATGCGGGCCATTAGCGGCGTGGATCACCAGCTGGCCTGCCATTACGTGAACGAAAAAGGCGAGTTTAGTGGGAAGGAGGCAAAAGCAGATGCCTGATAAACTTCTTGAAGTGAAACATTTAAAGAAATACTTCAAAACCAAGAAAGGCCCCCTGCGCGCGGTTGACGACGTCAGCTTTTCCATCGGAAAGGGCGAAACTTTAGGCCTCGTGGGTGAATCCGGCTGTGGCAAATCAACTTGCGGCCGTGCCATTATCCGACTGAACGATCCGAATTCCGGCGAAGTTCTTTTTGAAGGAAAGAACATTCTTGACTTTCACCGTCGGGCGGATCTTCGGAGGATGAAGCAGGAGATGCAGATTGTCTTTCAGGATCCCTATTCTTCACTGAATCCCCGCCTCAACACCCAGGACCTTATCGCAGATCCTCTGGTGATTAACAAGATTGGCAGCAATAAAGAAGAAATACGGCAAAAGGTTCTTGAGGCCATGGATATGGTCGGTCTGGAAAAACGTCTGCTCGATGCTTACCCGCATGAATTGGACGGCGGACGGCGGCAGCGTATCGGCATTGCCCGCGCGCTGGTTTTGAATCCTAAGTTTATCGTGATGGATGAGCCGGTTTCGGCCCTGGATGTGAGTATACAGGCTCAGATTCTCAATCTGCTCAGCGAATTACAGGATGACCTTGGCCTGACCTACCTCTTTATCGCCCATAACCTCAGTGTGGTCAAACATATCAGCGATCGCATCGCGGTGATGTATCTCGGAAAGATTGTTGAGGTTGCGAATTATCGAGACATCTTTATCGAGCCGCTGCATCCTTATTCCCAGGCGCTGTTATCTGCCATCCCTATTCCCAAGCGTCACATTAAACGCGAAAGAATTATTCTTGAGGGCGATGTGCCGAGTCCGGTGAACCCGCCGGACGGCTGCCGTTTTTGCGGACGCTGTCGTATGGCCATGCCCATTTGTTCGGAGACATCACCCGAACTCAAAGATATGGGGAATGGCCATAAGGTCGCCTGTCATCTCTATGATGATAAGCCTGCCGAAACCACAAAGCCTGCCGAAAACACTAAGTCTGCCGACGGAAAATAGTTGTTTGTCGTAAAAATGCCGCATGCCGCACCAAGGTTGCATTCGGATAAGCTTGAAGATTAAAACGTTAGAAAGCAAAGAAAGCAGAAATGATGAAAAAGAAATTTGAAAGCGCTCCCATTGTGGAGCTGGCTAAGGATTTACTGGCCATTGACAGCCCCGGCGGTTATACCGGTGAAGTTAATGCCTATCTTGAAAAGACACTGAAAGAAATGGGATTTACACCCAGATACACCAATAAACAGGCGCTCTACGTGGATTTCCCGGAAGGTGAAGCGCCTCGTCGCATGGTCACCGCTCATATTGATACCCTGGGCGCCATGGTCACGGAAATCTGTGACAACGGCCGTCTGCGCTTCAGCAACATCGGCGGCTGGGATTATCACTGCCTCGAAACAGAGTCTGTACGCGTCCACTGTGCCTCGGGCAAAGTCCTGACGGGCACGATCCTCTCTGATAAAGCCTCTGTGCATATCTATCACGATATCGTGCGTGCGGAAGTAAGAGACTACGACACCATGGCCGTGCGTCTGGATATCCTCTCGAATTCTGCCGAAGAAACCCGTGCGGCTGGCGTGGAGCTGGGCGACTTTATCTGCTTTGAGACCCATACTGAGTTTACAGATACAGGCTTCCTGAAGAGCCGTTTCCTCGACAACAAGGTTGATGCGGCCATCCTCCTGGAAGTCCTCAGCCGCATGGTAAAGGCTGGTGAAAAACCTGCCGAGCCGACACGCCTGCTTTTCTCGAACTATGAGGAAATGGGCCATGGTGTCGCTTCGCCGCCAGACAGCATTCGTGAAATTCTTGCCCTCGACATTGGCACTGTGGGCGAAAAACGCAACTCTCGTGAAACCCAAGTGACGATCGTCTGCAAAGACTCGCGTACACCGTATCCCTTCGACTTC
Source organism: Clostridiales bacterium (assembly GCA_004556455.1). Taxonomy (GTDB): domain Bacteria; phylum Bacillota; class Clostridia; order Saccharofermentanales; family DTU023; genus SFGY01. The sequence goes on along the minus strand of SFGY01000050.1, from coordinate 1,563 downwards.
CGTCAGCGCCTGGCCAAGCTGGCCCAGGATCATGGCGTAGAACACTGTGTCGATGTGCACATTCGCTATGGCTCGGACGGCAGTCTCGCGGCCGTCGCCGGTATCGACATGGATTTCGCCTGTATCGGCCCTGGCGTGGATTCTACCCACAGTCTGGAGCGCACGCACGAGCGGGGCATCCTGGCGACGGCAGAGCTGCTGGATCTCTATATGAGAAATTAGCGATCCTATTGATAAGATGTAAATACATCAGCCTCACGGGCGTGTTTTCACCTCATTTTTTCACAACCGTGAGCTTAAAAGGCCTGATTTTCAGGCCTTTTATTTATTGTTACATGAAAATGACAAGACTGTTTCCCGGCGAAGGCTCCAAGACTTTTTCTAAAATTCTTCGATCTGTATCAAAGTTTTAATCCTTTATCAAAGTTTCCTCAACTTTCTTTTGTTAGCATCAAGGTAAGCACAATGGATGTTTTACAGCGGCCTTCTGGGTCCGCTTCAGACGTCAGACCAGGAAGTCTGACGTCTAATAAAGGGGAAGCAAAGCGAGTGCGTTTAAGGGGGAGACAATGAGTGAGTTAAGAGGGAACGAGTTGAGTGAGTTGGAGCAAAAAGAAAGGCTTGAAGAATTTGCTGGAGAGAAAAAACATGAGCCAATGGGTGAAATTGTGTCCACTTTCCAAGAGGGGCCAGATTCCGCGCCACAGACAGAATTATTTCCCGAGGTCCAAGCTGAATTAATCCCTGAAACGAAGGAGAAAAAGCCAGAGATGGGAGATCTTGCTGCTCCCCCTCGCTTTGTGCTAGCCCGAGAAGAAACTCATTGTTACCTTCAGCTGCAATTCCCCCTTTTGCTCTTTACGGATCATGTGCCGGAGGGCATGAAGAAGCTGCCGTTTGATGAGGGTCAGATTCCGCCTCTGCCCTGGCTGAAAGCGGCGCGCGGGGCGCTCGAACGTTATGAAGAAGAGATTCGCCGCTATTTTCATCCTGATGCCAGTGTTCCGGAACTGCTTTTTCCGCTTCTCCCTTTAACGGGGCAAGATCTTAACGATTGGCTGAGCGCATTGGGTCAGCTGGACGCGGGGGCCTTGCGACAGACCCTTTTGCAGGGTGTTTTGCCGCTGCAGGAGCAGCTTTCCGGAAAGCCGCATGAGCTTTCGGCCATTGCGGCAGAGGATGCGCGGCGCTTTCTGCAACAGACCCGCCTGCCTGCCGATGCCTGCTGGATGATTTATGCCCTTCTGGATGATCTCGATAAAATTGCTCCTGAGCTTCAACGCCTTTTTGCTGAGCTGCGTTTCCTGAGTGATGCCATGATTAACCCCATGGAAACCGATGCCATCGTCGCAGTCGACAAACTGCTGAAAAGGCTCAATACCCAAGACTCAAGACAGAAAAATGATATGGCAGGTGATGAGGCTGACTTCGATAAGCTTGGAGAGATGAGCGCAACCTGCGCGGAAGCTTCCTCGCCAACGACAACCACGACACCTTCGCCAGCTTCTCAAATAGCTTCCTCAGCGGCAGCCAAAGCACCTGGACTTCCCCTGAAAGCTAAAA
>SFGY01000049.1 GCA_004556455.1 Clostridiales bacterium | reverse complement strand
TGGCCAAACTCGAGGAGACTCCGGTTGACGACCTTTGCGATGAACTGCGGCAGATCACGGATGAGATGGCGCGGATTAAAGAAAGAAAAACCTATCTTGTCGCGCGCAAGGCAGAACTTCGCCGCTTTCATCGTCTGGATATGCCCTTCTCCGATCTTGTTCAGCTAAAGGAGGTGCGCACCTGTCTCGGCAGCCTGCCGCTTCGCTGGGAAGAAGATTTAGAGGCGGCTCTGGCCCCGCTGGAGCTGGTCCATGTGGAGCGCCTGGACGAAGACGAAAAAAACGCCACGCTCCTGCTTTTTTACCACAAGTCCGTGGCGGAACAGGTGGAGGCCGCTCTGCGTGAGCATGCTTTCAGCGAAGAGCAGTTGCAGCTGAACACCCTGCCAGAAGAGGGGATTCGCCGCGCCGACGAGAAACTGCAGGAGCTGGATACCCAGCTTGCAGAGCGGGAAAACGCCCTGCAGACTTTTTCTGACCTCCATCTTGAGGAATTGAAAATAGCGGCGGAAAGCCTGAAAAACGAGCGTGTTCAGGCTGAATCGCGGGAAAACCTGCGGCGCAGTTCACGGCTCTTTTTCCTCGAAGGTTACGTGCCCAGCGAAAAAGAGGCGCTTTTGCGCGAACAGCTTTCTGCGGCGCTGCAGCAGCCTTATGAACTTCAGCTTGAAGCGGTCTCCCGTCGGGATGAAACGGCCGACAAGGTTCCCGTGCTGCTGCGCAATAACGCTCTGGTTTCGCCTTTTGAAAGTATCGTCAACACCTACTCTCTGCCCCATTACAATGAGCTCGATCCCACGGGCGTGACCATGCCCTGGTACAGTCTCTGTTTCGGCCTGATGCTGGGCGATCTGGGCTACGGTCTGGTCATGTTTATTCTTGCCACACTCGGCCTTCACCTCTTTAAGATGAAGCCATCCACACGGCAGACGCTGCGCTTTTTCCAGATTCTTTCCGTGCCGACCATGCTCTCGGGCCTGGCTTTCGGCAGCTTTTTTGCCCTTTCTTTCCCGTCCCTTATTTCGCCCGGGGAGCAGAGCATGGAAATGCTCGTCTTTTCCATGGCCTTCGGCATCGTCATGCTTTTCTTTGCCCTCGGCATAAAGGGTGTGATGGAGATTCGCGACGGGGACCCCATGGGTGCGGTCTACGATGTCCTGAGCTGGTATCTGATTGTGGGCGGTGCGCTGGTTCTGCTGGTCGGTTCTCAGCTCGGCTTCCTGAGCCCTGCAGGACACAACATCGTCAAGTGGGCCATGATTGTGGGGGCCCTGCTTGTGGTTTTGTTTTCTGCGCGCGACAGCGCGGGTCTGGGCGGCCGCATTGGCTGGGGGCTTTACAACCTCTATGGAGCGACCTCCTGGATTGGCGATCTGGTCTCCTATACGCGTATTGCCGCTCTGGTGATGTCCGGCGGCTTTATTGGTTATGCGGTCAACCTCATCGGGGGCATGCTCTTTGAAGGCAGCATCCCGGGCAAGGTCGGCGCACTATTGGTCTTCTTCATTTTCCACGCCTTCAATATTTTTCTCTCGGGGCTATCGGCTTATGTCCACAGCCTGCGTCTGATTTATGTGGAATTTTACGGCAAGTTTTACGAAGGCGGCGGCTTGCCCTTTAAACGGTATCGGGCGGACGCGCAATACTACGAAGTCCGCTAGAGCATAGGAGGAATTAGAATGTTTTTGGAAGCCTTTTCATTTGCGAACAACGGCGGCCTGGTTATGGGGCTTTTGGGAGCGTCTCTCGCGGCGCTTTTGCCCGGTATCGGCTCGGCGAAATCCGTCGGCATGTGCGGTGAGTCCTGCGCGGCCCTCATGATTGATGAGCCTCAGAAATTCGCCCGTTCCCTGATACTTCAGCTGCTCCCGGGCACCCAGGGTCTCTATGGTTTCATTATCGGCATTCTCTCGCTGCGCAAGCTAAGTATGGACATGAGCCTGCAGAGCGGTCTCGGCATTTTAATGGCCTGCCTGCCCATGGCTTTTGTCGGTCTTTTCTCAGCTTACTATCAGGCCCGCGTTTCCCTCGCCGGCATCAATATCCTGACCAAAAATGAGTCGCAGTCGACCAAGGGCATTATCTTTGCCGTTATGGTCGAAACCTATGCGATCCTCTCTCTGGTTATCTCCCTGATGCTGCTCAACGCCGTTCAATAAGAGCGGATGGAGGGCGGACGATGTCGAATCTTACGAAAATAAGTCAAAAGATCCTGGACGACGCCCAAGCGCAGGCTGAGAATTTGCTTGCTGAGGCAAGGGCCAAGCTGGATGGCCTTTTGGAGGCTGAGAAGAAGGCCGCCGCTGCGGAGGCTGAGGAGCAGCTGAAAAAGGAACGTGATAACGCCGTGGTTTTGCGGGAACACCGTCTGGCGCATGCCAGGCTGGAAGCCCGTGATAAGCTGCTGAGCGCCCGCCAGAATCTCATCGGACAGGTGCTTTCTGCAGCGGAAACGCGACTTAAAGCTCTGCCGGACGAAGAACTCAGCAGGCTTATTGCCGAGGCTCTGGCTCTTAAGCCGCTCGCGCCGGGCGATCAGCTGCTCATCCCGCCGGGTGCAAAAGTGCAGCTGCCCGCCGGGGTAAAAGCCGAGGAAGATCCTTCTCTCTGCGCAGGTTTTTCCCTGCGCCGGGCTAACGGGGTCATCGAGAAGCATGATTATTGCGAACTCCTGCGCGATCAGCGCGAAGTTCTGGAAAGTCAGTTGCTTGAATTTCTAACGGGGGCCGGATCATGAGCTCTGTGGGAGCCGCCAGGGGCAGAGATTATAAGAGCCGCGAGGATTACATTTATGCTTCCTCGCGCATTCGCGTGGCGGAAAAATGCCTGCTGACCCCGCAGCAGCTGCAGCAGCTTTTTGCAGCCACAGACTATGAGGAAGCTTTGCGCCTTTTCCGTGAAACGCCCTATGGGGTGAATCTGAGCCGTGCCCCGGAAGAGCTTTCCTATGAAGAAGTCCTCCATGAGGAAAGTGCACGCCTCAGCCGCGAACTGGCTGAAGCGGCACCGGGAAGTCCTCTGCTCGAGCTTTTTACCCTTGAAGATGAGTTTCATAACCTGAAAATTCTCCTGAAACAGCAGGTGCTGGGCAAAGATTTTTCGCAGCTGCTGATGGAGGTTCCGGGTCAGAATCTGCTCTATCTCCGCAAACTTGCGGAGCAGCCCGAGCGCAATCCCCGTGAAAGTCTCCAGGAAAAGGCTCTGAGCGAAGCGCTGGAAGAACTCACCAATACGGCGGATCTGCAGCGCGGGGAATTTGTTCTCGACCGCGCTCTTTATGCCGCAGAGCTGGAGCTGGCGCGGCAGCTGGAGTCGCCGCTCATCGAGAACTGGGTGCGCACGCGCGTTGATCTGCAGAATCTCGGAACGGCGCTGCGCCTGCGTGTCAGCGGAGGATCGGCAGAACGTTTTGCCCTGGCTTTTATTCCAGGGGGTGAGCTGGCGAAGGCCACGCTTTCTCGCCTGGTTTCTGAGCTGAGGGACGAAGAGCTTGGGGGTGAAAGCTTTACCCGCAAGCTGCCTTTCCGTGAACCTCTGCTCTCCGCCGTGGTGTCGGCTCTGGCCGGGCGAGATCCCGCCAAACTGGAAAAAGCTCGGGACGAGGCCACGCTGCGTGCGGCCCGCGAGGCTCTTAAGGTCACCTATGGGCCGGAAGTGCTGTTTGGCTATGCGCTCTGCCGCCAGATGGAAATTTTGAACCTGCGGATCCTGCTGGTTTCGCTGCAGAGCGGCGGCAAAGCAGAGGTCCGGGAAAATCGGCTGAGAGTGGCCGGTCGCTGAGCCTGAGGAGGGAGAAAGATGACAAAAAGTCTCAAAGTTGCTGTAGTTGGCGACCGCGAATCCGTCCTTGGCTTCCGTGCCCTTGGCCTGGAAGTCGCCACGCCCAAAACGCCGGATGAGGCGCGCAACGCGGTGGATCGGCTGGCACGTGAGGGCAGCGCCGTGATTTTTCTCACGGAGCGGCTGGCGGAGCAAATTCCGGAAACCGTCGAGCGCTATATCGGCGAAATTACCCCGGCGATTATTTTGATTCCTGACCGCGGCGGCAGCCTGGGACTTGGTCGGGCGGCTATCAGCAAACGTGTGGAAAAGGCCGTAGGCCGCAATATCCTGGATTAACGGTCGAGAAAGCGAGGAAAGCATTGAAACAGGGAACGATTACCAAAGTCTCCGGACCGCTTGTGGAAGCGATCGGCATGGAGGAAGCCAATATCAACGACGTCGTGGAAGTTTCGGCCAATCGGCTCGTGGGCGAGATCATTGAGATGCGCGAGGGCAAAGCCTCCATTCAGGTCTATGAAGAAACGACCGGAATTGGCCCGGGCGAAGCTGTAGTTTCCACCGGTTCGCCGCTCTCCGTCGAACTGGGGCCGGGCTTGATCGGCAATATTTACGACGGTATCCTGCGCCCTCTGGAAAAACTCGCGGACCTCTCCGGAGCCTTCCTCGCCAAGGGCGTGACGGCCCCTGCTCTGAACCGTGAAAAGCGCTGGGCTTTTAAGGCTGTGGCCAAAGTCGGCGACACCGTGGAGCCGGGAGATGTGCTGGGGACCGTTCAGGAGACGGACCTCATTGAATTGAAGATCCTGGTTCCCGTGGGGGTCAGCGGCCCGGTCGAAAAGATTGCCGACTGCGAGGCGACGGTGGAAGAGCCGATTGCCGTTGTGGGCGGGCACGAAGTCACCATGATGCAGCGCTGGCCGGTGCGCCGCAGCCGCCCCTACCGCTATAAGCTTGACCCGAAAGAACCTCTGGTCACGGGTCAGCGTGTCATTGATACCTTTTTCCCGGTGGCTCAGGGCGGAACCGCCGCCATACCTGGGCCTTTCGGTTCCGGTAAGACGGTCATCCAGCATCAGCTGGCCAAATGGGCCGATGCCGACGTCATCGTTTACATTGGCTGCGGCGAGCGCGGCAACGAGATGACGGACGTGCTCATGGAATTTCCGGACATCATTGACCCGAAGAGCGGCAAGTCCCTGATGCACAAGGTGGTGCTCATTGCCAACACCTCCAATATGCCGGTGGCCGCGCGTGAAGCTTCCATTTATACAGGTGTCACGATTGCTGAATACTATCGCGATATGGGCTATTCCGTCGCTCTGATGGCCGACTCCACCTCCCGCTGGGCTGAGGCTCTGCGCGAAATGAGCGGCCGCCTGGAGGAAATGCCCGGTGATGAAGGTTATCCCGCTTACCTGGGTTCCCGTGTCGCCGACTTTTACGAGCGTTCCGGCAAGGTGCGCTGCCTCGGCTCCGACGAGCGACTGGGCAGTCTTTCCATTATCGGCGCGGTCTCGCCTCCGGGCGGCGACCTTTCTGAACCGGTCACCCAGTCCACGCTGCGTATCGTCAAAGTTTTCTGGGGTCTTGACTACGCCCTCTCCTATGCCCGTCACTTCCCGGCGATTAACTGGCTGAACTCCTATTCGCTCTACCAGGACAAGATGGATCGCGCCTTCGATGAGCGCCTGGACGGCTTTTCCGACCTGCGCAAAGAGGCCATGGCGCTGCTCCAGGATGAGCAGAACCTGCAGGAAATTGTGCGCCTCGTGGGTCAGGACACCCTCTCCGAAGCGGATCAGCTCAAGCTGTTTACGACGAAGTCCCTGCGCGAGGACTTCCTCCAGCAGAATGCTTTCGACGAGGTGGACACCTACTGTTCACCGGCCAAGCAAAAGGCCATGCTCGGAGTGATCCTGCTCTTTTATCACGAGGCCGGGCTTGCCCTGGAAAAGGGCGTCTATCTCCGCGAAATCACCGCCCTGCCGCTGACCAATCAAATCTCGCGGATGCGTTTTATTCCCGAAGCCGAACTCGAGCGCATTACAGTGCTGCAGGAGGACATTAAATCGGCCTTCCGCGAGCTGAGAGCGGCGCGTGAAGAAGACGCGGAGAGCGGCCGCTGATCGAGGAGGAGAAAAATGCTGAAAGAATATCAAACCGTTAAAGAAATCTCCGGCCCTCTGATGCTGGTCACCGAGGTTGAGGGAGTTAAATACGAAGAACTGGTCGATATCCGCCTGCAGAACGGTGAGCAGCGCCGCGGCAAAGTGCTGGAAGTGGGCGATGGTTTTGCTCTGGTTCAGCTTTTTGAAGGCTCGGCTGGTATCAACCTGCCGGAGACGAGTGTGCGCTTTCTGGGCAAGCCGCTGGAACTCGGTGTTTCCGAGGATATGATCGGGCGTATTTTTGACGGCATGGGCGAGCCGATCGATGATGGCCCCCGCCTCATCGCGGAGGAGCGCCGGGACATCAATGGTCTGCCCATCAACCCCTACGCCCGCGACTACCCCTCCGAATTTATTCAAACCGGGGTTTCCGTCATCGACGGCCTGAATACGCTGGTCCGCGGCCAGAAACTGCCGATTTTCTCCGGCAACGGTCTGCCGCACAACCAGCTCGCTGCACAGATTGCCCGCCAGGCCACCGTGCCGGGCAGCCGCGAAAAATTCGCCGTCGTCTTTGCGGCCATGGGCATCACCTTTGAAGAATCACAGTTTTTCATGAATGACTTCCGTGAATCCGGGGCCATCGACCGCGCCGTGCTCTTTATCAACCTAGCGAACGACCCGACGATTGAGCGTATTTCCACCCCGCGCATGGCTCTGACCGCAGCCGAGTATCTGGCTTTTGAGAAGAACATGCACGTCCTCGTCATCATGACGGATATGACCAACTATGCGGACGCCCTGCGTGAAGTTTCGGCGGCCCGCAAAGAAGTGCCGGGACGCCGCGGCTATCCGGGCTACCTCTACACCGACCTCTCGCAGATTTACGAGCGCGCCGGACGTATTAAAGGCCGCGAGGGAAGCATTACGCAGATCCCTATCCTGACCATGCCGGAAAACGATATCACCCACCCCATCCCGGACCTCACCGGCTACATTACCGAAGGGCAGATCATCCTTTCGGGGGATATCTTCAATAAGGGCATTCAGCCGCCCATCAACGCTCTGCCCTCGCTTTCCCGCCTTAAAGATAAGGGGATCGGTGAAGGCAAGACCCGCAAGGATCACGCGGCGACCATGAACCAGATCTATGCCGCTGTGGCCCGCGGACGCGAAGCCAAGGAGCTGGCCACGATTCTGGGCGAATCGGCTCTCTCCGATACCGATCTGGCCTTTGCCCGCTTCTCGGATGAGTTTGACGAGCGCTATGTGAACCAGGGCTTCAGCACCAACCGCAGCATAGCGGAGACGCTGGATCTGGGCTGGTCCCTGCTCCGTATGCTGCCCCGCGCCGAACTGAAGCGCATCAGCGACAAGCTGCTCGACGAGTACTTTCCCGAGGCGTAAGGTAAGCTGAGCGCAGACGACACGGAGGCCCGGGCTCACCCGAGCTTTACGGAGCGCAGGCAGCCCTGGACTGTGTTCCTGGCCTGAACTGCGGCCAGGACAGTGTCAGCAGGCGGCCAGGACAGCTGCAGCAGAAAGAAGAGGCTTATGGCACGACTAAAAGTTAATCCCACCCGCATGGTGCTTTCCATGCTCAAACGCCGTCTGGAGACGGCGAGGCGCGGCCATAAACTGCTCAAAGATAAGCAGGATGAGCTGATGCGTCAGTTTATTAACCGCATCCGCCTCAACCAGAAACTGCGTGAGGAGGTCGAAGCAGAGCTGGCGGAGAGTTTCCGCGACTTTATGCTGGCCTCTGCGGTCATGCAGCCTGAACGCCTGGAGCAGGCGGTGGCCTACAGCAA
>SFGY01000048.1 GCA_004556455.1 Clostridiales bacterium | reverse complement strand
TGCCGCAGAAGATATTTATACGCTTGACGGCGTCATGCATTACGCAAAGGGCGAGGTCGTGGATACGATCACGACTGAGTCTGACGGCGTGGCATCGAGCAAGGAGCTGTATCTCGGAAAATATGAGATTCAGGAGATCACCACACCGCACGGGATGGTTTTGAACGGCACAATCCAGACGGTGGAGCTGACTTACGCCGGTCAAGAGGTCGCCATTACGGAAACCGCCGGTAATCTCTATAACGAACGCCAAAAGGTCAAAGTATCCCTGCGTAAGGTGCTGGAGCAGAATGAGCTGTTCGGCATCGGTATGAACGGCGAGCTGAAAAATATCACCTTCGGTCTGTATGCCAAGACTGACCTGGTTGCCGGTGACGGGACCATAATTCCGGCAGGTGGACTCATTGAGATCGTGACCTTTGATGATAACGGTATGACGACGGTCAGTACAGACCTGCCTCTGGGCAGCTATTACCTGCAGGAGCGCAGTACGGACGAGCACTACATCCTGGATGACACCCATTATGAATTCGAGTTTTCCTACGGTTCGCAGGAAACTCAGGTGGTCGAGATTTCTGTCAATGACAGCGCCCCGATTAAAAACGACCTCAAGTACGGTATGGTTTCCGGCCGCAAGGTCGATGAGGATGGTCATGTGACCGCCGGTGCGATTTTTGGTCTGTTCCGCAATGATGAAAATGAGTATACGGCTGAAAATGCGCATTTAACGGCGGAAAGCGCACAGGACGGTACCTTCAAATTTGAAAAGGTGCCCTTCGGGACCTGGGTCGTTCGTGAGATCCAGCCAGCCAAGAGCTTTGTCCTCAATGAAAAGGCATATCCGGTCACAGTATCCGAAGACGGCGATGTGGTGAACATTGAGCTGGAGAACCGGTATATCCGTGGCAATATTGAGGGCACCAAGCTCGACGAGGACGGCAATGTGATTGCCGGTGCGGTATTCGGTTTGTTCCGTGAAGGTGAAACGGAATTTACCGAGGAAACTGCCGTGCGTGTAACCGAGTCTGACAGCACTGGTAAGTTCCGCTTTGAAGACATCCGGTACGGGAAATGGATCATCCGTGAGCTGAAGCCGGCGACCGGCTATGTGCTCAATAAAACGCCGATCGAGGTAGAAATCACCGAGGACGGCAAAACCGTTTTCATTACCGTCGAGAACAAATTCATTCGCGGCGACATCAAAGGCTACAAGGTCGACGAAGACGGAAAGTCGGTTGTGGGTGCGCTGTTTGGTCTCTTTACGGAGGATGATACGGAATTCACAGAGGAAAACGCCGTGCTGACAGCGGTATCCGATGCAGACGGCATCTTCACCTTTAAGAATGTGCGATTTGGGAAATGGATCGTGCGCGAGCTGAAACCCGCCGAGGGCTTCGTCCTCAACGAGACAGAGTTCCCGGTCGACATTACTACGGATGGTGCCGTAATCGAGTTCAAAGCCGAGAACCGCCATATCTATGGCGCAGTTCATACGACCAAGGTCGATAAGGATTACCCCGACCATTTGCTTACCGGTGCCGTGTTTGAGGTCTACCGTGATGTAAACGGAAATCAGCAGTTCGATCCGGATGTGGATGAGTTGGTTGGTACCCTTTCGGAATGTGAACCCGGTCTGTATGAACTCGCCGAGCTGCGTTACGGCGGATACTTCCTCTATGAAAAGCAAGCGCCTGTTAATTTCGTCAAGGATAACGGATACTATTATTTTGAGATCGTAACTGATGGCGAGATGGTGAAAGTAGAGGACAAAGCCGGCATTGGCTTCATCAACGACCATATGGTCGGCAATTTGAAGATCGTGAAGACCTCCTCGGACGGTCGTGTGGAAGGATTCAGCTTCCGTATCACGGGTGAGAATTACGATGAAGTTTTCACGACCGACGCAAACGGTGAGATCTTCATTGAAAACCTGCGCATCGGCAAATATACCGTGACGGAAGTTGAGGACAGCGTCAGCGCCGGGTATAAACGCCCGGATCCTTTTGAGATCGAGCTGACCGCTGATGAAACGCTGACGGTCAATGTCCATAACGATAAGGTCACGACCGACCATCCGGACAGCCCGAAGACCGGTGACAATTCTCATATGGATCTATGGTTGGGTCTGATGCTCGCAAGCCTTGGCGTCCTGATCGGTACCATTCTTTATTCCCGCAAGAAGAAGCATCTTGCGGACTGACCAAGGAGGTAAGACAATGAAAACAAAACTGACAAAAGGCATTCTGCTGATCCTGTCGCTGCTTTGCATTCTCTGCATTCCGGTCACACCGGTCTATGCGGCGCAGCAAGGCACGGACGGCAGCGAACTGCAGGTGGTAAAAGCAGAACAACTGGAGATCCAGCTTGGCACATCATGGTCGGGCGTAGAGTTCCAGCTCAAGACGGACGCCGGGGTTTACCCCGGCACCGTCAAGGTCGGAACGGATGGCGTGCTCCGCCTTGAGATCGGCGGCAGCTCCCAGTACATTCTGACCTGTATAAATTCCTCAACTTCGATTCCGGAACCGGAGGATACGGCAAACTCAACAGCCCAGACGCAAGCTCCTGCCACAACAGAGCAAAACCCTGAGTCAAATGAGAAAGCCGTATCCGGCATTCCGACGCTGCATATCATCCTCTTTGCAGGCGGTATGGTCATTGCAATCGGCACGCTGATCGTCATGCAGATTCTCAAGAAAAAGCGTGAAAATGAGGCGCCAGATGACGAAGAAGACGAGGAATAATCCACCAGACTGAGTCTGACAGAGAAAAGCGGAAAAGTTGCGATATTTTTCGCAAAATTCGGCAGCTTGCGTTCAGGCTCTCGATACGTCTATGGTATGGCGTCAGACTTCGTCTCGGGAAGAGGCAAGGAATCGTTACGGATTTGCGCACTGAGCAAGTCCACAATAACGCAGGCAATTGAATATGATAGCCGGAAGGCTGCTTGAATCCATACAGTGATCATTTGTGCTGTATGTTTTAACGCAGTTCTTCCGGCTTTTTGTTTTTCTCGGAGGTAATATTGAACTATGAATAAAAAGAAGAAAAGAAAGGGGTTTGACCGGGGCGGGATGCGGTGCCCCTACTGCGGCAGTCCTGTTGTGTACAGAAGTGCAGATGGGATCTACCGCGACAATTCCAGAGGGACCATGCTTTATGTGTGTTCCCGCTATCCCGAATGCGACTCGTATGTCCGCGTCCATGCCGGCACGAATATTCCGGTCGGCAGTATGGCCAATCACGAGCTGCGTACATTGCGCCGCACAGCGCACCATTATTTTGACCAGCTTTATGAATCAGGTTATATGAGTAAGCAGGATGCATATCAGTGGCTGTCCGACCTGATTATGGCGCCGCTTTCCGAAGCGCACATTGGTCATCTCGGCGAGTATTACTGTAAGCAGGTTATTGAAGAAAGCAGAAAGCTCTTGGAACGGCGAAAAGCCAAAACGCGGGGGCGATATTATGCACAGAAAGGAGGCGCACTGGCGTCATGACCCTGACAGCAGAACAGCAGAAGAAAGTGGAGCAGAATATTCGGCTGGTCCGGAAAGTGATCAACGATAAGATCCACGGTCCATATCAGTTGGGTATCTATACATACGACGATATTTTTCAGATCGGCTGCATCGGCCTCTGCAAGGCTGCGGCAACAGATAAAGGCGGGACCTTCTCCACCTACGCCTATCGCCTGATATGGAACGAGATATGCGATGCGCTGATCTACTCAACCAGGCGGCAGGCAGCGGAGTTTTCCAGTGATATGATTCCCCTGGTTGCAGAAGAGCCGACCGTATCGATCGCAGATGTCGCAACGCAGTTGGATGTGCAGGCTGCACTCAAAGCAGCAAAGCAGGAAGCCTCTCCGTGCGTAGTCAAAGGAATCGAGGCAATGATTCAAATGACCAAGGGGCGCTCCAGCAAGGAAATCGGAAATGAGTTTGGTGTGTCTGCCAACCTTGTTTGTGTCTGGGTATCCAAGGCAAGAAAATATCTGAAAAGCCGGCCGGAAATATTAGCGCTGGCGGAAACATAAAACAAGTCATAGGAACGCTGAGAAACAACCTCTCAGCGTTCCGTTTTTTTGTTTTCGGAGGTGTATATGAAAAAAGGCAAAAAGTTATGTCAGGTACTGATCCCGCTTTCCGTAGCTTTTACGGTAATCGCTCTGTTCAGGTGGATGTTCTTCATAGGGTATGTCCCAACCTCCTCTATGGAACCAACCCTGAAAACGGGCAGCGTGCTTCTCGGAATCAGAATTATCGGTTCAATTGAAACTGGAGATATTATCGTGTTCCAGCATAATGAGAAGCTGTTTGTAAAACGAGTTGCCGCTGTCGGCGGTGATATAATTGAGGAAAACGGTCAGACATTGACAGTACCCGCAGAATGCTTTTATGTGCTTGGGGATAACACGGAACATTCCTATGATTCGCGATGTTGGAAGGAGCCTTTTGTAGAAAGGCAAGATGTTTTAGCGGTAGTGATTATTCCATAGAATCCGTATATTCGACTCAGAATATCAAGTTTCGTACGAGTTGCATTGTTCTTTCTATCTTGACATCTACTTTGATTTCTGCTATAATGTTGACATGATATAGTAGGAACGGAGGGGTCTTTTATGAGCTATATGGATGTGAAGACGGCAGCTGACCGTTGGGAATTGACCGAAAGAAGAATTACCACGCTCTGCAGAGACGGACGCATTGCGGGTGCGAAAAAGGAAGGAGGCTTATGGCTTATTCCTGACGATGCCGAAAAACCAGTAGACGGCCGCAGGAATAAGTTTACACGAGCGATGAAAGCAACCGCCAAATTACCTTTACCTATTGGTGTGTCCGATTTCAAGGAGTTGGTTTCTGGGTACTACTATGTGGATAAGACCCTGATGCTCAAGGAGTTTATCGATTTCAAGCCCAAGGTTTCTCTTTTTACCCGTCCGAGACGCTTCGGAAAAACATTGGCAATGGATATGCTGAAGACCTTCTTCGAGGTCAGCGACACGGATACTTCCAGGTATTTCAAGAACAAAAAGATCTGGAGCTGCGGCGAGGAGTACCGCCGTGAGCAAGGAAAATACCCGGTCATCTTCGTCACCTTTAAGGACATTAAGTTTGCAGCATGGGAACAGACCTATACGGCGATCCGTGAGATCATTGCAAATGAGTATCTGCGCCACGATGTTTTGCTGACCAGTGACAAGTGCAATGAATTTGAGAAGGACTACTTCCGTAAGGTCGTTGACGGTACGATCACGGAAGTCAGCATGGCAAGGGCGTTTCTGGAGCTTTCGCACATGCTCAATGAGCATTATGGCCGTCCCGCTGTCATTATCATTGATGAATATGATACACCTATCCAGCAGGGCTACACGGAGGGATACTACGAGCAGATCACCGGCTTTATGCGCAATCTTCTGTCCGGCGCCTTCAAAGATAACTCGAACCTTTCCTACGGCTTCCTGACCGGCATTCTTCGTGTGGCAAAGGAAAGCATTTTCAGCGGCCTCAACAACTTAAAGGTAAACTCTATTCTCGAAGACCGCTACAGTGAATATTTCGGCTTTACCAAAGACGAGATCCGGGGCATCATGGAGTATTACGGCCGAACGGATAAGTACGAGGAGATCTGTAAGTGGTATGACGGCTATCGCTTTGGCGATACGGACATTTTCAACCCCTGGTCCGTTCTCAATTATATGGACGAGAATTGTTCGGCAAAAGCCTATTGGCAATCCACGGGAGATAACAGCATCATCCGACAGATCGTTGCAGAGGCGGACGACGAGACTGCCGACAATCTCCGCAAATTGATGCAGGGACAAATGGTTTCCTCTTATGTGGACACCTCTGTGATCTATCCCGAAATC
This sequence comes from Clostridiales bacterium, assembly GCA_004556455.1. Taxonomy (GTDB): domain Bacteria; phylum Bacillota; class Clostridia; order Saccharofermentanales; family DTU023; genus SFGY01. The sequence goes on along the minus strand of SFGY01000048.1, from coordinate 4,886 downwards.
AGGAATAACCCGACAACGATCTACAGCTTCCTGCTTTCTGCCGGCTATCTGAAGGTCGTAAAAAAGGATGAACTGCATGACGGAAATGCCATCTGCGACATTGCCATACCGAATAAAGAGATTTTCTATGTCTATGAAAAGGAGATCCTTTCTGCACTGACGAATGTGATCTCTCAGTCAACGGCTATTGCGATCCAGCAGGCTATCATAAGGCAGGATGTTCCGAAATTGCAGGATAATCTGCAAAAGCTGCTGCTGAATTCCATCAGCTCCTTTGACTATGCCCATGAGAATTTCTATCACGGACTTATCCTCGGGATCTGCGCGATCATGAATAACCTCTATCGTGTGGACTCCAACAGAGAATCCGGCCACGGCAGATACGACATTCAGTTAAGGCCCTACGACAAGAAAATGCCGGGTATCATCATAGAGCTCAAGGTGCTAAAGGACGGCATTGCCGAAGCCTGCATTGACACTGAGCTTGAGGCCTCTGCCAAAGAGGCTCTGGCGCAAATCGAAAGACGGCAGTATGTCACAGCGATGAAGCAGGAAGGCATTCCCCACTTCTTCAAGATCGGTGTCTCCTTCTACAAGAAGCGTGTCAAACTGCTGAGCGACACCGAATAAACTAAACAATAGACTTCCCGGAGCGGTTATAGGAAGCGTCGACCACCCGAGAGCCATATACGGATGACGACAAAAGCCTGTAGCTTGCAAAAAAGTTACGGGCTTTTGCGTTTTTTATAAGGAATGCCGCTTTGCCCGATTGTATAATAAGTGAAGGGATCAGACGTGATCCCGTAATAAGGAGGAACTCCTATGGATAACGGCGCAAGTAGCTACCGCCGTTTCCTTGAAGGTGATGAGAGTGCCTTTGACGAGATAATGAAGGAACTGTTTGACGGCCTTGTGTTCTTCATCGACCGTTATGTGCATGACATCCATGCGGTCGAGGATATTGCCATCGATGCTTTTTCCGATCTGGTGGTCAATAAACATCGGTACAATTTCAAGGTGACACTGAAAACCTATCTGTTCATGCTTGGTCGCAGCAGAGCGTTGAATTACATAAAGCGTCGCAAAATCATTGATTTTGTTGAGCTTTCCGAGGCAGAGAAAGTGTCGACCGAACTGGAGGCACTGGAAGAAACCGTTTTGAAGAATGAACGGAAAAGAATCGTAAACAATGCTCTCGACTCACTTCCGGATGATATGCGTGTTGTCATTCATTTGATTTATTTTGAAGATCTGTCTTATGACGAAGCAGGAAAGGTCATGAAGAAAAGCCGCAAGCAGGTGGATAACCTTCTGTATCGTGCCAAAAAGGAGCTTCGCATCATTCTTGGAAAGGATGGTGAGCTGTTATTATGAGAAGCTTTGAAGAAAGAAAAGCGGAGGTGTTCCGCCGCAGTGAAAACAGAATAAAAGAGCGCAGAAAAGCTCGCAGCCGTGCGCTTGCGGTGTGTATACCGCTTTGTCTGATCATAACAGTATGGTCTGTAATGGTTTTGCCGGCAATGCTGCCTGTAAACAACAAGAAATCCGGTGCAACGGATGAGCGTGCCGAAAATGCTTCCGGTGCTGCATATAGCCAAAACGAATATGTACGAATAGAGAGGAAGAACAGTGCAACCAAAGATCAGACCGCGGTATTGAAGGACGATCCGGCAGAAATAGCAGGAGTCTATCGCTTGGTCCAGTCGATGTTTAATAACATTGTTCAGACCGGCGATCATAAAACCGAAGATCAGGAAGGACAACAGACATCCGGCAGCGATGCATATGATGCGGCACCTGTATATATGATCATATTTACGGCAACCGATGGCGGTCAAACTTGTTATATGCTGAATGACCACATTCTTATAGACAATGCAGCAAAGAAAGAAACCATTTTGACCGAGGAGCAATATGTGCAGCTGTTACAGGCACTGGGAGTAGTGCTCAAAAAGGAGGATGGCAAATGAAAAGAGTAATTTCTGCGTTACTGTCTGTTTTGCTGCTGGGTTGCCTCACTGCGTGCAGCCGGGATGATGGGCAAAGCAAAAACGGCGATAGCCAATCCGGCACACTCAAAGTTGCAATCGGCGAGACCGACACGGATTTTGACGGTGTAAGTGTCAGAATTTTAAATCTTGCCGAGGATGAAGGAAAAACACAGTTGAATGTCAGCTGGGTCAACAAAACCTTTTATGAAGTGGTTTATGGGGAAAGCTACGATATTGAGCGTGAGCAGAACGGTAAATGGTCAAGCTGTGCAATCAACGGGCTTTACTTTACTGCCATAGGCTATGAACTGAGAAAAAATTCCACTCAAACAAAAAGCTATACTCTGTCAAACTCTTTTGATATCTCCGAAAACGGAAAGTACCGTTTTGTGACTGACTGCAGTGTTTACGATAAGGGACGCGGCAGAGAAAGTACAAAGTGCAAGCTGTGGGCGGAGTTTACTGTTACCCGCACCGGAGATTCCGGCGGAGAAGTACAAAAGTCCTTTATCGATTTTAACCCTCAATATATCAGAACAGACGGGTATCGCGAAGATGTGGACTATCCCGTTGTTAAGATCATTCGCTCTGTTGATGGACTGAAGGCTTACTATAATGCAAGCAAAGATAAGTATGACCTGGAGCGTAAAGACAAAGTTTATTCGGACACCACCATCGGTTTTCTTGACGCCTGCGATAAATACAATGAGGCATACTTTGAAAAGCAGATTCTTGTAATGGTTCTTCTTGAAGAAGGCAGCGGATCAAATCGACATAATGTCGATAATGTCAAATTAGGTTCCGATGGTAAGCTGTATATCAGCATTCGTTCCATTATTCCGGAGGTCGGTACTTCTGACATGGCTGCGTGGCATATTTTGATCGAGCCTGAAGCGGACATTGATGTGGCCAGCGAATCTGATGTGATCGTGTACTTGGACGGTGTTAACCCCAAGATACAGTCAACCACGGCACGAGAGTCCGGAAATTATTCCAATATCGAACTTACGATCCCTCACGACTGGAATTATGAGACGGAGCATGGTGATAATGCCAACGAATATTGTATTTCCTTTTGGCCGGCAGATCAGGACGAGGGCAAAATAAAAGTATGGTGCTATACCGCATTCGGTGTTTGCGGCACCGGTCTTGAAGAGAAAGAAATCACTGTCGGTGCATATAAAGCACGAAAAGGCACTTACGATAATAAGAAGGTATGGGATTTTATCAGCTTTACCGATATGCCCGGTTCTTATGTGGCAATAAATGAAGGAGCGGATAAATGGTGGGACCGGTATGGCGATGAAGCTATGCAGATACTCGGCACCGTTAAAATTGCAGACGGTATCATAGATAAATCCCAAGCAATCGAAATTGCAAAGAAGGGTATTACCGCAAAATATGATCGGACCGATGCGATATTCGACTCGGAAAAAGGCTTATGGACAGTCAGCTTTTATGAAAAGAACAGGTCTGAGAAAGTACAGAGCATCACGGTTTCTTATAATGGCAAAGTCATCAATAAGGAGGCGGCAAAATGAAAAAGAAAAAATGGATTCCCATCGTTATTGTCCTTATTGCAGTTCTCTTCATACCGATTCCCAGTGGTGTTTATAAGGATGGCGGAACGAGAGAATATACCGCTTTGACTTATAAAATCGTGAAATGGAACAGGCTGACCGGGGATAGCACCTACGATAAGCTGCGTGTTTATCTTTTTCCGAATAATTTCAGATCTATCGACAGCTTGTGGACACGGGAGAAAGATAAAGCGGAGCATTCGTTTACAGCAACCGTACTTGAAGTCGGTGAATCATCCGCTCTTGTTCAGCCGGTTTCAGATAGCGCCGAGCTGAAAAGCAGCGATAAGATTTCTTTTGGCATCAGTGAATTGGAAAAGCTTGATGTTGAGGTCGGCAGTGTGGTCAAGGTGACCTATACGGGCGAAATTATGGAGTCCTACCCTGCTCGGATCCATGCGACAAGCTGGCAATTATCCGATGACCTTCGCCATATGGAGTATACCGAGCAGTGGCTTGATAAAAATAAGGCAGAAAAAGTCGATTACAACTTTTTCGACCATATCAAGATCACAAAGATCTATTCCAATTGCTTTTTTGCAAGCCCCGTTATCCCGATGCCGTATGAAATTAAGCTAAACGGCAAGCTTTCAGAGGAGTGGTGTGTCGGAGATCAGATCACCTGCACCTATGAAAACACCTATTATGACCAAGAAAATGGACGCGTGGAAGCGGATGTGCTGACTGTACAGGCAAGCGATTGGCAACCGGAACCCTTTGTTGCATATAAGCCGGTCATTTATCTGTATCCCGAAAAGGAAACAGATGTCTCCGTTGAGCTTGCTCTTGACGGCAGACTGACTTGCACCTATCCGAAGTATAGCGATGGGTGGGTCGTCACGGCGGCGCCGGACGGAACATTGACCGATAAAAACGGACAAACCTATAACTATCTTTACTGGGAAGGCGAAACCTACGCGAAGTATGATATGAGCAAAGGCTTTTGTGTAAAGGGCAAGGATACCGCTGCATTTTTGGAAGGTGCCTTGGAGCAACTGGGTCTTACCCGCCGTGAAGCAAACGAGTTTATCGTGTATTGGCTGCCGCAGATGGAGCAAAACCCATACAACATTATTTCTTTCCAGACTGACGCTTATACAAATGCCGCCGAGCTTAAAGTAAGCCCTGAACCGGATACGCTGATCCGTGTTTTTATGGCTTGGAAAAAGGCAGATTCGTATATCCCCTTGCCGGAGCAGGTTTTGAGTGCAGTACAGCGTTCCGGTTTTACGGTAGTGGAGTGGGGCGGAACCGAAATTCAATAAGGAGCTGTGACATGAAGATAAGGAAATTGCTTTTATCTTTCTTAGCAGGG
>SFGY01000047.1 GCA_004556455.1 Clostridiales bacterium | reverse complement strand
CGGGCCTGGTTTTTATGCGCTTTTTCTCTTGGTCGGGTAATCCCCGCCTTCTTTCTCTCTTCGCCCTTTTGTTTTAGGACTTGTTTTGCTCATCCCTAACAAATATAGGAAAAACTATAATCAGCGCTGTGGTTCCATACGCCTGTATAGCCATACCGACAGGTATGAAAATAGCACAGCAAATACCACAGAGCAAACAATGATCAGTATTTTACGTTCCACCAACAGCCCGAAAATGTTGTAATAATCTGCCGCTCCAAACAGCGTGTCGATATTTCCAATCACGGCGGAAAGGAGCAGTTTCATACAGCGATGAATGAGTGGTGACAATCCCGAATAACTAAACGACGGGAGAATATACGCAAGTACAGCGGGAATAAACGCTGTAAACGCATTATTTGCCACAGCGGAGAATAGCATTGTAGTTGCGGCTGCTGCGACTGATGCCAGCAGTCCGAACAACAACCACAAGCCCAATGCACCGCCTATGGACAGGTTATACGGCGATTTCCGATTGATAAGCTGGATGCTTGCGGGTAGGCTGGATGTTCCGTATATGCAAAGTTGTGTAACAATTGCAACGATTGCAAAAATAGAGAATAGAACAACCGCATAGAGCATCGCAGCCATCACTTTATTTACAAGCATACGGCTTTTACCGTAACGGGTTGTGAGCAGAATAGCGGCTGTTCCAGTGCTTGTTTCATCGGCGAACAGCGGTACAACACCAATTACGATCAATAGACCGATTACATATTGAAAGAAAAAGGGGATTGTATTAAAGAAATCCTCCCAGCCTCCCATATATGCACCATAAAGCGGATAATCTATATGGTCATAAGCTGCCAGAACTTTTTTGACAATGGGACTTTCCGGGTCTGCGGCGGGAACCAGCTCGTGCTCTCCGGGTAATTTCTCAATCGTTCCCGCATATAACTCGGAAAGGTCACCTGATTCCCTCGCATCCTCCACATACATTGGCAGATAATAAGTACGTGCTCCTACTGACACAATCACGCGGTAGCGGTTAAACTGCTGCCAGTATGCGTTTTCATTTCCGGCTTCAACTTCAGCGCGGATCGCCTCCGCTTCATTCCAGAGCTTTTCCAGTTCCTCAAGGGGAATCCTGCCAGAATAGGTGTTCTGCAGCTCCCGGTCATAGCGGATGGCCTCAAAGCCTTTTAATGGCTGCATGTCCTCCGTAACAGTGCTATATTGCATGGCGGAGACGATCGGTGCAGCAATCAACCATATAAGTCCTACAGTAAGAAGGATCAGAATCGTTTTTTTCCGAAACAGCTTGTATAGCTCATATCTCACAGCATTTCACCGCCTTTCTGCCCCGTATAAAAGAGATAAGCATCTTCTAGATCCGGACAGGTTGGCTGCGCTCCCTCAAAGGGACATTTTTCTGCGAGAATGCGCAAGCTCACCCCCTGCGGCGTATGGTGCATTTTACTGATAGTGTGCTGCACAGCTATGCACTCTGCAAGGGAAGGGTCTATTATAGCCTCCCAAACACATCCACGCACTTTCTCGGTGAGCATTTCAACTGTCCCTTTATATAGGATTTTACCGTTATGTATTAGCAGAATCTGATCCGCGATATAAGAAACGTCGGGGACAATATGGGTGGATAAGATCGTTATTTTCCCACAGGATACAGAGCTTATAAGATTTCGGAATCTCACGCGCTCCGCAGGATCAAGACCAACTGTCGGTTCGTCCAGAATAAGAATATCCGGGTTATTCAAAAGAGCTTGAGCAATGCCGACACGCTGGCGCATGCCACCTGAAAGCTGTACGATTTTGCTGTCTGCCAAGTCTGTTAAGCCTGTCGTTTCCAGTACTGCACGGATGCTGTCAGTAGCGGCACCACGATCCAGACCTTTCAAATAGGCGAGATAGGAAAGGAAACGCTTGACGGAAAAATCTGGGTAATAGCCGAAGTTTTGTGGCAAGAAGCCGAGAGTGTTTCGGTATTGCTCTTTGAGGACAGAAATTTCTGTTCCGTCAAAATAGACTGTTCCGACAGTCGGCTTCATAAGTCCGCATAACATGTGCATCAGCGTTGTTTTTCCCGCCCCATTGGGACCGAGCAGCCCATATACCCCCGGCGTCAAATTGACTGTCACGCTGTCAACTGCTTTCTTATTTCCGTATGTTTTTGTCAGCGTGTTAAGTTTCAGTTCCATGCTAAGCCTCCTTGCGCACAGGAAAAAATGTCTTTTTTGCTCCGTTCACTTATATGACTTCGCAAAGAGAAAAACCTTACAAGATTTCAGAAAATATTTTTTGTGAGTTGCCAGAAAAAAAGAGAACAGGGCATCGACACTGCTATACAAAGTCGATGCCCTGTTCTCTTGTCGGCTTTGCACAGCTATAATGTGCGTATGGGTATTACGCAATGAAAATACCTATTTCTTTCTCCTTGCGATCTTTGTACGTTGGTCGATTGGCTTTTCAGCATCCTTTGGAATCAGCCACATATTTCCAATGCGAGAAAGCCCGGGGATGCGATTTTCCTCACATAGCTTTTGTACGCGCCTATCAGAGATCCCCCATTTCTTTGCGGCTTCTGGGCAAGACATATATTCCATTTACGATCAGTCCTCCTTTGTTGTTTATTATATACGGGTACACGAATAAAAGCAATGATGATTGTGTGAACAATTTGCCACGATGGAGAAATGCTTTTTTCGTCCGGTTTTGGAAAAATGCAGGGAATTCACCGTAGTAGTAGTGAGAAAGGAGATGCCGTAGCAAGCATAGGGAGTGTAGCCACACTCCCGAAAATGCCCCTGCCGGTTCATTGCTTGCTGGGATAGTCCCAAACCCTTATTGGAAACGGAAAGGACGGTGAACGAATGGCAAACCGAACGAGAAGCATTGTGCTGCGCGTCCCGGTGACAGCGCAGGAACGGGAAATGATTGAGCTGAAAATGCAGCAGATGGGGACGCGCTGTTTCTCAACCTATGCCCGTAAAATGCTTATTGATGGCTATGTGATAAAGCTGGATTACAGCGACATAAAAGCCATGACTGCCGAGCTGCAAAAGATCGGCACGAATATCAATCAGATTACCCGACGTGTCAATGCAACGGGGACAATCTATGCGCAGGACATTGAGGATATAAAGGGGGTGCTGAATGAAATATGGCTGTCACAAAGATCCATCCTATCAAAAGCACCTTGAAGAAAGCCCTTGACTACATTACCAACCCGTCAAAGACAGACGATAAACTGTATGTGTCCTCTTTCGGCTGCGCGGTGGAAACCGCAGACATTGAGTTTGAGAAAACGCGGCTGCGGGCAATGAATAAGGGTAATAACCTTGCCCATCACCTGATACAGGCATTTGAACCGGGCGAGGTTACGCCGGAAACTGCCCATGAGATCGGGCGGCAGCTTGCCGACAGCATCCTTGGCGGTAAATATGAATATGTGCTGACTACCCATATTGACAAAGGCCATGTGCATAACCACCTGATTTTCTGTTCCGTGGATTTTGCAGAGCATAAGAAGTATATCTCCAATCGGAAAAGCTATGGCTTTATCCGCAAAACGAGTGACAGACTGTGCAAGGAAAACGGATTGTCCGTTTTGATCCCCGGCGCGGATCGAGGAAAGCATTATGCCGAATGGGACGCGCAGCGCAAAGGGACAAGCTACAAACAAAAGCTGAAAATCGCCATTGACCGGCTCATTCCTGTCTCCGCAGACCTTGACGATCTGTTGCGGCGGCTGGAAGCCGAGGGCTACGAGATCAAGCGCGGCAAGTATATCTCTTTCCGCGCTCCCGGACAGGAACGCTTCACCCGCTGCAAGACGCTTGGAGAAAGCTACACAGAGGAGGCCATAGCCGAGCGCATCAATGGCAAGGTCATTTTGAAAACCCCGAAGCCGGAGCGCACCGGCGTTTCGCTGCTCATAGATATTGAAAACTGTATTAAGGCGCAGCAGTCGGCAGGCTATGAGCGCTGGGCAAAGATTGAAAACCTCAAACGCGCAGCCCGGACAATGGTATTTCTCGATCAGAACGGGATTGTCAGGTACACGGATTTGCAGCAGAAAATCGCAGAGCTGCAGGACGGGCAGGAACAGACCGCCGCAGCCCTCAAAACGGTGGAAAGCCGTTTATCCGATATGGCGCTGCTGATCAAGCATATTGAAACATACAGGGAGCTAAGACCGCTGTACGATGAGTACAAGAAATCCCGCGACAAGGAAAAATATCTGCGCGGGCATGAAAGTGAAATCATCCTCTTTGAAGCAGCGGCAAAGTCTCTGAAAGCGGCAGGCGTATCCGGTAAGCTCCCTGATTCCGCCAAGCTCAAAGCAGACTACCAGCGGCTTGCTGCCGAAAAGGACAGGCTGTATTCCGAATACGGAAAGCTGAAAAAGCAGCTTCGGGAATACGATGCCGTCAAACAAAATGTTGACAGCATTTTGTCTCCGGCACAGCAAAGAGAACAGGAAAAAACATTGTAGCTTATTTGACATTCACACATTATTTTCAAACAATTTAATGTGCATTTGTCGTTACGCTATTGACATCAACACATTATTTCCATATAATATAATGTGTGATTGTCAAGGCGAGGTGAAGAACATGAACGACAAAGCGAAGATTGAAGAACTGCTGAAAGCCTCCGCTGATGGGACGATAACCGCAGCACAGGTGACAGAAGCCGGACTGCACCGCAGCGTGTTACAGGAACTTGTAAAAAGCGGTGAAATGTACCGATTCGGGCGCGGACTGTATGTGCAAAGCAGCGCATGGGAAGATGATTTTTATCTTTTACAGCGCAAGTACGGGCGCGGGATTTATTCCCATGATACTGCCTTGTATTTGTTGGGGTATTCAGATCGTACCCCTGCAAAATATACAATGACCTTTCCAAAGGGTTACAATGCGCCGTCCTTGAAGCAGGAAAACCTAATCGTTAAGCGCGTCGTACCGGAAAATTACGATTTCGGAAGAATTGAAATACAGTCTCCATCTGGTAATCCGATTCGCGTTTATGATCTGGAACGGACATTGTGCGACATCCTGCGCGGCAGCGGAAGTGATGTTCAAATCGTCGGAGAAGCTATGAAGCGTTATGCCGCATCTAAAGATAAGAACATTCACAAACTGATGCAGTACGCAGACCAGCTTCGTGTGAAACCTAAAGTGCTGCGTTATATGGAGGTTTTGCTATGATTACAAAGAGTCCGATGCAACTGAAAGCCTTTATTAAGAAGAAAGCAGCAGAGAAAAATATTTCGGCGCAGCTCGTCATGCAGAACTATATGCTGGAACGGCTGCTTGAACGGATTTCTCTCTCATCGTATAAACACAATTTCATTCTCAAAGGCGGCTTTCTGATTTCCGCCATTGTCGGGCTGGACACACGGGCGACGATGGATTTGGACACTACAATTAAAGGCTTCACACTGACGCATGAAGTAATCCGATCTATTTTCAAAGAGATTTGTGCCATACAAATTGACGATGACGTACAGTTTGAAGTCGTCGGAGTTTCCGACATCCGCGAGGGCGACGACTATCCAGGTATCCGCGTCGCTCTGAAAGCGAACTATCCGCCGATCAGCGTACCGCTAACCGTAGATGTTACCACGGGCGATATTATAACGCCCCGCGAGGTGGAATACACATTTTCCCTGCTGTTTGACGACCGCACGATCAGTATTCTCGCCTACAACCTTGAAACTGTATTGGCGGAAAAGCTGGAAACTGTTCTGTCCCGCAACATTGCGAATACCCGTCCAAGAGATTATTACGACGTACATATTCTGTACGCGCTGCGCGGCGCGGAGTGCGATAAAGCGACACTGCGCTACGCGCTGGAACGGACAACGCAGAAGCGCGGCAGCGGCTTGATCCTGACGAACTACCCGGAGATTATGAAAGAGATCCGCGAAAGCGATACGCTCCGCAAGCTGTGGGAGAAATACAGCCGCGAGTATGACTACGCAAAGGATATTTCCTATGATGACACTTGCAATACCATTCAGACGATTATGGAAGCAATCACGCAGTAAACGAAAGGAGGATATTTTATGGGCTATCTGGCAGCGCAAGGCGCAATTTTGGCAATCGGCATTGTAATCGGGTTGATCTGTTCGGTCATCGGGCTTTTCTTCGGGCATATCATTTTGTTTGATAGTATTGCCCTCGGCATTGTTGCCGGAGTGTGCTGCAATTCTTTTACACCCATTCATCCGGCACTTTGTATAGTGATCGGGATTGCGGTATTTCTGCTGCTGTTATGGCTGCAACATACCAAAATTGGCTTTTGGGTGGTTGGCGGACTGCTCACACTGATTTATGCTGCGGTATCGGGGCTGCTGGCATACATGATATCGGAGCATGATCCCGTATGGGGTTGGGTGATCTTCGGGCTGGTATTCCTCGTGGTCGGTGCGCTGCACCTACGCGCACGGGACAAGGTATAGAGGCAAATATTATTTGCGGAATCGCTATTTCGCGCAAAAGTAAATTGCTGGTTTGACAAGCACATTTGGTAGATAGTAAACGCAATACCAAGTACAATGAAACCAAAGTAGAAGGAGGTACTAAAATGAGCATCAAACTTGCAGATAACATTATTGCCCTGCGAAAGCAGAACGGATTCTCACAAGAAGAATTTGCTGAAAAAATAGGTGTTTCCAGACAGGCGGTTTCAAGTTGGGAACGCGGGATTGCAACGCCGGATGTGGAAACACTTAATGCTCTTGCTAAGCTTTTCGATGTGGATTTATCATCTCTGATAAATGGAGAAAGCTTTGAACGGAAGAAGTCGAAAGATACCGCGCCATATCGCACGGCACTTTTGATTGCTTCGATCGTGTTGATGATTACGCATTTCATTCTTGCTTTCCTCGGTAAGATTGAAATATTCCCGGTTGTACTGATCCCTGGCGTTCTTGTTTCGCTTTCAGTGTTGATCCACTTCGTGTTTCGCCACACCACCGCGCAGAATGATTTTTCTATCATTGCAGGGTTTGACAAGAAAAAGGATAATGTGGAGATTGTAAAAAAACAGCTCGCTACGATTGATTTGCTCAATCTTGCCGTTGTAGTGTTCTTTAATATATTATTCTTCTTTATGTATTCAAGTCCGAAAGAAGGACAACTTGTAGGCAGTTTAGTCTTTTTCGGCGCATATTTTCTAACGTTCATTACGATTGTTGTTGGAGTGAATATTAAGATAAAGTCACGATGACCTTATCTTAATAGCCAATTGCAATAAAGAGGTAAGGAAACAGATGGACCGGCCGTGGACAATTAGAGGCGAGAAAAGCCGCTTATATCAAGGCTTTCTGGCGTGGAAACCAAGCTGCCCGTATGTTTTCCTTTCCACAAGAGAAAACAGTCTTTGAAACCGTGACGAAATGGCAAAAAAGAAAATGCGGGACGCAGCAGCCGAAGATGGCCGCTGCGTCCCGCGTTTGTGTATTACCGCCGCTTTTGGAATACCGTATCCGCAAATCATTGAAACAGCCCGTGATTCCGTAATTAGCAACAAATAGGGACAGTCTAACATGGCCTGCCCCCATTTGTTATTTCTAAGTGAATTTCTCCCTGTAACTTATTCCACTCTACGCAGTTTGGAATCGGTACTGCCGGATTAGTCAAATGTCGTTCCCGGGTTCGGCAGCAGAATTGGCTCTTTGTTCTTTTCAAGAATATTGCCAGTTACCGCATCAATTCTGTAAGTGTATTGATATTCGCCGTTATTAAATTCCAGTATGTAGCAGGGATTGCCCTGATTGCGGTTCAGTTCTTCCTTGGTGAACTCAATTTTCTGCGCTTTATCATCAAGCCCCGCATCCTTCAAGGCTATGCTCTTTGCCTCTTCCAGAGAGATGAACTCCTGCGTACCGATATTCTCCTGATTCTTTTCCAGTACGCTTCCCAGCACAGCGTCAATACGGTAGGTCCACCGGGTCTGCGTATCGGCGAAAACAAGTCGGTAGTAAGGAGTCTTGATGCCGCCGTCCACCAGTGTTTCCTCTGTGAAGGTCACTTTTGTTGTGCAACCGG
>SFGY01000046.1 GCA_004556455.1 Clostridiales bacterium | reverse complement strand
TCCTCAAAATCCTCAAAGGGTGCGAGGTGCACATCAGCCATGGCCTGCAGCCGTCTCAGCACTTGGCTGCGTTCTGACTGAAAGGCCACCAGTTTGAATCGAGACATCTGCACTATGGCCATAAACTACTCCCTGCCGGTTTTCGCGCTGCCGGTGAGCGTTTGAACGACCATATCCACAGCGGCCTCAAAACGATCCCGGGGCAATGCGCCGAGTTTATCGGCCTCAGCCTGAGCCTCGGCCAGTAAGGGCTGAGCCTCTTTCTCAGCCTGCTCTTCCGCTTCGCGGCGAATGCGTGAAGTTTCAGCCAGGAGCGCCATGCGCTGCTCCTGACGGCATTTTTCCTGCTCAGCCTCATGGGTCTCCAGCAGGACAGCCGCCTTCTCTCTGGCCTCGGCAAGAATGCGTTCCGCCTCGTTTTCGGCCTCAAGAATTTCTGTAAAAGCTTGTTTTGCCATCCGCTTTACTCCTCCCGTCACGCAGCCTGCACGGATTTTTCATCCGGACGTATTGCAAAAAATCTTTCGCATAAGCGCTTGCGAAGGAATCAGAGCTCAGGCTCAGGCCGCGCAAACGCTTTTCATGGATCCATCATGGCATCACTCAATTTTAACAGTTGTCATTATAGCAGATCAACCATAGAAATAGAGAAAAGCTGCTGCAAAAAGAGACAAAGTGCTAAAAAAGCGTAAGCCCGCTAAAAAACAGCTCACTGAGGAAAAGAATGCTGCTGTAAAATGAGACAAGCCTCTGCGAAAGAGATAAGTTGCCGGGAAAGAGGCAGGCTGCGCCTCAGTGCAAAAAGGAGGTTCCCTCCCCTTCGTACTCTTTTTCCAGAGCTTCCGGTGAATAAGGCATAAAGCCCGCAATCTTGCCAATGACAAACCAGCGCGAATTACCCTGCCCGTTATAGCAGGTCATGAGGCTGACAATGGGGCTGTTCTCATATTTTTCGATCTGCGAGTCATCGAGCATTTCGACGGCATCGGTGTTTTTCTGCACGGTGCTCACAATTTTATAGGCATAGATGACGCGCTTGTTCGTAACATAAATGGTTTTGCCGATCTCCACATCCATGAGGTTGTGCATGAGGATATTCTTGCCGCTGGCGCGGTGCCCCGCCAGAGTATAATTGCCCACACCCATGCGGCGGTTGGGGAAAAGCAGACCCGCTCCGGCCAGCAGATTTTCGTTGGAAGAGCTGCTGTAAATGGGCATGTCGATGCCCACCGAAGGCACGACAAGCTCGCCAATAATATGGTCGTCATGGGATTTACCCAGAAGCGGCCAGAAATTAACATAGCCAATCTCTTCGATCTTTTCGATGGGAAAATACTCAGCGTTCTCAAAATTTCTTTCCATATCCTCCGCACTGATATTGTGGAGGTTGATCCGGCTGTTCATTCTCAGCAGGGTGTTGTTCACCAGCGGCAGCATCAGGCCGAGCAGACCCAGCACAATGAAGACCACGCCCAGGCGGTGAATCAGGGTAATGCGCTTGTCTGCTGGCTTTTTGCCGTTCTGAGCTCCTTTTTTGGGTTCAGTCTCACTGTCGTTCTTCGGCTGCGCTTTGACCTGGGGCTCCGCAGCGGGATTTAGCCCCGCTTTGGATTCGGACTCTTTGCCGTTCTGCACTTCTTTTTGGGGTTCGGACTCTTTGCCGTTCTGCGGCTCGGCTTTGAGTTCGTTTTTTTTGTCTTTTTGCGCTTCACTTTTCGCAGAAACTTCTGCGGCTTTTGCGGCTTTTGCAGTTTTATCAAACTCTGCTTTTTTTTCAGCTTGTTCCACGTACAGTTCCTTTCCTAAGCTTGCTGTCATCTCACGTTCGGCTCAGAGGAGGCCATCTATTTCAAAAGATTTTCAGAAAATAAGTTTTAGGAGTTTCAACTCAAGCCCCGTTCAACTCAAGCCCCGTTCAACTCAAGCCACATCAAGCTCATTCCCTGTCCAGCTCAAGCCCCGTCCACTCACAAAGCCTTCTCCCCTTCGCCCATACGTTCGAGAACCACGTTGCGCCAATTGCCGAAGAAATAATAGAGCACGACGAGGACGGAACCGGCAATCCAGCCGATGCCGTAGGAGTAAAAAATGCTGTCCCGGCCAAAGGTGGCAGCAAGAATATAGGCAGAAGGTACGCGGACGACAATCATGGAGACCACGGTCGCCAGCAGCGGCACATGCATAAAGCCGACGCCGCGCAGCAAACCATTGACGGTAAAGAGCATCGAAAGCGCCCAATAGAAAGGCAGTACGGTGCGTAGGTAGACCACGCCAGATGCAATCACTGCCGGGTCTGGTGAAAAGAGGCGCATGGTCCACGGCGCGATAATGTAAAGAATCAATGGGATAACGAGCGAACTCCCGCAGGAAATCACCAGACTCGATCTCAGACCTTCGCGTACGCGTTCCAGCTTCTTGGCACCGACATTCTGACCTGTAAATGTGGTCGTGGCGCTGGAAAAGCTCTGAGCGGGAAAGAAAGCCAAGGTGTCAATTTTATTGGCTCCAGTAAAGCCCGCCATAAAATCCTGACCAAAACTGTTCACCAGGGAATAGAGGACCATGGAACCGAGCGAAAAGAGCATGCCCTGCAGAGCCGAGGGCAGACCAAGCCGAATGGTCTTTTGAAAAATATCGCGGTCAAAGCTGAGTTTCAGCAGGTGAATATTCATGAAATCATAGTGCGTGTTAATGTAAACCAGCCCCATAATCCATGAGATTGTCTGCGCCAGCACAGTCGCCAGAGCGACGCCGACGACGCCCCAGCCAAAGAGGACAAAGGCCACATCCAGAACGATGTTAATCACTGTAGAGAGAATCAGGAGTTTCAGCGAAGTGATGCTGTCGCCCAGACCCTGCAGGCAGCCGGAATTTAGGTTGTAGCCCATGGTAGCGAAAATTCCACCGAAAAGGATGCAAATGTAGGGTACCGCCAGCTGCAGCGTACCATCGTCCGCCACATTCATCAGCTGCAGCACTGGCCGGGCAAAGAATACTCCCACAAGCGTGAGAGGCAAAACCGCCACGGCAAACATCACATAGATGGTATTCATGATCCTGTTGATGCGGGCAAAGTCACGTGCACCAAAAGCCTGCGAAATCAGCACGGTCGAAGCAATGCCCATGCCCATAAAAAAGGACACCATGGCCATGAGAAAAGGAAAGCCCGCGCCCACCGCGGCGAGCGCCGTTTTTCCCACCATATTGCCCACCACCATGCTATCGACCGTATTGTAGAGCTGCTGAAAGATATTGCCCAGGAGCAGAGGCAGCGAAAAGCGGAGCAGCAGGCTGTAGCTGTTGCCCGTCGTCATGTCGATGGCGTGATTGGACTTTTCCGGCAGACGACCGTCGCCCGCGGGTCCTTCTTCCGTCTTCACCGGAGCCTGGTCCGGATTCTCCGGATCAGGAACGAAAGTTTCCGGCTCCCCCGCCCTATCCTCCGAAACAAGGCTCGAATAATCGCGGCCAACCCCTTCTTTACCCGGCACGAGGTCATTTTGTTTTTCTTTTTTCGGCATAAAGAACCGGGGCATAAGCTGTCGCCTCCTGCGTCATCGTTCTTATCAGATTCGATAAGATTAGCATTTCAGGACTGTTTTGTCACTTTTTCAGACATGAATGGCAAGAACGGGCGAGGGGTTTTTGCTGAGATGACTATGCCCTGAGCTTCTCCGCCTTTGGTTTTCTGGTTTTCGTGCAACGCAGCAAGGTGTAGGTGGGCGACCTTTTTTCGTGCCAGGTGGGCTTCCTTTTTTCATGCAACGCAGCAAGGTGTGGATGGACGACCTTTTTCGTGCCACGTGGGCGACCTTTTTTTGTGCAACGTAGCAACTTGTGGATGGGCACAGAAATCCAGCAAATACTCGTTCGGGTTTTTAAGTCCAACGTTCGCCGGTCACTTCATTTTTCCTACAACGTTTCAAGTAGTGGATGGTTTGGCTTTGGTTTTTCTGATTTTCATGCAAGTTAGCGACTAATGGATGGGTCCAAATGCAAGTCTGCAAGTAGTGGATGGCTCTGCTTTGGTTTTTCTGATTTTCATGCAAGTTAGCAACTAATGGATGGGGGTCAAATGCAAGTTTGCAAGTAGTGGATGGTTTGTCGAGCAAGTTTTCAAGGTGTGGGTGGTTTGAGCCTTAGTTCGCGGAGGCTAACCACCCATTACTTGAAATTTTGTCTGAAATTCAGAAAAACCGAAATGTAAGCAAACGACTATTCCGGACACAAAATCCATGTCTGGCAAATCTGTCCAGGTTTTGTCCGCACCCCGCTTTATATTTTGACTTTCCTCTTATTTTGTTTTTCCTATTTTTTCGACATTTTTTACTTTTTTTCTTTTTTCAAAATTCTCAGCACGCCCACTTTGCGGTAGCTCGTCACGAAACCCTCCGCCTCCCAGTCGGCGATTTGTTCAGCCATCGCGTCGATTTCTTCCGGATAGCGCTCGTCGAGAACGATAAAGTCCGGCTGATAGGCAGGAACCGTTGGGTCGATGGGGTAAGAAGCGTAGGGTCCAACCTCAAAAATATGGGGGCGAGCCGCCAAGGCTGCAGCGAAGAAGCCGGTGGTATACACGCAGTCGCTTTCGGGAATCGCGGTGAGGGCTTCGTGCACATCCGGGCTGAACTGATCCAGCGAAGCCTCCGCCAGTTCGCTCCGCAGTCGCCAGCTCCACTCAGGCAAAGTCAGCGCCGACGCTGAAAACAGAGCAAAAGCCAGCAGGGCAGCAACAAGGCGTCTGACCGGGTCGGGGCAGCTCGTACGGTAAACGGTGTCTGCTCCGCCCCCGGCGCAGGCGAGCGAGACACAGTCTAGTGTGGAACAGCTGCACACACTCTCATGCTCGCTAACTTTGCTCCGAGCGGGCGAGCCGAAATCTTTGGCAGGTCGGACGATGTTTTTCAAAAACTTGTGCTCACTTCCGCAAGCGGCCTGAAGGTCTGACCGCCGGGTTGTTTGACACTCCCAAAGCACCACGGCCGACACAAAAAAGAGCAGCACCGTCGTGCCGTAATGATACTGAAAGTTCAGATTGTACTGGTAGCTCCAGTTGGAGAGCAGGTTAATCAGCACAAAAGGCAGGAGCAGAAAACCATGGCGCAGACGCCTGGAAAAGAGGGGCAAAAGGCCGAAGGGCAGCAGCATTTTGAGCAGATAAAGGAGCTTATCCGGCATAAAAAGCTGCTCTAAAATCCAGCCGGGCAGGCTGAATGCTGTCAGGGCGTAACCCAGGAGGCCCCAGTCGGGCAGCGCCTGAATATTCTCAAATCGATAGAGCATGACCCCCTCACCGCCCCGACTCAGCCAGGCGCTGACGGCGGCAAAGAAAGTGAGGGCAGCGAGCATACTGAAAAGCCCGGCCACTTGAATAGAGTTCGAGGAAAGAGGCTGCCACTGTTTCTTTTCAGACGCTTTCATATTTATAGCTTGCTGCTTTTCCCTGACCTCCTCATTGACGGGCCTCTCCCCCGCTTTTCCGGCCTTAAGAGGGTCAAGCACAGCCTGACCTTCACAGCTCGGAATGCCACCACAAAAGAGCCATAGGCCTACAGAAAAAAGGTAAATGAAGGCATCTTCCTTGACGCCCAGGAGCAGCAGCGCAAAGACGCTGAAAGCGCCCCATTTGCGGCGCAGCGCCACCCAGAGCAGCCAGAGAATCAGGGGTGCAAGAAAGCAGTTCTCATGAAGATCATACAGGCTGCTTCCGGAAAGGCCCGGATGCAGCAGGAGCAGCGCGCAGAGGGCGGTCTGCCAGCCGCGGGGCAGGCGAAGCTCACGCACGATCAAAAAGGCCGGGATAAGCGCGGAAACCGCCACAAGGATTTGCATAATCTGCAAGGTTTCCGGCCGGGGCCATAGCTTATAAAAAGGCAGTAGCAGATAAAAGATGGGCGAAAAGTGAACCTGAAAATGCGAGAGCAGAGTGTTTCGCTCCAGCGTGGTGAGCGGCAGACCCGTTTTGTCCATGTAGTAAAACATCTGCGCAAAAAGGCCAAAATCGAAGTTGGGCGTGTTAAAGTTTTGCACCCGCAGCACGAGGATGCGGCTGAGAACGCCGATATGCAGGAGCGCAAGCGGCAAAAGCAGCCATCTGGAGCTGATGCGGGAAGCAGCCATCGGGCTGGCCTCCATCTCAGAGTGACCCAACAGGCTGTAATCACGCTTTAAGCGGACAAACAGAAACACCGCCCCTCCCGCCAGCACCGCAGGCAGAAGCACCAGCAGAAAGCTGCCCCAGGCCTCGACTTGTTCCGGCTCCAGTCTCCAGGCCCCGCCCGGTACGAGCAGGAGCAGAATAAAATGGATCGCTGTGGTCAGCGCCAGCCCCAGAGGGAAAAGCCGTTGTAGTTCAAGCCGTGACAGCCTTACAGAAAACAACCCAGGGCAGGCTTTTACATGAAGGTGCGTCCTGCCGCAGTCTATGACATGAGCATTCGATCCGTCACAGTCTTTTACACACGCCCCCGTTTTTCTTTCATTATCCGCGTGATTGGCATGTTCGCAGCCCTGCTTAGCAGGTATGCCCGAAGATACGTCGCGGCGGCCGAGCGAAAGAAGGACAAGCGAAAGCAGGAAGACCCCCAGCTGGATAAAGGGATCCCCACGGCGCAGCGCAAAGAAAAATAAATAAAGCGAAGCAGAGGTCAGCGCCAGGCGAAAAGAGGCTGCAACGGCATTTCCTTCGCCCGCAGCACACACTTCTTCCGTTTCGCCAGGAAAGTCAAAAGCCCCCGTTTTCTGCAGCTCTCCCTGCCTGACATCTTCACTCGCAGCTACAGCAGTCGCATCTCCAGCAGCCGAGCCACCCACAGCAGACTTGACAGGTACAGCCGAATCACCCGATCCAACGGATGTGGCCGGATCCGCAGGATGGCACAGCCCGCTCCTTATCAAGCGGCAAAGGCCACCAAAGCTGAAAGCAGTACACGAAATAAGCTTCTGATTTTCCATCCGCCAAAATAGAATAAAGCCCAGAAGTAAAGTCAAAAAGATCAGCCACATCGCCTGCGCTGCGTTGAAACTCTCAAAAATCAGATAATCTGGTGGTAGCAGACCCAGCAGCCCGGCCAACTCAAGCAGCACCTGCAAGAGGCAGCAGGCGCTAAAGAGGCAGGCAAGAATTTTCTTCAACCCAAGGATCATTATTTTCAGATAAAAATTGGACGCTCTATTCAATTGCCTTGATATTGCAGAGAAGTTCCGGAATATCCTTCTTTACGGTGTCATACACAATAAAAAGGTCAACGTTGCCATATTCATGGACAAGTCTATTTCGCAGTCCCTTCATTGCGCGCCAGGGAATCGCTGAATTTTGGTTTTTAAAGTCCAAAGTTAGCTTTTCGCAATTTTCCGAAATCTGTATCAAACGGAACAAAATGGAATCGAGCAAAACTTCGTTCTCCTCAATTTCATCTTTTGACAGCATCTCTGTATGCGCAATGATAAACTCTAGATCTGTGATGATCTTCCGGATGTAATATCGATCATCTTTTTTGTTATCCATAAACTTTTATTCCATCCTTCAATATCTCGTTGAGTAGTTCTAAGTTATCTTTAAGCTGTTCTACATTCAGCAGATCAACTTTCTTCTTTAAACCTTCGCGGAGAGCTTCTACAATTTCATAAAAACGCATCCCTGTAACAGAAGTAGAAACGAGAAGGTCGACATCACTTTCCTCGGTAGCTTTCCCTTTTGCGTAAGAACCGAAGAGGTAGCAATATTCTACATCATAATCCGCAAATACTTCGTTGCAGATGCGTTTAATGCTTTGAATGCTTAAAATGCCGTGCGCTTCGTCGACAACACCATACTGCTCCAGTTTCAGCATCATAAAATCATATTTTAAGCTTGAGCGCTTTTTTTCATCGGTTTCATAATTCTGATAAGTCCGCAAAGGAATACCCACATATTCAGCACACTCGGCTTGTGTCAGTTTCTTTTGTTTTCGCAGCTCTCTTAGCGTCATCTCTTTCACCTCAGGAAAATTTTATCTCTGCGTTCGCGAATACGCAAGTATTTTACGCAATTTTTGCGTATTGTTTTTAAAAATTATACGCAATAATGGCGTAAAAGATATTAAATATCAACGCAAGTCCGATAAAATATCAGCATGTTATGTGCGTATTGCGCCTATAACCATTGAGTTTTTAAGCGATGGAGGATGTGCTTCAATGAGTTTGCAGCTTGTTCTTTCACATCGTTTTAAAAAGGATCTGTCTCAAAACACGAAAGTGTAGCAAGACAACTCCTTTTAATTTCGGCCTATATTTCAAGCTGTGGACGGTTTTACACGGCTGGCAACGGACCTCAGTGCCGTTATGCTCGGCTGGATGCCTGCTTTAGTTTTGGATTTTCTGAATTTCGGACAAAATTTCAAGTAATGGACGGTTAGCCTCAGCGAACTAAGGCTCAAACCACCCACAACTTGATAACTTGTACGCAAGACCATCCACTACTTAGTTTCTTGCACGCGGGCCCATCCACTACTTGCTAA
>SFGY01000006.1 GCA_004556455.1 Clostridiales bacterium | reverse complement strand
TATGGGGAGCGTTATCAAATCGTTATCAAAAGAGAGATATAAAACCGCAAAATCGTTGTGCCGCAACGGGTTCGGAGTTTCAAAAACTCACTCCCATTCAATAGTAGCGGGGGGCTTGGCGGTGATGTCGTAGACGACGCGGCCAATGCCTGGGACTTCGTTGATGATGCGTGAGGAGCATTGGGCGAGCAGTTCGTAGGGCAGGCGGGCCCAGTCGGCGGTCATGAAGTCGCCGGTGGTGACGGCGCGCAGGGCGAGGGTGTAGTCGTAGGTGCGTTCGTCGCCGCGAACGCCGACGCTGCGCATATTGGTGAGGACAGTGAAGTATTGGCCGATGTCTTTGTAAAGTTTGGCTTTTTTGATTTCTTCGCGGAAGATGGCGTCCGCTTCGCGCAGGATGTGGAGTTTTTCCGGGGTGAGTTCGCCGATGACGCGAATGGCAAGGCCGGGACCGGGGAAGGGCTGACGCCAGACCATATCTTCGGGGAGGCCGAGTTCCAAACCGGCTTTGCGGACTTCGTCTTTGAAGAGGTCGCGCAGCGGTTCGATCAGGCCTTTAAATTTGATGTCTTCGGGCAGGCCGCCGACATTGTGGTGGCTTTTAATGACTGCGCCGCCGATGCCGGATTCAATGACATCGGGGTAGATGGTTCCCTGGACGAGATAATCGCAGTCGGCAAATGCTGCGGCCTGTTCTTCAAAAATGCGGATAAATTCTTCGCCGATGATTTTGCGCTTTTGCTCGGGGTCGGTAATGCCTTTGAGCCTGGCCATAAAGCGATCCTGGGCGTTGATGCGAATGAGGTTGACATCGAATTGGCGGCGGAAAATCTGCTCGACGCTGTCGCCTTCATCTTTGCGCATAAAGCCGTGATCGACAAAGACGCAGGTCAGATTTTTGCCAATGGCTTTGTGCACCATGAGGGCGGCGACAGAAGAGTCGACCCCACCCGACATGGCGCAGAGCACTTTGCTGTTCCCGGCCTGTTCGCGAATTTTGCGAATCTGATCTTCGACAAAATGATCCATCTTCCAGTTCGCTTTCATGCCGCAGATGTCAAAGACAAAATGGGCGAGCATTTTATCGCCGTCCGGGGTGTGGCGAACTTCGGGATGAAACTGTGTGGCGTAAAGGCGGCGTTCCTGATTTTCCATCGCCGCGATGGGACAGGTTGGTGTCTGAGCGGTGATGCGAAAGCCCTCGGGAAGCCGGGTGACGGCGTCAAAATGGCTCATCCAGGCGCTGCTTTCGGGGATTAAATCTTTAAAGAGGGGAGAGCTGCTGTCAACTTTAACCTCGACTTTTCCGTATTCGCTGTGATCCGGCCGGGAGACTTCGCCGCCCAGCATTTTGGCCATGACCTGCGCGCCGTAGCAGATGCCGAGCACGGGGATGCCCAATTCAAAAATGCGCGGATCCGGAAGCAGAGCGTCAGCAGCGTTCACGCTGTTGGGACCGCCGGTCAGAATCAGACCTTCTGCGCCGCTGTTGCGAATCTCATCGAGCGAAATATTGTAGGGCTTGATTTCGGAGTAAACCTGCATCTCGCGGATGCGCCGCGCGATGAGCTGCTTGTACTGCCCGCCGAAGTCCAAAATCATCATCTTTGCTCTGTCCATGCTTTTTCTCCCATTTGCTTTGATTGACTTATGTTTTTCATTATAACGATTTTCGGGAGTGGGTGGTACAGAATAGATTTATAACCATACTTCCAATCTGTAAAACAGAAACAAAGCATTTTGTCAGAACAGCCTGTCTGCTTTGGCTGCGCAGAGTGCGGCAATACACTTGGAAGGGGGCGCTCGGGTAAGTGGAGAATAATAAGTTTAGCCAGGAAGGCTGCAGAGGGCGGCAATCACAGGCAGGGTGAGCGCAGAAAGCAGGGTGGAAAGGGTGACCAGCTGCACGGCAAGCTGAACATCCCGGCGGTAAAGGATGGAGAGAAGAGCTGTGTTCATGGCGATGGGACAGGCCGTGGGCAAGACATAGGCCAGAATGAGCAGGCGATTGGGCACGAGCAGGAGTGAGGGGAGCAGCAGCGCCAGGGGAAGCAACAGGTTGCGAAAGGCGCAGATCTTATAGAGCTTGCCTTTTTTCCAGAAGTCTGCCAGGTCGTAGTAACAGATCTGACGGCCGAGAATCAGCATGGAGACCGGTGCCAGTGTCTGACTGAAACCTTGCAGCGCAGAACTTAAAAGAAAAGGCATTTTAAGTTGGCTGAGCATGAAGAAAAAGCCGATGATGACGGCGATATTGTTGGGATTCTTTAAAATCGAACGGAGGAAGGCTTTGCCTTTCAGCCGCTCCGTCGACATGACTTTGACGCCATAGCTCCACATGAAAATGGTTTGCAGCGAGGTGTAAAGGGAGCCGTAAAAGACGCCTTCGATTCCCACAAGAGCCTGGAGCATGGGCAGGCCGATGTATCCACAGTTGGAAAATGTCAGGGCAAAACGATAGACGGCTTTGGGATCGTCATCTTCGTGGCGAAGAAAAAAAGAAGAGAGAAAAATCGGCAGGAGCAGGGACAAAAGTGCCCCTGAAAGGACGATAGCGACATTAGCAAGGATTTTTCGTTCGATATGGATCGCCGCAAAGGCGTTTAAGATCGTGGCAGGCGAGAGTACGGTGATCAGGAGATTGGCAAGATCTTCAAGCCCCTGGCGGCTGAGCAGCTTATTCCTGGCCAGAAGAAAACCGCAGAAGGCAAAAATAGCCATCAGACTGACCTGATTCAGAATAAGCCCCATTCCCTGCACGCTAAAGTACCTCCGGCTGCATTATGCGTTATCTCCCTGACTTTTGTCATCTCTCTTGCAAAAGTGTCGAACGAAAAGAAAGTTCGCTTTTTCAGCTATCTTCGCGATAGGCATTAAGATTGCTTGATTTTCCAAGTTTAATAAGTTCGCCCAGTTTACTCCGTTTGCCAGGTTCATTCAGCTTGCTAAGAGCGCTCGGTTTTCCCGGCCAGCTTGCTAAGAGCGCTCGGTTTTCCCGGCTATCCTGCTTTGTCGTGTTCACTCTGCTTACTTCCGTTTACTAAGGGTGAATCAAAGCATAGATTTTACAAAAATTTAACCCTGCTCCAGCTTGCAAATTGATATCAAAGTGATATCATCAAATCGCAAGAAATAATTCAGAAAGAATTGAGAGAGAATTGAGAGAGAATTGAGAGAGCACTGAGAAAGCATTTAGAAAAATTTTGAAAAAATCCAGAAAAAATTGTGAAAGACCTTATCACGATCAT
The DNA here is from genome assembly GCA_004556455.1 of Clostridiales bacterium. GTDB lineage: Bacteria > Bacillota > Clostridia > Saccharofermentanales > DTU023 > SFGY01. The sequence goes on along the minus strand of SFGY01000006.1, from coordinate 121,426 downwards.
TAGCGGATGAACATGCAGGAAAGGAATAGCGTATGAATCAGTCAGAGGAAATGAAAAACAAGCAAGTTCAGGATGTCCTGACAAGTGAAAATATCCCGCAGGAACGGGAGTTGGAGGCGAGACCTGCCATGCAGATTCTCATCCTGCTGATTCTCCTTTCCGCTCTGTCGCTTGCCGGCATCATCTTCGGGGCAATCCTCATGGACGGTGAAAACAACTGGGGTGTGCTTCTCCTGGTACCGGGAATTATCGGCATCATAGTGACCCCCTTTCTCTTTGCGGGCTGTAAGGTCATTCGCCCCAACGAAGCGCTGGTTCTCACCCTTTTCGGACGTTACATCGGCACGCTGAAAAAAGATGGCTTCTTTTTTGTCAATCCTTTCAGTACGGCCGTGAATCCTGCGGCCCGTACCAAGCTGGGTCAGAGCGGTGATGTCGATAGTTCAGACAAAAAATTTGTGATTAACACCGGGAATGACTTGAATCTGGAGGCGAACAGCAAGCGCATGTCCCTCAAGGTCATGACCCTCAACAATTCCAAACAAAAAGTGAATGACGCGCTGGGCAATCCTGTCGAAGTGGGTGTCGCCGTCATGTGGCGGATTGTCGACACAGCCAGGGCCGCTTTTGCCGTCGATAACTACAAGGAATATCTCTCGCTCCAGGTCGATGCAGCCGTCCGCAATATTGTTAAAATCTATCCTTACGATGTGGCCCGCGATATCGACACGACAGGCGACGGTCTGCCAGATGAGGGCAGCCTCCGCGGCTCGACAAATGTTGTGGCAGAACGCATTCGCGAGTCCATTCAGGAAAAAGTTCAGGTGGCCGGTCTGGAGATCCTTGAAGCGAAAATCACCTACCTCGCCTATGCCACAGAAATCGCCTCGGTGATGCTGCAGCGTCAGCAGGCCTCAGCCATCATTGATGCCCGCGCCATGATTGTCGACGGAGCCGTCAGCATTGTCGAAATGGCCTTGAATAAGCTGAATGAGAACAACATTGTCGAACTCGACGAAGAGCGCAAAGCCGCCATGGTTTCTAACCTGCTCGTCGTTCTCTGCAGCAATCGCGACACTCAGCCCGTCGTCAACAGCGGCAGCCTCTACTAAGCCGATGCCGGCTTAAGAGATCGGTCAGAAGGATGAAGAAGAAACAATTACCCCTGAGAATTTCACCGGAGCTTTATGACAAGCTGGCCGCCTGGGCTGAGTCGGACTTTCGTTCGATCAACGGTCAGGTGGAATATCTCCTGACCCTTTGTGTCCGACAGTATGAAAAAACCGGTCGCCCCATCCCCAGGACTTTCAGGTCAACGGGGGATGAGGGCGAAGCCGGGAAAGAAAAAGCCGATGAAAATCGCTGATGAATGATGAATCCCATCAGAGCATCACAAGATTCTGAGGATAATTCCCCAGCCAGCTGACGATGTTCTGCACGACGATGGCGGCGCGTGCTTCCATAGCTTCCCGGGTAAAATAGGCCACATGAGGGGTCAGCGTGACACGTTCGGGTTCGACCTTGAGGAGGGTTTCATCTGCGGGAAGCGGAGGTTCGCTGTCAAACACGTCGAGACCGGCATGCAGAATTTTCTTCGCTTTCAGCGCTTCGGCGAGGGCTTTGTTATCAACGATGGGCCCACGGGCGCAGTTGATGAGCACGGCATTTTGTTTCATTAGACCGATAAGTTCAGCATTGACGAGTCCACGGGTGCTCTCGTTCAGGGGACAGTGCAGGGTAATGATATCGGCGTTGCTGAAAACATTGGCCAGACTGGCATATTCGATCCCGAGTTTCAGGGCCTCTGGCCGCTGGCTGTGGCTTGAGGCCACGAGCTTGCAGCCAAAAGGCTGAAGCAGCTCGGCGACGCGCAGGCCGATGGCGCCGGTGCCGATGATGCCGACGGTTTTGCCCTTTAACTCTGTGCCCATGATGCTGCCCTTGCTCTGACTGCTGCGGGTTCGCCGATCCAGGAGAACCAGCTGGCGGAGGGACGCGAGGATGAGCCCCAGGGCAAGTTCGGCTGTAGCTTCGGTGGCGTAGCCCGCCGCATTACAAACGGTGAGGCCCATGTCCTTGCAGCAGGCGAGATCCACATGGTCGACACCTGTAAAGGCGACATCAAGCATTTTGAGGCTTCGGCCTTCGCGGAGCAGGTCGGCATTCAGCGGGGAATTGGCGATAATCGCGACCTCTGCATCGCGGATGCGGGCTCGTTTTTCTTCATCGCTGAGTTTTTCTCCACAAAATTGAAACGTATGTCCCTGGTGTTTCAGCTCGGCCGTCAGGTCGTTCATCACGTCTTCGCTGACTGCAAGCGGTTCAAGCATGACGATGTTCATAAAAGGATCCTCCCAAATTGATCGTTCTGTGTCGGTTCAGCTCCTGATGCCAGGACGGCTGACTTTTTCGAACAGTTCTTTTCCACTAAGGTTTTTGTATTTTTTCAGCAGAGCTTCAGGACCCAGGTCGATCAGTTCCTGCGCAAAGGGGAGCAGCGAGAGACTCAGCTCACTGCGCAGCTGTTTTGTGTCGAGGGCCCAGGAGCCAATTCTCAGGCGGTCGAGGCCGTCGGAATCCTTGAAAATCTGGTAGAGCAGCCTGCCGTGATGATCTCTGAGGGCGGGATCGGCCTCAATGAAGGCATAGCCATCCTCATCAGGCTGATCATGAAACGCCATCATCTGCACCGTTCTTGGGTCGAGTTTTAAAGCGTGGGCGCTGCAATACTCTTGATAATACTGTGCGGCACGTGCTCCGTGGCCGACATCACGATGGTCGTCGAGCCGGCGTGTGTCATGAAAAACCGAGGCCGCGGCCAGCGCTTCCAATTCATCATCGGCGAGCTCCCGTGCCTCGCCCAGCAGAAGAGCATGAAAGAGTACCCGTGCGCAATGCGCTGTGGTGTGAATCTGAGATTCGGCGAAATTAAAGGTGAGATTCTGACACATAAAATCGTTCCAACGACGATAGCGATCCGCAAAAGTTTCCCTTTGGGCCTCTACGCTCAGGGCAAGTTCATAGCTTTCAGCGTCGTAAAGCACCAGCGTAAGTTCAGAGGGCTTCTGCTGAGCCGCTGCAAAATGCCGAAGCTCTTCCAGAGCCACACGAATAGCCTCGCGCTTGGGGTAACCATAGACGCCGCCGGAGATGAGAGGAAAAGCCACACTCTCGAAGCCCTGCTCAGCGGCCAGCGCCAGGCTGCTGTGATAGGCTTGCCGCAGCAGTTCTTCCTCGCCTTGCTGACCCCCGTGCCAGACGGGGCCGACCGTGTGAATAATAAATTTTGCAGGGAGCCTGAACCCTGGCGTCAGCCTTGCTTCACCCGCGGGACAGGGTGCGAGCGGACGACAGGCCTTGTCGAGTTCGGGTCCGGCTGCGGCGTGAATGGCTCCGTCGACGCCGCCTCCTCCGAGAAGGCCGGTATTTGCGGCATTGACGATCGCATCGACGGGGAGCTGGCAGATATCCCCCTGCCATAATTTGACGGACATGGTTTTCCCTCTTTCTTCTTTCTATAGTTTATCTTTGATCATACTCTTTTTTTGTTGAAGTTTTCTTCCATCATACATCAGAAAAACAAATGATTGACATTATTGTGTAAAGCACAATAAAATGAAAATAAAGCTTGTAATCTTTCCCTTTGAAGAAAGTGTTACGACGAAGAAAGGTACGACGAAGAAAGGGGGACAACGATGAAAACGCAAAAAAAGCCGAAAAGCTATGAGGCCCACAGCGCAGATCTGCGCAAGGGCATTCTCCTGCTCTCTGTTCTCAGCCAGCTTCATCAGCCGCAATACGGCTACGATCTGGCCATGATTATGGAGGCCAAGGGGATCAAAGCGGATACGAATACGCTTTATCCACTCCTGCGCCGCCTGGAAGCTCAAAAATGGATCCGGGCGCTGTGGAAGACCGGCAAGGGAAAGGCGCGGAAATACTACCTGCGGACACCTGCCGGAGACGAACTCTACCATGTTTTAAAAGCCGATTGGCTCAAGCTCAATGCCGCTCTCATTGCGATGTTGAATGAAGGGCCGGAAGAGGCTGAGCAAGCAGCTTTGAAAGCAGGCAGTGCCGCGGAAAAAGACGGTGGCAATGAAACAAAGCAGGTGGCTTCGCAGGAAGAAAAAAGCTCTCCTGAAAAAATGCCCCTTACAAAAGAACAGCACGATAAGAAAGAAAGAACAAAGAACGAGAACGAGCTGAAAGAAAAGACGGCTGAGCTGAAAGCAGAGACGAAAAAGTCGAAAGAAGGGCCGGAAGAGCTGAAGGAAGAACCTGAAAAGGAGTCGAAAGAACAGCTGAAAGTTCAGAAAAGCCAGTCTAAAGGACAAAAAGAGCAGCCCGAAGAACAGAAAGAACAAGCAACAGAGCCTGAGCTTGAGTTAAAAAATTCTAACAAAGAAAAAGAAGAAAAAGAAAATAAAGACGAGAAAAAGAAAAAGAAGAAAAAGAAGAAAAAATAAGGTCTGAGGCGTGCCGTCACGCGGAGAGCACACAGATCCATGGGGCTTATCCGTGAGTAAAATCCATGAAAAAAGAACCGAGGAATGAGTCATGACTTTTCAAGAGGAATATAAAGCAAAACTGAGAACAGCCGAAGAGGCTGTCAAAATCGTCAAATCCGGAGACTGGCTGGATTATGGCTTCTGCACGGGGACGGTCAACGCCCTGGATGAAGCGCTTGCAGCGCGTTATGCAGAGCTCAGCGACGTGAAGGTACGCGGCGGTATTCTCATCCGCCGTCCCAAAATTGCTGATGTCCCGGAGGCCTCCACGCACTTCTGCTGGAACTCCTGGCATTGCAGCGGCATCGAGCGGAAGCTGATAAAAGAGGGTTTTGCTTATTACATTCCCATGCGCTATTCCGAGGTTCCATCCTATTACCGCAACTGCATCGACGACATCGATGTGGCCATGTTCCAGGTTGCTCCGATGGATGAGCACGGGTTTTTTAATTTTGGCCCGGTGGCTTCGTTTACGGCAGCGACCTGTGAACGTGCCAAAAAGATCATTGTCGAAGTCAATGAACATATGCCGCGCTGCCTGGGCGGCTACGAAGAAGGGATTCATGTCAGCCAGGTCGACATGATTGTCGAAGGCAAGAACCCCCCGATGGATCAGATGGGCAGTGCAGGAGAGCCTTCCGAAATCGACCTTGCCGTCGCGCGGCTCGTTCTTGAAGAACTCTGCGACGGCGCCTGCCTCCAGCTTGGTATCGGGTCTATGCCCAATGCTGTGGGAAAACTTATCGCGCAGTCTGATCTCAAAGATCTGGGCGTGCACACCGAGATGTATGTCGACGCTTTTGTCGATCTTGCCCTGGCCGGAAAAGTCACTGGGCGTTATAAACCTTTTGATCGCGGGCGCCAGGTCTATGCTTTTGCCGGCGGTAGTCAGAAACTCTACGATTACCTCGACAACAATCCGGCCCTGATGTCGGCTCCGGTCGATTATGTCAACGACATTCGCCGCGTCTCGCAGATTCCCCATTTCATGTCGATTAACGGGGCGGTCGACATTGACCTCTACGGCCAGATCTCCGCAGAATCCAGCGGCACCCAGCAGATCAGCGGGGCGGGCGGACAAATGGATTTTGTCATGGGCGCTTACCTCTCGCAGGGTGGCAAAAGTTTTATCTGCTGCTCTTCCTCTTTTGTCAATAAAAAAACGGGCGAAAAAGTCTCACGCATCCGCCCCACCTTCCTGCCCGGCACGAACAGCACCTGCACGCGTTCGCATACACATTTTGTCGTCACGGAGCAGGGCAAGGTGAATCTGAAGGGCAAATCCACCTGGGAACGCGCAGAGGCTCTGATCTCCATCGCCGATCCGGATTTCCGCGAAGGCTTGATTGCCGAAGCTCAGAAGATGGGCATCTGGCGGCAGAGCAACAAACGCTGAGCCGCCTGCTCAGTGAGTTGAGAGTTTTACAGCGCCGTCGGGCCTCAGGGCTCGGCGGCGATTTTGCCTCGGGCAACACGGAAGACCGCATCATACTGTGAGCGGCTCTCGCGGTAGACCACGTGAGAAACGTTGATCAGGGTCACATCTTTGAGCGCGAGCAGGTTTTGCTCGATGGCTTTGGCGACTTCGTCGTTCAGGCTGGCGAAAGCTTCATCGACAAGCAGAATTTCTGCGTGTGAAAGCAGAGCACGGGCAATGGCAAAACGTGCCCTCTCACCGCCGGAGAGCTCAGCGCCGTTATCTTTGAGCACTTCGTCAAGTCCCCGCTCTTCAATCAGCGGACGCAGCCCCGCCCCGTCGATGGCCTGCTGCAGTTCGTCTTCATCGACCTCTTTATACAGGCAGAGATTGTTGCGAATGCTGTCTTCGAAGAGGAAAACCTGCTGTTCGATATTGGCAAGGTGACGGTAGTAACTGTCGGCGGAAATCTCTTCGAGAGCTTCTTGATCCGCGAAAATCTTTCCGGAGTCGGGATTGAAGTATTTGCGCAGGAGGCGCAGTACGGTGGATTTTCCACTGCCGGAAGCTCCGATAAGCAGGTATTTCGCGCCCTTTTTGAAGCACACGTCGGCTTCTTGCAAGACGGGATTATCCTCGTAGCTAAAGGAGACACGATCAAAACGCAGAGAGTCTTCCAGACCGGCAAAAGACTTGTTCTCCTTCTGCTCGAGCTGGTTGCGCAGGTGTTCTTCCATCTTATCGACAATGGGCAGGACAGAGCTGATTTGCGGGATGGCTTCTGAAATTTCGCCGATGGGCTGCATCATGTTGGCGCAGATATTGAAGATGACCATGGCATTGCCGAGGGTGAGCACACCCATTTTCACCGCCCGCAGCCCCAGAAAAGCGAAAATAAAGACCACGCTGATCATGAGAAATTGCCCCATGGCCTGCAGCCAGGTGCGGCGCACGTCAATCTCGTATTGCTTATCCTGAACGAGCTTGCTGCGGTGATCAAAATCGTGGGTGACGTGCTTTTCCAGACGATAGGCTTTGACGAGGCGAAAGGCACTCAGCACTTCGCCGACAAAGCGCGTATATTCCTCCAGAAAACCCGCCCGCTGCTTTTCTTTTTTGCCGAGGCTGGCTCCGGAGCGCCACATGACCAGCAGCATGAAGGCGATCAGGCCAAGCATGTAGGGCAGAAGCGAAGCCGAGAGGCGGATGAGCAGAAAGACGCTCATGCCGAAGCGCAGAAAGGCCTGAATACAAGCAGCGATCTGGCGAAAGAATTTTTCTTCCAGAGTGCTGCTGTTGTTTGTGATGTCATTCACGTAACGGGAGATGCCTGCAGCTTCGAACTCGTTGATATTTTTACGAAAAGCACGTTTCAGGTAGCGCAGCTTCAGTTCTTCCGAGCAGCGTTTCAGGTAGGCGGCGAGGCCGCTGGCGATGATCAGATCCAGGGGTACGCAGGCCAGAGAGAAGAGCAGAAGGCGGGTAGCTTTGGGAATCAGTGCCTCGATATCTCCGGCCAGGGAAAGATCCACGAGGTCGCGCATGAGCATGAAGATCATAAAGTTGATCGCCTGTTGCACGACCTGGCAGAAGCTTAAAAAGAGCAGCTGCATTTTGGCCGCCCGGAGAATGTGAAGCAGAGGCCGTATTCCGCCTGATTTTTGCATCTTTTTGAAGGGGAATTTCATGCTCTGACCTCCGCAAAATAGCGCTCGGTGGCAATTTCTTCCATGTCTCCTTCGGCCAGGTATAAAACCCTGTCGTAACCTTCGCTCACGCCGGGATAGTCCCGGTGGGAGATGGCGATCAGTGTTTTGTCGAGTCCCAGAAGGGTGCGCTCTATGGCCTCTCCCAGCTGGGGATCAAGGCTGGCCGTGGCCTCGTCGGCCAAAAAGACATCAGCATCTTTGTAAAGGGCCCGTGCGATAGAGATACGCTGCCTTTCGCCTCCGGAGAGATTTTTCCCGTTTTCGCTGAGAGGTGTGGCCAGGCCCTGAGGCAGGCTGGCAATCAAATCCGTGAGGCCAGCCTCCTGGATGACACGCTCCAGTTTTTCAGGCTCCACTTCGCCATAGAGAACAATATTCTGCTCGATGGTATCTTCAAAAAGAAAAACATCCTGGTCGATCTCTGCCACGGCTGAGGCCAGCTCACTCTGGCGAAAGCTGCTGAGCGGAATGCCGTCGATGAGAATCTCGCCCTCATCGGGCAGAAGGCGTTCGGTGAGCAGATTAAAAAAGCTGCTCTTGCCCGCCCCGGAGGGGCCTCGCAGCAGAATATGCTCGCCCTTGTGAATACACAGACTGACGTGCTTCAAAATGGGCTTTTGCATAAAAGAAAAACTGACCTTCCGCAGTTCTATCGTTTTATTGAAGTGAAAGGGCAGGCCGTTTTTTTCGTTTTGTCCGGCAGCGGCCACGGCTTTCAGCTCCTCATCGGAAAAAAGCACCATGCGCTCATAGAGGGCGGAGGAGGCTTTAAAGGAATTGTAATGGGGAAGAAACATGGCCACGGCATAGACAATCACATTGAGTAATTGTGTAAAAAGAAGGGCGCGGCTCAGATCCTGATCCCGGGCTAAGACGGCGAAACTGACGAAAATAAGGCCGGCCGTCATGACGATAGAGCCGAGCGTCCAGAGCAGACGCTCCTGCAGCGCCAGAAACCAGCGATATCTGGCCTTGCCCTTTTCCAGATTTTTGACGTCCTGCCGGGCTTTTTCGTAAAAACGCTCTTCCACGCGATTGAGTTTGAGCAGCTCCAGCCCGCGGAAAAGATTGGAGATGGCGCTTTGATATAGGCCGTTCAGCGTCGAGATGTCGGTTTTCAAAAGCACGGTGCGTTTGCTGAAAAAATGCGCAAGCGTGCCGAGCAGCAGCGCTGAGGCCACCGCCGCGAGGGCCACGCGCCAATCGAGTACGAAGAGGATAGTGGCTCCGATGAGCGCCCGGATGGAGCTGAAAAGCATATTGAGGAGTGAAATAAAAAATTCACTTTCAAAAAGATTGACATCATTGACCAGATGGGAAATTTTCTCTTCGCGGCTCGTATGGCTGAAGGCGCTCTGAGGCAAGGTGAGGATTTTGCGGAAACTCAATTTCCTCAGATCCAGGAGAATATCCCGCATATAGCCGATGCGCATAAAACGGGAGAGCAGCTGACCGAGAGCGGGAGCGATAAAGAGCGCGGCTGAAATGAGCAGCCAGCGGGTATCGATCTCTTTCCCCGGACCCTGAAAAGCCCTGGGCAGAGCCGCCAAGCCAAGCTGCAGGCCAATTTCGGTCACGGCGGTAATCAGCGCCGCCAGAATATAGAGGACGAACGCTGTTTTGCGGGATAAGAGTAAAGCCTTGAGACTGGGCTGCTGAATGTCGTTGATTTTTTCCATCGTCGCTGCTTTTTTACTCCATAAAATAATAGGCTCTCTGTAAAAACATTCTCAAATATGATCCATTCTCAAATGTGATCGCAGATCTATTATATAGGTGATAGAGTTCTTATTAGAAGTATGCATATATTAATAGTCGTTTTTACTAGAACGAACCAGCTTCATTTGATGAAATGTAAGCAGGTTTTAGCCTGGGGGACTGGCCGTAATCTTCTCATTAATGCGATTAAAAGCGACCAAGCCCTTATGATCAAAAAAACAAGAACCCGGCCATGTGGCCGGGTTCTCATTTTAGAGGAGACGTATGAAGAGGTGTTTGTAGTCTGTGACTACGCCTATAAGATAACGCGATGATATGGCATGAAAATAGAGGCATCGTGAAGGATTGTGAACATTTGCGTCATAAAGATTTCAGCTACAATAGGACACGTAAGATACGGAAGAAAAGAAAAACTCTGGATATTCTGGATAGAGGAACTTGTCTGTGTCCTTCGGGAGGGCGTATCCACGGCCTCTGAACGTCTGTGCTTTAGTCATCTGGATGAAATGAACGAAAATTACATGACGTCAGAAAGCCAGGCCAAATGAGGGCAAGTTAAATAAGGGAGGCAGGCTTTGAGTAATAAATTCACCTTTGATATCAGCGGCATGAGCTGTTCGGCGTGTTCGGCCAGGGTTGAAAAGGCCGTTTCCAAACTTGACGGAGCTTCTCAGGTCAACGTCAATCTGCTGTCTCAAAAAATGACGCTCGATATCGACCGGGACAAACTCAGTGAGGAGGACGTTATCAAGGCGGTTGAAGCGGCGGGTTACGGCGCCAGTCTTCAGGCTGGAGGCGAGATCTCCGGCTCATCTGGCGGACGTTCTGCGCGGCCTTCTCCCCTCAAGGCCCGCGAGCAGCGAGCAAAACAGGCGGAAAAAGAATACCGCGATCGGGTGCGCCGCCTGCTTATTTCGCTTCTTTTCGGAGGCCTGCTCTTCTATCTGTCCATGGGTCACATGCTGCACTGGCCTTTGCCTGCCTGCTTCCTCGGCGAAGAAAATCTCATGATCTTTGCCCTCAGTCAGTGGACGCTCCTCCTGCCAGTACTCGCTGTCAACGCGCAAATATTTAAAAAGGGTTTTTATCATCTTTTCCACGGTTCACCGAACATGGATTCGCTTATTGCGGTGGGTTCCGGCGCAGCTGTGGTCTACGGGCTTTACGCACTTTTCAAAATAGCCTATGGCCTTGGTCATGGCGACAGCGCGATGGTGATGGATTTTGCCATGAACCTTTATTTTGAGTCCGCGGGCACCATTCTCGCCCTCATCAGCCTCGGCAAAACACTGGAAGAACGCGCCAAAGGGAAAACCTCAGCGGCTATCGCGGCGCTGGTGGATTTAAGTCCGAAGACAGCGCGCGTTCTGGAGCAGGGTCAGGAGAAAGAGATTCCCGTGGAAGAGGTGCTCAGCGGCATGACTTTACTGGTCAAGGCCGGAGAGAGTATTCCTGTGGACGGGGTGGTTCTGGAAGGCAGCGGCGCGGTCGACGAATCGGCCCTGACAGGAGAAAGCCTGCCGGTGGAAAAGCAGGCGGGAGATACGGTCATTGGTGCAACCATCAACCGCAGCGGCTATTTCAGCCTGCGGGCGACCCGCGTGGGCGAAGACAGCACGCTCGCCCAGATTATCCGTCTGGTCGATGAAGCGGCCGGATCCAAAGCGCCAATGGCCAAGCTTGCCGACAAAGTCAGCGGCATTTTTGTCCCTGTCGTCATGCTTATCTCCGCCGTGACCCTGCTCGTCTGGCTCTTCGCCGGGAAAAGTGTGGAGTTCGCCCTCTCCAACGCCATCTCCGTCCTCGTGATCTCCTGCCCCTGCGCCCTTGGGCTGGCCACGCCCACGGCCATTATGGTGGGCACAGGCCGGGGGGCGGCCAACGGCATTCTCATCAAATCTGCGGAGGCTCTGGAAACGGCCAGCCGGGTGGATACCATTTTGCTCGATAAGACCGGAACGATCACCGAGGGCAAGCCGCGCGTGACCGATGTGTTTGTATTTTCTGAAAATACTGCTGCTGAAACGACGGCGCGGCGGGATTTGCTGCAGCTGGCCTGGAGCCTGGAAAAGCGTTCTGAGCATCCGCTTGCCGGAGCCATTGTCGCAGAGATTGAAGCCCAGGCCAGGGGCGAACGTTCAGCTTCAACGACGCTGCAGGCAGACTCACAGCACCCGGAAAAGCAAGTCCCGGCTTCGCAGCTGCAGCCTGGCTCTGCTTTAAATGAAAGCCTCCCTCTGGAAGAGTTTCGACAGGTTCCCGGGGGCGGTCTTGCGGGCGTGCTTGAGGGACAGAAGGTGCTGGCCGGAAATCTGAGCCTCTTAAGGGAGGAGGGCTTTTTTGAGCGTGAGCTTCATGAGGAGAATGCTGACGGGACGGGCTTCGCCGGAGGTCCGCTGGAAGAACAGCTCGAAGAGCTGGCTGCCAGCCTCGCCGATAAAGGCAAAACGCCGCTCTTTTTCACCCGGGGTAAAACACTGCTTGGCCTTATGGCCCTTTCCGATGGCGTTAAAGCGGATAGCCCGGCGGCGATTCGGCGCCTCAAGGAGATGGGGCTGGAGGTCGTTATGCTGACGGGAGATCATGAGCGGAGCGCCCGGGCGCTGGCCAGGCCTTTGGCGCTCGACCGGGTAATCGCCGATATTTTACCTCAGGATAAAGAGCGGGAAGTTCGCCGCCTCCAGGAGGCCGGGCACAAGCTGGCCATGGTCGGCGACGGCATCAACGACGCGCCGGCGCTCGTGCGGGCGGATGTCGGCATTGCCATCGGGGCGGGGAGCGATGTCGCCCTTGAATCGGCCGACCTTGTGCTGATGAAAAGCCGCCTGGCTGATCTCATCACAGCTCTTCGTCTTTCTAAGGCCACCGTGCGCAATATCAAGGAAAATCTCTTTTGGGCGCTCTTTTACAATGCGCTCTGCATTCCCCTGGCCGCCGGGGTCTTTTATCCGGTCTTTGGACTTCAGCTCAGCCCCATGATCGCCGCTCTGGCGATGAGCTTCAGCTCGCTTTTCGTCGTCACAAATGCCTTGCGCCTGCGTTTCTTTAAAGCAGAAGAGCTGCCTCTTGAGCGGGCTGAGGCTAGTTCTTTGAGAAGTTCCGCGACCCGTTCATCAGCGGTTTATACAGAAATCCATACCGCAGGAAGTCCTGAGGAAAACTCAGTGAGAAGTTCTGCGGCAAATTCAACAATAAGTTCTGAATCAAACTCAGTAAGAAGTTCAGAGGCACACTATACTTATCTTACGTTGAATAATGGTGAAAAAAATGAGAATATCAAAACTGAATCAAGGGAGGAAAAGATCATGGAAAAACGTTTAAGCATTGAAGGCATGATGTGCCAGCATTGCGTTCAGCACGTCAGTAAAGCGCTGCAGGGCGTTAAGGGCGTCGACAAAGTTGAGGTTTCTCTGGAGAAAAAAGAAGCCCGCGTCAGCGGCACAGAACCGCTCAGCGATGCCGAGCTGAAAGCTGCTGTCAAAGACGCAGGCTACGACGTCACAGCGATTGACTAATTGAATGTTTAAGGAGGTGTTCTCCATGCCTTTCCAAGTCAACCACCCCATGCTCTTCGGCCTTGCCGCTCTGGTGATTCTTTTCGTGCTCTTTCAGTCGATTTTCTTTCTGCGAAAAGCCTGGAAGCACGCTCTGGAGCTGGGCCTCTCTTCACAGAAGCTGAGAGAAATGTCGATCAGCACGGCGGTTTTTACGATTGCCCCTGCCGTGGCCATTTTGATCGGTCTGATCACGCTCTCCAAGTTTCTGGGCCTGCCGTTGCCCTGGCTGCGGCTCTCGGTTCTGGGCGCGCTGACCTACGAGCTTCCAGCTGCTACAGCGGCTGCTGAGGCCATGCATACGCCAATCAATTCGGCGGTCACCGACCCTGCGGTCTACAATGCCATCGCCTGGGTCATGACCCTGGGCATCCTATCCGGCATCCTGCTGATTCTCTTTTTTCAGAAGAAAATGGCGCAGGGTATGCATAAGATGAAGACGAAAGATGAACGCTGGAGCGCGATTCTCATGGATTCCCTTTTTCTCGGCATGATTTCCGCGTTTCTCGGCATGATATTTAAAGATCTGAATCATGGCCTTGCCGGTTGGATCCCCGTCTTCGTTCTGCTTTTTTCCGCCATGCTCATGCTGATCTGCGGCCTTTTCGTCAAGATATTTAAATGGCGCTGGCTGGAAAATTACGCCATGCCCATCAGTATGCTGGGGGCGATGGCCTTTGCTATCCCGCTCACGGCCTGGATAGGCTGAGGAGACTGCCATGAATACAAAACCCTACGAACAACAGATTCACTTCTGGGGACGTTGTTCCCTGGTGATTGCCCTGCTTATGTTTATCGCCTACCCCCTGCTGAGCTGCCTGATTTTTAATGCCTGGCCGCGGCCTGTGGATGTGCTCGCAGGGCTTCTTGCCATCGCCCCGGTGTACTGGACGGTCGGCATCATCGAAGCGCTGACCTTCAGCCCGATGCTGGGTTCGGGCGGCTCCTATCTGGGCTTTGTCACAGGAAACCTCACGGCCATGAAGGTGCCTGCCGTGCTCAGGGCCATGCAGCTCATGGACGTGAAGCCCAACACAGAAGAAGGCGAAGTGGTCTCGACCATTGCTGTCGCCGTGTCGTCCATCGTGACCACGACGATTCTCTTCTTCGGGATGCTGCTGCTCACGCAGCTTACACCGATTCTGGAATCGCCCGTGCTTGCGCCCGCCTTCGACAACATTCTGCCCGCGCTCTTCGGCGGCCTCGCCGTGGTCTTTATCTCGAAAAACTGGAAAATCGCCATCACCCCGTTGCTGGCGATGTTGCTGTTATTCCTCTTTATGCCCGGACTGGCGGGCGCCGTCAGCCTGCTCGTGCCCGTGAGCGCCCTGCTCACCATTGGTGTTGCGCGCCTGCTCTATAAGAAAAATCTCATCTGAAGCGCGGGCTGAACCGCATTAAACACCAGCGTCACTCAGCTCACAGGCACGAAACCATGGCAGTGACAGAACCCTCGCTGCAAGCCTTTGCAAAGAGGGAACTGTTCACTAAGGAAGATGATCCGGTCCAACGGTCTAAAGCCATTGGACCTTATAAGCGGAAGGAGCCTTTTATGTCCGATCTTCAGAGGGCAGCGGAACATCTGAGCCGTGCCCTGCAGTTTGCCACTGTCTCGCATCAGGATAGCAGTCAGGTCGATTGGCCCATTTTTACGGCTTTCGAGAAATACCTGGAAGAGGCCTATCCTCTCGTTCATCAGAACCTGGAGAAGACCGTGGTGAATGAGCACGGCCTGGTTTTTCGCTGGAAGGGGCGGAAGATTCAGGATAGTGAGGAGGGTGAGAAGCATAAGAAGAGTATCCTTCTGACGGCTCACTACGATGTGGTTCCGGCCGATACCGATGGCTGGCCCTTTCCTCCCTTTTCCGGGGAGATCCACGATGAAAAGATTTACGGGCGGGGCAGTTTTGATGACAAGTGTTCTGTGATTGCGATTCTCGAGGCGGTCAGCAGCCTCCTGGAGGAGGGTTTTGTCCCGCCCTGCGATATCACCCTGGCCTTCGGCTTCGACGAAGAAGTCGGCGGCGCACTGGGAGCGCAGAAAATCGCGGCCTGGATGGAAGCAGAAGGCTTATTTTTCGACCATGTCCTCGATGAGGGCGGAGCTGTGGCCGATGGGTCGATGATGGGTATAGAGAAGCCCGTCGCGGTGATTGGGGTGGCCGAAAAGGGTAACAGCAGTTTTGTGCTTCACTTTGAAGGTGAGGGAGGGCACTCCGCGACACCCCCGAAAGAGACGGCCATCAGCACGATGGCCCGCTTTATCCGGGAGGTTCAGTCGAAGCCTGTAAAACCGAGGCTCACGCCCACGGTCAAAGCCATGCTCAAGGCCACCGCGCCATACCGTCCCGGCATCCAGGGCTTTATTCTCGCGCATCCGGATCTGTTTGCGCCGTTGCTCATAAAAATCCTGCAGAAAAATCGTCAGACCGCCGCCATGCTGCGGACAACGACCAGCTTTACCATGGCGGCAGGCGGCGTTGCTCATAATGTGCTGCCGGAAGAAGCCAGCTGTACGGTCAATCTGCGAATTCTCCAGGGTGATAGCGTGGCCCGGGTGCTGCAGCGTTTCCAGGACATCGGCATTCCCTTTGAGGCCGAAGCTATCCTCAAGGAAGAGCCGACAGCGGCTTCTCAGCTGGAAGGCCCGGCCATGGAGCACCTGCGTTCCACGATTGCCTGCATATTCCCGGAGGCGGTCATTACCCCCTATCTGATGGCGGGCGGAACGGACTGCCGTCACTATGCCCGGGTGTGCCGCAACGCCTACCGTTTCGAGCCGGCCAGAGTCAGCGAAAAAGAGCTTTCGCTCATGCACGGCAAGGGTGAATATCTGAGCCTGCAAAACCTGCAGAAGATGATCGAATTTTATGAGACGTATATCCGCACGCTGGCGTGAGCCATTTTTTGTACCGCTTCAAGCAGCACGGATCCAAAACAAGCGGGATGCAAGCCAGAAAAGAGAAAACTATGAAAAAATCAGCTGAAAAAGACATGAAAAAAGCCTCTGGCCTTCGTGGGGCGGCGAAAACGACCAAAGCTGTCGAAGCTCCCCAAGCCTCCGAAGCAGCGGGCAGAGTAGGACAAAGCTCGCTTTTGCTCATCAAACATGCCCGCCTCTGGCGGCGGGGCGAAGCGAAGCCGCAGGAGGTGGAGCTGCTCATCGGCGGTGGAAAAATTTTGAAGCTGGGCAAGGATTTAGGCCTTGCCAGGGACTTTTGTCCGATCTGGGACGCCGGGGGCGACCTGCTGATTCCGGCCTATGTTGATCAACACGTTCATATCACCGGCGGCGGTGGCGAAGGCGGCTTTGCCAATCAGGTTCCGCCGATTCAGCTTTCCACGATTGTGCAGGGCGGCGTGGCGACGCTGGGCGGCCTTCTGGGCACAGACGGCTGCACCCGTTCCGTCGAAAATGTGCTGGCCAAATGCAAGGGTCTCAACGAAGAAGGCCTGAGTTGCTTCGCCTATACCGGCTCCTATGTGCTGCCCTCCGCGACCATCTGCGGATCCATCACCCGCGATATTGTCCTGATTCAGGAGATCATCGGCGTTAAAGTGGCCGTTTCGGATCACCGCTCCTGCGGCATTACGGACGATGAACTCATCAAAGTTGGTTTTGCAGCCCGTCAGGGCGGCGTCCTGGCCAATAAAGCCGGTGTGGTTCACATTCACGTCGGTTCCGGAAAAGATGGCATCGGCCTCATTTTCCGCGCCCTGGAAAAGAGCGATCTGCCCATCTCGGTTTTCCGCCCGACCCACATGGAAACACACTTTGAAGAGAGTTTACGCTTTGCCAGCCTCGGAGGTTATGTCGACTTAACAACAGGCGGAAAGCCCGAAAAAACAGCGGAAGCGCTTGCCCGTCTGCTCTGTGAAGCCCCTGCTGATCGCTTTACGCTGAGCTCTGATGCCAACGGCAGCATGCCGCGCTGGAATGAACGCAAAGAGATCATCGGCATCCGGGCCTCGGAAATAGCGGCGAATCAGGCCTGCGTGAAAGCTCTTGCGGAAGATCAGAAAATCCCTCTCCCGGAGGCCACCGCGCATCTCAGCGAGTATCCGGCACGCGCCCTCGGCCTTTTCCCGAAGAAGGGCATCATTGCGGAAGGTTCCGATGCCGATCTGCTCTTTCTCGATGAGCAGCTGAACATCCGCAGCCTTTTTGCCCGCGGCGAGTGTTTCCTTGAAGAGGGAAAACTCCTGCGCCGTGGACGTTTTGAAGGGGAATAAAAGGGCGGTGCAAAGTCTGCAGGAGACTAAGCCAGGTCACGCACAGTTTGCAAGCACATAAGCCAATCCTCGCACGGTTTGAGACGACTTAACCATGCTATGCGGGACCTGGGCGCAGAGCAAACAGAGCGGGCTTAGTGCAGGCCAGTTTGAAATTCAGGCCAGCGCTAAATGAGAGAGTAGCCGTCAAATTCAATTCAATCGCTGCTTTTCCCTCGAAAAACATCGGAAAAAGCGATTGCATTTGACCTCGCTCTGAGGGCTGTTTAGAATGAGCACGCGCCATGGTGCCTAACCTACGGCGCTTTTATAGATTTTGGAGGTTTTTATGAAAAAGAATTTTCGTCATGTACTGGCCCTTTTGCTGGTTTTAGTCATGAGCCTTTCCCTGATGGCCTGCCAGGATGCAGGTAAGAAGGAGAACACAGCTGTCCCTGAGAAGACCGAAGAGAAAGCTGCTGAGAAGGCTGAGGAAACAAAAGATCAGGCTGATAAAGCGACAGAGGCCAGCGAAGCCGAAAGTCAGAAAGAAGAAGCTGCTGCAGCCGAAACCAGCGCTGAGCAGGCCGCCGAAGATAAGAAAGGCGACGCGGAGCTGGAAAAAGAGCTGATCGTCTATTCGACGCACCCCGAAGATATGCTGACCGTCATCGCCGACAAATTTGAAGAAAAAACCGGCGTGAAGGTGGAGTTTATTAACCTCAAGGGCGCTCTTGCAGAGAGAGTCCGCTCCGAGAAAGACAACCCGCAGGCCGACATTATGTACGGTGGTTCCGTATCTCTCTATTCATCCCTGGCCAAAGATCAGTGCTTTGCCAAAGTGGAGCCCAGCTGGGCCAACGATCTGCCGGAAAATCTGAAAAGCCCGGATAGCGTCTGGTACGCGACCATGCAAACCCCGGTGGTTTTCTTTTACAACAGCGAAAAACTCGCCAAAGAAGATGTGCCTAAAACCTGGGCCGACCTTGCTGACCCCCGCTACGAAGGCAAAATCTGCTCCCGTGACGGCCTTTCTTCTTCCCAGCGCGCCACTGTCGCTTCGATCCTCTACACTTATGATAAAAAGGGTGAGATTGACGCGGCCTGGGACTATCTGAAAAAGCTGGATGCGAACACAAAGAGCTACTACAACTCCGGCTCACAGCATTTCCAGGCTGTCGGCAAGGGCGAAGCTCCTGTGAGCTATGGCGTGCATTCGGCCATTATTCAGAACCGTGATAAAAACAATCTGCCCCTGGAGATCGTCATTCCTGAAGATGGCGCAGTGCTCATTCCCGACGGGGTTGCGGCCATCAATAAGGCGCCCCATCCCGCAGCTGCCGCGGCCTTTGTCGAATTTGTCGGCTCTGAAGAAGTCCAGGCCATGCTGGCCAATCAATTCCAGCGCTATCCCGTTCTGAAGGCCGCCACCAAGCAGGGCCCCGATTGGATGCAGGTGGAGATGACCGCCATGGATATTGACTGGGCCAAGCTCTCCGAAAAAGAAGGAGAATGGATCCAGAAGTGGGAAGATGAAATCCGCAGCGCGGACAAGGATATTAAATAATCCCGGCTTTCATAGCCACAGCTTTCCTGTCGGAGAGGCGTATCTTCTGTCAGGTCAGGTAAACTCTAAGCTAAGCCCGGCTTTATGCCGGGCTTATTTTATAAGTAAGTAAAAGGCCGGGGGTTGCTGCGCGAGTGCATCAAGAGCCGGAATTCTGTTTTCTGAGAAAACGTATCGAACCCTGAGAGCGCGAAGGTACGGTTTCAAAGGCTGCAGCTTTTACTTTGAGAAGGCGAGAAAAAGCGGCTCCATGAGGAACTTTTGCCCGGGACTTTAGAAAGTGCTCCACAATAGCTAGAATAGAAGCAAGGTATTTTCTTTTGAGAGGATAAAGAGATGATAACAATTGAGGGACTGCGCAAGTCTTTTGGCCAGCAGGAAGTTTTATGCGGGTTTGACCTGGAGATCAGAGATGGTGAGCTGGTTTCGCTTCTGGGGCCTTCCGGCTGCGGCAAATCGACCTTTCTTCGCATTCTGGCCGGTTTTGAAACGGCAGATGCGGGCCAGGTTTTTATGGAGGGCGAAGAACTCCTGACCAGGCCCCTGCAAAAACGGAAGATTGCCATGGTTTTTCAGAACTATGCGCTTTTCCCTCACATGAGTGTGGAAGAGAACATCGCCTATGCCCTGCGTCAGCGCAAGGTCTCAGCAGAGGACATTGCCGGGCGTTTGGATCAACTGCTCAGCCTCACCCAGCTCAGCCATCTGCGCAGGAAAAATGTGGGCTATCTCTCCGGCGGAGAACAGCAGCGAACCGCTTTTGCCAGAGCTTTGGCCGCCGACCCGGAGCTGCTGCTTCTGGATGAACCCCTGTCGAATATCGATGCCCGCCTGCGGGAAGAAATGCGGGAGGAGATTCACCGCCTCCACAAAGAGACCGGGGTCACCAGCATCTACGTGACCCACGACCAGAGCGAGGCTCTCTACCTCTCCGATCGAGTAGTTCTGCTCAATCAGGGGAAGATCGAGCAGGAGGGCCTTCCTGCGGAAATCTATAATCACCCGATCAGCCTTTATGCGGCCGATTTTGTCGGCAGTAACAATATCCTCAGAATACCGGAACTTTTGAAGGCTTTTGCGCCTGCCGCGGCCCTGGCCATCCGCCCCGAGAATATTAAGATTTTGGATAAGAGCGACGACCAGGCGGATGTTCGTGGCAAGATCGTCTCACGCTTTTTCTGCGGGGCAAGCATGCGTTATCGCTTCGACCTCGGCCCGGCTCAGATCACCGTGGAATGCCCCAACAGAACCGATCAGTGTCATCACGAGCCAGGCGAAGAGCTTGGCCTCTCCTTTGAGCGTTCGGCCATCAATGCCTACAATGAAGAGGGGAGACTCATCCATGTTCAAGCCTGAGAAAAACCCTGCGGGTCTGCTCTCCTTCAGACCTGGACCGCTTCAGCGTTTCCTGCGCCTCTGCCTCTGGATCCTGAGCTTTCTCTTCCTGCTGAGCTTTGTTTTCTGGCCTGTCCTGCGGACGCTCAGTCTCGTCTATCAGGAAAATCAGGGCGATTTGCCGCTCATCTGGCAAAAACTCTGGAGCTCCCACAATGTCGAAGCCTTGCGCAATTCCATCCTTCTGGGTTTGCTGACAGTTGTCGTCTGCGGAGCGACGGGGAGTTTTCTCGCCTTCTATACTCTGATGATTCAGCCCCGAAAGGCCAAAGTACTCCATAGTTTTCTCTTCCTGCCCTTTGTCTTGCCCGGCGTGGTCTCGGTTCTCGCTTTTATTCAAATCTACGCCGATACCGGCGTCATCAACCAGACGCTCAAAGCCCTCTTTCACCTGGACGAGGCCCCTTTCCAATTTACCGGTCTTCCGGCCATCCTGCTCATTCACGCGGCCACCCAATATGTCATTTTTTATCTGCAGCTGCGCCTTGCCCTGCAAAATGTCGATCATTCGCAAATTGAAGCGGCCAGACAACTGGGAGCCTCTCCCTGGTCGGTCTTTTCCACGGTCTTCTGGCCGGAGTGCAGGCAGGCTGTACTGACGTCATCTTTATTGACCTTTGTGTCCGGCATATCCGCCTATTCCGCTCCCTATCTTGTGGGCGGACGCTTTACTGTCCTTTCGGCTCGGATAGCCGCCTCGAAACTCAACAACGATATGGGCGGCGCCCGCCTCCAGGTTCTCCTCCTCTTTGGCCTTGCCGCCATCCTCATGCTCTTCAGCGAACGCTTTGCCCGGCAGCAACACTTCGACCGGGACAGTCGTGGTGTCCGCCGCGGACGTTTTGTGGTTCAGAATAAGAAACTGCGCTTTTTCCTGCATCTCATCGCCGTGCTTTTGATTCTCATGATTTTCCTCCCTCTGCTCGCGGTCATATATTTTTCTTTCGGCCCCACCAGAGAGTGGATGACCCAGATCGTGCCGACGACTCTGACCCTGGAAAATTATGTCCAGCTTTTCGGTGCGCGCCGCGCCTTCCGTCCCTTAAGAAACAGCTTACAGATGTCCCTTCTGGCTGCCCTGACAGCCTGTGTTTTTTCGCTTGTTTTCCTGCTTATTTCAGACCGCAGGCGTGATGCAGCCAGCAATCTCGGCCGCTTTGGCTTCACTCTGCCCGCCGCGATTCCTGCTTCCACCCTGGGAATTATGCTGATTTCAGCCTTCAACCAGCCTTTCCTGCTTCTGGGCAATAAGATCCTTGTGGGGACTTTCTGGATTATGCCTCTGGCCTACGCGATCACGGCTCTGCCGACAGAATTTCGTACCGTTCAGGGCTCACTCGAACGCTTTCCTCTCGACTATGCCCATGCTGCGGCCAACCTCGGGGCTTCCTCCTGGAAGGTGCTCTGGCAGATTCGTCTGCCTTTGGCGAGACCGGCCATCATCAGCGCCTTTCTCTATGTCTTTATGCGCTCCCTGGGTGAATACAACATTTCCTCACTACTCTACAACGTGAAGACGGAGCCCATATCCATCCGCATGATTTCCGCGATGCATGACTACAATATGGGCCTGTCGATGGCGTACGCCAGCGTGATTCTCATCATGAGCCTGCTGATTTCCTTTATTGTCAGCGGCCTGGAAAAAAGGCGCTCACAGTTTAATCGGGAGTAAGTAAGACTCAGCTTAACGGCCTGCAAAGTCGAGTTTGGGAAAGAAGCGGTATCTTGTTCTGCCGATGACAGGTCGGATTTCGCTCCGGTAAAAGCAGGCCATCACTTGCTCTGCCAAAGGCAGGGGATCTTTCGCGGCTGAAAAACAGCCATTATACTGAAAAACAGTCATTATTTTGCTGAGGAAAATTTTTCTGCTTGCGTTATACTATCACTATGAATATGAAGAATATGAAAAGAGGTTTCCCCATGAGAAAAAAACTGTCTGTTTTTCTTTTCATTTGCCTTGTCTGCCTGTCCCTGGCAGGCGCACAGACGATCTTTGCCGAAAGCGAAGCGCCGCAGCCTTCTGATCCCCTTTCAAAGTCCAGCGCCACCCTGGATGGCACGGAACTTCCCCTGCCCTGTGAGATGAAGGTTCTGAGCGACGCGGGCTGGGAAGTCGATGAACCCAAACGTGTGCTGGAAGCCGGACAGACGGCCTTCGTCCAGCTGCATAAGGGCGAAAGCCAAATGGGCGTGCTGCTGGCTTCTCTGGCTCTGGAATCACGTCCCCTGAGCGAATGCGAGATCATCAGTCTCCGCGTCCAGGAAGGGAAAGCATCGCCGGACAGCCTGATTCTGCCTGGAGAAATCAAGCTTGGCAGCAGCAAGGCCGGGCTGATCACCGCTTATGGCGAAACGGCCGATGTGATCGACACCGCGGATGTCAGCGTGCTCAACTATAGTACGCTTCGTGGTCAGATCCGCTTCTGGATTCAGAAAGAAAAAGACCTTGTCGAGGCCATTGAGCTGAATGCCGCAGCCGAAGCCTACAGCCGTCTGACAGCGCTGCAGGCTGCTGAGGGCAGCGATAACACCATTCGCATCGGAGTCTTTGAGCCGCTGAGCGGAGCCTTCGGCGCTGCCGCCGAAGAAATCCTCTCCGGAATTAACCTGGCTCAGAGCCAGCGCTCCGAAGTTCTGGGTCGGAAAATTGAGCTGGTGCAGGCGGACAACCAGTCCAATGCCGCAGAAGCTTACTCTATCGTCGAACGCCTGCTGGCCAAAAAGGATATCACCGCTGTGATCGGCTCTTATGGCTCTGGCCTCAGCCTCGCCGCAGGCCCCGCTTTTGCCGAAGCCAAAGTGCCGGCAGTTGCCTGCTCATCCACCAATCCTGACGTGACCAGAGACAATCCCTATTACTTCCGCGTCTGCTTTACCGATAGCTTCCAGGGCTCTGTCCTGGCCAGGTTCGCCATGGAAAAATTCCAGGCCAAAACGGCAGCCACTCTTACGGACGTGACCTCCAATTACTCACTCGGCCTGGTGAAGAGTTTCACGGAGAGCTTCAAAAAAGCCAATGGCGATGACGCCCTGCTCAGCGAAGTCCAGTATCTGAGCGGAGCGCAGGATTTCAGCGTGCAGCTCGAACAAATCAAGGCCGCCAATCCTGACGTGATCGTCTGTCCCGGAAATTACAGCGACAGCGGCTTTATCATCAAGCAGGCCCGTGCCATGGGCATTACCGCGCCTATTCTCGGCGGTGACACCTGGGATTCCGCAGATCTCATCAGCCTTGCCGGTGACGCAGCGAATCAGGACGTCTACTTTGTCTCTCATTTCAGCGCCGAACTTCCGGCCAACGAAGAGGCCAAAAACTTCGATCAGCTCTACCAGGAAAAAGTTGAAAAAGCTCCGGGCAGCATGGCCGCTTTAGGCTACGACGCCTATATGCTTATCGTCGATGCCATCGAGCGTGCCGGTTCGGCTGAGCCTGAGGCCGTTCAGAAAGCTCTTGCCGAAGGACAGAAATTCCTCGGCGTGAGCGGCGAGATGAGCTTCGACAAATACGGCGATCCTCACAAACAAGCCGTGATCAGCAGCATCCAGGAAGGCAGGATCGTCGCGCTGGAAAGCGTCCCCGCAGAATAAAGCGCCACTTCCCCCGCTTGCTCCTATAAACCCATAAAACTAACTCATTAAACAAAAAAGCAAACCCGTAAAAAACAAATCCATAAAAACAACGAAAAACGTTGCCACGAGGATTCAGCTCCCCCGTCAGCTGGCTAAAAGCACCAGGCTGTCGGGGGAGTTTTTTTGAAAAAACTCCTGCCACACGCCCTCTCAGCGAGCGGAACTTAACGAACTTGCGCTTTTGACTTGACCAGCTCCCCCCTCTTCGTGCTACAATACGAAAGCTCGACGAAGCAGAAGCCTCTGCTTCGCGATTCATTCGCTCATGGAGAAGTACCCAAGAGGCCGAAGGGGACGGTTTGCTAAACCGTTAGTAGGGGTTTACTCTAGCGAGGGTTCGAATCCCTCCTTCTCCGCCAGTGCATTTTTTTATAAATGCAAAACCCCTGAAACGTAATGTTTTCAGGGGTTTTCGTTTTTGAGTAATGTTGTGCGTTTGGGTTATCATGCTAAATTTGGGTAGTTCCAGGAATCCCGACCTGGTTGGGAAGAATAGCGTAGACCTTCTCTTGGAAAGTTAGGGGTCTACGCTGTTTCTTTTTTTATCCAGGTCTTTCGAAAGATCAGCGCCATTATACCAAAAACAGCATGTAAACCTTGTAATTTCAGGCACTTTAAGTTTTTTCAACAGGCTTTATTTATAAAATTATCTGCAAAATCAATAAAATTGCGGATGAATATTTAAAACAGTTCTTGACTTCCCTGCTCTCATTGCTTAAGTTTTAGAATAATATCCGCAAAATAATAGGAAATACGGATTAAAATCAAAAATAAAGGCGGTGGGAGCATGAAAAACAGAGCTGAGTGCCTTGCGAAATATGGCTCGGACTACAAAATCCAGAAGAAAGTCGATGCAGGTGAGTTATTCCGTGTGGGCAGAGCCTTGTACTCGGAAGACAAATATGTGCCGGAACTTGCTGTGCTTGCCTACCAATACCCAAATGCTGTAGTGACCATGAATAGCGCATTTTACCTCCACGGCCTGACGGATGTAATCCCGGATGAATACGATCTGGCCACAGACCGTAATGCTGCCAAGATCAGGGACTCTAAGGTGAAACAGTATTTTAACCCATCGGGTTTTTTTGAACAGGGAGTAGAAACGGTTGACTATCAGGGCTATCCGATACGGATGTACAACAAAGAACGGATGCTGATTGAACTTCTACGCTACAAGAGCAAGCTGCCCTTTGACTTTTACAAAGAAGTGGTCCTTAACTACAGAAAGATCATGCCCAAGCTTGATATGCAGGCCATTCAGGATTATGCCTATGAAGCACCCCGGAGCGGAAAAATCTTGGAATCGTTACAGATGGAGGTATTGTAAGGATGAACCTGGCTGAACTAGCATCTGAAATCAGGTGTGATGGGTACACGGAGATCAATGCAGAAGCGAGGGTATGTCAAGATATCGTTCTGAAGGCTATCGCGAACAGCAGTCTTAACCGAAATGTTACCATTAAGGGCGGCGTAGTGATGAGGAGCATCAGCGGAGATAGCAGACGTGTCACGCAGGACATGGACTTCGACTTCATCCGATATTCTCTGTCGGACGATTCAATTTGGAGTTTTATCCAGAAGCTGAACTGCATTGATGGGATCACGATAGAGATTGAGGGAGAAATAGACGATCCTGCTCAGCAGGAATACAGCGGTAAGCGTGTCCATGTAATTATCCGGGACGATACTGGTCATGCATTCCACAGCAGAATAGACCTTGGAGTCCATAAGCAGGTACAGATCGAACAGGATGAATACTGCTTCGATGTGTGTCTGGATGAGATTGGAGCAAGCCTTCTCATCAACTCCAAGGAGCAAATTTTCACCGAGAAACTGAGGTCGCTCCTTCGGTTTGGGGCGGTGTCCACAAGATACAAAGATGTGTACGACCTGTGCTATCTAGCAGACCTGGTAGATAAAAATCGCCTGATGGAATGCATACATACCTATATTATCGACGATCCCGGTATGAAGGAGAATGACATGGTTGCTGTTCTGAAAAGGGTCAACAGGACTTTCTCAGACCGTCTGTATCGCCGGAATATAAACCGCTCGAACAGGTACAATTGGCTTGGAATCAAATCAACGGATGCATTTGATAAGATTACAGGTTTTCTGGAAACATTATAAGAACTCAATAGTTCAAAGATGTGCCTAAACAATAAGATGCGCAGAAGTGGGTAGTAAGCATAGCAATAATAATCTTTCAAGAATGGGAACCAGGAGAAATTATGAGCCCCGTTAAAAGTGCAAAGTGCTGATAAGATCGGTATAGCTATGTTTCAGCTTTTACGAGGTGGTTAATTTTGAGAATACTCCTTCTCCGCCATAATAGTCATGAAACATAAGTGACTTGCTCAAAAGCCCCATTTCTGGGGCTTTAGTTATCTGAACGCCCCGGTACTCTGGACGAGTGAGAGGGGCGGCCGGCTTATTTCTAAATCTATTTCCAGTTTTTTAGCTTTTTTGAATTGATTCGATAGCCGCAGCGCTGGCAGACCATATAAGTTATTGTCTTAGATTTTTATTTCATCGGGAGTAAGCTCATCAAAAGAAAATATTTGACAATTTTTATCCAGAATGATAGCTTTAGTGGCATATTAAGTGATATATAAGGTTTCCCGATTTGAGAAAATAGACTTCTTTTAAAGACAAGTCTCAGAAAAAAGTGAGGAAGTTCGTATGGGTCGGAAGCAAAATGTTTACGCCGGGTCTGCTAAGCAGACGAAGCTGCTGCAGCGCGTGCAGCTCATTCTGGTGGTTGTGGCCATGTTGGTCAGCATGGTTCAGCCTTTTACCTTTTTCCCGGTTGCCGCTGAAGAGGTGACGCCAGAAGTGCAGGAAAATTCTGCGACAGGCGGCGCAAGTGAAAAAGACGGCGAGACGGCTGAAAAGACAAGCGATGCCGCCGAACCCGTGACGGAGGCTGCTGCGGAGCAGCCAGGCACTGACGCAGCAAAGCCTGCGGAGGGCAGTGCAGGAGTCGGCTCCAGCGAAGGCACTGCTGAGGCGGCCGCGGAGGCCGGTACTGAGAAAAAAGTGGAAACTTCTCAAGAAGCACAAGCCGCCGCGAATGAGGCCGAGGGCAAAGCTGCTGCCGACGCGGGCACAAAAGCTGGAACTGAGGGAAATACAGGAGGCTCTGGAGAAGTTCCAGCCGCCGCGGACAAGACTGAGGGGCAAACCGCTGCCGAGGAGAGCGGAGAAACCACTACGGAAGAGAACGAAGAGGCCACGCCAGAGGCTGATGAGGATCAAGAAACTGAAGAAGCCGCTGCCGGGGATAAAGAAACTGAAGAAGCCTCCGCTGACGAGGAAGATTCTGCCGCATCGACCGAAGAAGAGACTGAGGACGACGCGGACGATCATGAAGAAGCGGATGACCATGAAGATGCCGACAAGCATGAAATAAAGAGGTCTTCGCAAAATGGCTGCCCAGCCAAGTCACCGGCCAAAGCTCCTGCCGGGCAAAACGATCCGAAGCCTCTTGCTGTTTATCTGTATAAGGAAGGGCAGGAAAGTGCCGGTGAAAACAGTGAAGGGATCGAACAAACTCTTGAGAACAAAAATAATAAATATTACCTTCCTGAAGGAGTACCCCTGAACCTTTTGCTGCAGCTTATTCAGCAAAAAGAACAAAAGACTCTTAAGATTTCGGTTACCGGCCTGAATAACAAAAAGGCGGAAGATCTCATTGATAATGTGCATTACGGTCTCAACCGCAATGAGTTTACGGTCAAAGTGGGTGACCAGACCATCAAACTGACAAAGGATGAGAATGGAAGCTACGTTTTTACAGGAAGCATCGATGCGGCTTCCGATATTCCCACATCGGCCAATATGGAGACCAACATCTATCTCGGCGGCCTCAAGGGCGACTATGGCGACGGCATAAAGCTGTCGATTGAATATGGCGATCAGAAATTCGAAAGTGATTTTGCCATCACCAAGAGAAAATATAACGATTCCATCAGCATCGGTGGTCTTGGAAACAAGAAGAAAGACCAGCCGGCCCCTTATCCTGTCGTCGACGGCGGTCCGACCGACGATACACCGGAAGATGGTAACCGCGTTCTGGAAGAAACCGCCAGAATTGTCGACGCGACGGTGAACTGGGGTAAAGCGCCTCTCGAAAAGGATGGAAAACCTAATACCGACGCTTTTATCGACCCAGTTCTGCGCAGCGGCCAGGGCGGAGATACGGTGGCTCTGGACAGCCTTAATATCACGGTGAAACTTCCCGAAGGAAAAGATGCCAACGGCGATCAAATTTACCCTGAATACATCAAAAATGGCAAATTCCATTACTGCGATAACGGCAATGGAACCCTGACGCTGACGCTGACCCGCGAGCAGATTAAGAAAACTCTGCGCAAGGGTGCTGACGGCAAGTATTATTTCTGCGAGAAGGGCTACGATAGTGAAGGTCAAACAGAAGGGACAGAAGTCGAGCTCACGCAGGCCGATCTCAGTGATGTTGTGCTGAAAAATGGCAAAGACCTCGTCTATGTGGTCAAAGATAATAAGGGTCAGGTCAATCGCTACGCCGTCGAAGAACAACTGGTAAAACAGCTGGAGGAGAGCGGCTTTTACCTGATCGGGAACGCCATCTATAAAAAAGAAAATCCAACGGATACGAAGTACACCAAGGTCGCCATCTATCAGAAAAATGAAGAAGGTAAGTGGGGCTTCGTGGAAGTCGGTGAAGACGGCCAGCCAACAGAAAAGGGCGTCTATTTTGATGATAAGAATGTTGATAATGCGACCCAGGTCTACACGCCAGATAATAAAGACGACGGAAAGCTAAAATATCTCACCGAGATCACAGCCGAGAGTATCCTCCACTTTACGGAGAAGTATCAGGCCAAATACGGCGAGGTCTTTAATAAGGTAGAGAAGGACGCCGACGGCAAGACCACGGAAACCGCCGCCCAGGGGGTGCGTGAAGTTGTTGGTGGTCAGACGGAGGGAGAAGATACACCAGACACAGAAGATGACGTGACCCGCCGCAATATCTGGGTGACGCGTGAAGAGAAAACTAAAGACGAGAGCGGCACGGATAAAACGGAGTCTGTCAGTTACTACAACGGTACGATCATCGACACGGCGAAGGCCGTCATCCTCGACGCTTCGAAAAAAGTCGTGAGCGTCATCAAGGACACCTTTGAGATTATCAAAAACGCCCTCATTGACGAGAAGGGCGAACGCTATAATGGCGTCTCCTCTGCAATTACGATCGACCGCAATAAAAATGGCAATACGGTCACGCGAGATGGCCAGGACTATGTGACCGTGGACGGCAAGGAATATCGCCTTGTCAAACATGCCGTTTTCAGTGTTGTTGAAGCTGCCGGAAATTCGGTAAAAACCTTCCTCGAAGGCTTCTCCTGGTTTTCTTCCAAAGAAAATTCTGACGAAGAAAAAGTCAGTCAGGTTGGGAACGCTGCCTTGTCAAACAATGACAGCGGCAAGCGTCTTGTCGTGGATAAAAACGACAAGGTGCAGGACTTTACGGCAAAGAAGAACACGACTGATAAATGGGAATTCACCCTGCCCAACGGAACGACCAATAGCGACGGAAATCCCCAGGATCTTACAGTCAGTGAGGGCGAGAATAAAGCAGGGGTGAGCGGCAAGGACGATATCAGCGTCGATGATAAATCCGCGCTGATCGACAGCAACCTGCGCAGGCTTGTCGAGAAAAAAGACGACGGCAGCTATGAGGGCTACGCCGGCGTAAAAGACAACTATTACTACGACGGCAAGCGCTATGTGCCGATCGGCTATCACTACGACGAAACAAAGAAGATATACGTCGAAAATGACGGAACCACGAACGTACCCAGCTACGAGCAGGCGAAAAAGGCCATCAAGGAAGGCAGCCAGGGCCGCTATTACTACAAAGATCTCATCGACATTTCCTTAAATCCCGGCGAGAAGGAAGAGCTGGCGGAAAAAGATGCGAAAACCCTCGAAAATGTCACCCGAAAAACGCATTACAGCGGCAGCACAGATGAGAAGGATTACGTCAAAAAAGGCGACGATGGAAAGGACATCTACGTCAAACAAAAGGATGGCGATTCTACCTATTTCGTCAATGTCAGGGATGGCCATGATATCTTGAGCGATCAGGAGAAAAAAGACGCCATCTTCAAAACCTGCAAAGACAAGGAAGGTAACGAGAAAAAGACCTACCTCGGCCAGGGCGATATTTATGATTACTATGATAAGTATTTCCGCCATATTAAACTGAGCTTCCCTAAGTTCCTCGCCGGACCTGCCTTCGCCTACGATGCCGAAGCAACGCTTTCCGGGACTTATACGGATCCGTCCAATAAAAAAACAAAGGACGCCATCTCGAATAAAGATCTCAGTGAGGGTGCCGAACTAACTAAGGCGGCGGACAATAAGCGATTCACGCTGAAAAACGTTAAACCCCAGGATCAAAACTTTGGCAAAAAAAGGCCGGATGAATTCAACAACGCCAAGATGAATTTTGACCTCTTTAACCTGCTCTTCCGCAGCGGTAAGGGGCGCGATGGGAAATGGCGTGATGAGTATTTACAATATCTCCTCACGGCCGATCCGGCAGAGCTCTCAGCGGAAGATGCGAAGCGCCTCCAGCAGATCAGGGAGAGTTTCCGGCAGCGCTATGGTGCGGAAC
This sequence comes from Clostridiales bacterium, assembly GCA_004556455.1. Lineage (GTDB taxonomy): Bacteria > Bacillota > Clostridia > Saccharofermentanales > DTU023 > SFGY01. Next base: position 91,048 of record SFGY01000006.1, on the reverse strand, counting down.
TCCAGTGGGGCGTCCTGGATGATGGCAGCGAGGGTTTACTGTATACCAAAAAGAACGCAGATGGCACAACGACGACCGTCGAGGCGAAACGCAGTCTGGACTGGACGATCTTCCTCAATAGTACGGCGAAAGACGGATATCCCGAAGCCAGTAACGAGCAGCTCGTCTTCTATGACTTCCACCTTGACCCGCGTCTGGTCTACGATGCGGTGACCTTTAATCTGCCCCGTCTCTTCTTTGACACGCTCAAACATGTGCTTGGCGACGGATTCCGTGGCGATCGCGACTATGCCTGTCTCGACGATGTCGAAGAACTGAGCTTCGGCGTCAATCCCAACTATCAGCGCAGCCGTTATCTCCAGGTGAGCGGCTGGAAGATCAACATCAAGAATTTTATGACCCAATTTGTGGCTGCACTGAATCACAACAAGCCGAAGGATGCTGATGGTAAAACCATAAATCTTACGGAGCAAGATATCAGTGGCGAAAGTGGACTGGTTCAGGGACCGGAAGATACACCTCTGCAGAAGTTCATCAAGAGCCTCATTGGCCAGCCGGTTAAAGATAAGGATGGCGCCGAGCAGGACCGCAACAAGCGCTATGTCGATCTGACCGTCGAGAATGTCGAATTCGGCGGCAAAGATGATGAAGGAAAGCAGAAAACAAAAAACTTCAACGTTCGCATCGACACGGTGCTCGGCCGCATCAGCATCGGCATTAAAGACTTCTTCAGCAAGAATCTAAAAGATGAAAGTGGAAAAATCACAGAGGAAACGGCTACCATCGGCAGCGGTGCAAATAAAAAAGATGTCACGCTGAAAGATGGTTACAGCCCCGTGCAAGTGGCCTATGCTCAGCAGCTGGCTTCGCTGAAAGAAACCATCAATGATAGTAACATCACTGATGTCAAGGGCTTGAAAGAAAAATTGAAAAACATGCTCGGCGATGCGCCCTGCGGCGAAACCTTGCTCGCGAGCATCGATACCTTTGTGAAGGAAAATAGCGAAACAACTGATGAAGCTAAGTTCAAAGCGCTGAAAGATCAATTGACGAAGTCCCTCGACGAGCTGGCACTGCCCACCGACCATATGAAAGCAGACAAGGACGGCAATATTCCCGAGGCTTACGACTTCCTCAATCGCAGCTTCAATGCCCTGCGCATCACCCTGAAAAAGGACTTTAAACTGAACACGCTCGATAATAAACAAACCCAGGTCAAGATGGACGTCAACACGGTCATTGCGGATCAGGTGGAAGTGCCCTTTACGGATGAATACGGCCAGGATCTGACGAACTACGAGCTCTATCTCCGCGATGAGATTGCATCGCTCCTGAAGAACGACGGGGTGAAGGACAGCACAAACGAGGAAGAACAACTCGGCCTCTCAGAGGAGCAGAAGAAGCAGGCGAAAAAGATTGATCTCACTAAGCCCGACACAGTGGATGCGCTCGTGCAGAACCTGAGCGAAGCTCAGTATCGCAAGCTTTACAGCCTGGCCCATGAGGCGATGGCGGAAAAGATCAAGAGCACAGATCCAGAAGAGAAAATCACGATAAAAGAGCTTGTCAGCGAAGATGGCAAAGAACGTACGGACTACAACCGCGCCAGGATGGGAAAGGAACTCGACTACAAAGACCTGCAGGGCTATTACGAAAAGGACAGCGAAGGAAAAGCCATCAAGAGCGGCTTGCGCGAAGAAGCAAATGCCCCACGTGCGACCCTGATTAACGGCTATTACATTGAAGAAGAAGATAAGAATGGAGAGTGGACGGGCGTCGAAATTAAAGACAAAAAATATGATATTCAAACCCCGGCACTGGTCAATCAGAAGATCAATCTCATTGCCTACTATCTCCAGCAGCAGGGTTACAATGGCGCTTACTTTGGCAATGAAGCGGCGTATCGTCTGCAAACAGAAAAAGCTCCTGCAACCATTTTCAACAGCGGCGATGCCTGGAAGAAGACCCGCTGCCATGACGGCATTCTGCCCTGCGTGGTGATTGAGGGCGGCGATGCGGCCAGCGGAAAAACTCCTGACGAAGATAAAGATAGCGACATGAATGTTGCCCACGACCGGGTGACGATTACCTATGAAACCTCCGAAGGTCCTGATTCCGAAAATCCGCAGTTCCACAAAAATTCACCACGTGAAAACGATACGATCCGGGTCAAGGAAGACAGCTGGCAAAATCCCGACAAAAAGACGGTCGAAGCCTTTAAGGAAAGCCTCAAGTCGAATTATACCAACACCGATTTGGGCAAGCTCTACGCCTCGATGAATAAGGGTATGAAGCTCCTGATCGCCTGGAACAAAGCCACTTCGAAGGATGGCCAAACCGAGGCCGGAGCCTACCTGAGCCAGGAACAGATCGAAATGCTGAATGGCATTAATAGCGATACGGAACTCAGAACGAAGGCAAATGATTTTAGCGATGACGATCTCAAAACCATCATGGCCGTGATCAACGTTGCCGAGCGCTGCATCGACTTTAGCCTTGATATGAAGGTGGACGCCCTCTCCAAACAGGCGAAGCTCGACCATCTCAAATATGTCGAGCATAAAACGGTTGAAGACGTTAAAAATATGAAGATTGAAGGCGACTATAACAAGAACGGTTATCGTGTCGTCAAAAATGGCTTCCTCTTTGACCTTATCCCCAACGGCCTCCTGCCCTATTACACTGACAAGGACGGCCAGATCAAAAACACGCTGCAGATGAAACTCAATATCACTTACAAGAACCTGATCAATGAAGGTTCAGTGGATGATAACGGGAAGTATATCGGCCCCAACAAAGACCTTTTCGTGCTCGAGGACGGCAAGCTGAAAATGGAGGATGGCGAGCCGGTTCTCAATAAAGAAAGTAAGCTTTATAAGCAGCTCAGTGAGGCTATGCCGGTCTACAAAGATGTGAAGAGCCTGCTGGAAGAGCTGAAAAAAGAAGGCGAGGGCGAAGGCTCAAAATATCAGCTGCTGCTGAATAGTCTGAAAGCTGCGGGTATTGACGTAGAAGAACTCCCCGAAGATCAGCAGGCCATCATCGTCTGGCTGCCTGAGTTTGAAGCGCCTCATGGCACAGGAAAACAGTTTACGCTCGACATTAAAGGTTTCATGGCCTCTGAAACGGCCCAGTTTGGCAAAAAGAAAAATCTGGGAATCTCGCAGATCGGCCACGACTTTGTGCCCTTCACTCTGACCGGCGAAAAGGAAGGCAATATCAACAAATATCTGCGTGTGCTCGATGCCGAGGGCAAAGTGATCACGGATCAGCTGTCCGACGATGAGGACGGCTGGTTTAAGGGAACCAGTACCCTGCACTTTGGCGATAAATTCGATTACCGCATCACCTATTCGTATCCGGGTGTCAGCAACACGAGCAGCGTGGGTGGTACCGATGGCAGAGTCGATAAATTCGGCATTAAGGATTTCCTGCCGGCCTACTACACGAAAGAGACCTTTCAGAAGATTTTGGCTGACATTAAGGCAAAGAACGCTGGTATCAAAGATGAAAACAAGCTGAAAGAGCTGCTTAATTCCGGCGATTTCAGCCCTTGCCTGATTGCCCCGATCGAAATTGCCGAGTTCAAAAACGGTGTGAATCGTCAGAAAGACAGTTTCAGTGTTGTTTACTACGACGTGGACGGCAAAACTATTGAGAACATTCCCAGCCTTGAAGACTTCAAGGATCTGAGTGATGAGCAGAAAGCAGAATGCCTTAAACTGTTGGCCAAGGTGCGTTCTTTCGAGATCAAAGTCAAAGAGGGCCTTAAAGTGAACCCTGATGCTGGCGTCGATGTGCGCCTCCAGATGCAGATGCCGGAGACCGACATTGAACTCAAGGACGGCAAATATCAGCTCAGCAACGGCGATGTGATTGACCTGAAAAAGTACCTTGAGGGAAAAGAACCGATGTCGATCAGCAACCGCGCCTTCTATGGGCAGAGTGATTCTAACCCGGTGACCATCACCTTAAAGGATGAGACCCTGATTAAGCTCATTAAAAAGTGGAAGGATGCGCAGGGTAAGGATGTGACCCCGAAAAAAGAGGACAAAGACGGCAAGGGCGAGAGCCAGCCCGGCGACGGGAATGCCAGTGAGGGTGGCAGATCAGAGGCAGGAACGGGCAGCGGCGAGAACCCGGCTTCACCAGCTAAACCCGAGACCAGGCCCTCCTTCCCCGAGGTGACAGTGGAAATTTACCGTCAGTACTGGGATGAAGAGACGGAAACTTATAAGTATGAACTCGATGAAAAGGGTCAGCGCAAGGTCTACAAGGTTGTGAAACTGAATGCTGAAAATGGCTATGAACTGACTATTAAGGACCTGCCGCGCAGAGCGACCAAGACGGAAAACATCATCAGTTCCGATGGCAAGAATAGCGTTGGAACCGAGACCCTGCTCTACAGTTATCGCTACGTGGTCAGAGAACTCCCGGTTCCAGGCTATGTCGGAACCGTGCTCGGTACAGACCAGATCCTTGATGAAACACGGGATGCCACAGGGCTTGTCCGCATCATTGAGAACAAACCCGAAAAGCCGGAGAAACCCGAAAAACCGAGAGAACCGAAAGAACCTCCCACCCCGCCGACACCGAGCGAACCGCCCAAAGAGCCAAGAAAAAAGTCGACCCGCGCGGTTGAGCAGCTGCCCAAAACCGCCGCTGCTGCCGCCAGGTCACAAGACGCCAAAGTGCAGACTGAGCTTTCCCAGCAGCCCGCCGAAGCGGACGAAGCGGACGCAGCAGCCGCCCCCCAGCAAGTTCAGAGCGTAGCAGGAATCGGACTGCTGCTCAGCAGCCTTTCCCTGGCCTTCGGCGCATTCCTCCTGAGCCGTAAAAACCGCTAACAGCCATATAACAAAAAGCAGAACTGTGATAAAAAAGCAGGGCTGTGTGCACAGTCAAACCACTTGCACAACAAAACGGGGTCGCCTCCAGAGAGGCGGCCCCGTTTTTTGGTTCGGAATAGGGGATGGACGCAAACTTCTATATGGCTAGGTAAGGATCAGGCAAGAGCTTTTCCTCACATTCTGTACGTTTCAGAAGCATCCTGTTCGATTCAAATTTGATCCAGATTCGGATTCAGATTCAGTGGCTTTTAAGCAAGTTTCCTCAACCGTGCGGCGGTGACAAACGCAAACCCTCAGTACACGTACTGCTCTGTCAGCGCAGATTTCTGTACCAGTCGGCGGTATAGGTCAGAGCTTGCCATGAGTTCGTTGTGAGTGCCCACGCTGTTCACCTGTCCGTCTTCGAAGACAACAATTTTCTGAACCTTTTCGATGGACTTCATGCGATGGGAGATAATCACCACAGTTTTATTTTTCATGAGCTCATTTAGGCTCTTTTGAATGGCCATTTCATTTTCCACGTCCAGGGAAGCGGAAATCTCATCGAGTAGGAGAATCGGCGCATTCTTTAAAAAGGCCCGGGCAATGGAGAGACGCTGACGTTCTCCCCCGGAGAGCTTACTGCCGTTTTCCCCAATCAAGCTCTGGTAGCCCTGGGGCAGCTTTAAAATAAACTCTTCGCAATTCGCCTTCCGGGCTGCTTCCCTGACTTCCTCATCGCTGGCTTCTTTGCGGCCGATACGGATATTCTCCATCACTGTCCCGTTAAAAAGTGTGACGTCCTGGAAGACCATGGAAATCTGCGCGTAAAGACTTTCCGGGGATATCTCCTTCAGCGCCTGAGCACCAAGGGTAATAGAACCCTGATCGTAATCATAAAGGCGGGACAAAAGACGAATCATGGTCGTCTTGCCGGAGCCGGACGGCCCGACAAAGGCGGTCACTTCTCCCTGTTTTGCCGTAAAACTGACGTTGTTAAGGACACGATGGTCTCCGTAAGCAAAGCTAAGCCCTTTGACGTTAATGTCATAATTCTTGAGCGACACCGATTGACCCTTTTGAATAGGGGTATTTTTCAGCTCTTTAATTCGGTCGACCCGAACGTCAATACAAAACAGTTCGGCGATATTCATACTCACTGCTTCGACTGCATCGGTCATCCGGGCAATGGCAATTAAATAGCCGATACCATAAAGAGGCGTGAGTTCTCCTCGCAGCATAAGCCAGGTAACGGCAAGAATGGTTGTGGCCATAGCGAATTTAACGATTGACATGGCCGTGGTCACGGGAATACCCTGGCCCAGTTCAGCAGACATGTGTATTTTTTCTGCCGCCCAGATCGCCTGATGGATCTCCTTGCGTTTTGTTTCGACCAGTTTGTAAGCATGGATCTCCTGCTGCATTTCGATGGCATCCTGCAGAACCTCAATATTGTCACGACTTTGCTGATAAAAACGCCGAATACATGCCTTTTGATAACGTTTAGAAAAGAGGATGATGCCCAGGCTGAGGACAATGGGAAGCAGCATCGCCAGACCCACACGTGCATTGCTGATAAAAACCAAGAGCAGCATGATGGAAAGAAAGGCGCCCGTCCCGATCGCCTGGGGAATAGCATGGGAAAATGCATGCTCCATATCCAGGACATCCTGCATCAGAGTTTGTGCCAGATCAGAGAGATCATGTTTGGCAAAGTAGCTTAAAGGCAGTTCTTTCAGGGTATCCGCAATGGAGACGCGCAAATCCCGCGCCTCCATATAGGTGGCGTTGTAGGTCCAGCGGTATTCAAGATCGAGAGCCAGGTACATGAAAAGGACAATGGCTGCCATGGCAAGCAAATAGCCCGGTAAAGGGCTGAGCTGCCCAGTGCTTAGAATATCCCGCGCGAAGTAGAAGAACAGCATCATGGCGGCCATATATGTGATATTGACGAAAAAAGAGGCGATGGACGCCATCGTCATGCCTCGCGCTCCCTTATCTGTCAGTGCAAAGCTCTTCTGTAGTGTTTTCATGCGACCACCTTCCAATCATTCGCCTGCGCATAGAGATGCTGCAAATCAGCATAGCGACCTTTCTTTTCCATCAAGCTCCGGTGGCTTCCACGTTCCAGAATCTTGCCCTCTTCCACCACCAGAATTTCATCTGCCTGCCGGATGCTTGTGAGCCGGTGGGCAATCATAATGACGGTTTTTCCCTTCATCAAATGGCTGAAGGCTTTCTGAATTTCATATTCATTTTCCGGATCGGCTGCAGCTGAGGCTTCGTCTAATATAATGATCGGGGCATTCTTCAGAATAGCTCTGGCGATGGCGATTCGCTGTTTTTCACCACCCGACAAATGAACCCCTTTGGAGCCAATGACGGTTTTTTCCCTATCGGGAAATTTACCTAAGATATCTTCGCAGCAGGCCATCTTCAAGGCTGCCATAACTTCGTCATGAGCCGCTTCGGGTTTTCCGATTTGCACATTCTCGTAGATGGAAGTCTTAAAGAGCTTTGCATTCTGAAAGACCATGGCCACTGCGTTGGTCAGCGCTTCTTCGGTGTAATCCGTCAAAGCGTGGCCGCCGATCCGAACCTCCCCTTTCTGCGGCAGGTAAAAACCAGCTAGCAGTTTGGCCAGGGTCGATTTCCCGCCCCCGGATGAGCCAACCAGAGCGTAGATCTTTTCACCATCCAGGTGCAGGGAAAGATCATCAAAAATCTTCTTGTCCTCATAGGCAAAGGAAACGTGATGAAAGTCAATGTCCGCGTTTTCTGCGCGCACGATGTCGCCGTGAGGCATTTTGCCGCTTTGCATTTCTCTGATCAGCGCTTCGATCTTCTCCATGGACGAGGAAGCCAGATAACTGTGCATACCGACATACATGATCTTCATAAAGGCCACAAAGATGATGCCGCAGAAGAGAACGTAGAAGACAGCCTTGCTCAAATAGAGTTTGGGATCCTCGCCCTGCGCGATAAAATAAAACCCCAGAGGAATCAGCAAAAGAAAGACAGAGTTAAAAAAGGTCTGAAAGGACACATAGGGAACGCGGCAGGACAGGCTGTAGCGCAAGACTTTGTCCGCATAGTTGGAAATGCTGTCGTAAAAGTTTTTCAGGGATTTCACGTTCGCGTTGAAGATTTTGACCACGCCCATGTTGCGCACATACTCGACTGCGTGAGCACCCATTTCCTCCTGGGCTTTCATATATTCCGCCATAAAGGCACTTTCACCCATCATACTTTTCCCGATCATCGCGCCCAGAACGATCGTCACTATCATAAAGACACAGAGCCGCCAATCAATACGCGCAGCCAGAATCAGACCAAAGAGCGGAATAAACAGGGCTGCAGCCAAATCGGGAAGAAGATGCGCCACACTGCTATGTGTCAGTGCAGTGTTGTCATCCAGGATTTTGCGGATTTTCCCGGAAGGGTACTTGTCGAAAAAAGCAAAGGGAGCTTCTAAAAGAGCATCCATGCCAGCTTTTTTTAGATTGGCCTCCAGGCGGAAGGCGATGAGATGGGTGGCCATGGCCGCCAAAAAGGTCACGACCGTGTAGGCCAAAGCACAAAGAACGAGGATGGCCACAAGCATGCTCAGGTCTTCAAGATTCTGGCTCGCAAGAATTTTTTCGATAAACGTGTAGAGAATCCGATACTCAGCAATTAAAATCACAGAGGATCCGATGATGCAAAAGAAGGCCAGGAATAGCACAGCCCCCATGCCAGGCACGTAAGTTTTGATTTTTTTATAAACGTCCATAAACACTCCTGTTACACAATGACAATCGATATAATTTATAAAACATAAGTGTAAAAACTTGTGTTAGCCTAGACTAACCAAAGGACAAAAAAAACTAGTTCACCATCTTGCCCTCCCGTGCATACTCGAGCGCCAATTTCATCATGGAGACAAAAAATGGTCGATTTTTACGGAAGACTTCACGAACTCCCAAAACTTCAGCCCCCAGCATGACGGCATTCATTAAACCCAAAATAAGATCCGAATAAAAAGGCTCCATCAGTGTCTTACTTTGAGAGCTGAAATGCTCTTCGAACATGTCCCGATTCTCTTTTTTAAGAACTTCATAGAGAGCCCGGAGATCCGGATTTCGTTGGGAAGCTTGCAGATAAATCACATAGAGACTCATCAAAGCACTGTCGTCCAGAATCTTTTCGACCAAAATTTGGACGACAGTTTCATCATTCCAGTCTATATAGCCAGAGTCCATCGACTCAATAATTTTTATGCGATAGGCGATTCCCTCCAGCATCAGATCATGGAGGATGTCGGTTGTATTCGAGTAGTAGTGATAAAATCCGCCCTTGGAAAGAGAAGTCGCCGCAATGATGTCCTCCATTGAGGTCTTCTCAAAACCTTTTTTCAAAAAGATCTTTGTGGCCGCTTCTAAAATTTCCTTTTTACGCTCAGATTTCGCTTTTACAATACGCATGGCTTTTCCTATTTTGCTTACATAATGCATGTAGCTCTTGCTTACCGACGCTTCCGTCGATCAGGTTAGTTAAGGGTAACTCTGATTTCAAACGACGTCAAGACTCACTGTCAGGGCTGATGGGCATCTGCTGCAAGAGATGGTAAGTAAGCTATCGCGTCAAATCCCAGCGCGGCGTGCAATTCCGTTTCTGGGCCACAAAAATGCTCAAAGAATATTTGCGTAAAGGCTTTGCCCTTGATGACGAACTTCTGAAAGGGCACATCCATAAGCACGTGATTTTCAAGCGGGAAGGATAAAAACCGTTTCTCAGCTCAGCAAATCTTGAATTGGGTTGGCGAAATCTTGAATTCAGGTTGACGTTTGTTTCGATGTGGTCTATTGTTAGCCTATGCTAACTACGTGATCTTAATAGGATTTTTTGCTGCCGGAGGAAAGCCTAATGTGGAAATACATGCGCCAGCATCTTCTCTTGTTTTTCGGAGCGGTCTTGGTCTGTCCACTTTCTCTGGCCATCCAGATGAAAGCGCAGCTGCTGAAAGGTGAAGTCCTGAATAGCGCTCTGCACGGTGACCTTTTTTCCACTCAGGGGCCTTTGCCGGCTCTTCTGCTCTATTTCTTTTTTTCTGTTTTATTGGCCTTTGTTTATGCTACGCTGCGCACCCACTTTGCTCAGCGCTGCACTCAGACGATCCGGCAGGCTTTTTTTAAAAGCTATCTTAGCCGCAGTTTCAGACAATTCCGGGCGTTGTCCGAGGGGGAGGTCATTGCCCAATACAGCCAACAAATAACAAATATTGAATTCGAGTTTTTTGTAACTCTTGGCATACTCGCCGAAATGATCGTTACCGTTATTTTTGCGGTTGGAACGCTGATTTACATCCATGCCCTTCTGGGGATGATCTACGCTTTTCTTCTTGCCATCCCGCTTTTGATTCCTCCTCTTTTTGAAAAGATTATTCAGCAAGCAGCCGAAGAAAGGCTCAAGACGAATAAAAGTTTTACCGGGAATCTAAGCAGTTACCTTAAAGTCTTTGAACTCATCAAAAACATGCAAATCGAAGAGCGAATCGCCCGTGATTTTGACCAGGGAAATGATGAGCTCCGCCGAGCTGAGCTGGCTTTGGAAAAGAAAAAAGCAGCAGGCTTCAGTATCAGTTTTCTCACTTCTCTACTGGGTCAGTTCGGTGCAGTAGCGCTTACCGCCTATCTGATCTTCCGGGGTAAATTAGAGGCAGGAAGTTTTATTTCTGTGACGGGTATCACTATGGTCTGCGGAGCCCCTCTGTATTGGATTTCCAATCTTTGGCAGACTCTCATCAGCTCACGGGCCGCACGCCGTGACGTTCTTACTTTTCTGGCAGATGCTGAAGATCGGATTCTTGTTGAAAGCAGTTATCCTGCAATTCAGCCAGAACTTTTGAAGGAAAGCGCCGTGTGTGCGAAAGCAAGGCGCAGGCAGCGATCGAAACCTGTTCCTGCTGTAACGACCACGATTACGGCTCCGCCCAAGGTGGAATACCGGAATGTTTCCTTCGGCTTTCAGTCCGAACAAATGCTCATTGAAAATTTCTCAGCCACGCTCGAAGCCGGTTCTCACACGCTGATTACAGGCCCCTCCGGGTGCGGAAAGTCTACTCTGGCCAATCTTCTGCTCCGTTACGATGACGTACTGAAAGGAGAGATTCTGATTGATGGCTATAAACTCCAGGAAATAGGAGATTTCAGTTCCTTTTCCAGTGTTTCACGTCAGGAAGCGATTCTTTTCAGCGACAGTTTTCGTGAAAATCTTACCCTGGGCAATCCGTATATCTGCGACGAAGAGATCTTTGCGTTACTGAAAAAGGTCGGTCTTGAAAAATGGGCTGACAAGTCTTCTCTCGATAAAAGCGTGGAGGGCCAAGGCGAAAACTTGTCTGGCGGAGAGAAAAAGCGGCTCTCTCTGGTTCGCACGCTGCTTCGCAAGACGCCTCTCATCATTTTAGACGAGCCTCTTGCCAATATTGATCCGGACAATATTGAGCGTGTCGAAACATTGATTACTTGCCTGGATAGCTGCACACTGCTGGTTATTTCTCACCAGGGTTCCGAAGCGTTCCGTGCTTCCTTTGACCAGATTATTGAATTTGAAGGAGGTGGAAAAATTGAAATATCTGCTGCGCCATAGCCGTTCAAAAATGTTTCTGACCTTCCTGTTTGCAACTCTTGCAGCAGTTTTTCGTCTTTCGATTGAATTTGTGCGAGGAGGGCTCCTGAACAGTGCCCTTCAGCAAGATGAAAAAAGTCTCCTTCTCATGATGCTGGTTTTTTTGGGCTGCATTTTGTCCAAGTCATTCTTTCATTATCTTTTCACACTCTCATTCCGACAAGGAACAACAAGCTGCCTGGCGATCCTGCGCGGAGAAATTTTCAACGCCTTACTCGGACGGAGTTTTTCCTCCTTCCTGAGACATAAAGAGGGGGAATATCTGGGGCTTTTTACGGAGCAGATGGACACCTACAATTTTGACTGTTACCAATCCTGGTACGGATCGCTTCAAATTATCTCGGAAGTCGCGCTTGGCTTGATCTCTTTTCTCTTTTTAAGTCCCCGTCTTGCTGCCGTCTCCTTTCTTCTTCTTTTGCCACCTATTTTCCTGCCTCTTTCTTTTCAGAAATTCCTGCGCCAGTCTCAAAAGGATCGGCTGGCTGCTGTCAATCGACATCTCGGGAAAATAACGGAGTGGATTCGCGGCTTTGAAATGATTCGCGGCCATCATGCAGTCGACCATTTTCTTTCACGTTTTGTCGTAGACAGCGCTGAACTCCGTGATAAAAAAGTACGCTATGCGCTGCTCTACTTTATGACGCAGTCGATTTCCAAATTCTGCACGGAAATCAGCCTTATCGGCAGCCTGGCATACAGCGGCTACCTGGTGGTGCACGGCGTGATCGACGCTGGCCAGTTTATGACCTCTGTTGGCATTATTGAAGAACTGAAGGGCCATGTGATTTACGTGACCGGGTATATTCAATCCATCCTTGTTTCGGAAGTACCCTTTGGCCGTATGCAGGAAATCATCCAGGAACAGGACCAGGTAGAACGAAGTGAGATGACGCGTGAGATTTCCCGCGTAAGAAAAATTGATTTTGTTCATGTCTTCTTCTCCTATGAAAAAAAACGAGGGCAGAAAGCTCTGATTTCAGATTTTTCCGCTACCCTTTCATCCCCCGGAGTTTACTGGTTGAAAGGCCCCTCCGGCTGCGGAAAATCAACCTTAATGAATCTGCTTCTGCGTTACAACAAAGCGGATTCTGGCTTAATTCTCGCCAATGACCAGGATGTTTTGCAGCTTGCGGGATGGGAAAAGCATCTTTCGATCATGCGCCAGGAAGCTGCCTTTTTACCGGATAGTCTGCGTAATAATCTGGGCCTGTATCAGGAAAACATTACAGATGAGCAACTGTTTCAGGCGATGAAGAGGATCGGACTTGACGCCTATGCTGAAAAAGAATACCTGGATGAAAAACTAAAACATGCGGAACAGCGCTTTTCCGGCGGTGAAGCCAAGCGCCTTGCCCTGATCCGCGCCCTCCTGAAACCATCCGAGATTCTGATCCTGGATGAACCTCTGGCCAACGTTGATCCGGAAAGCCTTCGCAGAATCTGTGAAGTCATCTTTGACGAAAAAGAGCGTTTTATTCTTCTCATCAGTCATCAGGAACCAGTACGTCGTCCAGGAGACCGCCTCCAGGCTGTCTGGGATATGTCTCAATAAAATAGCTGTATCGCTCTAAACGTGAATTCTTTGTTTGGTCTTGCTTTTGTTTTTGCTTTATTGATTAGTATGTGCAGCTAAGATTCTTATAGAGATGTTGGCAGCTTAGGAGGTTTAGTGTTTATCAATGCATTTATGACTTCCAATCCGGGGTCAGAAAATAATTATCATTTTTATAATTTCCAGTTGGCGGCTCTTTCTCTGGCCCTGATGAATGCTGAATAAATACCTTCCTCGTTAAGCAGTTCGTTATGTTTTCCTTCCTGCACCAATTTACCATCATCGATCACTAAGATCTGATCCGCTTTTCTCACAGTAGAAAGTCTGTGCGCTATGGAAATGACCGTATGCCCCTTGGATAATTCTTCAATTGCCGCTAAAATCTCGCTTTCATTTTCAGGATCAACCGAGCTGGTCGCTTCATCTAAAAGAATGATTGGCGCATTTTTCAGTAAGGCTCTGGCAATCGAAACCCGCTGCTTTTCTCCGCCGGAAAGGGAGCTGCCGCCCTCACCGACCATGGTGTTATAGCCCTCGGGAAGTTCCATAATAAACTGGTGACAATGTGCTTTTTTTGCAGCTTCCACCACGTCTTCGTGGCTCGCCTGCGGATTTGCAAAGCGGATATTGTTTTCTATAGTATCTTGGAAAAGGTATACATCCTGGAAAACAAGCGAAAGATTTTTAAGTAATTTTTCAACCTTATAGTCCCGTATATCCTTAGCTCCCAATCTAATTTCACCTCTGTCAACATCATAAAAACGGGATATCAAATTGATAATGGTCGTTTTGCCGGAACCGGACGGCCCGACTATGGCGGTCTTTGATCCTTGAGGAATCGTAAACGACATTTCTTTCAGAACAGGATTTCTATTGTCGTAGCTAAAACTTACCTTGTCAAAGACAATGTCCTGATTTTTCACAACTTCCAAAGTGCCCTCACTGATTTCAGGAATATTCAAAACTTCTTCCAGATATTGCATGTTGGCGGGATTTTTAACCATCAGGATGGCCGCATTTTCAAGCTGCCTCAAACCACCGAAAATCATAAAACCCGCCGCGGAAACGGTGAGAGCTTGCGGTAATAATACCTCACCCCGAGTATAAAGGTAACAGGCCAAAAGCGTAACAAACAAGCTCGAAAGGTTGATGATCGTCGTAAAAATTCTTGAGCAAATGACAAAAACGATCTCGAAATGTACCTGAGCAAGTCTAAGATCCTCGGAAGCGTTCTTTAACTTGGAATGAATTTCTTCCACAACCCCGGTATCTGCCAGCGGAAAACTGCGCAGCACAGGGATACCGCAAATACTGTCTACAAGAGCATCGTTCACCTTAGTAATGGCAGTGTGTTCGCGGGCCACCTCTTTCCTGGACAGATGAACCATGAGAAACACACAGAACCAAATCAGTGCTAAGCATACCAGGGTCAGCTCTCCGATTTTAGCATTGACAGTAAACATCCCAACTAAAAGGAAAAAAGATATGGAAGCACCGGAGACAGCAAAGTCAATACTCATGGAAGCGTAGTTTTCCAGGCTCTTCATTACGTTGGTAAACGCCGCCAAGATTCTTGAGAGACTTTGTTCGGCAAAATAACCCATCGGGGCTTTTTTGAGTTTTTCGCCCACAGTAAGCCGGTAATTCTTGAAAATGCCGAAGAAAACGCCATCGCTAAGGCTGCTTTTGGCCCAGCCTGTAAGAAAATTAAACAGGAAAGAAACAAACAGAACTCCGAAAATCGTCCAAAGATGACAAGTTGTCGTCTCCTTCATCCAGTTGAAGGAAAGAAAGAGCGCGAAAAATCCAAATAATACCGAGGCATTTTGCAGGAAAATAAGGAACATTCCGGCTTTAAGGCGATTTTTATACTGACCGGCTAATTTTAGCGATAATTTAATAAAGTTCATTTCTTATTCCTCCCCTAAATATTGTTTCCAAAGGCTGGCATAGAGCGGTTCCTGCAAAAGTTCATCATGCCTGCCCTTCGCTATAATCCGGCCTTTATCAATTAAGATGATTTGTTGCGCTTGTATAATGGTGTTCAATCGATGCGCGACGATGACAAGATTTTTCCCTGTCACAAGGTGCGATATTGCTTCCTGAATAAGAGCTTCATTTTCTGGGTCAGCATACGCCGTTGCCTCATCTAAAATAATCGTAGATGCCGGCTTCAGAATGGCTCTGGCAAGTGTTATGCGTTGGCGTTCACCACCCGACATCGCGCCACCCGCTTCGCCCGCCCTGGTGTTGTATCCTTCAGGCAGCGCCATAATAAACTCATGACAATGAGCTGCTTTTGCTGCTGCAACGATTTCTTCTTCCGTTGCGTTGGGTTTCCCGAGACGAATATTGTCCCTGATACTGACATCAAACAGAAAGTTATCCTGCGAAACGAAGGAGATCTCTTCCGCAAGCTGCTTAAATGAAATATTTGTTGTCTCCACCCCGCCAAGGGAAATCGTGCCCGAAGTCTGATCCCAAAAACCTGCTAAAAGTTTTGCTATCGTTGATTTTCCACCGCCGGAAGGCCCTACAAGAGCCGTGACCTCACCGGGTTTAGTCTCAAAAGAGATATCGTGCAGCACCTCATTTCCATCATGATAGGAAAAATTTACGTTCTCAAATTTAATCCCCTTGTCAACGCGAATAGGCGCTCTATGTTCGGTCGTAGGGCGTTTTTGAGCAGGCATGTCAAGCAATTCTTTGATTGGCACCCAGTTGTTGGAAGCCATCTGAAAAAGTTCAAAACTCATCATGATCGCAAATGCCTGGGGCAGTATGGAAATTGGCAGGATAAGGGATAGGAGCAGGGTTTCCATGCTTATTTGGCCCTGCCCGTAATAATAAAAAGCCAAGGGCAGGCTCACCAGCTGCGGCGTCATCATCGCCGCCGTCATCAAGGCTTTGCCTAACCAGCTCTGTTTCCACCACTTCATGGTTGAGAAATGATAGAATTTCACAGCATCGGCAAACTTACCATAAGAGATCTTATCCTGCGCAAAGGCCTTGATGACCGGAATTCCTCGAACATATTCCGCACTTCTATCTGCAACATTGGCGTAACTCGACATCCAAACCGCCATCCTGGCACGATATTTATACATCATCGTCGCCATGCCGATCAAAGCAATTGGCAGGGGGGCAAAAATGGATAAGCCTATACGCCAATCTAAACAGAATAAAATAATGATACAAAGTGCAGGATGCAAGAGACGGCTAGGCAGCTCCGGCATGAAATGAGCGACCCAGTCCTCCATATCGGCCACTCGCTCCATAATAATCACCTTAATCTTGCCGACTGGATTGTCCACCAGGTATCCCATGGGAATGACTTGCAGTTTTTCAAATAGGGTCTGTCTGAGTTTGGCCAGTATAGCAAAGGAGGTTTTATGAGAAATGACTGTGCTGATTCCGGTGAAAATAAAATAAAGCAGTAATGAACCCAGCGCCAATAAAGCATACTTTAAAAGTTCAGCAAAACCAGTCGGTCTGCCGTCGGCTTGTTTTATTAGCCAGCCGGCGGCATAAGCACTAAAGAAATACGCAGCGAAACTAAAAATCTCCCCAACACAAGCAAGAAGAATAGAAAGCCGCATCCCGCCCTTATACTCTGGCGCAACACGCATCAGCTCCTTGCTCAAACCGCTCATACTGATTTGTGCCTGCTTCTCAGTTTGCTGTACTTCATGTTTAATCCGTCCCATTATCTCATCGGGAACTTCAAGATTTAAGCTATTGACCTCTTTGATTAAGGCCTCGGTTTGCTTAACCTTCTTGCTGTCCAGGAGACCATCAGGCCTTTCAACCAAACTACTTTTTCTGTGATTCATACACATCGCTCCTTGTGTTAGCTATAGCTAACTATTAACTAAAAAATTATTTTACTTCTTTTTTGTTATATTTTTCTATGAATAACGTCACTATTTCTACAATAAATTCCCGGTTCTTCATAAAACTTTCCCTTGCCCCATCCAATATTTCGCATCCCAGAATCATCGTGTTCATAAAAAATACCAAAAATTCGTTGGAGAGATAGCTGTAATCACCCGTTATCACCTCTTTAATGCCTGTACGCGCAGCATTTAGAGATTCCTCAAGCAAGATTGGAAACAAATCTCTTAATTCTTTGCTATTTTTTTGAGCCTGAAGATAGATGGCGTATACGCTCATAAGATCACTTTTATCGAGGATTTTATCGGCAATCATCTGCGCTGCGGCATTTAAATCTAATTCCCCCGGATAATCTGTCAGAAATTCATTGATCTTCTCTACACGATAAACCATGCCTTCTCTCATGAGGTCATGTAATATGTCCACCTTGTTTTTGTAATGGTAATAAACGCCTCCCCTGGACAACGATGTTTCGGCAATAATATCTTCCATCACCGTGTCAGCAAAGCCTTTCTTTATAAAAGCCTTCTTAGCCGCATCTAAGATTTCTTTTTTTCGGATCTGTCCGACTTTTTGTTTTTTCTCTTTCAAAATCGGTGCCTCCTATGCCGAACAAAAACCGACAAAGATGTCGGTTTTCATCATATCATCGCGCATGGTTACCGTCAACTAACTTCAGAATATTCTGTCTAATAATCCGACAAGCAGGCTTCGGATCAAGAGACGTTCATTAATCTTTTCATTTCGGAGGCCATCATTAAAAAAAGCAGGATTTTGCGCACTTAAACCACTTGCACAATAAAACGGGGCTGTCTACAGGGAGACGGCCCCGTTTTTCTGGTTCAGAGAAAGGCAGCGGAGGCATTTTTTCGACTGCCCGAATCACCGGCTGGACCTCCAGCGAGGTCTTCTCAATTTCCACTGCCAGGGCTGATGGGCATCTGCTGCAGGAGATGATAAAATAAACTTTAGATATCGTTTCATTTTATTTTATTTCATCATCATTTTTTAGATACTGCGAAAGATATAAGAGCTTCCAAGGTGCAAACATTTCACCTTGATAAAGGGGGGCTCCTGGACTGCGGATGCAAGAAAAAAGGAGAAGCGAAATGGAAAACAAATCAGAACTTATCATGTACACCACGAATGATGGCTTAACAAAAGTTGACGTGACTTTCGATAAGGAAACGGTCTGGCTTTCTTTAGATCAGATGGCCGATCTTTTTCAACGCGACAAGTCCACTATATTGCGGCATATCCGTAATATTTTTGAAGAAGGAGAACTTACGCGATCAGCAACTGTTGCAAATTTTGCAACAGTTCAAATGGAAGGAGCTCGTCAGGTAGAACGACAAATCGAGTACTTTAATCTTGACGTTATCATCTCCGTGGGCTATCGCGTCAAATCCCAGCGCGGCGTGCAATTCCGTATCTGGGCCACACAGGTGCTTAAAGAATATTTGCGTAAAGGCTTTGCCCTTGATGACGAACGCCTGAAAGGGAATGGCGGCGGAAATTACTGGAAAGAACTGCTCGACCGCATCCGCGATATCCGCTCTTCGGAAAAAGTGTTGTATCGTCAGGTTCTTGATCTCTATGCGACCAGTGTGGACTATGACCCGCATTCAGAAGCATCGATTCGTTTCTTTAAAATCGTTCAGAATAAGCTTCATGTCGCGGCCCATGGTCATACTGCTGCCGAAGTGATTTATGAACGTGCAGACGCGGAAAAACCGTTCATGGGACTAACAAGCTTCAGCGGAGAAATCCCTGCTCTGAAGGATATTAAAGTTGCCAAAAACTATCTCACCGAAAACGAACTCAAAATCTTGAACAACCTCGTATCCGGTTACTTTGATCTGGCGGAAATCAACGCGCTGGAGCATAAGCCCATGTACATGGTGGACTATGTGGAACAGTTGGATGCCGTTCTGGCGACGGGTAAACGTAAGCTTTTATCTGGAGCAGGATCCATCAGCCATGAGCAGGCTATGGAAAAGGCTACCGCTGAATATCGGAAGTATCAGCAAAATACACTGTCGCCCGTCGAGAAGGATTACCTCAAAAGTGTGAAAGAATTGGAAAAAGAGGCCAAAAAGAAGGCCAAACCATAATCATTACAGGTTTCCAATTATCTTTTGAAGTAAAGAGCATTGTCCCCTGACCTATCGACCCTTGCGATTCGCTATATCTCAAAGCCGGAAAAAGTCCAGCTAGGCAAGGAGTTTTTCGCAGGCGGCGAGGATGCGATCGGCAAGCGATGAGGCGAGGCAGGGGCTCATGTCAGGGAAGGCCAGCTCGCGGCTGACGCAGGCGGGGGCGAAGTCCTGAATGCTCTCCGCCAGATTTTGCACAAAGGCTGCGGCGGCTTCTTCTGAGGCCTGGGCGGGCTGGAGCAGGGCTTCGGGATCGGCGGAGACGTCTTCGGGGAAGGGTACGAAGCGCAGGGCTTGGGGGAGCTTTTCTTCCGGTTTGTAGAGGAGATGTGCGAGGAGACCGTCGGGAGCTCCGGGAAGGTCACTCATGAGGCAGGGCAGGCCGCAGGCCAGGGCTTCGAGAATGGAGATGGCCAGGCCTTCGCGCAGGGTGGGAAGAATGAAGAGATCGGCCTGAGCATAAAAAGCGGGAAGGGCGGCGTTGTCCTGACGGGGAAAGCGCTGCAGAGGCAGCGTCAGGCTGGCGCAGAGCTGCTCAATAAGCCTCTGCTCCTCCTCATCGGAGCTGTCGCCGATGAGGGTCAGGGAAAACTTCTCCGGATTCAGCAGGCGGCAGGCGCGAAGCAGCAAGTCCACCCCTTTGAGCCGGGAGAGCTTGCCCGCGTAGATCAGGCGGCAGGGTCGCACAAGCTCTGCGGAAGAACAGCTGAGCTGGGCTGAGGCGTTTACCGCATTATCCTGTTGGTGTACATTTAAAGACCGGGAGTTTCCTGCTCTCTTTCCGCTGGCGATGTTGCAGTTGGGCTTGCCGGCAGGCTCTTTATCGAAGCCGTTGCTGAGGTCGCCGCTACCTTCGGCAAGTGTCCTCTTTGCGGTGCTATTTTCCTTCTGGAACACGCTCAGGTTACAGGAGGTTCCGGTGACGATGCAGCGGGACGCCGGGATAGGGATGCGCGAAAGAATCTTTTTTTGCTGCAGGGGCTGCAAGGCGAAAATGCCCTCCAGCCGCGCCAGATCGTCTTTTATGCGGGCAAAGAGATGCGGGTTGATTTCGCTCTGAATGAGGCCCGTTTCGTGGCAGAAGGCAAAGACCGGCCGATCAGGGCAGAGCCGTCGAACCAGAGCGCTCAGTAAAAAGAGATGCTGGCAAAAGATGAGATCCGGCTGAAAGGCTTTGACGGCCGTTTTTATGGCCTGTCCGAAAGCTGCCTCGAAAGCCTTGAGCATGTTCTCGTTGAGATCGCGGTAACGCGTCGCGGGATAGGGCATGACGTCGCTCATCCCAAGCACGTGGAAAGGCAGCTCCGGGCTTGAATAAAGCACAGGATAGCTTTGCAGCCTGGCCTCGGAAAAGCGGCGCGCGGCGTCTTCGGGCAGCTGTTCACCCGCGTCGATCCCATAAATCACAGCCTGTTCGCACCCTTTCCCGGAGAGCGCTCCGATCAGGTTGAGAAGATAAGTCCCGGAGCCGGTCGCAAACGGCTTTTGCGCCGTCAGGTGTAAAATTTTCAAAGCTTTTCCTGCTGTCATGTTCTCTTCCCTGCTTTCCGTCAAGCACGCTGTCATTTCTTTTGTCCGCTTGTGCTTCTTTGCAGGCAAAGCAGTCTCCATGCTGATTTGCCTGCCCTTCGACATGTTCTCTCTTATTTCTCTTAAAATACATCCCGCCATTTTCTTCTGCTCGACGATGCTTCTTTTTTCAGCTATTCATTTTTCATTGTCATCTTAGCTTATTTGCTTATTTTATGATCGGTATGCATCTTAACATTTTCCATCTGAGCTAGCTCTATCTTAAAGCGTGTGATGTCGCATCATGGGATAGCACATATTGATTATAATTAGTGAGCGCAATAAAATATTAAAGCAAAAATGTCCAAAAGGATGGAAAGAGAATGTCTGCACTCCCCCATCATAAGAGCATCTCCACTCTGCGAAATTTGTATGCTTATATCGGCCCCTATCGAAAGCGGCGCTTTTTAATTACCCTTTTATGTGCGGTTGAAATTGTTGTTTCGACTTATATTCCTTTTCTGCTTGGGCGTCTGGTTAGCTTAGTTGAGAAATCCGCGGCACTTGAAGATATCCTGACCTTTGGAGCCTTTGTAATGGGAGTAGGGTTTTGCGATATTATTTTAAATGTCTGGCAAAACTATGCCTGGCACGCTTATACGGTTGAGTTCGAAAATTATTTCAGACTGAAAATGATGGAAGGCGCATTTTCCATGTCGCCTTCCGAAGTTAAAAAAAAGGAAGAGGATATTCATTCCCGTATTCTTAATGATGGAAGACAAGTGGCAAGTCATATTGGTATAGGTCTGCCCATGCTTGTCCTTAACAGTCTGCGCCTTGTGCTTGTCTTAACCCTGATGTCTGTGATGTCCATGCGTCTTGCCTGCGTGATGTTTGTGGTCGTCCCTCTCTATACTGTTTTCTTTATCATGACGAGAAAAGAATCACGTAAAAACAGCAGAGGGGAAAGGGAAACTCTTGCAGTAATTGACGGGAGGATTAAAGAGATATTAAAAGGCTTTTTTCAGATTAAGATATACCAGCAGGAGGATTTTTTTTTAGAGAAGTTACAGGCTGACTTAAAAACAAATGAAAACTATTCTAAGAAAATAAAATGGTTTACGGCTTTTTCATATGGCTTAGGTCAGATCATTACCGTCGTATTGCCAATTGTTGTCCTTGTTTATGGTGCATATGAAGTTTCGCAAGACAGAATGGAGCTAGGAGCCCTGTTTTCATTTTATTTTTATTTAAGTTATCTCTATGAACCTCTAAACAATCTGGCAGATTATTTCACGGCTTTGCAATTGACTCTTGGGATGTCAGATCGCGTGACCAATTTGATAGAAAAAGCGGATAGCCCGGGAGTTCATGAGAACCGACAAGCGTCGTTTCGTGTTTCTCCAGGAAAACAAGTCGAGAAAATGTTGGCAAAAGAGATTTCCCCTGAATGTGAAGAGCGAAGCAAGGACGGTATTCTAATAAGTTCGATTGAAGAGATTTGCATTGAGAATTTGAGTTTCTCCTATGATGGAAAGAAGCCGCTTCTGGAACAGATTGACTTCTGTGCCAGGAGCGGGGATATTATTGCTGTTGTTGGACCTACCGGAAGTGGAAAAACCAGCTTTTTGTCCCTCCTTCTCAAAATCATTGAAGATTATCAGGGGAAAATTCTGGTCAATCATATGGACCTCCGGAAAATTTCACGTGATTCCTACTATAAAAGAATTTCATATCTCGGACAAACTCCTTTGATATTTGCAGGGACTTTGAGCGAGAATATTGCGTTTGCCGGGCCTGAAGAGAAACATTTACAAAAGGTCATTGGTTTTGCCCACCTTCAGGACGTTGCGGCGGGAAAATCTTCTGAACAGATACTCATCAATATTGACGGAGAAAATTTATCAGGCGGAGAGCAGCAGCGAGTAGCCTATGCCCGTGCCTTATACAAGGATGCTGATTTAATCATTCTGGATGAGTTTACTTCAGCGCTGGATTTAAAGACCGAGGAGACCATTGTAGAGCAGCTTTCTTTGTATGCGAAATCTAACAAAAAAATCGTTTTTATTGTCAGTCACAGACAAAAGCCCCTCAGTATCTGTAACAAAACGATTGTCATCGGTGAAACACGATAGCGCTTAGGCTATTCCGGCTGCACAGATGATGTTTTGACAAGACCTGCATAAATGAATGTTGGAATTTCAGAGCAGGGCGAAAATCTTTTCTACACCTTCGCGAATCTGTTCCGGACTAAGGGATGAGAAGGAAAGAATGAGGATTTTTTCGTCTTGCTCGTTTTCGGTTTCCAGCTTTTGAGCCATATGATTTGACGGCTCTTCACTCGGTTTGTTTGTAAGGTTTTCAGATGCCTTTTCGGACTGTTCTTTCGCTTGTTTTTGGCTCACCTGGTAGTCGGAAAGAAATTCAATGCGAAGTCCTGCGGCGGCAAAGCGGCGTTCAAGCTCTTTTTCGGAGGCGGGGCTATGGATGCGCACGTTCAGGTGAAAACCGGCCTCCGCCCCGATAATATCACCCTTGTCGACGTCAGGGCCAAGGCAGTTGAGCATGAGGTCGCGTTTATTGCGGAAAGCTGTGCGCAGCCGCTTTACATGCTTTTCGTAGAGGCCCTTTTTCAAAAAGGCGGCGAGGGCGAGCTGCGCGGCAGCGTTGACCGGGCAGGCATCGAGGAGGGCTTCTTTCGCTTCGTCAGAGGCGGCCGGACTGGCCTCCAGACGCGCGGCCAGGGCTTCGGGCAGCACCATGTAGCTGATGCGAAGGGCCGGAGAGATGGATTTGCTGAAGTTCCCCAGCGTGATGACCCGATCGTGGTGATCCAGACTTTTGAGCGACGGGATGGTCATGCCTTCATAGCGAAATTCTGAATCATAATCATCTTCCAGCAGCCAGCGTTCTTCCCCGGCAGCCGCCCAGGCGAGCAGACTGCTGCGCGCGGCGATGGGCATGACGGAACCTGTGGGGAACTGGTGGGTGGGCGTCACCGACACCAGACCCGCCCGCTTGAGTTGAGGACTTTCCGGATTGACGCCCTGAGCGCCGACGGGCAGAAGAAGATAGGGGCGACCCTGCTGCTCCAGTTCTTGAAAAAAATCCTTAAAGCCGGGGTCTTCCAGGGCAGGCAAACATTGCGGAGGAAGCAGTTTGAGCAGCAGGCGAAAGAGACTGAGGCTGTTGGCGCGGATGACAATTTGTTCGGGTGTGACCACGATGCCGCGGCTGCGTGCAAGGTAAAAAGCCAGCTCCTGACGCAACTCGAAGCAGCCCTTCCCCGGCGGACGCAGAACCAACGAGCTGTTTTCACTGCGCCAGAGATCCCGATAGATCTTCTGAAAGTCGCTGTAGGGGAAAAGCGCCGGATCAATTCCAGGATCACTGAAATCGATCACCGTTTCGTTCTGCGGCCCCGGCTCTGGGGTGCGGTCTGTCTGTTCGGGAGCCTCGACCCTCCGAAGTTCCTCCCAGGGCAGTTTTTCGACATAAAAGCCTGAGCGCTCACGGGCCTCAAGATAGCCCTCATCGACAAGCTGCTGATAGGCGCTGCTCACCGTGTTCAGACTGACGCCAAGGTTGGCGGCCATGGTCCGTCTCGAGGGCAGGCGCGCGCCGCCCGGCCATTGGCCGGAAAGAATAGCATCGCGCAGCTCTTCATAGATTTTCTGATAGAGAGGCTTGTGCATTTCAATCCCTTCATCTGAATCGACAAAAATCGACAAAACAAATGTCGAAACGCAGCGGCAAAATGACCGACAAACTGTCATGCCAATAAATGCCAGAACACATCTGGTTCCATATAAGTATAGCATTTTGGTGCTTTATATGGGCTCAAATAACCGTTATGCTGGGAAAAATGAAAAAAAGCCGTGGCACACAAGATCAGTATAAACGGTCAGAAGTGGTGCAGGCGTTTGCCACAAAGCGATAACAGCGCAAACCGTAACGTGGCAAGCTCGTGACACGATATGCCCATAACGCGGCAAAGTCATAAAAGGAGAGAAGAAGAATATGTCAGATTTTACAGATGTGAAGAGTACAGATCGCAACCATCGCAGGGTGCTTTTAATTTCCCAGGCTGCCCTTCTGGCTGCCCTCTCGTATATCGGTTTTCAATTTTTCCGCATTGATATTCCGGTCGGTATCGAAAAGACCGCCTTCCATTTCGGCAACGTCTTTCTGATCCTCGCCGCCCTGCTCATTGGTGGCTTCTGGGGTGGAATGGCCGGAGCCGTAGGCATGGGCATAGCCGATCTGACGTCGGGCTATGCCTCCTCAGCGCCTGCGACTTTTATTCTCAAGCTTCTCTTTGGTCTGGTCGTCGGTCTCGTCGCTGAAAAAATCCTCCACCTGAAAGAGGAGAAGGATCGCTCCAAACAGCTGCTCGCCTGCATTCTCAGCTCGGCCGCAGGCGTCCTTTTCAATGTCTTTGCCGATCCGCTCGTACGCTTCCTTATCAAAAAATACATCATCGGTCTTCCTGCGGATCTCGCAGCTGCCCTGGCCAAACTCAACGCCGTCACCACACTGGTCAACGGTGTCGTCGCGGTCATCGCTGTCAGCCTGATCTACATGGCCATCCGTCCGGCCCTCGAAAAGAGCAACCTGCTGCTCTGAGGCTGGAGCCGGATTATTTGATTAAGTTGTTGATGGCTTTGAACTGCGGGGCTTTGGCGTCGTCCAGGAGTTCGAAGAGCAGGCCCTCTACCGGCTGGACTTTAGCTCCGGCATGGCGCAGCTGGGCGAGGGCGGTGAGCCTGTGCTCGGCTTCGCGGGAGCCTGTGGCATCGGAAGCGATGCGGACGTCATAACCTTCTGCGAGCAGATCCATGGCGGTCTGGGCGATGCAAATGTGGGTTTCGACGCCGCAGAGGATGATTTGCCGGCGACCGCTGGCTTCCAGAGCGGGACGAATGTCATCGGTGAGTACGGAAAAGCGGGTTTTGGTGTAGAAGGCGGCTCCAGCGGCTTTGGCCGCTTCTTTGACCTCGTGAACGGTGGGGCCGAGCCCTTTCGGATATTGTTCGGTCAACAGAACGGGGAGCTTGAATTCGGCGGCGGCACGCAACAGGATGACGCAGTTTTTCTCGATCTTTTCTCGCTCGTGAATCAGGGGTTGAAGTTTTTCCTGAACATCGACCAGCAAAAGCAGGCTATGCTCCGGGCGAAGGCGCCAGTCCGTATCTTTATTGTTTAGCATGTTTTGTCCTTTCTTAGTCAGTTCTCCCATGGGATGTCTACTATTGATATTTATCCCCATATTAGATGTATGTCCTTCCGGGAGATTTTTTGTTCTACAGCTTGTTCTTCATGTGATTTAGAAGCATTTCTTACAGCATGATCCAAGTGATATGCTATCATATATATGTCGTTTAATTGACATCTTATATCAGTACTCTGACGCTTATGAGACTCTTATAAGAAAAATTGGAAGGGAGAAATATCATGGGTATTCTTTCGTATCTTATTTGTGGTGGCCTTTGTGGCTGGATTGCCAGCAAAATCATGGGCACCGATGCTCAAATGGGCATTCTTGCCAACATTATTGTGGGTATTGTCGGCTCATTTATTGGGGGCTTTCTGGGGAGTTTAATTTTTCACGTGCCCTTTGTTGCGTGGAGTCTCAGTGGCTTCCTGATTGCTCTTCTCGGAGCCTGTGTTTTACTCTGGATGCTTAAGAAATTCAGAAAATGATGAAGCCGTGAAGTGGTTCTGAAGTGGCTTTGCCAATGACGGTGAGAATCACAATAATGACTGGGGAGAACGACGATGAAGAGACTGGAAGATAAGATTCGCGAGTGTGGTGAAGTTAGAGAAGGCGGGATTGTTAAGGTGGATTATTTTTTAAACCACCGTATTGATGTGGCTTTTCTGGGCGAAATCGGCCAGGAATTCCACCGCCTCTTTAAGGATACCCGCCCGGATGTTGTTATGACGCTTGAAGCGAGCGGTATTGCCATTGCCCTGGCGACGGCACAAGCCTTTGGCGTCCCTGTCATCTTCGCCAAAAAGAGCGAAAGTCTTAATCTTGATAAGGACTGCTTTGTCTCCGAGGTTTACTCTTACACCCGTCAGCAAAGCTATAAGATCAAGCTCAGCAAGCGTTATCTCAATAAGGGGATGCGCGTGCTCATTGTGGACGATTTTCTTGCCCGCGGCAATGCGGTCGAGGGCATGCTGGAACTTTGCAGGCAGGCCGGGGCAGAGGTTTGCGGCGTGGGTATTGTGATTGAGAAATGCTTCCAGGAGGGCGGGGCTTCCCTGCGCGCCAAGGGCGTAGAGGTCAAGAGCCTGGCCATGATTTCTTCCATTGATCTGGAAAAGGGCATTGAGTTTGCGCCGAATCCGACGGAGGAAGTTCAGGGCTAAGGGTCGGCTTTTTGTCTCCGAAAGTCCAAGTCGAAAGGATGACCTTTCGGACGTCGGCATTTTGGCCTTTTGCTAACTTATTCTAACTTATTTAAATTTGAATCAAAAAGAGCCGCCTCGCTGTTGGTCTTCTTGTCAGGAGAACATTGAGACGGCTCATTCTTTTTGGCTTTGCGCTGTGGCGAAGTTTACAAGGACTTAATCAGCGGAGTTGGAGTCGCTGTTTCAAAGCCCCGTTCGCAGGGAGGCAGCAGGGCTTTTTTATTTCAGCCTCTGAGGCGGCTGGGCATGGTGTGGATGCTCATGCCTTCGACGGCTTCGACGGCCTCGCTGATGCCTTCGCAGTAGGTTGGGTGAGGACGCATGCCGCGGAGCAGGTCGGCGCGGGTGAGACCGTTGGCGATGGCCATGGCAAACTCGCTGATGAGGTCGCTGGCGCGGCCGCAGATCATGTGAACTCCCAGGAGTTTCTCATCGGAGGCGGCAAAGACGAGCTTGATAAAGCCGCGATCCATGCCTTCGATGATGGCTTTGGAGTTTCCGGCCATGAGGTATTTCCCGACTTTGACCTCGATGCCCTGCTCCTTGGCCTCTTCTTCGCAGAGGCCCACGGAGGCGATTTCCGGCTGGGTATAAATGCAGGAGGGAATGATGTCGGGGCGGGTTTCCACGGGCTTTCCGGCGATGTGAGCGACCGCGGCCTGACCTTCGGCTTCGGCTTCGTGGGCGAGCTGCATGCCGCCGATGAGATCGCCGATGGCGTAGACGCCGGGCAGGGAGGTTTCAAAGTTTTCGTTGACCTTGACAAATTTGCGATTCATCTCGAGCTCAACGCCTTCGCCCAGAAGTCCTTCGAGATAAGGTTTACGGCCTTTGGCGACGAGTACGGTGTCGGCGACGGTTTCGCCCTCACGGCCTTTGGTGTCGAGCTTGAGGTGCAGGCCGTCGGCCTCCCTGGTGATGGCATTCACCGAAGTATTCAGCGTGATTTTGATGCCGCTGCGCTTAAAGACGCTGTTGAGCTGCATGGCCAGGTCTTTATCCATTTTGCGGAGAATGCGCGGAGAGGTGACGATGAGTTCGACCTCAGCGCCGATATCGTTGTAGAAGGCGGCAAATTCACAGCCGATGACGCCCCCGCCGAGGATGGCGATGCGCCTGATCTCGGCCGGAACACCTTCGAGGATATCATCGCTGCTGATCACTCCGGGGAGATCAAAACCGGGGGTAGTTGGAATATCCGGCTCTGAACCGGAGGCAAGCAGGACATTTTTGGCGTGCAGTGTACAGTCGCCGCCTTCATTCAGACAGACGTGAACGCTGCCGTCTTTTTCGAGCGTTCCTGTGCCGCGCACGATCTCCACCTTATTGCCTTTGAGCAGGGCTTCGGTGCCGCCGCGCAGCTTCTCCACAACAGCCAGCTTGCGGGCATGAAGCTGTGCCCAATCCAGGCTGTTTTCGCCGCTGAGGCCTATTTCGGCAAACTCTTTCTGACTGGCTCTGTAGAGAGTGGACGCGTGCAACAGAGCTTTGGTGGGGATGCAGCCTCGATTGAGACAGGTGCCTCCGACATCGCGGCGTTCGACCACCGCCGTCTTTAAACCATATTGAGCCGCGCGGATAGCCGCAACGTAGCCGCCCGGGCCGGAACCAATAACAATCAGATCAAATTCATTCATAAAAAGGCCACACCTTTCTTTTTATATATTTTCTTTTATTGTAGCTGTTCTCAAAGCTTGTGGACAGCCTCTCTCTGCTTGGGCGGGCCTGATTCGAAAATGGTCTGTGTTGCTGCGCTTCCGCAGATGACGCCTCCTTTTACTGGCCTGGACAGCAATTAAGCCGCAATGACCACAGGATTCGCGAGGATTGCAGCAAAAGTCACGTGGTGCGGAGCTGCCGGTGTTACTGCTCCTTTTTGCTTGCGTGGCCCGAATGCAACTGCTATGATCAAGATGGAAAATGAGCTGGGAAAGTCGGGTGAAAGTCCCGCACAAGTGCGTTACCGTCATAGTCGGGAGACCAGGGATCGTATTCTTTGCGGACACCGGAGAATATGGCTTGGAGCTGCTTCTGCAGCTTTCTGCCCTCGCTTCAGGTGCTCTGCAGCGGGGCTTTTCTTTTTATTCAAAAGATCCCCGTCCTGGTCAGCGGGAGCATAGACGAGCATGGACCGAACACGTTGGGTGGATGGCAAAGAGCTGCGCTGTGGTTTTACTACAGGGAGCTGTGCAGCGGCGGCGGCCAAAGCGGCCTGCCTGCTGCTTTTCGGCGGCGCAGAATCGGCGAACCTGCGTGAGGTTGAGATTCATACACCGGAGGGCGTGAGTCTGACCCTGCCTCTCGGGACGATCCGTTTTTCCCCAGTAACCGCAGTGTTTTCAGAGATCACAGAGGACACGGATACGGCACAGCTTGCGGCAGCCGGGCGAAACAGCCATGAGATTTTTCCCGGGGAAGTTTCCGTTTCAGTCATTAAGGATGCAGGCGACGACCCGGATATTACCGATGGTCTTTCCATTGTGGCAAGCGTTCGCGCCCTTGCGGCAGACCAAAATGGCCAGCCGCAGGTCATTATCGACGGGGGCGAGGGGGTCGGCCGGGTGAGCAAAGCCGGTCTCGATCAGCCGGTGGGCGCTGCAGCCATTAACTCGGTGCCGCGGCAAATGATTGAAGCGGCTGTCCGCGAGGCCATGAAAGAATGTGCTGCGCACGTTAATGTGCAGGTGATTCTATCTATACCTGGAGGGGAAGCCGTCGCTGCAAAAACCTTTAATCCGCGTCTGGGCATTATCGGCGGCCTCTCCATTCTTGGCACGAAGGGCATCGTCGAGCCGATGAGCAGTGCGGCCATCCGCGATACAGTGCGGACAGAAATTAAACAGGCTAAAGCCGAGGGTCATGATCGATTTTTTCTGGTCCCCGGCAATTATGGAGAGGATTTTATTCGTCAGCAGCTCAAGCTGACTGGAGCGAGGGTCATTCAGTGTTCAAACTGGATCGGCGATGCGCTTGAGTTTTCGGCGACGGTTGGTTTTCGCCGCCTTTTTCTCGTGGGTCACATCGGCAAGATGGTCAAGCTGGGTCTTGGTATGCCCAACACCCACTCCAATCAGGGTGATGGCCGCATCGAATTTCTGCTGATGGCGGCCCTCAGAGCCGGGGCGGATCTGGAGACGCTGAATAAAATCAGCGCGTGCACGATGACGGATGCGGCGCTGGAACTCCTCTTTCAGGCCGGGCGGCTTGAAGGGGCTATGGCCGTGTTGCGTGAACGCATCGAAGATTTTCTGGAGCGGCGCATGCCCGGAGATATGGAAATGGCTTTTATGGTTTTTACAAAAGACCCGAAGCTTCCTTCCATCCTTTGCAAGAGCCGCAATGCGGACGACGTGCTGAAGCTCTGGCAAAGCCAGCTTCAGGCACAGGGTAAGGGGAGCTGCGAGTGACGAGAACTGGCGAAAGGAGAGTCAGGGCGTGATTGTTTTTGTGGGTGCGGGGCCTGGAGCTCCGGATTTAATCACTGTGCGCGGAGCGGAATTGCTCGCCCGCGCGGATCAGGTGATCTATGCGGGTTCCCTGGTCAATGCCGAGCTTCTCAGGAACTGCAAGGCAGGCTGCGAGATCTTTAACAGCGCCAAAATGACCCTGGAGGAAGTGCTTGCCGCCATGCAGAGCTGTGAGGCGAAAGGCGGGCTTTGCGTTCGCCTGCACACCGGCGATCCTTCTCTGTATGGGGCGATTCGCGAGCAGATGAGCGCTCTGGATGAGCTGGGCATCGCCTATGAAATCTGTCCCGGGGTCTCCAGCTTCTCGGCTGCGGCTGCAGCGCTCCATGCTGAATATACGCCTCCGGCCGTCAGTCAGAGCCTGATTATTACGCGCCTGGCCGGACGCACGGCCGTGCCGGAAAAGGAAAATATTCCGAGCTTTGCCGCGCACGGCGCGAGCATGGTGATTTTCCTCTCCGCCGGACAATTGCCTGAACTCCAGCGGCAGCTGCTGGAAGGGGGCTATGCACCGGAAACCCCAACGGCCATTGTCTATAAGGCCAGCTGGCCGGAAGAAAAAGTCTTCCGCTGTCCGCTTTCACAGCTTGCCGCTACGGGTGCGCGCGAAGGCATCGATCATTTTGCGCTGATTTGTGTGGGCGGTTTTTTAGGCGCAGAGGCCGAGCGATCTAAACTATACGATCCGGACTTCTCCACGGCTTTCCGCCAGGCTGGCTCAGAAAAGAAAGGTTAAGGACATCTATGAGAATAGCGATTTTGAGTTTCAGCAGTGAGGGTCAGCTCCTGGGGCGTCGCCTCAGAGAGGCATTAGAAGGCAGAGGCTCAGACTGTACGCTTCGCCGTTGCCCGGAAGGGAGGCTGAGGGAGTGGACGCAGAACCATTTCCTGAGCAATGATGCCCTTATTTTTGTGGGTTCCTGTGGACTTGCCGTTCGCGCTATCGCCCCCTTTGTGCAGAGTAAAAGCAGCGATCCTGCGGTGCTGGTGATCGACGAAACGGGCAAGTTCGTGATCTCGCTTTTGTCCGGCCATCTCGGCGGAGCCAATGAACTGACGAAGTGGGTGGCTGAAGAGCTTTCTGCGACCCCGGTGATCACGACAGCCACCGACCGGCGCGGCCTTTTTGCTGTGGACAGCTGGGCGAGAAGAAATGGCTATTTTGTAAGCAATCCGGAAAAAATCAAAGACGTTTCAAGCGCTCTGCTGGAGGGGAAAACGGTGACATTCTGCAGCGATTTCCCCATCTCCGGAAAAGTTCCGGAGCAGCTCAGGCTTCTGCAGAGGGATCGCTCAGAGTCCGAAAAAGAGGCGGGAGTTCATTTTGATCTTGGGGCAGAGGCGGTGGAACAAAAGCCAGGTGAACATGGCGGGGAAGCGACCGCCGCAGCGCCCGAAAGAGCAGATTTACCCAGCTCGCTGATGGGAGATGAGGCGCTCATTGATCCTCTTGATTACCCGACTGCAGCTCTTCGCCGCGAAGCCAGGGCGCTGCGCCAGGCGTCTTCTCCAACCACCGCGGTTTCTGAAGCTGCAGCGCTGTCGCCCTCGGCTGCTGGGCTGTCAGAGGCTGTTCCGAAAGTTGCAGCTGCGACCACTGAGGCGGAGGAGATCGGCTTTTCTGTAAGCTGGCAGCGCCGCGAGAGTGAGGAACTGAGAATTGTCGTTCCCTCCCTTTATATAGGCATCGGCGCTCGCAAAGGCATTTCCTCTGAAGCAGTCGAGCAGCTGGTCGATCGCTGTCTGAAAGAATTGAAAGCCAGCCCTCTGGCGGTCAAAGCCGTGGCGAGTATCGACCTCAAGGCCAACGAGGAGGGGATCTTTGAATGTTGCGCCCGTCATGCCTGGACCTTCCTCTGCTTTTCGCAGGAAGAGCTTGCCCGCGTTGAAGGCGATTTCAGCGCTTCGGCCTTTGTCAAAGAGGTGACGGGCGTGGACAACGTCTGTGAGCGCAGTGCGGTTCTGGCGGCCGGTCAGGGCAGCCGCCTGCTTTTGCGCAAACAAAGTCTTGATGGGGTGACCTGCGCTATTGCGCTGGAAGCGATATCGCTGAGCTTTGATACGGCTCAGCCGCCGCAGGCTTGAGCTTGAGGGGGATTTTTGTGAAAAAGTGTTACGTGATTGGTATTGGCCCGGGCCAGGCTCAGCAGATGAGCGCGGCCTGCTTTGCAGCGCTAAGTGAGGCCGAGATCTTTGTCGGCTATAAGACCTATATTGACCTCATCAAGCCGCTCTACCCGGAAAAAGAAGTTTTCGCAACGGGCATGATGGGCGAGGAGGAGCGCTGCCGCAAAGCTCTTGAACTGGCGGCTTCGGGCAAGACGGTGGCGGTGATCAGCAGCGGCGATCCCGGGGTTTACGGCATGGCCTCTCTGATTCTGGAGCTGGCCGGTGAGACGCCTCCCTGCGAAATTGAAATTATCTCTGGCATCAGCGCCGCCCTCTCCGGAGCGGCTCTGCTCGGTTCGCCGCTGACAAATGACTTTGTCTGCATTTCCCTTTCCGATCTGCTCACGCCCTGGGAGACCATAGAAAAGCGCTTGAGGGCTGCGGCAGAAGGGGGTTTCTGCACGGTACTCTATAACCCCGGAAGTAAACGCCGGACAGAGGTTCTGCGCAAAGCGGCGAAAATCTTTTTGCAGAAGTTTTCGGGCCGGACGGTCTGCGGGATCTGTCGCCAGATCGGCCGTCCGGGGGAAAGCATGGAGCTGCTCACGCTGGAAGAGCTGAAAGACAGGCAGGTGGATATGCTGAGCACCGTCTTTATCGGCAACGAAGCGACGCGGGTGATTGATGGGCGCATGGTGACGCTGCGCGGTTATCACCTTGAAGCGGAGAAAGAGAAAGAGATGGCTCATGCCTGATTCTGAACAACTCAATCTGCTCATTTTCGGTGGTACCTCGGAGGGGCGAATGCTCGCCTTTCATGCCTGCGAGCTGGGTTTTAGCTGCCTGATCACGGTGGCCACCCCTTATGGGGAAGAGCTGATGGAAGAAGAGGATTGGCTTGCTGAAAGTCATGCGTCAGCCTCAGGTCATGAGAGCTGCGAACAGCCGCTTCTGGGTTCAAGTTCGAGGCATGAGGGCAGTCGAACATCCACAGATCAGGGGAATTTGCAGGTCCTGCAAAAGCGCCTGAATACCCAGGAAATGGTGGAGCTGATGGAGCGCGTTCAGCCTGCGCTCACTATCGACGCCACCCACCCCTATGCCCTGGAGGTTTCGGCTTCAATCCGCGAGGCCTGCCGCCAGAGTAAGCGGACGCTGATTCGTGTGCTCCGCGAGAGTGAAGAGCTTGCTGATGCCCGTGAGTTTGATACGGTGGAGCAGCTTTGCGCCGCGCTGAATGAGAATGACGAACTCGTGTTTTCGACCCTCGGGGTTAAAGAAGCGGCGGCTCTGAGCCAGATCCGTGACTATGGAAAGCGCATCTGGCTGCGTGTGCTGCCCTTTAAGGACAGCCTGGAGGCCTGCCTGGCTGCGGGTTTCCCTGCGAAACATCTCATCTGTATGCAGGGGCCTTTTGGTGAAGAACTGAACGTCGCCATGTTTCAGCATATAGGAGCAAAAATCCTGCTGACGAAGGATTCGGGTTCAGCCGGGGGCTTCCCGGAGAAAATCGCTGCGGCCCGCCGCTGCGGCATGAAAATTTATATCTGGAAGCGCCCCCTTCAGGAAGAGGGGCTTTCGCTTGAGCAAATCGAGCGCCTTCTGGAAGCCAGGGCAGCACAAAAGGAGTGAAGCTTCAATGGATGGGCAAAATTCATGGCATAGGGAAAAAAGAAAGATCACGCTGCTGGGTTGTGGCCTGGGCACGCAAAGTCTGACCCTGGAAGCGCTCGAGGCCCTGCGCGGAGCGGACTTGCTTTTTGGAGCGCCGCGCCTCCTGGAGGAAGCCAGAAGTCTGCTGGGCGACACACGGGCCGAATTTTTCCCGTATTACACGGCCAGAGAGATTGGCGAAGTTTTAAATCAAGCTGCGCCTGGGCTTGCGGCTGTTGCCCTGCTTTCCGGAGACAGCGGCTTTTTCAGTGCGGGGACGGCTTTGTCGGAGGCCTTTGCGGACGAAGACTGTCGCTTGTTGCCTGGTATTTCCTGCCTTTCCGGCTTTTTTGCCCGCCTGGGTCTGCCCTGGCAGGATGTGGCCATTCAAAGCCTGCATGGACGCCGGGGGAATCCCGTGGATCTGCTACGCCGGGAGAAACGCGTTTTCTTTTTACTGGGAAAAGATGAAGAACGAGAGCAATTATTGGCCGAGCTTTGTGCCGCCGGTTTTGGCGGCTGTCCGGCGGCGCTCGGTGAGAATCTGGGCCTGAGCCTGGATTCAACCGCCGACATCTTGCGGGAGAGCGAAGGCAAGCAGCCAGGCAGCAGGGAGCGCATACAGCGTGGATTGCTCTCGGAGCTTCGCTTTGCGGAGCCGGGTTCTCTGGCGGTACTCACCGTGGAAAATCCTGCAGCCGATGCGCGCGTGCGCACGGGCCTGCCTGATACCGCTTTTATTAGAGGAAAAGTCCCCATGACGAAGGCGGAAGTGAGGGCTCTGATTATGAGCAAGCTGGCTCTGGCGCCGGACGACAGGGCTGCGGATATTGGCGCGGGCACAGGCTCGGTGACCGTGGAGATGGCGCTGGCGGCCTGGAAAGGTCGAATTTATGCCATTGAGCGTGAGCCGGAGGGGCTTGAGCTGATCCGCCGGAATCTGCGGGCTTTTCAAGTGGGCAATGTCGAAATCATTCACAGTGAAGCCCCCGATAAAATGGAAACTTTGCCGCCCCTGGATGCCGCATTTATCGGGGGCAGCGGGGGGAGGCTTGAGACCATTGTATCCGTGCTTTGCCGGAATAATCCGCAAATTCGCCTGGTGCTCACGGCCATTACTCTGGAGACGCTGGAAGAAGCCCGGCATGTCCTCTCAGCTCACGGTTTTGCTATTGAGATCACGCAGCTTGCGGTCACCCGTGCGACGGAGATGGGACGCTATCACCTGCTGCGGGCGGAAAATCCGATTTTCCTGATCTCCGGCAGACCGGAACAAGAGCGGGAGGCACAGGCATGAACGCACGATTGATGATTGCCGGTACACATTCCGGCTGTGGGAAAACGACCCTGACGCTGGCTCTGCTCTCAGCTCTGAAGGAGCGCGGGCTCCTCATCGCCGCGGCGAAGTGCGGGCCGGACTACATTGATCCGGCCTTCCATCGAGAAATCCTGAATTTGCCTTCGCGCAATCTCGATCCTTTTTTTCTCGATCAGGCGGCCCTGTGCGTTGCGCTGGCTGAGAACAGCGGGCGTGTCACCCTCATCGAGGGGGTGATGGGCTTTTACGATGGGGTTGGCCCGGAGGGTCGCTATGGCAGCTTTGATCTGGCTGCGGAAACCGATACACCGGTGCTTCTGGTGCTTCCCGGACGGGGGCTGGCTCAGTCTTTACAGGCCATGCTCCGCGGTTATATCCAGCTGAAAAAGCCGGAGCTCATCCGGGGCTTTATCGTCAACGGGGGCAGCCCTATGATGGCGTCGCTCTTTGAAGCGATCGCTCAGGAGGAAGGTGTGGCCTTTCTCGGTATCTTTCCCCATGTGCCGGAGCTGGAAATTCCGGAAGGTCGCCTGGGCTTGAAGGCAGCGGCGGAAATAGAAAATCTGCAGGGCAAGCTGCGTGAGCTCGGCCGCCTGGCGGAAACTCAGCTCAAGCTGGAAACGCTCGTGGAGATCGCCAAAACGGCCCCGCCACTGGACGTTTGCTGTGCTTGTCCTGACGTCATGAAAATGACAGGAAAAAGCAGCCAGGGGAGTGAATCTTTCCGCGTGGCCGTCGCCCGCGACCGTGTCTTCGACAAAATATACCCGGAAAATCTTAAGGCTCTGGAAGAGGCGGGCTGCGAACTTGTTTTTTTCAGTCCGCTCAGCGCGGCGAGCCTGCCGCAGGGGCTGGAAGGTCTTTATATCCCCGGAGGATCGATTGAGGATGGAGCCGGGCAGCTTTCCGCGAATCAGAGCCTGCGCCGGGACATCGCCGAGGCTTTGGCTGCTGGTCTTCCCGCGCTTGCCGAGCAGGGTGGCGCAGTCTACCTGCACCGGGATTTTAACGGCCTGCCCATGGTGGGAGCCGTACCGGCCTCAGTCACCAGCAGCGAGCAGCTGCAGAGTTTTGGCTATGGTTTTCTGCAGGCTAAAAAAGATCAATTACTGGGCCCCGGCGGCAGTGAAATTCGCGTGCATGAATTTCACCGCTACCGCTCAACTCTGCCGGAAAGCGCCTGTGCCTGTCATTCCCGCAAGGCGAGCGGACGTCAGGCGAAAGATGGCGTCTATGCAAGCGAGACCCTTTGGGCGGGCTTTCCACAGCTCTATTTTCCCTCAGATCCGGCGATTCTTGCGCATTTTACGATGGCGCTGCAGCGCTACCGAGACGCTTCCGTAAGTCTTACGCCATAACGACGGCAA
Organism: Clostridiales bacterium; assembly: GCA_004556455.1. Lineage (GTDB taxonomy): Bacteria > Bacillota > Clostridia > Saccharofermentanales > DTU023 > SFGY01. The sequence goes on along the minus strand of SFGY01000006.1, from coordinate 54,105 downwards.
ACAGCTTCATCTTATGAAGCTATATCGCGACACTAGCCCGCGCCCATCACAGCAGATAAGCGCCCAGTCGAAAAGTGAGATAGCTGCTCTCCCGCATCGAAATGAGGTGCAGAGGAGCTGCCGAAGGCCCGCAGCAGAAATGATCGGCAAGAGAAACAGCTTGTTAAAGAAGGAGAGAACGATGGCAGAAAAGATGACAGAAAACAAGAATAGAGAGCAGACCCCTATGAACTTTGTGCAGCATCAGCCCATGGAGATTGAAAGGCGCAGTTTTGAAATCATCGCGAGCGAGCTGCCGCATCCTCTCGATCCCGTGCTCGCGCCCATCATCATGAGGGTAATCCACACGACCGCGGACTTCTCCTATGCCGATTCGCTCTGCTTTTCCGAGGGCGTCGTCGAGAAGGCCCAGGCGACGCTGCAAAAAGGCTGCACCATTGTCACCGATACGAACATGGCTAAGTCCGGGATTAACCGGGCGGCTCTCAAAAAACTGAGCGCGGAAGTGTACTGCTTTATGGCCGATCCGGAGATCGCCGAAAGAGCTAAGGCCGAAGGCACAACCCGGGCGGTGGCTTCCATGGATAAAGCGGCAGAGCTGGAAGGTCCGCTCATCTTCGCCATTGGCAACGCCCCCACGGCGCTCAAGCGGCTTGTAGAGCTGGCTGAGGCCGGGAGACTCCAGCCTGCGCTGATCATCGGCGTGCCCGTCGGCTTCGTCAATGTGGTGGAGGCAAAGGAAATCCTTCTCCGCAGCGGCCTGCCCTCCATCGTCAACCGCGGCCGCAAGGGTGGCAGCAACGTCGCCGCCGCCATCGTCAACGCCCTGATGTACAGTCTCACACGAAAGTGAGAAGCTCTGAACCCTGACGTCTTAAATAGCTGTAGTCATATTTTGAGGAATTAAATGTAAGAAAAATACAAGCTCAATTAATAAGCTCAACACCCCCTTATTTAAGCGTATTGAAGGTGGATGTTGCTGCTGTATTTGTCAAGTTCTGAACGTTTTTATACTAGTTAAATAAGACTTGTCAAAAAGATTATTACAACATCAGGACTGAGTCAAATTTATGTTTCTGTGCTTCACTTATTTTGTGTGTCACACAAATCACCGTCGCATCAGATTTTAGTAAAATATCGAAAATCATGCTCGCATTCTCCTCATCCAATGAAGAAGTGGGCTCGTCCGCAAGAATTATTGGTGCATTTTGATAAAATGCACGGGCAATACCAATACGTTGTTTTTCGCCTCCGGAAAGATTTTGTGCTCCTTCGCCCAGAATTGTTTTGTTACCTTCAGGAAGTTTTTGGATTAAATCGTCCAATCTCGCCTCGCGGCAAACTTTTTCAAACCTGGTTGTATCCAGCGACTCAGAAAGCACAATATTCTCTTCCAATGAGCGATTAAAAATAAAGGATTCCTGAGGAACAATGGCCATACAGGAGGATAAAAACGATCTGCTCAAATCTCTGATTTCTCTTCCATCTATGAGTATAGAACCCTGATAATTTGTATAAAGCCCGGCAATTAAGTTAAGTAGAGTTGTTTTACCAGATCCACTCGCTCCGAGAATCAACGTCTTTGATCCTTTTTTTATGGTAGCAGAGAAATTAGATAGGATGATTCTTTCCCCATAGCCGAACTCAACTCTTTCCAAGGATAAAGATTCATGGAAATCGGGTGCTTCCTTTAACTCCTCATGTAACTCTTCATGCTCATGTTTCTCAGTGCTTTCATGTTGACAAACTGGAGCACTTTCCTCGTTAATAAAATCCAACATGGTTTCAAGAATACCACGACCAGCTTTTAGATTAGCCAAATTAATTCCAATTTGCTGAACGGGGTTAATGATAGACCCGGATAAATTAATAACAGCGATAAGAGCTCCGATACCCACTTTTCCAAAATAAACAAAAATAGCGCCAATGATAAACGGCACATAAAAGGCCATCAAGCTGAAGATGGCTAAAACCGAAGTTAACACTGATTCTTTGATGCCGAGCTTATACCTCACCTCCTCACTTTTCTGATTTAAATGATTGAGTTCAAGCTTGAATATTTCAGTCAAATTGGAGACTTTAATCAGCAAAAAGCCATTCAGGATTTCCTGTATTTTGATCGAGTATTCGGCCATGGAGGTAGAAAATTCCTGTCCAAGCAGATACATGTTTTTGTGGGTTTTCTGCGGCGCAAAAAAGAGTAACAGCGTAAACAGGCATATGCAAACGGCCAGCAAAGGATTGAAATAGAACAAAACGGCACCCGCCAGCAAAAAGCTTGTTCCTTGTCGGATCAGCTTAATGATTGTGTCAAGATATTGTGTTTCCAGCTTATTAATATCATTGCTGATGCCAGAACTAATACTGCCTTTTGCATAATTTGCGAAATGATCCATAGACATATTCAGCATGGTTTCTGCATAATCCCGTTTTAGCTCGGAGAGATATTTTCGTTTGAAGCTTGCGGCAGCTACCCCAGACAAGAAATAACCCAGGCCAGACAGCAAAATGACGCCAAGAAATAATAGCGCAAACTCAGACAAACCAGATCTTTCCCGATTGATGAGCATCTCAAGCGCTCGCTTCATGGAAAGGGCAAGTAACACTTCGGATATTGAAACAAGAATGGCAGACAAAACCAGACCCGTCATTTGCCTGCTCGCTCGAACAAAGTATTTTTTCATACGACCTCCCGGGAAACTATTACGTATTTCGTAGAACTTTTCTTAATCAAAACATCAGATTAATAATTTTTCGTACGTTACTTTATAAAAGCTAATAATTCCTGTTTGCTATAGTTTTCACATAGCCATCATCTATATTAAGCCATTATTTTAAATAAATATCAACACACATTTAGTATAAGAGCCTTAATATTTTGCCATAGCTATACGCAATCAAAGTTAAATTTTATAAAGCTATGCTCCATGCAGTTTTTTCATGTATGACTAAACTATGGTTCATTTTAGTAAGAAGAATTGCAGCAAAAGCAGGGCTGTGCTAAGCTGCAAATATAGAGAAAGGTCATGGAAGACGGGTGAGAATCCCGCACAAGGCCGTTACTGTATTTCGTTAAAGAGGGCGCATTTTATCCACTGGGGTCAAGTCCCCGGGAAGGAGCGCTCGTCACCTTCTTCATCGCTTTGCTCGGCGCTGAGGGGACTGCTGAACTTTATGTGAACTTCGCAGCAGTTCCGACAGACCCGGCAGGAGAGCTGATAGAAGGCGCGATAAGTCAGGATACTTGCCTTTCTCCGGATATCAATTTGTCAACTCTGCGGACACTGGAGGAAGGCAATGCTTCGTAAAACAGCATTTTTCATTCAGAAGACTTTCAATAAAACTGAAATGTTCTCTTTGTGTGCGCAGAATTTGTTGACTCCTGGCTTTATTCCGCTTCTGCACGAAGCCGCCGGAGCAGCCAATCCTGCGCTTTGAGATCCGTGACGGATCCCGGTGGGGCGTCTGCGAGGGCTTCCAGCAGAAAAGGCAGCGGATAAAGATAGAGAATGGAGGATCCATTATGAATCAGAAAAATGTTGTGCTTGCGGCAGCCCTGGCGCTGCTGATGATCGTCTCCCTGCTGGCTTTGCCCTTCACGGTCAGAGCCGAAGCGGATCAGGCTCAGGAGACAAAGGAAAATGCAGAGGAAAGCGCCGAAGCGATGAGCGAAGAAACGTCTGAAGAATCTGAAGAAGAAGAGAAGCCCAGATGGGAGGTTCCTGATCCCAAGCCTGTGTTGCTCGCAGTCAGTTTTGGCACCAGCTTTAACGACAACCGTCCCAAGACCATCGGTGCTGTCGAAAAGGCTCTGGCCGAAGCTTTCCCGGACTATGAAGTGCGCCGTGGCTTTACCAGTCAGATCATTATCGACCATATCATGGTGCGTGACGGCGAAAGAATCGATACCGTGACCCAGGCTCTCTATCGTCTGCTCGCCGACGGCGTCAAAGATGTCCTCGTCGTTCCCACCCACGTGATGGAAGGCTTCGAATACGATGATGTTCTTAAAGAACTCACGCCTTTTGTGGATAAATTCAACTCCATGAAGGTTTCCCGCGCGCTCTGCGTCAGCGATGATGATTTTGACAAGTTGAGCGATATCCTGGTGGAACAGACTAAGGATGCGGACGAGGAAGGCACCGCCATTGTCTGGATGGGCCACGGAACAGCTCATGAAGCTAATGCCACCTATGGCAAACTGGACAAGCTTTTCCATGATAAAGGGCACGCCAACTACTTTGTCGGCACGGTCGAAGGCACTCCCACCCTGGACGATGTGCTGAAAGAAGTCCAGGCGGGCAGCTATAAGAAAGTGGTCATGCTTCCCCTGATGATTGTGGCTGGCGATCATGCCAATAACGACATGGCTGGCGACGAAGAAGACAGCTGGAAATCCACCTTTACCGCAGCGGGCTATGAAGTGGAATGCCGCATTGAAGGTATGGGCAGCTATCCGGCCGTCCAGCAGATGATTGTTGAGCACGCCAAAGCCGCTGAGCCCTTCAGCGGAGTGAAAACAGAAGGTGAAAAGGAAGACAGTGAGGCCAAAGAGGGTCCGGTGACGGGCGATCAGCTGGTCGATGGGGATTATGAAATCGAAGTGGAAAGCTCTTCTTCGATGTTTAATATCGTCAAGGCGCTGCTCCACGTCAAAGATGGCAAGATGACCTGCGACATGACCATGAGCGGGCAGGGCTATCTCTACCTCTTCATGGGCACGGGCGAAGAAGCGGCGAAGGCCACGGAAGATCAATACATTCCCTTCCAGGAAATTGACGATGCCCACGTCTTTACAGTTCCTGTCGAAGCTCTGAATCAGGATATCGACTGTGCCGCTTTCAGCAAGAAAAAAGAGCAGTGGTATGACCGCACGCTCGTTTTCTCAGCCAAAATGCTGCCCGCCGAGGCGCATAAATAGCCAGAAGGCTTTGTGCCTGCAGCGATCTGCGGCAACGAGGCGGCGTGAGAGGTCTTAAGCTTTGAAGCTTCGCTCTGTGAGGCAGAGCGTCAGATAGTACAGAACGGGGCGGGAAAAACGCTTTCCCGTCCCCGTTTTTGTCACAGAACAGAGGCCGAAAGGCTGAAACCAAGATCAGAGGAGAGAAAAAATGCAGCAGAAAAAATCACGTGACCATGACCGGAGTCTTTTGGAGCATCGCTCTATGCGTTGCCCGGGGAGCAAGGCCGATTGCTTTGCGGGGACAGACCCTGCATCGTACTCTTTCCGCCGAAGCCTCAGGGACTTTGCGGCTTTTTGCCTCGCCCTTTGCCTTTTCTTTTCGCTGAGTTTCAGTTTGGGCACAAACGTGTCTGTTCAGGCAGAGAGTCCGGAGGCCGGATCGAAGGCAGCTGAGCTTGAGGATGGGCTCTATTCGATTGAAGGCTCCATCAGCGGCGGCACGGGCAAGGCGCACATTGCCTCTCCCCTGAGACTTGAGGTCAGGGAGGGCCAGATGACGGCCACCCTGGTCTGGAGCAGCAAAAATTACAGCTGGATGGAAATGGATGGCCAGCGCTACCTGGCCCTCAAAAGCGAAGCCTACTCCACTTTTGAAGTCCCTGTCAGCCTCGATGAAGACATTCCCTTCCAGGCGGAAACGACGGCCATGAGCACTCCGCATGTGGTCGACTACAGCCTCAGGCTCGATGGCAGTACGCTGAAAAAAGGCTGGTCTTCTGAGCAGGCTGAGGACGAGGCCAAAGGCTCGAAGCAAAAGGGTCAGGAAAACGCGGCGAAGGATAAAGTCGAGCAAGCTCAGAAGTCTGATGAAAAGGACTCCTCCGAGAGAGAGGCTGAACTGGAAAAGCGTTTTGCTCCTGCGGACCCTGGCAATGGCTGGAAGCCTGAGAAGAGCATGAAGCTCGACTTTGCAAAACAATTCAAGATCGATGATTTTCAGGAGGGTTACCGCCTTATCCGTACTTCGGATGGTCGCCGCTACCTGCTGGTGCCGGAAGGCAAAGACAGCCCGGAAGGGCTGGATCCGGACATTAAGCTGATCCAGCAGCCGCTCAATCAGGTTTATATCGCCGCAACGGGCTCCATGTGTTTTTTTGATGAGCTTCAGGCTTTGGATGTGCTGGGCTTTTCGAGCCTTAAAGCGGGTGACTGGACGGTCGAAAATGCCCGTACGGCCATGGAAGAAGGAAAAATCCAATTTGGTGGCAAGTACAGCAGGCCAGATTATGAACAATTGCTGGCCAATGGCTGCAAGCTTGCCCTTGAGTCCCGCATGATTCTGCACACCCCGGAGGTCCAGGAACAGCTCGAAAAAATAGGTCTGACAGTTTTTGTCGATCACTCCAGTATCGAAGAACATCCCCTTGGCCGTATGGAGTGGATTCGCTGCTATGCGGCCATGCTGAATCAGGACGAAGAGGCGGATAAGCTTATGAGCGAACAGATCCGTCTCATGGATGAAGCGAAAAAATCGGTCGATTCACGTCAGAAAAAGAGTGAAGAGCCGAAGCACGTCGCCTTCTTCTATATCAACAGCAAAGGTAATGCGGTCACACGTTCATCTGACGATTACATCAGCAAGCTGATTGGCATTGCAGGGGGGAAATATATTTTTGAAAACCTTGGAGACCCTTCCAAACATCGCAGCACCGTGAACATGGAGATGGAAAAATTCTACGAGACGGCTCGTGACGCCGATATTGTCATTTACTGCAGTACGATTGTCGGTGAACTTCAATCGCTGGAAGAGCTGATCTCTCAGAATCCTCTTCTCAAAGAGTTTAAGGCTGTGCAAAATAAGTCGGTCTGGTGCACTCGGAAAAACCTTTATCAGGATGTGACTCACTATGGCAAAATGGCTCTGGAATTTAGTCAGATCTTTTCCGGGCATGGCGAAGAGGAACCGCTGGACTATCTGTTTAAATTGAAATAAACCTGAGTGGCTGGAGACAACAGTTTCAGGAGCCGATCCATCATGTGCCGGCGACTGGAGGGCTGGGTGTTTTCGGAGCTGACTGTTTATGAGAGCGGAGTTCCCCGACGCAACATTTGATGGAGCTTCACTTTGTCGATGCAGGGGAGCCGGAGATAACGCCTGAGATGAGTAAAAAGATGAGAAAAAAACACAGGGAAGCGCTCCCTGAAGAGCAGCTTTTGGCTGCCAAAACTGCCAATTCGGCTGAGCCTGCAGCGCCGCGCGTGAGGACAGCGGAATCTTCCGGGGCAGGCCGCCTCGCAGATTCTGTCGGTGAGGGAGAGGAGTTCCTTTCGCTTCCTCAAAGCATGGAGCGGCGACAGTTGAAACATTTTTTTCTGGCGTTTCTTCTGCTCTTTGCCCTCCTGCTGCTTCTGATCTGGCTCAATATTGTTCTCGGCAGCGTCAATGCGAACCGTGCTGAACTCCGTCAGGCCCTGCTGAACCCCCAGGCAGATTTTTCTGCGGAGCCTCGCATCGACATGCTGCGGGATATCCTCTGGAAGATTCGCCTGCCGCGGCTCTGTGGCGTGCTGCTTCTGGGAGGAGCCCTCTCTCTCTCCGGCTTTCTCCTCCAGACCTTTTTTCACAATCCCATCGCCGGACCCTATATCCTGGGGATTTCTTCGGGGGCTAAGCTCATTGTGGCCCTGATTCTTGTCGTCCTGCTTTCCGCCGGGAATATTAGGATTTCCTCTTTTGGCATGGTTTTGGCGGCTTTTTCCGGCTCCATGCTCTGCATGTTTTTTGTTCTTTTAATCTCGCGGGTCGTGCACAGCGCCTCGGTGCTTGTGGTCAGCGGGGTGATGATCGGCTACATCTGTTCGGCGATCACGGATTTTGTCATTACCTTTGCCGATGATGCCAGTGTCGTCAACCTGCATAATTGGTCGCGGGGCAGCTTTTCCGGCCTTTCCTGGGATCACATCAAAGTTATGGCCGGACCGGTTGTGCTCTGCAGCCTCTTTGTGTTTCTTCTTTCGAAACCCCTGGCGGCCTATCGCCTCGGTGAAAATTATGCGCGCAGTGTGGGGGTTAATTTGCGCTTTCTGCGCCTTTCTCTGGTTTTTCTTTCCAGTATGCTTTCGGCCTGTGTCACAGCTTTTGCAGGCCCGATCTCCTTTGTCGGCATTGCTGTGCCGCACATCGTCAAAGCCCTGCTCAAATCCTCCCGGCCACTTTTTGTCGCACCCCTCTGTTTTCTCTGCGGCAGTGTTTTCTGCCTCGCCTGTGATCTGATTGCCCGTACGGCCTTTGCGCCGCTGGAGCTATCGGTAAGTTCGGTGACCGCCGTTTTTGGCGCGCCGATCGTGATTGCGGTTTTGCTGCGACGCTCAAAGGGAAGGGAATGAGGAGATGAGCGAGATGGTTTTGCTACATGCTGAAAAACTTGCTGTAGGCTACGGCGGCAGGATTCTCCTCAAGGATATCGACATCCGCCTGAAGGCGGGCCATATCCTGACGTTGATCGGCCCTAATGGCGCGGGCAAGTCAACGATCCTTAAAACCCTCAGCCGCCAGCTTCACAAAATTGGGGGCTGCATTGAGCTTGATGGTCGGGCGCTGGAAGATTTCAGTCCGCAGGAATGGGCCAGAACACTCTCGCTTCTGCTGACCCAACGGCCGCACACCGAACGTATGAGCAATGCTGAAGTCGTGGAAAGCGGTCGCTATCCCTACACAGGTGCGCTGGGCCTTCTCGGCGAAAAGGATCTCCAGGCGGTCGACAGCGCCTTGAAGCTGCTGCATATTGAAAGCCTGGCGAACGTCGATTTTATGCATGGCAGTGATGGCCAGAAGCAGCGCGTTCTTCTGGCTCGTGCGCTGTGTCAGGAGCCGCGCGTGCTCGTGCTCGATGAGCCGACGTCCTACCTGGATATTCGCTATAAACTGGATCTTCTGCAAATTCTCCGTCAGCTGGCTGCTGAGCGCCAGCTGGCCATTGTGATGACTTTACATGAGCTGGATCTTGCCCGCAAAGTCTCCGATGAAGTGCTCTGCATTAAGGATCGTCAAATTCGTGCCTACGGACCGACCGAGGAAATTTTTGAGGATGGCTTTATTGAAGACTTGTATGACTTGCCGGGCAGCTACAATTCCCGTTTTGGCAATCCCGAGCTGCCTCCCTCAGAAGGTCCCTGCAAGATCTTTGTGATCGCCGGGAATGGCAGGGGGATTCCTGTCTTTAGACATCTGCAGCAGCGCGGTCTGCCCTTTGCCACTGGGATTCTGCATGCCAACGACAGCGATGCTGAGCTGGCACGCCAGATTGCCAATGCCCTTATTGAGGAAAAGCCTTTTTGTCCCATCGGAGATGAAAGTTTTGCACACGCGGTCAAACTGCTGGATGGGATGACGACAGTGATCTGTGCTCTCGAAGAAGAGAGAGGGGATTATGGCCCTGGCAATGAGCGAAACCGGGAACTTTTGGAACTCGCCCGCCGCCGCTGCCGAATGGTCAAAGCCGATTTGAGCGACCTTTAAGCGGGCGGGGCCTATTTGCCGCCCAGAACGAAGGCCTTGCTGATGAGGTTATAAACCTGCTGATTGAGATACGATCCGGCTTTGGCGAGCAGGCGTTGTGAGCTTAACATCGGCGTGGCGCGCAGCTTTTTAGCCACGACGGGATTGATGTTTTCGAGTTCCTGCCAGAGCAAGGCGATTTTCTGTTTGCTTTCGCCTGAATCGAGAAGCGCGAGCGGCATCATGCACATGGCAACCATGCGTGCCAGATGCCGGAACATATAGCGCTGCAGGCGCTGCGGGCGAACCGTTTCGAGACGCACGCGGCGCAGCATTTCTTCCGTGACAAAAATTTGCATATTGACGTTTTTGACGACATTGCCCATGTTGATGGACTGGTCGTCACGGCCGATGTAGTAGACATATACTGGCTCATTGAGATAATAGATGCGGCGCACATGGGGCAGTGGCTCATAGACGTAGATGTTATCTTCGTAATACGTTTTTTCGGGCAGCTCCAGTTTGATTTTTCTGAGAATTTCCGTCCGGTAGCAGAGCGCGTGCATCATGAGCATCTGATCGTAGCGAAAACTGCGGATGCGGGACCAGCTGCAAAAACCGCGTTCACGGAACACATTCTGGTAATCCGCCCGTTTGTTGATGACTTCTTCCTGGCCGTCCTCCTTATTGCGGTGAACTTCATAGATAAAATCGCTGATGATGAGGTCGGGTTTAAGGCTGTCTTTATTTTCAAAATCGGCAATCAGACGAAGCAGCTCATTCAGTCCTTCGGCCACAAAGTGGTCGTCACTGTCGAGAACCTTAAACCAGGGAGCGGCGGCCAGCTCAATGCCCACGTTGATGCCGGAGCCGTGGCCTCCGTTTTCTTTATTAATGAGGCGAAAGTTCTGAGGCCAGCGATCGACGTAACTCTGGCCAATTTCGGCCGTGCGGTCGGTGGAGCCGTCATTGACGATGATGACGTCGAGTTTTTCCTTTTGCGGCAGGAGACTGTCCAGGCAGCGGGCCAGATAGTTCTCAGAATTATATGAGGGTACGACAACAGTGAGATAAGCCATAAGTCCTCCGTATCCTTCGCCGGCCCAGGCTTGCGGCTGCTGTCAGGTCAGCGTTTACCTGCTTTTCGCAGGCAGAAATTTTCATAAAGCTTTAACTTCTATCAGTTTAACACAAAGACTTTCACTTTTGTGTGAATAAAAATTATGGCTTCTGCCAGTTATTTCACGTCTTTTAGAGATTCATGATGTCCTGAAAGCCCGTGCCGTAAACCTCGTTGAAGTCGAGCACAATGACCAGAGCGCCCGGGTCGTTGCTGCGAACCAGGCGGCGCAGATGGGGCAGCTGACGTTTGGACATGGCGCAGAGAATGATTTCCTTATGGCGTTTGGTATAGCTGCCGCGGCCATTGAGAATAGTGGCTCCGCGCACGATCTCAGTGTCGATGCCGTGGGAAATCGGCCCTGCATGCTCGCTGATCACCAGAACCAACTTTCCGGACACGCGCCCGCTCATGACTTTATCGAGCATGTTTGAGACGAAAAAGGCGTAGACACAGCCGTAGAGTGCGGCGTTCATGTCGCCCCGCACAAGGCCGCCAGTCAGGATGATGATGCCGTCAACAACCAGGCTGATCTGCCCGAAAGACATATGCGGTTTGAGCTTGCGCATACACATGAGGATGAGATCGCTGCCCCCGGAGCAGGTGCCTGCCGAGAAGAGGAGGCCGAGGCCAATGCCCGTGAAAACGCCGGAGAAGGCCGCGGCGAGGATGGGGTCCCCCTGGAAATAGGGAAAGCGCGGGAGCACGATATCCATAAAAAAGGCTGAAATGCAGATGGTGCGGAAGGTTCGAAAAAGGAAGGGACGGCCGAGAATTTTCCAGGATATCGCAATGAGCGGGATGTTAATCAGGATGCTGGTGAAACCGATGGGAATAAAGGGCAGAAGGTGGTTGACAATGAGGGCGAGGCCGACGACCCCACCGGGAGCCAGGTTGGCGTGCTTGGCAAAGGAATAAATGCCGATAGCGATGAGGATACAGGCAAAAACTTCGACAACGATCTCGCGCAGACTCTGAGGAATCTGCTCAAAGCGTGTGGGTTTTCCGTGCTTGAGCAAGACCAGGGGCTCATCCTGTTCTTCTTGCAGGCCAGAGTTTTCCTGGTCAGAAGTTTCCTGAGCTGAAGTTTCCTGAGCTGAAGTTTCCTCGCCAGAAGTTTCCTGGTCAGAGGCTTCACCCTTAGAATCCTTTTGCGAGGCAGCGAACTCCTCAGTTAATAGTTCCCTGACAAGCTGACGCATTTCTTTCCGGGTCATACCGGAAATTTCCATCTGGCCAGGGAGAGATTCTGAACGTTCCGAGCCTGTGCAGCTCTTGTCGTCACCGCTGTCTGCCTGCGCTGTAAGGCCTGACTTCTCTGTGGGATCAGTTTGATCTTCCTGGCCGCCTGAGCCTTGCGCGCCAGGGTACTCCAAAATCCTGGCCACAGAACTCTCTTGCTGCTTTATTTTCATGGAATCATGAGTCATGATTTTTCCCTCTTTTATTTGCTTTGATTCGCCCTGAACGTCGACATTTACTCGCATGGTACATCGGCTTGTTTTTCTACTATTTTAGCAGAAGCTTGTTAAGCTTAGATGAGGATTTGAGAGGATAAGAAAACTTCGTTTGCAGTCTGAGAGGGTTAACAGTAAAAGTCCGTTTTGCAGGGCACTTGCCTTTGCTTGCCTTTGGCCGAAAGGACGGCTATACTGAAGAAAATTGCACAATAAGGGGTGCCGGAAGGCTGAGAACAGACCCTCTATCGGATCAAGGTTATGCTTGCGTCGAGATATTGTCGGAATCGTTTCGAGATATTTTTCGTTATCGTTTCGAGAAATGTTCGAGATTTTTCTAAATACAGGTTCTCTGTGTTTTAATGCCTTTCATCCCCTTTTGTGAGAGATGAGAGGTATTTTTATGAAAAACGAACGCACTCAGCTCATGGTGGAAATTGCCATCATGGCCGCTTTATCCTTCTTAATTGATCTCTTTATTCCTTCGCTGAGCGATGCGGTGAAAATCAGCGTCAAAATGATCCCGGTGATGGTTCTGGGTTTGCGCCGTGGTCTGGTACCCGGACTTGCCGGTGGCCTGATCTGGGGTGTCCTCCAGATCGTGACCGGTGAAGCTTCTATTGTCGGTCTGGTGCAGGCCTTTCTGGAATACATCCTGGCCTTTACGGCAGTTGGCCTGACGGGTCTTTTCAGCAAGCCTCTTCTGGCGGCGGTATCTGCGAAAGTTTCCGCGGTGAAGCAGGTGACGATTGCAGGCCTTGCTGTGCTTCTGGCGTCCCTCGCGCGTTACTTCTGCCATTTTATCGCCGGTATTGTCTTCTGGGGGCAATATGCACCGGAAGGGATGTCGCCCGCACTCAATTCATTGCTGGTGAACGGCGGCGCCTTTCTCTCCGAGACGATCACCTGCCTGATTGTGATGGGACTGCTGCTGCCGGTGTATCCTCAGCTTTTTGTACTCAAACGCCAAGCCTGAGATTAGGCCGGAGTCAAACCTGAGTTTGAACTCTGAGCCAGGAACCTGAGACCGAAACCCGGAGGCTAAGGCTGAGACTGAATCCTGATGGTGAACCCTGAGATTAAAGCCCCGATCCTAAGCTTGAGGCTGGATCCTGAGGCCGAACTCAGATAAACAAATCTCTTTTTTCTTCGAGCTGACCTTCGATGCCGACAATCTTAATGTAAAGCTCCGGCTTATCTTTAAGAAAGTCCTCAACGGCATCGAGCAGCTCTTTTTTGATGAGCAGAGACATGCCGCAGGATACTTTGAGATCTCCGCAGCGCGGTGTGGGCGCGACGCGGTTTTCCAAACCGGCCTCGTCAAGCAGTTCGTGCAGCGCCATACCACGGGTGTGATTTTCAACAAGAATGTAGTAATTCAGCATAATTAAGAAAAGTATAGCCTTAAAGGGCGAAAACTAAAAGCGCTAAAAGTGCGAAAGGCCAGGGTGCTAAAAGAGCAATAGCTAAAAGAACGAAAGAGCAAAAGCTTGCAGATTGAGCAACACCTGAAAGCGCGAAAATGATAGGTACAAACCCTGAAAGCTCATAGCCGGAAAATTAAGAAGTCCCTGCCCGGCGGTCTGACAGGCCGGGCAGGGAAAAGGGGAAAAGAAATTCGAAGTCTATCAGCGCTGGCTGCGGCTGTCGAGCATTTCGATGAAGGCGCCGACGCGGGTGCGCAGCTGTTCGGCGTCGTTGTCGGTGTAATCGGTTTCGATGGAGAGGCAGGGAATGCCCGCTTCTTTGAGAGCGCGGGAAACGGAGCGCTTCTCGGTATCGTAGAGGTTGCAGAACTGCAGATTGCAGTCGATAACGCCGTCAACCTTGTATTCCTCGCAGTAGCGGAGAATGTCGTCGATGCGGCCGCCATTCGGCGTAAAGCAGGCGCAGTTGTTCTTCATGTAGCGCTGGGCGAGGGCTTCGAGCATTTCATCTTCGGTCTTGGCGTTTTCGTCGACCAGGTGTTCGAAGTAGCGGCTGCCGGTGCACATTTCTTCGCAGACGATGATGCCGCCGGAGGTTTCCACGATCTGGTGCATTTTCCAGTTGGGCACGGCCACAGGGGTTCCGGTGAGGAGGATGCGCTTGTCGTTGGGTTTGGCCGAAGAAATGCCTTTGGCAATGCGGTCTTCAAGTTCGTCAGCTAATTTATTGCACTGTTCGGCGCAGCGGACGGGGTCGTCGAAGAAGGCGATCTGCGTCATGAGAATGGCATCGCGGCCGGAAATGGGCGCTACGGTTGATTTTCTGGCCTCATAGACGCGAGCCATGGCCTTGCGGCGATTGTTGCAGATGACAATGGCTTCGTGCAGTTTTTCCGGGGTAATCTTGTTGCCGGTGATTTCTTCGATCTTCCTGGCAAAGAGACGAATTTCATCTTTGTAGTGAGCGATATCCTGCGGACGCTTCATTTGAGGGACGTCGATGATGTACATGGGCACATCTTCAGCGAGAATTTCGTAGGCTTTTTTCTTGCCGTCGCAGGTGGTTTCTCCCACATAGAGATCAGCCAGGCGGAAGAAGGGGCAGGTGCGGCTGAGACGAGCGCCCACCGATGCTTTAATCAGGGAGCAGGTGTTTTTGGGCAGCACTTCTTCACCGGAGGGAACCCAGAACTGAGAGCCTCCGCAAAGTCCCGTCACGATGCCGTTGGCGGCAATGACAATTTCGTCGGGAACATAGAGGCAGAAGGTGCCGACCACCTTGCGTCCCTGCTTTTTGGCTTCGACGAGTTCGGCGGGGCGAATGCCGTGAACTTCCGAAATCACCATATCCCAGAAGGCCATGGCTTTGGGGCGGTTTTCCTGGCTTGTGAAGACATCGCCGATGGCGGTGGGAAGCACTGAGCAGAGGGTGTCATGTGTCTCGACGTCCATGCCGAGATCTTGCCACATCTTGTGATAATCCATTGTTCTCTCCTTTGTTTGCCTTTGTGTTGCCCATCTGACTTCGCTGCCCCTGGCAGATCCAGCGAAGCCTGGTGGACGTTTTTCGTGTTAATATCTCTTCTCGCCTGGGCGAGTTTAGAGCCTGATCAGTTTTGGGGTTTTTAATCTCTTGAGCAGTACACCCTGAAGATTTTTGGCTGTTTCTCTTTTCACTTCGGCGCTCTGCCCCAAGCATTTCAGAGGCCTTTATTTTTGCTGCTTTCGCTGTGCCTTGTATCACTTTATTCTTCCAGATTCGCCAGGATTTTTACAGCCTGGATGGCCTTTTCAATCTCTTCTTCTGTATTGCTGGCGGCAAAGGAAAAGCGCAGAGAACCGCGATCCGAGCTGCCAAAGAAATCATGCATGCGTGGGGCACAGTGAATGCCGGAGCGGCAGGCGATCTGCCATTCTGTCGACAGGAGATCGGCAGCGCGGGCGGCATCCATCCGGGGCAGATTCAGCGTGACGATGGGTACGCGAGCAGACGTCTCTGCATAGTCGCCGTAGAACTCAATTCCGGGAATTTCCCTGAGCCCTTCATAGAACATCTTTGCCAGGGCCAGACCCCGCGTAAATAACTGTTCCATTCCCTGCGACTGAATTTCCGCAAGACCGGCGGCGAGGCCGCAGATGCCGGGAGTATTGAGGGTTCCGGCTTCCAGATGATCGGGGTAATCTTCGGGCATGTCCGCCGAATGGCTGTGAGAACCGGTGCCGCCGTATTTAAGCGGTTCCAGCTCGACCCCGGGACCGAGGCAGAGCAGGCCCGTGCCCTGCGGACCGAGCAGACTTTTATGCCCGGTGATGCAGAGGCAGTCGATGTGCATGGCCTGGAGATCAATGGGGACGAGGCCCGCGGTCTGGGCGGCATCGACTATAAAGAAAAGCCCATGTTCGTGGGCGAAGTTGCCGAAGGCCGCCAGATCATTGAGATTGCCGCTGAGGTTTGAGGCATGGCTGAAGACAAAAAAGCGGGTGTCCGGCTGAAGGGCGGCGGCAAAATCTTCGATAAAAAAGCGGCCGTCCTTGCGCGGGAGGACAAAATCCACCTGGATACCCCTCTGCTTTGCCAGGGCGTGCAGGGGTCTGAGAATGGAGTTATGTGCTGAGACTTCCGCCAGAACCCTCGCGCCCGGAGGAATCGCGCCAAAAAGCGAAAGATTGAGGGATTCGCTGGCATTATGAGTAAAAATGACCCGGCTGGGGTCGCCAACCGCGAAGGCACGGGAAAAGGCGAGACGGGCGCGGAAAAGGCGCTCGCCGGACCAGTTGGCAGCCTCATACGCGCCCCGGGAACCGTTTCCCGCATGGCGCAGGCCTTCCGTAACGGCGGTAATGACTGACTCGGGCTTAGGCAGCGAGGTGGCGGCATGGTCAAGATAGATGGCTTTTTCAGACACGATTTTTCTTTACCTTAATTTGGCGGCAGCCAGAGCTGCGCCGATGGCCCCGGCATAACGGGCATCCGGGCAGCTTTCGACTTCTTTTTTTAACTCTCTGGAAAGGGCTTCCAGAATGGTGGGAACTTCGCAAAGACCGCCGGTCAGGCAGAGCTTGCCGCTGCCGATGAGACGGCGTGCCTGGGTGCAGACCTTCCGCACGATGGAGTCCACCACCGCGAAAGCGATATTTTCTTTATTTTCGCCTTTGCCGATCAGAGAAATCACTTCGGACTCGGCAAAAACGGTGCACATGGAGGAAATGGATGTGCCGCCGCCTTCGGCCGCGAGCGTGCAGAGCTCGTTGGGCGAAAGGCCAAGTGTATTGGCCATGACCTCTAGAAAGCGTCCCGTGCCGGCGGAGCATTTATCGTTCATGGCAAAATCGGCGAGAATGCCATCCTCAATATTGATGATTTTGGTATCCTGGCCGCCGATATCGATTACCGTCATTTTGGGATAGTGAAAGAGATAATAAGCGCCAGCGGCATGACAGCTGATTTCCGTCACGGTTTTATCGGCATAGGGAACCGCCACGCGGCCGTATCCTGTGGCCACGACAGGATTTTCGCCCGGGGCATGGCCGAGCTTTTCCAGCTGTGATTTGATGAGCGCGGCCGTATCCGTGCTGCTCCATCCCGTGGGAATGACTGAGCGCGTAATGATGTGCCGATCCTCGTCGAGCACGGCGGTTTTTGAACTTGTCGAACCGATATCAATACCAATACTGACCACAGCAGAAATCTCCTCGCAAACGTTTACTTCCGTGCTTATTTTAGCGGAAAGAGCAAGGATAAACAGATAGGAATTAGCGATAGATTAGAAAGGTTTTGACGATGAAATCGGTGGAAATTCCTGTCTATCAGTTTTAAGGCAAATTCCGGATAATAATCCGGATATTAATAAGAATTTGAGCTTTCTATCTTTAGAGCGTGTTTTTAAAGCGTGTTTTTCGATTTGGTACAGGCTTTAACCAAAAACAATGATAAAAAATTCGTTGCTGCTTGACAGGTGAAAAGCAGCTTGCTATGCTAACCGTACTAACTCGAATAGTACAGATGGTTCGCTGAAAACAGCAACGCTGCATTCAGGGAATCCCAATGATCTGGAAGGGGAATATCATGGCCATCTTTCAAATTGACGAGCACAGTCGCGTGCCGATCTACGAGCAATTACGGCAGCAGGTTCTGCGACTGGCGGCTCTGGGGCTTTTAGATGAAGGCGAGTTGCTGCCTTCGGTGCGTCAGCTGGCCGCCGATCTGGGCATTAACCCGAACACGGTACAGAAGGCTTACCGCGAACTGGAGCGGGAAGAGCTGATTTACACCGTGCCGGGGAAGGGCTCTTTTCTCTCCAAAAATGAGAGCCACATTCGCAGCATGAAGGAAGAGTGGCACGAAAAGCTCAGCCGTCTTATGGTCGAAGCTCTCGAAGCAGGTTTTTCCATCGAAGAAATGCAGGAGCTCTGGCTTGGCGCCTGCGAAGAGGTGCAGAAGCAAGTCCGTGACGGCAGGATCCGAAAGGGAAAAGGCATTGAAGCCTCCTCAGGCTCCACCGTTGACCAGGCGAAATAAAGCAGAAGACAGAGCCGCCGATGGCCGGCCATACGATACTGACGAAAGCAGAGGAAAAATCATGAAGATCATAGAAGCAAAGGACCTGAGCAAGCGTTTTGGTAAAATTCATGCGCTGGATAAGTTGAGCTGCGATATCTCAGCAGCGTCTATCTACGGCCTGATCGGCTCTAATGGGGCAGGTAAATCCACCTTTATGCGCCTTGTGGCCGGAATCTATAAGGCAGACAGCGGCAGCCTTCAATACCAGGGTCAGGAGATTTTCGGCAACGCGGCCCTGCGCCACGAAATCCTCCTGGTTCCGGATCAGCCCTGCTTTCTCCCCGGCGAAAACCTGACGGGGATGGCTCACTTTTACAGCACCCTCTACGATCACTGGGACGCCTCCTTTTTTAACGAACTCCTGGAAATTTTTCCCCTGGATCCTCAACTCGCGCTCAGCAAAATGTCCAAAGGCATGCAGCGTCAGGCTTCGCTCCTCCTGGCCCTGGCGGCCCGGCCGCAGCTCCTGCTCATGGACGAAGCTTTCGATGGCCTGGACCCGGTTATGAGAGAAAGTCTCAAGCGCATCCTGGCCCGCGAGGTGGTTGAAAATCAACTGACCTGTATCATCGCTTCGCACAATCTGCGTGAACTCGAAGATTTTTGCGATAAAATCGGCCTCCTGCACCATGGCGGTCTGATCTATCAGCACGAACTGGAGTCCATGAATCTCGGGGTCTACAAAATTCAGACCGCCTTTCATACGCTGCCCTCGAAAGAGGAGCTTGAAGCTCTGGGGCTCACCATTTTGCACTGCGAACGCCGGGGCAGCATTCTCCAGCTGGTGATTCGCGCCGAAAAATCGGAGATCAGAGAAAAGCTGGCGCCGCTTTCGCCGCTGATCCTCGATATGCTGCCGCTGACTTTGGAAGAACTCTTTATCTACGAACTGGAGGTGAAAGGCTATGCGGTCAGGAACCTCATCTAAAAATTTAAAGACTTCAGGCTTACTTGCCTGGAGGATCATCCGCGAAAATACGGTGTGGATGGTGCTGCTCAGCAGTATTTTCCTGCTCTCACAGCCCTTCCTTTACTATCTTTCCGGATTCGCCGCCAACCCCTTTCAGGATCAGGAAGAATTCAGCTTCGATCAGATCGGCTTTCTTTTTACGCTGCAAAACATTTTCAGCGCGATCCTGCTCCTGATCGCTCTCAGTTTTTTGCTCTATCGCCTGAGCAGCTTCTTCTATCAGAAAAAGCAAAGCGATCTCTTTTACAGCCTGCCTGTCTCCCGCGGCCTGCAATTTAGCAGTATTTCCCTGGCCGCCGTCGTCATCATTTCGCTGCCCTTCCTGCTCAACAGGCTGGGTATGCTGATGGCTTTCTCTGCGGGTGGAGCCCGTTCGGCTGAGCTTCTTGGGCTCTGGTCTCAAAGCTGGACGGCCCTTTTCCTGGATGCACTGGCCTATTTTTTCCTGGGCTTTGCCCTGCTCGCTCTGGTTGGTCGTCTGGGCGACGGTTTGGCACTCATCCTTCTCCTTGAAGGCGGCCTCCCGCTCACCTTTTTCCTGATCCTGGCGTATTTGCGACAATCCCTGCCGGTACTGGCCTGCCGCGGCAGGCTTAGTCAGTCTTTTCTGCTCGCCTGTCTGAGTCTCTCGCCGCTTCCGGGAAGCTTTATTCCGAGAGACAATAAGGCGGCTCTGGCGCTGCGCCTGATCGCCCTCTTTGTCTTTATCCTGCTGGCCTTCCTGGCTTTCCTGCGCCGTCCGGTCGAAAGGGCGGAACAAAAACTCAGCGAACATCCGGCTTATGGCGTGATCGAGGCTTTCTCCCTCCTGCTCTTTGGCCTCTTGGGAGGTCAGTTCTTTGAATTGATTTTTAACCGCCAGACGGTCTTTCTCTACCTGCTTGGTTTTCTCGCTTTTATCTTGCCCGCGCGTTACTTCTTAGCCTTCTTTTCCGGAGAAGGTGGGAATCCCAAAGTTGTGTGGCAGAAGGGTCGCCGTGGTCTGGCCCTGGTGCTGGGTCTTTTTCTCTGCTTTGCCCTTATCTGCGATCTGCTGCCGCGCCGCTCGCTCATCCCCGAGGATTTCGGTACGCCGAAAAAGCTCGTGCTGATGGCAGGCGATCGTGCTGACCTTCCTGGCATACCTGCCTTTTTACTTGGCAGGATGGAGTCTTTTTCGGGTCCCGGCATCAGCTTGACGGCTGAGCAGGATAAAGAAGTCATCGATCTCTTCTGGAAGTGGCAGAAAAACCTCATGATGAACTGTGAAAATTCAGGCCGCAGCGGCCTTTTCCACAGAACGAAGCTGAACTTCAGCGGGCCTCTTTTTGCCAAAGGCGTCGGTGCGCTCGTGAGTGATGAAAGTGGCCAGACCATCAGGCTGCTCATCCTTCCTGAAGAACTCTCTTCGCTGGAACTTTACTTACGCTCGAGGAAGGACTATCTGCCTTTATTTGAGCCGGATCTGGCCCTCAAGAATGAAGAGGTCGGCGCACTTATCCTGAAACTGCCGCTGGCGTCGATCGAGCAGCGTGCCCTGGCCGCCGATCTCAGAACTGTTCTGGAGGGTCAGAAAGACGTCACCCTGCACGTGGACGAAGCGGCCAGTTGGCTTGAGCTGAAGTTTGTGGGCGAGCGTAAGGATAGGCTTCTGGAAGCCTATCGTGGAGATTTGAGGGAGCAGACTTTCTTTAACAAAGGGGGACGGGAGACCTTTGATAGCGCTCGTCTGGAGCCACTTTACAACACTTACGGACGTGAGGGACTGTTAGGCGGAAAGCTTTTCCTCGAAGAGCTAAAGCCTCAGACCAGAGACTTTGACCGCTTCTGGCCTGAGACCTCTCATGAGGAGATTCTGGCGCGGCTCTATGCCCCGGAGGATAGTGGTAAAGTGCTGTCGCCCTATGGCACCCCGCGTGTCTTTGAACAGCTCAAAAGCTGGCTGCTCCCGCAGATTTCCCCAAAAGAGGCTGACGGACGGAAAGGAAATTAAGATGAAAGCTCTTTTTCATTGGAATATCAAACGGCAGGTCTGGCTGCTTCTGGCCTCTCTGATTGCCCAGGTACTATTTTATAATTTACCTCTTCTGGCTTCCCATGGCCTTCATTCGCCGACAGGAAGGACGGCAGAGGCGAGCCTTGGGGCGTATTTTCTGGGAATGTTTGCCCTGCACGCCCTGCTTGTGACCATTCTCGCGGCGCGCAGCTTTGCCTTTCTGCATCGTCAGGATGATGCCCGTCTGCTCCTTGGCTTTCCTCTGCAAAGAAGTCAGCTCTGGCTCAGCCTCATTCTCTCGGATGCTGCTCTGATCCTGGCTTCACGTCTTCTGGGGGGGCTTCTGAATCTCCTGCTCCTGCTTCCTGCTGGTGTTCCTTTTGCGGGTATCCTGTATCCGGAAATCGACTTGCTGCTGATGAGCCTGGCTTGTCTCGCTTTCTGGAGTTTCTTTTTTGTGATCTCCGGGCGCAGTTTTAATGCCCTCCTTTATGGGCTATTACTCAACCTTTGCTGGCCGCTGATCCTCTTTTTGCTGCGCTTCCTTGCCTGGAATATGCTGCCGGGAATGCCGCCTGTGGATATGAACCTGGAGCAGAACATTTCTTTCTTTATACTTTCCCCTCTGCTGGGAGGCTTTGCTCTCTCCGTCCAGGGCACGGCGGGACAGCTGGCCTGGCTGTTGTTTACCATTATCTTTACTTTTCTCAGCTGGCTGCTTTTTCTGCGCCGACCGGCCGAGCGGGCGGACACTCTGGATCTTCAGAGGCTCTCCTTTCTGCCGCTGCGCCTCCTCGTTTCGCTCACCGGGGGCCTCGGCCTGGGCATTCTCTTTGCCCTGATTCGCGCGAATAGCTTAAAAAGCGGCTTACTTCGCGGCCTTTACCAAAGTAAGGTAGTGATCACCACGGGCGGCAGCTACGCCGAAGGAGCGGCGCTGCCTTCAAACGGGATCATGCCGGCTCTCTGGATCGGCCTTGCTGCAGGCAGTTTTATGGCCTGCCTGCTGATGGATCTCTTCCTCTCCCGCGGCGAAGGCAAAGTGCGCCACAGCCTGCCCACCGCGGCGCTGGCTTTTCTGCTTTCCGCTTTAATGGTTTTAACCCTTTCCTGGGGCTTTTTCGACTATACCGGGCAGCGTCCCGATCCGCAGAAAGCCAGTGAAATTATGCTCCGGCAGGGCAGGGAAAAATGTTTCCTGGCGGACAGCCCGGAAAGCCGACGCAAGTTGGTGGAACTTTTTGAGAAAAAATTTAAAGACGGGACGCCAGGTCTGGAAATTCCCCGCGATTTTGTCTCCAATGAACGCTTCCGCATCTCTGGCGGCAGCGAGGATCCGGGCTTTGTGAGCCAGGTGGAGATGTGCTGGCAGCAGAATGGCCGCCGCCATCGCCGTATGCTGCAGCTCAAAAGGGAAGATATTGCTTCGCTTGAAGAGCTTTCACCCGATCCGATGGCGCGGCTCTTTCTAAATACGCTGAGCGGTTTTGAAAACCATCGTTTTGTCGATAGTGTCGAAATTTCAAATAAGTCAACGCTCACGGAGACGCAAAAAGCCATGCTGGCTCAATTTAAAGAAGATCAGACCAGGGCTGAAAGTCAGGGCAGTGCGCATTGGCCCTTTATGACCTCCGGTCAGACACAGACCCTCATAGGCGCTTTGCTCGATGACTACAGCCGCCTCAGCCAGGCCGAACGTATAGAACTGGACAAAAACAGTTCCCAGAGCCTCTGCCTGAACCTTTTTGTACCAGTGTATGAGGAGATGAAGAAACGAGGGCCTTCGGAGGTCCGTTCTTACCCCCTGAAAAATCTGCGCATGAACTTTCCCTTTGACGAACGTTTCAGCAGTTTTTTCAGCTGGCTCGAAAGCTTGAACCGGGATCATGAAACGATTCGCAAGCTGAATCAAGTGGAATGGCAGCCTCTCGATGCGGAGCGTCCGAGAGAGAGTGTCCCGACAGTCCAGAAAACGACACACTGAGTCAGACAGCGAAAATCAGGCGAGAAGCTGACCGCGAGGTCTGAAAACAGGCTTGCTTTGGTTCTTAAAATTTCGCCGGAAAGTCGATCAAAAAATATTCCTGTATCGCCCGCGCATCTTATCCAAACGCATCATCCCGCGTGGGCGAGTTGTTAAAAGAGCCGCTTCGGAACTCCTGAAGGATACACCGAAGCGGCTCTATTTTACTGGGGAACACTGCTTACCTATTATGGTGTAGGTTTTAGTGTGTGGAGCTGTAGGGCACGCCAACGGCCTTAGGAGCAGCGCTCTTGCGGCTGAAGGCAACCATGGCGAGGACGGTCAGGGCGTAGGGCAGGGCGTAGAAAAATTCGCCCGGCACGTTTTCAAGCAGGGGAATATCGCGCGAAAAGATCGAGAAAATCTGCGAAAAGCCGAAGAAAATGCTTGAACCGAGAATGCCCCAGGGATTCCAGCGGCCGAAAATCAGAGCGGCCATGGCAATGAAGCCAACGCCGTGAATGGAGCCTGCGGAGAACTGTGTAGCCTGGGTGAGTACCATAATGCCCCCGGCCAGACCTCCCAGGAAGCCGGAAATGAGCACGCCGGAATAGCGCAGCGCGCGCACGCTGATGCCTAGGGAATCCACCGCCGAAGGGTGTTCTCCGGCAGCGCGCAGACGCAGACCGTAGGGCGTTTTCCAGAGAATGATGTAGGTCAGAAGAACGATCAGAAGCGCGACATAAAAGGTGATATAGATGCGCTTAAAAAAGAGATTGCCGAGAATGGGGATATCGCTGAGTACGGGGATATCCATTTTGACGAAGCCGCGCTGGAAAGCACGTGTGCGCTGCTGGTGAAAGATGATCTGGCAGAAATAGACGCTGATCCCCAGGGACAACATGTTGAGGGCCGTGCCGGAAATGGTCTGGTCGCCCTGCAGATCAATCGAAACATAGGCGTGGAGCGCAGAATAGATGAGGCCGAGTACGGCGCCGATCAGGATGCCCAGCCAGGGAGCCCAGGAGCCAAGCTGGTCTTCGGTCAGAGTGGTGACGGTTGCCGCAACAAAACCGCCGATGGTCATAATACCCTCGATGGCGATGTTGGTGACACCGGAGCGCTCTGAGTAAAGGGCGCCGGTTGCAGCCACGAGGATGGGAGTTGCGTAGATAAAGGCGAGAATAACCATGGAACTGAGTAAATCCATGCCGACCTCCTATGCTTGCTGGGACGCTGAGGCCTCAGCGTCCTCCTCTGCGTCTTTGCCTGCCGTGGCCTTTGCAGCAGCGTCTCCCGCAGGGGCAGCGGCCTTTTCAAAGCCTGGACTTAAGGCATCGTTCAGACTGCTTTCTTCGGGAACAGACTCTTCTTTTTCTTCTTCGAGCCGACGCTTGCCAAAGAAAAGCAAGAGACGCTCAATGCCGTGCTGCATGGCCACAAAGAGGATAATCAGGCCGGAGACAATCTGGGCGATTTCCAGAGGAACACCCATGGCCTGCATGAGAGGCTGACCACTGCGCAGTCCGCCCAGCAGCAGTCCGCCCAGGAGAATGCCGACCCCGCGGGTACCGCCGAGAAGGGCCACGGAAATACCGTCAAAACCATAGTTTTCAAAGCCCTGGAGGACACGCCCATAAGTGAAGGTTCCCTGGGCGACCATCGCGCCGCCAAGCCCTGCGAAAATGCCGGAAATGACCATGGAAAGAATGATGCGGCTCTCGGCATTCATACCGGCGTAGGCCGCGGCATGGCGGTTGAAACCGACGGCCCGAAGCTCATAGCCAAAACTGGTGCGGTTCATGATGAAGTTGTAGAGTAGAACGCTCAGGATGACGACGATAAATCCCCAGTGGAGGCGGGAGTTGCCACTCAGCTTACGCAGAAAATCACTGCCCAGAAGAGCGTTCTTCGGCAGGTCAACGGTGCGCTGCGGATTTGATCCCGGCAGGGCTTTGAGAATCCAGTTGCTGACATACATGGCGACGTAGTTGAACATGATCGTCGTGACGACTTCATGCACGCCGAAGCGGGCCTTGAGAAAACCCGGGATAAAGGCCCAGAGGCCGCCGCCAATGCCAGCTGAAATAATGCAGAGAACGGCAAGGAGGGGCGTCTTCAGGGGCAGGGTCAGGGCGATGAGGTTGGAACAGAGAATGCCTGCAATCAGCTGGCCCTCAGCGCCAATATTAAACATGCCGGTGCGGTAGGCGAAGCCGATCGAAAGGCCGCAGAGAATCAAGGGCAGGGAAACCTGGATAAACTCACCGACGTAACGGGGACGGAAAAACTGAGCTGTACCGGCCCTGGAAAAATCAAGACCTGTCATGGTGCGCAGCAAGGCGTCGAAGAAGCCTTTAGGCTGAATCCCCGTGGCGATCATGACCACAGCGGCGACCAGAAACGAGAGGAGAATCGCGATAATGGCGGTGACGAAGAGGCTGCTGTTGCTGCCCGGGCGGAAAAGCCGGCTTTTGCTGTTATCTTTCATCAGGCTTTGCCTCCTTTCTCAGAAGGCGTAGCGGCGTTTTTCTCTTCCGCGCTTTCCACGCCTTTATGCAGGGAGCCGGACATCATCAGTCCAAGTTCCCGTTCGTCGCTTTCTCCGGCGTTGACAAGGCCGGAAACCCGGCCCTCATAGATGACGGCGATGCGGTCGGAGAGGTTCATCACTTCGTCAAGCTCAAAGCTCACGAGAAGAATGGCCTTGCCTTCATCGCGCAGTTCCACAAGGCGGCGGTGGATGTATTCAATAGCCCCAACGTCAAGACCCCGCGTAGGCTGCGCGGCCACCATGAGGACCGGGTTCGTGGCGAATTCCCGGGCGATGATGGCCTTCTGCTGATTGCCGCCTGAGAGCATGCGGGCCAGGCTCAGCGGACCTTCGCCGGAGCGCACATCAAAGGTTTTTGAAAGTTCTTCGGCCTGGCTGCGAATGAGAGGGCGATTCAGAACGCCCCGTTTGGAAAGAGGGGCTTTGAAATATGATTTGAGCGCCATGTTTTCGGCCAGGGTAAAGTCCATGATCAGGCCATATTTCTGTCGGTCAGCGGGAATATGGCCGAGGCCAATTTCGTTGCGCTCGCGGACTTTGGCTTCGCTGATATCGTGGCCATCAAGCACGATGTGGCCGCTTTCGATGGGCATCAGTCCGGCGATGGCCTGCACAAGTTCTTCCTGACCGTTGCCGTCGACCCCGGCGATGCCGACAATCTCGCCAGCGTGCACGGTGAGAGTAAAGCCATCGACAGCCTTAAGTTTGCGGGCATCACGCACCACCAGATCCTGAATTTCCAGAACCGGGTGACCGGGTTTTGCGGGGCTTTTGTCGACCTTAAAATTGACGTGACGGCCCACCATAAGCCTGGCGAGTTCGTCTTCATTGGTATCCCGGACGTTCAGGGTGCCGGTCATTTTGCCGCGGCGCAGGACGGTGACCCGGTCGGCCACCTGCATGATTTCCCTGAGCTTATGGGTGATGAGAATGATGGATTTGCCCTCGGCTGTAAAGTTTCGCAGGATGACCATGAGCTCGTCGATTTCCTGCGGCGTGAGGACGGCGGTGGGTTCGTCCAGAATAATGATATCGGCATTGCGGTAAAGCACCTTGAGAATTTCCACGCGCTGCTGCATACCCACGCTGCAGTCCTCAATGCGGGCATCCGGGTTGATATTCAGACCATATTGTTCGGAGAGTTTTCTGACCTTTTCACGGGCCGTGGCTTCATCGACAAAGAGCGCGTTTTTCACGCTTTCGTTGCCGAGCATGATGTTTTCGGTCACGGTAAAATTGTCGATCAGTTGGAAATGCTGGTGTACCATACCGATGCCCAGGTCGTAGGCTTTATTCGGGCTGTTGATTTTTTCTTCTTTTCCCCGAATAAAAATCTGACCTTCGTCAGCATGATAAAAGCCGAAAAGAATAGACATAAGGGTGCTTTTTCCTGCACCGTTCTCGCCAAGAAGCGCCAGAATCTCTCCTTTTTTCAAGCTGAGATTGACCCTGTCGTTGGCCAGAATGCCGGGAAAGCGCTTGCTGATGCCGCGCATCTCCACCACATATTCATCTGTTTTCATTGCCGTCTCCTTGTGGAAGATGTCTAAAACTTAAGCATATTATAATTATTGTAGCAGAAAGACGTTCATTTGGTGCAAAGCAAGTGGGTCAAAGTCAGAAAATGCATTACAATAGTCGGGAATGAATTACAATAGTATAATTGAAGAAAGATTTGGACTATCGTAAGAAAAGGTGAAAGGAGAGGAAAGATTTCTTTCCGTGATAAGATATGGGACAATTCGCTTATCGTACTGAGGCAGCTATTGCTGATTTGTGTTTACGTAAAGTCATGAAAGTGATGAAGGAAGACGACCCTTCCAAAAAGCTCCTGAAGATCATTGACTTTTCCGAAAAACTCAGCCGTGGATCATATACCGGCGCTGGTTTTGCCAATGCGCGCAAAGCCGTCTCAGACCCCAACAGCCGGTGGATGCGCTGGATGCGCCGGGCTTTCAACGAAGTCGACGAAAACATCTTACATACACATTTTATGAATATTGCCTACCGCACAGGCATCTGGGGTATTCGCCAGAAAATCCGCCTGATTAACGAACACGGCTGCAATATTCCGTCTCTGATCCTCTTTGATCCGACCACGGCCTGCAATATGCACTGCAAAGGCTGCTGGGCGGCCGAATACGGCAATCGCTACAACCTGGATTTTGAGACGATGTGCAGCATTGTCGACCAGGGTCGTGAGCTGGGAACCTTTATCTACTTAATGACCGGCGGTGAGCCGACCGTTCGTGCCAAAGACATCATCCGTCTTGCCGAAAAATATCCGGACTGCTGCTTCCACCTCTACACCAACGGTACGCTGATCGACGATGCCATGTGTGAGGAATTCCGCCGCCTCGGCAATATCAGCGTGGCTCTTTCCATCGAAGGTTTCGAGAGCGAAACGGATTCCCGCCGCGGCGAAGGCAGCTTCAGCAAAGCGCTGGAGACGATGGATCGCATGAAACGGCACAAACTGCTCTTTGCCTGCTCCATCTGCTATACCTCGGCCAACTACAAAAGTGTGACCTCGGATGACTTTTTGCAGCTGCTCATCGATCATGGCTGCCGCCTGATCTGGTATTTCCACTACATGCCGGTTGGTGCGGGGGCGGTCACTTCGCTTCTGCTCAATAAAGAACAGCGAGCCGAGATGATCGAGCGCATTCGTTTCCTGCGCAGTGATGAGTCCGAGATGGAGATTTTCCCGGCGGACTTCCAAAACGACGGCCAGTTCGTTGGCGGCTGTATTGCCGGTGGTCGCAGCTACTTCCACATTAACGCCAACGGGGATATGGAGCCTTGTGTGTTCATCCATTACTCTGACAGCAACATTCACGAAAAGACCATACTCGAAGCCCTGAAATCGCCGCTCTTTATGGCCTATCACGACGGTCAGCCCTTTAATAAGAACCATCTGCGTCCCTGCCCCATGCTGGAAAATCCGGAGTACCTGCGCAAGATTGTCCGGGAGACTGGCTCTAAATCGACCGATTACAGCTGTCCCGAGGATGTCGATACAGTCTGTGCCCGCTGCGATGCCTACGCGAGTCAGTGGAAGGACGAGGCCAACGAGATGTGGCAGGAGTTCGGTCCTGAGCATCCCCTTGGCACGGAGGAACACCTCAAAACCGTGGCTGCCAAACAGGCTGAACTGCAGGCTGAGTACGCCGATTCACGTAAAAAAGAGGCGTAAGTTCGCGGCAGATCCCGACAGAAAGAATTGTAAAAAAGGCAGTGGTGAGTGTAAAACTGACCGCTGCTTTTTTTGTGGAAAACTCAAAGGGTCAGCTGGAAAGCAGAAAAATCTTAATTGCTTTTGACCAGGAGGGTTAAGCTGTGACCAGCGACGTCAGCAGGCGTGTGGTCGTGTCAGAATAAATAAAGTGCAAAGTGGCAGAAATGATAATTTTCGGTTTAGCTCTGCCCGGTGTAACCTCAGCCCCTCAAACGGTGCTTATGAAGGTGAAGGCCTTCAACAACAGGAGGAAAGGAGTCAGAGCATGGACGATCAAAGCATTGTGGATTGTTTTTTACAACGGGATGAAACCGCGATAAAACACTGCATGGAAAAATATGGCGGCCGCCTCCGCTCGTTGGCATACGGCATTGTACAGGACTGGCAGAGTGCAGAAGAATGTGAAAACGATACCTACCTTGAGGCCTGGCAGCGAATCCCGCCTCATGAGCCGGGAAACTATTTATATGCCTTTCTTGCCCGTATGACACGTCACCTGGCTCTGAATTGCTGCCGTTATCGCAGCCGTCTGAAACGCAGCGCCTACATTGTTGAACTCAGCACGGAACTGGAGCAGTGCATTCCTGCCCCGGATGAGCTGGAGTGCCGGCTGGAGGACAGGGTGCTGGGCCAGGTTCTCAATGATTTTCTCAGCCAGCTGGATGAGGAAAAAAGGGCGATGTTTATTCGCCGCTACTGGTTTCTGGATTCCATTGCAGTAATTGCCCGGCGCTTTGCCGTTTCTGAAAGCAAAGTTAAAACAACGCTCTTCCGTTGCCGTAAGAAGCTCAAAGAGCAGCTTGAAAAGGAAGGTTACAGCTTATGAAAGGATCTCAACTTCTGGATAAAATGGAACTTATTCATCCGGCCTATATTGATGCCGCAGAAAAGAGGCCGCCGGAGAAAAAGAAAAAAGGACTGGGCTGGAGCGCTATAGCCGCCTGTCTTTGCCTCTCTTTAGCGCTGATCTTTCTAATCAGCCACTATCGTGAGCCGCTGAGCGATCTGATTTCACGGGAGCAGAAGACGCTCCTCAATGCCACACCGGAGCCTCCGGGAGCTGATCATCCTCAGGCGTCTGGCCTGGCTCATATAAGCCCCTCAGCAGCTTCTGAACCGACGTCCGGCGAAGCCGCAGCCGGGCTGCCATCCGCCGCCCTCAGCGCCCGGGAAAAAATAACGATCCCGGACCTGGTATCCGGAGGTATGGGCTTTGAGGGCTACTCCTATCATGATATTTCAGAGCTGAAAAACGGTAATCCCTGGTCGGAAGAGATGAAATTAAAATCGCTCCCCGTTTATAAAAGTGGCATTTTTGATCCTGATGGCCTTTATACACCGAAAGGCCTGACTCTGGCGGAAATGGAGGAGAAACTGCATCAGGCGGCCACGGATCTGGGTTTCGAGCTGCTCTCCACAGAAGAACACAGGGATGGCTACATGCGAACGAAAGAGGGTATCGTCAAAGATGAGACAAATGTGACCTCGCTTGAGGGCAGCTTCGATCAGGGGAGCCTTGAAGTCAGGGCCGACGGCTCAATCACCTGCAGATTTTCCGGCGAAGGCCTGGATCTTCCGGAAGAACTCAGTATGACCTACAGCAAGACAGATGATGTACAGGCAGAAAAAACTCTTGCCTGGCTGAGCGAAACTTACGCGGACTTTCTGGCTTTTGACAAAGCAGAGGCCTTTTCCTGGGGTGACTTTAATATTAACAACGAATTCATTCGCCGATATGAGTTCTTTGAAGCTGCGGGAGATGATACACAAAAAATTCTGAACTACAATTTCCGCCGTGCCGGCTTTGCGCCCGGAGACACAGGGAAACTCATAAGTATCAGAAAAAACGACGATCTGACTGCGGCGGAAAAAATGGGCGACTATCCGCTCATCAGCGTTGAAGAAGCCAGAACACGGCTGATCACCGGGCATTACCAGACAAGTGTCCCCGTAGAATTCCCGGGTGAGGACGCCATTGCAAAGGTGGAATTGATCTACCGAACGGGCGGTCAGGAAGAAGTTTTCCTGCCCTACTATCGTTTCTATGTCCTGCTCCCCTCAGGGGCAAAGGGCGTTCCTCCGGAAGAAAATGAAACCGGCTTAAAAAACTATGGAGCCTACTACGTCCCTGCTCTGAGCGACGACGATGTAAAAAATATGCCCACTTACGACGGTCACTTTAATTGAAGCCCCAGGGGCTAAGCTTCCCCGGGATCGTTCCCTGCCCCTTTCGGCAGGCCGATCCCGGGGATTTTTGCTGTTTGCGGAAGGCTATCTGAGTAAAGCGCCATTTGGCCTGGTTCTCTTTGCCTCGTTTGTCAGAGCTCTTCTTTAACGGCTCTCAGGAGACGACCTCTTTCGACGAATTTCACAGCTCTGGACTACAAGAAAAAAGCAAAAAAAGCTAAACTATGAGAAAAGCACGTGCATCGCTTGCAGAATCAAGGGGGCGTCTCACGGTGAACATCAGACCTTTTTCTCATGGCTCAGGGCGCAGGCATCGTCGCGCAGGTTTAAAGATCGCGCTGTTCTGCGTCCTGCTTCTATCCCTTCTGAGTCTCCTGCTGCTTTGCCCTCGAGCGGAGTCAGACCTTTCGCCTGAGGTCAGGGCCTTGAATAACCTGCGGAAAGAGCCTGTTTCACCCTCCGGGGAAGCTTCCTCCCGCCAGGCTGAAGCGACGCCAGGTGCACAGGAGGGTCAGGAGCCTGCTACGGAAGAACGGCCAGGGGGAGAGGCCGAAACGAGCGGAAACACTGAGCCTGGATCTGAGGGGAAAGAGAACCTGCCCAGCGGGACGGAGCAGTCTGAGACGGGCACAGGTGTACAGAGCGAGGCGACAGAAAGCTCCGCAGCTCCGGAAAGCGCGGAAAGTCAGCTCCCCGGGGAAGGTCAGACCGAAGCGGGTTCTTCGCCAGAAGATCCTGAGGGTGAGCAGCCTTCTCAGGGACAAATCCCCGTTCCGGAAAGTCCGCGGGAAGAACAGGAAGCCGCGTGGAAAAAACCTTTTCGTGAGCGGGAAGATCAGCTCAACATTCTCCTGCCTTACAACTATGAGCCGACGGATGAACTTTCGGCCTACACTCTTAACCCGGCCTGCTTCAACCCTCTCTGGGCTTCGCAGCGGACAGACCGCCTGATTTCCCAGCTGCTCTATGCCCCTTTGCATGAGATCAGCGGCGGCAGGCTCCTGGGGCTCCTCGAATCTTTCAGCTATACCGAGGATTGGCGCACGGTGGAGTTAAAACTGCGCAAAGGCCTTTGCTGGCAGGATGGCCAGGCTCTCACAACCCGTGACATCCACTTCAGTCTCCTGAAGCTTGCGCTCAGCCCGGAAGATCATCCCCTGAAGCGCTCACTGATGGAGATTGAGGGGATGTCGGAGCTTGTTCTCGAATGGCAGCCTCTTTTTTCCGGCGATCAAAATCTCCTGGAAGAAAAGCCGGAGGAGACTGTGAAAAAAAGTTCAGAGGAGCCTCAGCCCACCGGGCTGCTATCCCCTAAAGAGCATTATCGGAGCAAAAATGCCCCTTTTACAGATATCCGGGGCATAGAGGATATGAATGACCTTGTGCTGCGCCTGCATTTTCAGCGCGACAGCCGACCTGTCCTTCCTTCCCTGCTCAGCCTTGGGATCGTTCCGGCCCACGTTTGGTGGGATTTTCCTGCGGATAAATGGAATGAAAATATAAGCGCGGAGATGCTTTATCCTGCTGCCGGACCGTACGCGTTTGTCCAGGGGGAAGATTTTTCCGCGGACATCCAGCTCGAAGCAAAGAGCGGCAGCGGCTTCAGCAAGGCGACTATTCCGCGGCTGGCTCTCCGTTTAGTGCCACAGGCACAGATCAAGGAGATTTTCTTTGCCTGCCAGCCCGATCTCAGCTGTTTCGACACCCTCAACGATGAAGAGCAGCGGGAAATGCGAGCGATGGGTTATAGCATCGACAGAGTACCCGGAGACGAGGTCATCAGCCTTTATCCGTTGCACCGGATTCCGGTTACCCGGGAGGACGTTCGCGAGGGACGGGCGACACCCTTTGCACTGCCGGAGGTTCAAAAAGGGCTTGGATGCCTGATCCTGGCTTCACCTCTTGAAATGGAGAGCGAAAATGATCCGGCCTTTTCCCCGGAAGCAGAAGATTATGAAGCCCGAAATCTGCTCGCCCCGCGGCCCCGGGAAAGTGGACAGGAGCAGCTTGAGAAAGCCAGAGAAGGCCTGCTCAGAACCTTGCTTGAACTGGGGAAACTCACACCAGCGGGATCACAGGAAGAAGCGGACAATTATGCCAGGGTTCATCCCGAACTTCGTCAGAAGATGCTCGAAGCGCTGACGCTTGCCTATCCCAGCGGAGATAAAGATGCGGAGGCCTGCGCCAAAGCGTTGGCCGGGAGACTTGGTGAAGCGGGAATTGAGCTGAAACTCTTTGAGGTTCAGGCGGATTTTGAAAAGTCGATGGATCAGGAGGCCCCGCCTGTGGACTTTATCCTGCGGCGGGAAATGCGCCTCGGCGCAGACAGGGATGAGCTTTCGCTGCCGTTGTCGCTCCCCTCCCTCTGCTTTGTTCACCGTGATCTGGAACATTTTGAGGGACGCTTTCCTTTGCCTTTCACGGGAGCCGCTTCCTGGACGCTGCAACGCTGAGGCCTCCATTCGACGTCATGCTTGGCAGGCGCAAAGGGGCTTGTTATACTAACGGAATCCCGGAACGGATCTTGTCACGGCCGCGCTCATGCGATTTTGGCTTTCCGTTCCCCGTCAAGTCAGCCCACGCTGCAGGTGCAGAAAATCAATGGTTTTTTCAAGTCTCGTTTTTTTATATGCCTTTCTTCCGCTTTGTCTCCTCTTTTACCGCATACCGCGGAGCAGTCGCGGAAGAAACACCGTATTACTCGTTTTTTCGCTGATCTTTTATGCCTGGGGTGAGCCGGTCTGGATTCTTCAAATGCTCCTTTCGGGGACGCTGATTTATCTTTTCGGTCTGCTGATCGATAAAAGTCGCGCGTTGCCCCGGCAAAAGAAGCTCTATCTTGGCCTTGCTCTGACGAGTGCTCTGCTGCCCCTCTTTATTTTTAAATACAGCGGCTTTTTTATGGAAAACCTTTCGGCGCTCCTGGGGCTTCATCTCACCATCCCTCAGCTCACGATGCCGATTGGCATATCCTTTTATACTTTTCAGATCATCAGTTACGCCGTGGATCTCAGCCGGGGGGACTGCAGGGTGCAGAAGAACCTGGCGGATTTCTGGCTCTATGAAGCGCTGTTCCCCCAGTTGATTGCGGGTCCGATTGTGCGCTATGTGGATGTGGAGCATGAGATCTACGAGCGTTCGACGACCGCCAACGATCTCGCCGAAGGACTGAAGCGCTTTGTGACGGGTCTGGCCAAAAAAACCATCGTGGCCAACTACGCCGGAAGTATCGTTGAGCAGACCTGGGGCAGTGGACGGCTGAGCAGCCTCTCGTCACTGGAGATGCTGCTGGGCTGTATCGCTTTTACTTTTCAGATCTACTATGACTTTTCGGCCTATTCCGACATGGCGATCGGACTGGGTCGTATTTTCGGCTTTCATTTTAAGGAAAACTTTAACTATCCCTATATCGCGTCGAGCGTCACGGATTTCTGGAGGCGCTGGCATATCTCATTGGGAACGTTCTTCCGCGATTACGTTTATATTCCCCTGGGAGGGAATCGTAAGCACCAGTATTTCAACATTCTCCTGGTGTGGTTCCTCACCGGCTTCTGGCATGGGGCAAGCTGGAATTTTATCATCTGGGGGCTCTATTTTTG
This sequence comes from Clostridiales bacterium, assembly GCA_004556455.1. Lineage (GTDB taxonomy): Bacteria > Bacillota > Clostridia > Saccharofermentanales > DTU023 > SFGY01. The sequence goes on along the minus strand of SFGY01000006.1, from coordinate 19,653 downwards.
TGCTTTTCTGGTGCTGGAAAAAACCCTTTTGCTGGCCAGGCTCCAGCGTTCATCCCGTGTTCTGCAGATCCTCTACATGATCCCAATTGTTCTTTTCGGCTGGGCCATCTTTTATTTTACGGACCTCAGCCAGCTGAGCATCTTTTTCCGCCGCCTTTTTGGCCTGGACGGGGCCGTGTTTGCCGGCCTGGAAGCACGTCTGCTCTTTCGCCAGAACTGGCTCTTTTTTGCCCTGGCGATGCTGGGGGCCTGTCCCGTGTTTCCCTGGCTGAAAAAGCGCTACCCATTAACGCAGAGCGCCCGCTTTCGCGCCAGCGGTCTTTATCTCGGCGTCACGCTCGTGAGGGTGCTCGGGCTGCTCCTGCTCAGTACGGCAGCCCTCGCGGGTCAGAGCTTCAATCCTTTTCTCTACTTCCGCTTCTGAGGAGAGGCTTGGCTAGGGAAAAGGCACTGTACGGGAGAGGCGCTGAATGAAATAGGCACTGCACGGCGAAAGTGAGAACGAAAAAAGGTAAAAGGGCAGGGCAAAGCTTAGGGTCAAAAGCAGTGGCCAAAAACTAAGGAAAAAGGCTAAGGTCAGAAGTTAAGGCCAAAAGCGAAAGAGCAAGAGGCAACGCAAACTTATGCTTTAAAACGAGTCGTGAAAATGAGTCGGGAGAATCATGGTCAAGAAAGATATAAAAGAAAATATAAATAATCTGATGGCACCCCGCAGTCCGGCAAGTCGAGACGGAATCCAGCCCAGGCGTCAGCCAGGAAGTCAACCGAAGAGCCAGCCGGGAAGACCGCTGAAGGGGCAGTCGGGAAGACCGCTGCCTCCGCTGAAGAAAGCGGCCAGGCCGGTAAGCCAGCCTCCCATGGCTGGAGCCGGGCGTGCTTTGCCGTCTGCACCGCCCTCAGCAGGACAGGCCTTGCCGTTGGATACTTCCATGAGGGCCGTTGACAGAGGCGCGCAAGCGGGAGTTTTTTCTTCCCGGCCCAAACGAGCGGGGAGAAGAGGGGGCGCACAGCCCTCGGGTCAAGCCCTTCCCGGGTCGTTGCCCGTGTCAGGACGGCCTGCGAATGGTCGCAAACCGGAGGCCTCGAGAAACTTATTTCCGTCCGCCGGACGGCAGCCTTCGCCTGCGCTGCCACAGACTGTGAGATCCAGTGGCAGGGTACAGGACGCGTGGAAAAGGTCTGCACCTTATCCGCGACCCCGGCAGAACCAGAGGCTTAGCCCGGAAGAAGCGTTGAAGCTCCACAAAGATCAGCAGCACCGACAGCTGGTTGCCCGTGCTCTGCAACATCAGGAGCTGATTTTTGTCCTGGTTTTAGCCGTGCTCACGCTTTTTGGCCTGCTCTTTTTATTCTGGCCGCGCGAGGCGCAATCTCAAAACGAAAAGCGCGTGCTCGCCCAGGCGCCGCAGCTCACTCCAGCCAGCTACTTCAGCGGAGATTGGGCCAGAGGGATTGAGGCCTTTTATGCCGACCAGTTTCCTTTCCGCTCCCGTCTGATCAGCCTTAACCAGGGTGTCAGAGACATGATCCAGGCTTTCCCCGGTCAGCGTGGCGGCCCCAAACTGATTACGGCCAGAAAAGATTCAGGCGGCCAGGGGGACAAGCTGCAGAACATGACGCCTGAAGCAGGCCAAAAAACCGCCGAAGAGGGTTCGCCTCAGAAGGGTGTCGACAGCCCGGGTTCAGCTCCCGGTGAAGGAAAAGCCGCGGAACGGAATGACGCCGAAGCTTCCAGACTTGAATCACAAAAAGCAGCCGTTCCCACTCAGGGCGAAAATATTCTTGCCTCGGCAGTCCCGGACAACAAGCAGGGAGAAAACCATGACTTTGAAACCAGCAATCTCGTCATTGACCAGGGACGAGCCATGGAAATTTTCTACTATTCTCCGGAGTATACCGGCTATTATGCCGACCGCGTCTCCTACCTGCGCTCCCAGCTGCCGGAAAAACGGCGCGTTATCAGTCTTGTGGCTCCCACTTCTATCGCTTTTTACGGTAGTGACGAAATGCGCTCAGGAGCATATTCCACATATGATGCCATCAAGCACATCTATGAAAGCGAGAACGGCAAAGTCATCAAGGTCGACGCCTACAGTAAAATCGCTGCTCACCGCGACGAATATATCTACTTCCGGACGGATCACCACTGGAATGGTCTGGGCGCCTATTATGCCTACCAGGCCTTCTGCGAAGCTACAGCTCAGGAAGCAACAGCGCTCAGTGAGATGAAAAAAGAAGTCCCGGAGGGCAATTTTCTCGGAACCCTCTATGGCTTTACCGGAAACAGCCCCCTCCTGCTCGGCTCCGAAGATGTCGCCGAGATGTACCTGCCGCGGCATTATGAAGGCGCAAAGCATGTCTATTTCAGCGGAGCCGCCATGGACAACCCCATCGAAAACTACCTGCTTTCCTGGCAGGGCGTACAGGATAATCAGTACATGCTCTACATTGGCGGAGATACCGCCCTCTCGCTGATTACCTCATCAAACCACAACGGCAAGTCCATTCTGGTCATTAAAGATTCCTACGGCAACGCTTTTGTGCCTTATCTCATGGACAATTACGAGAAGGTTTATGTGCTTGATCCGCGACAGTTTACAGACAATCTCTTTGCCTTCATTGACGAGCAGGATATTGATGATGTGCTGATGCTGAATTATACCTTTGCTGTGTCCAATGGAGCCTGGCTGGATGGCTTTGATGCGATGACGGGCTACGAGGGGAACTAAGGCCGCTACCAGCGAAACACAGAGGGGCTGCTGCGGAGCAAGCGAGCGGAAAAGGCCGCTCAGCACCAGCGAGACGTTACGCCCGTCCGGGTACCGTCGCCTCGCTCAAAAGTTCGCTGCACTCACCATCGCTCGGGTCGGTGGACCCGGCGGGCTTAGCAAGCTTTCTCAGCGAGACGCGCCGATCACACCGGCAAAAACTGAGGGCCGTGCGGTAAGAGCGAGGCTTTCCGGAACTCTACGCCACGGAATTTTTGCTCCAGCAAGTCCAGGGTCTCATCTCTTGATTGTTCTTCCGTAAAAAGGGCGAAGTACGTGGGCCCGCTGCCAGAAAGATTCGCATAAAAAGATTCGGATTGCTGTATCGCTTCGAGGAGCGGCAGTTCATCGGGGTGAGCGGCGAGCTGAAGTTCCAGAAAATCGTTGACATAGAGCTCGGCAAATTCCTGCGGATCGGCTTTGAGTGTAGAGGTCAGTGAGGCAAGTGAAAAAGGCAGGGGCCTGAGGCCGGCACGTTCCTGATCGAGGGCGGCATATGCTTCAGCGGTGGAACTTTTTTTATGAACCATGCAGAGCAGGAGAGGATAGGCTGGCAGAGACGGACAGGGACGCACGTCTTCGCCTTCTCCTGTGACCAGAGCCGTGCCTCCGGGCAGGCAGAAGGGAACGTCTGATCCCAGTTCAAAGGCTAAAGCGCGCAGTGCGTCTTCCGGGAGGGCAGACGGGCCGGCCAGTTGCTGCAGAGCCAGGAGCAGGGCCGCAGCGTCGCTGCTGCCGCCACCGAGACCGGCAGCGATGGGAATGCGTTTATCCAGATGAAGGCGCAGCGCCCAGTTTTTGCCGCTGGCTGCAAGCCAGGCGCGGGCGGCGCGAACCACCAGGTTATTTTCATCAGTCGGGAGTTCAGGGTCAGAACAGGTGAATTCAATCTGCGGGAGACCCGCAGATTTGCTTCCCCCGGAGGACTGGATTTCGCTGCACTCTACCAGCAGCTCGTCACCCAGGTCAATGCTCTGCATGATGGACTGCAGACGATGCAATCCATGCGACCCTTTACCGAGGACTTCCAGATGCAGGTTGATTTTCGCCGGAGCGAAGATTTTTAATCGCTGCTCATTCACGGTTTTTGCTCTCCTTGTTTTGAACAAATGATTTATTTTTCCGCACAATGCTACCCCCGCCGATCACGCGCTCACCCAGATAAAATACGGCAGCCTGACCGGGACAGGAGGCTCGCTGAGGCTCTTCAAAATGAAGAAGAGCCCGATCTGAGATGTCTTTCGCGACCTTGTCCGGAACGCTTTCCGGCTTTACCGCAGGCCTCACATCGGCCCGGCTGTCGACCTCCGGCTCGAGAGGGAGCAGGATGGCCGGACGCGGTGGCTGCTGATAGCGCGTGGCTACCTCCACGTGGAGGGGCAGCAGCGGTTGTTCGCGGGTATTGAAACGAAGCTCGTTCAGCTCAATCTCTGTAAAATAAAGCGCACTTTCCTCGCCAATCTCAACATTGCCGTTTGCCGGGTTAATATCGATGACGCTCACACGCCGTCCGAAAGCATGGCCCAGGCCCTTGCGCTGTCCCAGGGTGAAGCGGCCGATGCCTTCGTGAGGGGCAAGTTTATGGCCCTCACCATCGACGAAAAAGCCGGGACGACCAAAACCGCCATGAGCCTCCAGAAGTTCGCGGTAGCTGTGGCTGATAAAGCAGATGTCCTGAGATTCTTCCTCTTTGGGGATGGGCGTGCCTGCAGCTGCGGCGATGGCCCGCGCATCTTCTTTACTCAGTTCTCCCAGCGGGAGAATAAGCTTCGCGAGCAGCTCCTGTCCAAGGGAGTAGAGCACATAAGACTGATCTTTTTTTCGATCAAGCGCCCGTAAGAGTTTGTATTCCTGCTTCTTTTCATCGAAGTTCACCCGGGCATAGTGACCTGTGGCGATGAAATCAAAGGGCAGGGGATCGCCATCCTGCCAGCTTTGCCCGCGCACTGCACAATAGTGAGCCGCAGCACGACGCAGGAGCAGGTCGAACTTGAATTTTCGGTTGCAGAGCACGCAGGGATTGGGCGTTTCGCCCCGCCGATAGGCGGCCATAAATGGCTCAACCACAGCCTGATAAAATTCAGCGCTGAGATCAAGGCAATAGTGCTCGAGGCCCAGACGGCGGGCCAGATCTTCTGATTTTTTCTTCAGCGCAGCCTGGACCTCCGCCTCATCCTGATCGCGCCAGAGCAGCATGGTGACGCCGATAACTTCGTAACCCTGATCGCGCAGGAGCGCGGCAGCCGCAGTGCTGTCGACACCGCCGCTCATCGCCAGCAGGACGGTTTTCCGGGAGTTTGGACTCTTTTCTCGACGTAATGTGTTCATAAGCTTATTATAAGGAAAATGCCCAGGTGGGAAAAGCAAAACAGTTATGCGGACAACGTTATATTACAGTCCAATTTGAGATACTCAAGCTTTTATTTTGTTTTTGCTTCGAACCCGGATGCGTCTTAGCAGACAAAACGGTGTCAATGGCTTCGTTTTCTTTCAATCGTGTCTCTGCTGAAACGTGTAGCCAGAGCCTGAGCTTTGGGTCATACTCTTAAAACTGACGATACAAAGTCAAGCCTCTGCAAAGCTTGAAATAGACCAGGAGTGAAGAAAGCAGGCAGAGGCAGGAAGACAGAAGGAGAAAGCTATGAAATGTCAGGCTTCAGCTTTTCTGGAAAGCCAGAAAAAGACGCTGCGCGAGATCATCGACGCCTGTGCGGAGGAATATTCCTACGTGTCCATTCTGGGGACAGATGTCTACGGTCAGGACATTTTTCTGGATGGGTCGGGCATGGGCATCCATCCTGCTGTCGAAGAAGAACGTGGCTTTGTGCTCCGTGTCTATCATGAGAGCGGCTTCAGCGAATATTCCTTTAACCATGTCGACAAAGAAGAGGTTCTCCGCGAAATTCATAAGGCGGTGAAGCAGGATCGCAGCAGCTTTCTCGCCCGACATGCCTCGATGGCCTACCCCGGCGCCCCGGAAGATCGACCGCTCAGACAGTCGTATTTTGCGGAAATCAGCCGCGATCCCCTTAAAGATGAACCAAGTCAGCAACTGAATCTTTTGAAACAGACTCACGATGCGGCCCTGCAAGAGTATCCGGGGATTATCTTCCTGCAGCTGGAGTTGCAGTGGACCCAGGTCAACAAGCTTTTTCTGTCGAAGCAGCGCGAGCTGGAGCAAAGTTATTTCTATACCGTCATTATGGCGTATGCCACAGCACGTGAGGGCGAGAATGTCCAGAGCTATTATGCGACCAAAACGGGTGTCGATCCCTGGCCGGATGGCTCCGCGCTGCTCACCAAAGCCCGTGAGGCCTGTGAAGGGGCGCTGCAGCTGCTCAAAGCTGAAACCCTTGAACCCGGCGTATATGACATCATCGTGGAACCGGAGTTTTCCGGCCTCATCGCCCACGAAGCCTTCGGCCACGGCACAGAGATGGATATGTTTGTGAAAGACCGGGCCAAGGGCCGCGAATATCTGGGGAAAACGGTGGCGGCTCCCGCTGTGAGGATGCACGATGGAGCAACGGCATACCGTGAGAACTCCTCCTATCTTTTTGATGATGAAGGCAATCTGGGCGGGGACAGTTTAATCATCGACCAGGGGATTTTCGCCAGGGGCATGGCCGATGAACTCACGGCTCTGCAGCTGGGCGTGACCCCCACGGGAAACGGCAAACGCGAATCCTACAAACGCAAAGCCTACACACGCATGACCAACACCTTTTTTGAAGCGGGCGAAGATGATCTCGACGAGATGATCGCCTCTATAAAACACGGGTATTTGCTTCACGGCTGTGGTTCCGGCATGGAAGACCCGAAAAACTGGGGGATTCAGTGCCAGGCTCAGCTTGGCCGGGAGATTGTGGACGGCAAATTCAGCGGAAAAATCGTCGCCCCGGTCACGCTGACCGGTTATGTGCCGGATCTTCTGCAGTCCATGTCCCGCTTTTCCAGGGACCTCGAACTGAACGGCGCAGGTTACTGCGGCAAGGGCTGGAAAGAATATGTGCGGGTCTCGCTTGGCGGACCTTATATTAAAGCAAGAGGCAAACTGAGCTGAGAGAGCAGTGTGGAAGGCGCAGAGAAAACACCGCAGCCGTCTTCCCAAAAGAGCCTCATGAGAAAAACCCTGGCACGGCTGAGAGCAGCCGAAAGGCAAAGAAGCGAAAAGAAAGCAGGCCAACGATGCTTGAAAAAATCATGGAAATCCTCCGCAAACACCCGAAAATCTCGGACTGGACGGTCAGTGAAGTTCAGAACGAGTCTGCCGAGTTCTTTTTTGTCCGTGACAAGCTGGACATGAACCGACGCACTAAAACCACCGAACTCGACCTGCGCGTCTTCGTTGAATTTACAGAAAACGGTGAGACGTACAAGGGTGATGCGGTGGCCCACATTGGTTCCTCCCACACGGAAGAGGAGATCCGCAGAAAAATCGACGAGGCCGTGCAGAGTGCCTCCTATGTCAAAAATAAAACTTACGAGCTGAGCGTGCCGGAGCCGGATGACCCGAAGGTGCTGAATTTTTCGGCCCAGGCCAGGGACACGATCGGCGAGCTTTGTGACCACGCGGATGAATTTATGGATCTGGTCTTCCGCGATCGCGGCGGACGGGCCAAAATCAATTCCCTGGAAGTTTTTGCCGTCAACGGCCTGACCCATTTTCTCTGTTCCAACGGCGTGGAAGCGAGTTATCCCTCCGGTGTTCTGATGCTGGAGCCGGTGACCGATGCCATCGGCCTGCACGAGCCGGTGGAGATTTTTAACGATGTCAAACTCAAAGGCTATGAGCCGGAAAAAATCAGAAGCCTCATCGAACGGCAGCTCGAACAGACCGAAGGCCGGGCCCTGGCCGAAGCGGCCGGGCGAAAGAAAAACACGCGGGTCATTCTCAGCGGCACGGCGGTTGAGGACCTGCTCTTTATCGCCCTGCAGCAGGCGACAGATCGCATGGTTTATCGTGGCCAGAGCCGCGCTAAGATCGGTGAGCGCCTCTTTTCCGCGAAAGCCCCGCAAAGCCTCAATATTCGTATGAATCCGCAGTTGGAAACTTCCGTTTACGCCCGTCCCGTCGATGCTGAAGGGAAAATTCTGCAGCCCTATGCGCTGTATGAAGACGGTGTGGTCAAAAACCTCCGCACGCAGACCCGTTTCAGCTCCTACCTCGGCATTCCGCATATCGGCTATATCTCGACTTTTGAGTGCGAGGGCGGCGACAAGCCCCTGGCCAGCTACAAAATGGGGGACTATACAGAAATTAAAACCTTCTCTGATTTTCTCGCCAACCCGGAGAACGGTGACTTCGGCGGGGAATTCCGCCTGGCCGAACAGGTCGAAAATGGGAAGAAAACTTACATCAGCGGAGGCACGCTCTCGGAAAATCTCTTTGACTGTCAGGCACACATGGTCTTCTCAGCAGAACGCGAAGAGCGCGACTATTCACTCGCTCCCTCCGCCATTATTTTCGATGGCGTTGACCTGAAATAAAGAAACCTCAAATCGCCCGGAAAGTCGCTGACAAAAGATTTGACAGCACCCCTTTCTGTTGGTATCATGATTTTCGCAATAAAGAGCAGAGGGACCCGCGGGTGTAGTTCAATGGCAGAACTCCAGCTTCCCAAGCTGACCACGGGGGTTCGATTCCCCTCACCCGCTCCACCTGCCACTTTAGCTCAGTCGGTAGAGCGCATCCATGGTAAGGATGAGGTCATCAGTTCGATTCTGATAAGTGGCTCCAAAGTAAAACCCCGTAACTTCAGTGGTTACGGGGTTTTACTTTTCATCCATTTTTGGGAACCCTTGGTTATCAGGCCTCGGCCAGAGTTTTACCCAATTTTCGGCAGGCCTCAATGGCCGCAGCATCCGGAGCCGCATAGGCGATGACTGTATCCAGCACATTCAGATTTCGCTCATCGCAGCGATCCTTCCAATTGAGCATCCATTGACCATCAGCCCAGGAATAGGAACCGAAGAGAACGATGGGTTTTTGCCCTAAAGCGCTCTCGCAGTCTGCAAAAAGAGGCTCAAATTCACCTTCTTCCAGCTCTTCATTGCCCATGGCCGGGCAACCGAAAGCGATACCGTCATACTGATCCAGCATGTCGGCCTTAAAATCGGCTGAACTGAAGAGGCTGACATCTGCGCCGGCCTCTTTTGCCCCGGTCACGACCTCTCCGGCCATGGCTTCGGTGTTGCCTGTCATGCTGAAGTAAACAACCGCAATTTTTTTCATGCTAAAAGCCTCCTTGATTTTGCTCAGCCGCACACGGAAAGTTCGCTGAGACTATGGCCCTGACGAAAGAGGGCGCTTAATTTTTCACGGCAGCTGGCATAAAGAGAAAAGGTCTGCAACGCTTCTTCTTCGTTATCGTAGACTTTCCAGTCGCCCGTCAGTCTGGCATCTTTGCCCCGATGCACGATGAAAGCCCGGACATCCGCCAGGGGGTAACCCAGAAAGATGCCGATTTCATGAGGAAAGGACGCGGGTGCATCCGTCATTTCAGAAAAGCGTCTGCTCAGCTCTGCGAGTGCCGCCTCAGGCGAAAAATCGACATAGCCAAAGTCCGACAAAAACTTCTGAATCTCGCTCTCCTGCAAAACCTTGCCCAAGGCAGATCTGCGGTAAACATAGATGAGCCTGCGGCCATCCCTTTCCTGGAGCAGCTGGATTTCAATGCCGGAATGAGAGAGACAACTCTGGCATTGTTTCAGTTCCTTCGGCTTCGCGATGCAGCAGGGCAGACTTATCAGATTGGCCACCTTGCAGGCCGCAAGGGTAGGGGCGGCATAGCGCACCAAACATTCCTCAATGGGCATGGCGGGTTGCGTCAACCTTCCTTTCACAAATGCTACTGCGTTTAGTTAGCTGTGACTAACTAAACGCAGTATAGGGCATCGCAAAAGAACTTGTCAACTTTTTTTGCTCAGCGGATCAGGCGATTAAAATGAGTTCTTCTTCACGGGTTTCAGCCTGGAAGAACGCGCAAAACGATACCTTATCCCGGGTGAAAGTGGCGAAGTCCGCGCAAAAGATAACACCTATCACTCTTGTAGGGTTCAAAAGAGCTTGGAGACAGCTGGACCAGGATGGAGCAGGCTGCTGACTTGAGCTACGGCTGGGGATGAGGCTAAAATGGCCTCATAGAGTTTCGATTGAGGAGAATTTCATGATGAGCGCAAATCCAGAGAGCGACGATTCCAGAAGCTTAGATGTGAAGAGCTCTTTTGACGAGAAAAGCTCTGCTCCGACCAACGGGGTATCCAGAGGTTTATCCGGGGCTTCTAAACACGAAAACCTGCGGAAGGAAATCTGTGAATTCCTGACCCGGCTGGTAGAAGTGGACTCGTCGAACCCTCCCGGTGGAGAGGCGGGAGTACTGGAAATCATCCAGGACTTTGCAACCAGCCATGGCCTGGAAAGCAAAGTTTTTCCGGCGCTTCCCGGTCGCTCGAATCTCGTGCTGCGCCTGCGGGGCCAGCAGCCGGATCAGGCGCTGGCTTTTACCGGACACATGGATGTCATGCCCGTGCATGAGGCTGAGCGCAGGCGCTGGCAGAGCGATCCCTTTGTTGCCCGCCTCGAGGGCGACAAACTCTATGCGCGCGGCAGCTGTGATATGAAGGGCGGGCTTGTCTGTGCTCTGCTGGCCATGAGCACGGCTGCCCGTGAACAGGCGGAGGGCAGGCTGAAGCTGCCTCACGATGTCTATCTGCTCTGTACTGTCGACGAAGAAGGCAATATGCGGGGCTCGAAAGCTTTGCTGACAGAGGATTTTCTTCGCCGTATCGAAACTCTGGTGGTCTGCGAACCGACCGGCCTTAAACTTTGTACGCAGGGCGGCGGGCGCAGCTATGGGCGCATCAGCCTGAGCGGTCAGGCCGGTCATGCTTCCCAGCATCAGGCTAACGTGATCGACGCGGCCGCCGACCTCATCACCCGTCTGGAAAGTAACCCCCTGAGCGAAGAGCAGGACGACAACGGCCATAGGAATTTCTGGCAGGTTTTAGGCATACGCACCGACCAGACCCCCTACGTCATCCCCGATCAGCTGAGTCTTGACCTCGACGCGCGACTGCTGCCCGATTTCAAAACCGCAGATGTCTGGGAGAAATTTGCCGTAGTCGCCACAGAAACAGAGCAGCGTTATCCCCAGTTTCACATCAGCACCGAAGTCCTTGACCGCCGCGAGGGCTGGACCCTGAAAAATGACGCATTCAGCTTATGCCTTTCGCACGCCCTCGCCGCCGCGGGAATCCCGGAAGTCCGCGAAACCTTCTACGGCACCACGGACGCCTCGCGCTTTGTCACCGCCGGCCTGTCCGCCGTCATCTTCGGCCCCGGCGACCTCGCCCTCGCCCATCGCGAAAACGAATACCTGGAGCTTGAACAAGCCTGCCGCGCCACCCGCTTTTATTTTCAGCTCATGCAAGAAGGAGAACATCGTGCCTGACGTGTTTGCGAAAAGTTAAAGCACAATGAGGGTGGTTCGCAAGTTTGAAAACAGAATCAGATAGAAAGCCGAGGTGATTTCCGTGGCAATGGGACGCTTTTGGATCATGCATTTCTATTCATGCTTAAGCTACTCTGATTTAGAACTTATATATTCAAAATGTCGTCAGTGGGGCTTAAAGTTGCAAAGCAGCAATGCCTGGGGGGATTGTTTTGAAAAAACAGAAGGAGCAGAAACCCAGTATAAAGTTGTTCCTGCCAATGTTGCTGCGAACAGGTTAAATCTTGAACATTGGAAATTGGTCGCAAAGAATAACAAGTATCTTGTCTTTGAATATGATAAGCGGTGTGGGGAAACAGAAAGATGTGATGAGCCATTTAAGGTCGCGGAAGAACTTCGCTCTGACGTAAATTACAATATTTATTATTTTAACGAAGTTATGTTCTTACTGGCCTTTCCCATTTTAGCTTATGATCTGATCCAAAAATTTAATGCCATGGGGCAAAGTGTGCTTCCGGGGTGGATGAACAAATTATTTTTGATAGCGATTTGCACGATATATGCGGGACATATTTTTGCTTTACTAACATCATTTTTTCAAACAAGACACTATGTCGATAGCAAGGATAAGATAAAAAGAAGCCGTGGAGGGTTTCGCTTGCGTCTTGCTGTTTCGTGCATAGTGAATATTTTACAAATTCTCTTGATACTCATTGTTTACTGGGGAATGATGAAAAAGTAAATTATGTCTCACAGAGAGCAGGTCAGCGACTCTTTCAGCCCGCTGCTTTACGATACGGGTGAAGAAAGCGAGTTTTCTGCGCAGGAGGAACCCTTTTTACGTGTTGCCGAATCTGAATCTGAAAAATAGATGCATTCAATACTTGAAGGAACAGTACCATCCCCGGGCGATTCTGCTCTATGGTTCGTATGCCCGCGGTGATTTTGAGGCGTCCAGTGATTTTGATTGCCTGCTCATTGTCGATGCTAAAGAGAAAGATCACGATGATCGTGTCATCGATCAGGTTCAATTAGACTGTTTTATCTTTACTGCAGAAGAGACGGCCAATATGGATCCATCCACATTTTTAACGGCTTATAATGCTGAGCTGGTCTGGGATGATGGGCTTGGCGCGAAACTGCAGAATCGCGTCCGGGCCTATGTTCAGGACCACAAAACCCTCAAGGCCAGCGAAAAGGACTTCATTGTATCTTGGATTCGCAAGACGCTGAAACGCATAAAAAAGGCTGACGATGAAGGCCATTACCGGGCGCTGATGCTTTTGACGGATAGCCTGGAGGATTACTTCCGACTGAGGGATATGTTTTATTTTGGCAGCAAAGCGGCTATCCGTGAGATTAAAGAGAGCGATCCGGAAGGCTATGCGCTGTTTCACGAGGCTCTCGTGTCCAGGACAAATGCCAGCATAGAGGCCTGGGCCGCTCATGTCATCAAGCCTGAAAACTGTTGTCTTTGTGTTACTCCAATAATCAAAAACCCCTGAAACTACGACGTTTCAGGGGTTAATGGTGGGTGCTATTGGACTCGAACCAACGACCTCTTCCGTGTGAAGGAAGCGCTCTAACCAGCTGAGCTAAGTACCCTTATAAGAAAGCCGACAGTTGCCTGTCGGCTTTACTGGTGACCCGTACGAGAATCGAACTCATGATTTCGCCGTGAAAGGGCGATGTCTTAACCTCTTGACCAACGGGCCTTAAATGGTAGCGGCGGTAAGATTCGAACTTACGACCCTTCGGGTATGAACCGAATGCTCTGACCAGCTAAGCTACGCCGCCGAAAATCCAGCGCTTTGCAATTCTATCAATCAGGCCTGGCCTTTGTCAAGCAGAAAAAATAGAAAATCAAATCCCCGTTAAGGAGCGAAATGGCTTTAGCGACGGTTATGGAATCTTAGATAGAGCATGAGGGCAAAGAGAAGAACGCCGATCGCCAAAAAAGCGATCACGTAGGGCATGGTGGATTTTTCCCCGCTGCAGGGCAGGCAAACAGGAAGCTTCATTGCCTCTGCAAACTGGGCGGCTAATAGTGAGATCATCATAATCCTCCAAAATGACGCAAACTGCGCAGGTGGCGCTGTATGTGCCGTTTTCTCTGTTATTGTGTTCCCTCTTCAAGCTGCTGCTCGTAGTCAAGTATAATAGCATATTTTGTGATATTTCCAAATGGCCTGATGGTCTGCATGGCCTGATGATCTGCCGCCTTTTGTGTGTCATGTTTAGCTGCTTTATTCGGCTTGCGTATATGCAGCAAAATATACAAAAATGTCATAAAATAGACTTATTTTACAGTTGACATAAACAAAAATATGCTTATACTATAGATAAGCTCAATCGAGCGAAACGAAGCTAAGTGCCCAGTCTAGAACAGATAGGGCCAGACATAAGCACCGTCCCGGGTTTGGACGCCGCTTGTGTGGACGATAACTTTGAAGTGACCACTGTAAGCCCTGACGGTTAGTCGGAATTTGAAAAAGGTCGTGTTGCAGTCATAGAGTCTTGGGATCGAAGTTAGCGTCATCAACAAGTTTAGTTTTGCGTCAACGGTTGGGACAGAACGAAAGGAGGACGTACGATTGAAAGTACAGCCTCAGTGAAGCGGGCAAGCATCGTTTGTGTGTTTGCCCGCTTCTCCTTGTTTAAAATCCTCGCTGCGCTGCGTTTAAATTTGCCCTAATTTAAAACCCTCGCTGTCCTGCGTTAAAATTTGCGCCCGATAAATTCTGCGCCGTGTTAGGGTTTTTGCCTTTCCGTTTCTGCGTCGCTTCAAGATTTGTGCTGTCTTTTCCGCGGTTCGTGTATATCGTAATAAAGAGCTTTTGTTCGAGGCTCGGCCCTTCGTCCTTCTGTCTCACTGGCTCTTGCGTAAGAAAAGGGTTTAACTTATAATGCGAAAACCGTGTGAAGCGTATTTCACAAACTCGCTTTTTCCGTTGATTCTGCTCGAAAAAGTCGAGTAAGAGAGCTAGTTCATGAGCAGTTTTGGTGAAAGATTCTGAATTTCCATCCTCTTGTGGGACAGACGAGGTCTTCTGAGCTAAAATATAAATTCTCTATAATCCCGATGCTGTCTTTGCGGAGTTTTTTGCGGCATGAGTACGAAAGTTCTGAAAGGATCAGAAAGATTGGCTGGTGAAAGCCTCCGAAGAAAGCTTCTAGTGAAAGCGTGAAAGTTGCTTCAACTTATGCAAAATATAAGGCGAAGTAATAAGGCAAAATAAAATGAACACAAATCAACAAGTTCAAGAACATATGCCCCAGGAAACTGCGAAGGGTTCGCGGGGTCTTCGTCTTGGGCTGCTTCTTCTTTTTGTGGCGGCAGTGGCTCTCGCTTTAGCGGCCTGTTCTTCCGCCAACATGAGCTCCAGTACCGCTCCCAGCTCAGCGTCACTTCCGCTACAGACGACGCAGAGCGAAAGTCGCCCTTCAACACCTCAGACCAGCAGTTCGCCGAGCAAAAGCCAAAGCCAGTCAACGGAGAGGGTCATCATGAACCAGACCCCGATCACTCTGCCGGCAGCGGAGTTTGAAAAAATGGCGGCTGCTGCGATAGAGGAGAATGCTGCAAACTGGGAGCTTACGCCTGAAGGTGGGGACTTTGCCTCACTTCCGACTGAACCGCTCCCCGTTGATGCTGGGGAGGTGAATCCGGTGGTGACCCCCGAGGTGACTCCGGAGCCAACACCGGATCCGACCCCGGAAACCACTCCGGTTCCGACGGAGGAGGCCGTACAGTTGCCTGGCGTCACCATTCATAACAGCTCACATCCCCTGGAAAAAGATCTTTCGGCTTGGCTGAAAAAATCTGTTCTGCCGGTTCTTATTGATGTTTCACAGGATGGTTGTCCTCCCTGTGACCAGGCTGAACCGGTGATTCGTCAATTGGCTCAGAAATATGACGGGCGTCTCATTGTCATGACGATCAATGTCAGCCAGTATTTCGGCTCCATGCCTTTCTATCCGACGAGCACCCCGACCTTTGCTGTTTTTGTCGGCGGTTACCAGCAGCAGACCCTCGCCGGTTATGGTGGTGCGGGTGAGCTGGAGAATCTCGCGGCCAGTGCTCTGGGAGGCTAAACAGGAATGAAGGCGGATCCACAAATGAAGCCAGGCTCTGAGCGGCAGGCCATGAGCCCTGCAGAGCGCAGACGTTTCGCTTATGTCAGAAGGGCGGCTGCAGAAAACCGGCGTTTTGCCCTGATCTTTTTTTCTGGCACCCTGCTTTTGCTTCTGGGCCTTCTCCTGGGGCAAGAAGAGTCCGTCCTGCGCAAGGCGATTTTCCTCTGCCTTGAGTGCATAGGCATTGGCTGAGGGGAGTCGGCATGGATTCAAGATTAAACAGAAAGGAAGAAGCGCGGGGCGTTTTTTCTGCGGAACAGCTTCAGCAGGAGGCCCGGAATTATTCTTCTGCGGATCAGTTGAAGTCTCAGGAGGCTCAGTGGCCTTCTCCCACAGAGCCGCTGCAGCCTCAGGAGGCCCTGAGACCCGCTCTCACAGAACCAGGACCACTGAAACGTCAGGAACTTCACAATCCTTCTCCGATGGAACGGCTGCGGCGTCATCGACTGAAAAGGACGCTGATTCAGGCCGCAGCCACCTTTCTCACCAATGCCCATCTCTCTGGCTTTTTTACGGGGAATATTTACCAGGGTTCGCTTAAAAAAATCTGTGTTCCGGGACTGAACTGTTATTCCTGCCCGGGAGCGCTCGGGGCCTGCCCGCTGGGTGCGTTGCAGTCGGCTCTCTTCGATTCAAATCAGCTTTTTCCTTTCTATGTGCTTGGCTTTCTTGTCCTGATCGGGAGTCTTTTGGGTCGGGCTGTCTGTGCGTTCCTCTGCCCCTTTGGCTTTATTCAGGATCTGCTCGCCAGAATCACAAAGAAAAAAGCACGGCCGGAACGGCGTTTTCCCCGCCTGGATCGATGCGCCAGAGCAATCAAATTTGTGAACCTTTTTCTGCTTGTCCTGCTTCTGCCTTTAATGGGACGATGGTTTTCCGGACTTGCTTCGCCCTGGTTCTGCAAACTGCTTTGTCCGGCGGGAACCATCGAAGCCGGCTGGTTTCTTACCCTTCTCAATCCACAGCTCCGGCGTCTAATCGGCTGGCTTTTTGGCTGGAAGTCGCTCCTGGCGATCGCAGTCATCACGGCCTGTGTTTTTATCCCGCGTTTCTTTTGTCGCTATCTCTGCCCGCTCGGGGCCTTTTATGCGTTCTTTAATCGCTTTGCCCTCACTCGCCTGCGCTTCGATAAGGCAGCCTGTATTCACTGTGGACGCTGTGAGCAGGTCTGTCCCATGGGCCTTGCCATGCCGGAGCTTCATGAGTCGCTCGAATGTATTCGCTGTGGTCGCTGTGCCGCAGCCTGTCCCAGCTCCTGCCTCTCCTGCGGGGTGAAAAAGCTCACGCCGAGTGAAGCGGCTGCTCTGGCCAGGGCCTATGCTTCGGAAAGGTAAAACAGAACACTTTTCCTGGCTTACACGAAAAGATCCGAAAAGTCATTTTCTGGGAATTTTGTCATATTTTACGAGTCTTCTGATATCGCCCTTTGAAAACGCGGTGTTTTGTACTTTGCAGACTTTTTCTGCTTTCGTGTCAAAGTCATCTGCGCTTTTGCCCGGGGCTGGCTTGTGATATCCTGAAAGCTCAAAGTCACGGCTCAAAGTCACAGGAGGAAGTGCTATGTGTTCTGTCAGGAGAAGAACCCGCTTTGCCCCAAGTCCCACGGGTTTTATGCATATCGGCAATCTGCGCTCGGCGCTTTATGCCTGGCTGGTCGCCAAGTCGCATGATGGGGACTTTATTCTGCGCATTGAAGATACGGACCGCGAACGTTACGTAGAAGGGGCGACCGAACTCATCTATGAAACGCTGGCGGAATGTGGCCTCAGCCACGATGAAGGTCCGGATGTCGGAGGCCCCTGCGGCCCTTATGTGCAGAGCGAGCGACTGAGCCATTATCGCCCCTTTGCCGAAAAGCTGGTCGAGGAAGGCAAGGCCTATCGCTGCTTTTGCACCAAAGAGCGCCTGGAAAACCTTGCCGAGGCGCGTGAGAGTGGTGAAGGCGAGAGTTCTTTTGGCTACGATCGTCACTGCCGCGATCTTTCTCCCGAAGAAATTCAGAAAAATCTGGACGAAGGCAAACCCTATGTCATCCGTCAGAAGATGCCGCTGGAAGGTGAAACGACTTATCACGATGAGGTTTATGGGGATATTACGATTGCCAACAAAGAGCTGGAGGATCAGATTCTCCTGAAAAGCGACGGCTTTCCCACCTATAATTTCGCCAATGTCATCGATGACCACGAAATGGGCATCACGCACGTCGTGCGCGGCTGTGAATACCTGAGTTCAACCCCAAAATATAATTTACTCTATGAGGCTTTCGGCTGGGAAAAACCGGTCTACATTCATCTGCCTCTGATTCTCGGCACGGACGGGAAAAAGCTGTCCAAGCGTCATGGCGCGACCTCTTTTGCGGATCTGCACAAGGAGGGCTACCTCACTGCGGCGATCCTCAATTACATCGCTTTCCTCGGCTGGGCTCCCGGTTCGGACACCCGCGAAGTCTTTTCGCTGGAAGAGCTGCGCGGGGTTTTTGATGAGAAACATATCAGCAAGGCTCCGGCGGTCTTTGACTATCAAAAACTGCGCTGGATGAACGGAGAATACCTGAAAGCCCTGGATGACGAAGCTTTTGCCGATTATATTCGACCTTATACTCAGGCCTTCTATGAGGGCGCTGAGCTGCGGCCCGAGGCGGAGTCCATGATCGCCGAGATCCTGCACAGCCGTATCGAAAGCGGTGCGGACCTGGCAGGTATGCTGAGTTTTCTCAAAGCTCCTGCCGAACATGGCAGCGATCTATATCTGAATAAAAAGCAAAAACTGACGCCCGCCCTCTCGCGGCGTGTGCTGGAGGCGGTATGCCAGGCCTGCTCCAGTCTGGAGCAGTGGGACAAGTCGTCTATTTATGACAGCCTCATGGGCCTCAAAGAGACCCTCGCTCTCAAAACCGGGCAGGTGATGGGACCTCCCCGCCTGGCGCTTTCCGGCCAGCAGGTGACCCCGGGTGGGGCCGTGGAAATCATGACCATTCTGGGACGTGAAGAGAGCCTTGCGCGGATGCAAAGTGAGATTGAAAAATTACCCGAAGCCGAGCCTGAAGCCTGAAAACTACAGTCGTGGAGCTTCAGGCGCTAGGGTCCCTTTGGGATGCTGGCTCGGACATGAAGGTTCAGCCATGAAGGTCCAGATTTAGAAGCTCAGAAAGAACGCTTCAGGAATGAAGCCTCACACAGTAAGCAACAGGCGCTAGTGATTCAAAAGATGAGCTGCGCCTCGGAGGAGAAAGAGATGTTAGACCATTTGAAAACTGAGTATTATGCCCCTGCAGATGATGGAGCCGAAGGTGAAGCTTCCGGCAATGCCAACTTTATCCACGATTTTATTGACGAAGATCTGAAAGAAGGCGGACGCAGCTACGGTCAGACGGTGCATACACGTTTTCCACCGGAGCCGAATGGCTATCTGCATATCGGTCACGCCAAAGCGGTCTGCATCGACTTCGGCACAGCGTTGAAATACAAGGGCCTTTGCAATCTGCGTATGGATGACACCAATCCGGTCAAAGAGGATGAGGCCTTTGTGCGTCAGATTCAGTCCGATATCCACTGGCTGGGGTTTGACTGGGGCGATCGCTTCTTTCACGCTTCTGATTACTTTGAGCAGATGTATGGCTTTGCCGAAGAGCTCATCACGAAGGGTCTGGCCTTTGTCTGCGAGATGAGCCAGGATGAGATGCGCGAGGCTCGCGGCACCTTGACAGAGCCGGGCAAAGAGTCCCCCTGGCGCAATCGTCCGTCAGAAGAAAGCCTTGACCTCTTTCGCCGTATGCGTGCCGGGGAGTTTCCGGATGGGGCGCTGACCCTGCGTGCCAAAATCGACATGAGTTCGGGCAACATGAATATGCGGGACCCGGTGATCTATCGCATTTCTCATCAGCAACACCACCGCACGGGCGATCAATGGTGCATCTACCCCATGTATGACTTTGCCCATCCGATTGAAGATGCCATCGAGGGCATCACGCATTCGCTCTGCTCACTGGAGTTTGAGGATCACCGTCCCCTCTATAACTGGGTTGTAGAGAATATCTCGGCTCCCTCAAAACCGCGTCAGATTGAATTTGCCCGTCTCAATCTCGATTACACGGTGATGAGCAAGCGTAAGTTGCGCACGCTCGTGGAAGAGGGTATCGTGGATGGTTGGGATGACCCGCGTATGCCGACGCTTTCGGGTTTGCGACGCCGTGGCTACACCCCGGCCTCCATTCGCAATTTCTGTGAACGGATCGGCGTGTCCAAAGTGGACAGCCGGGTTTCTCTGGATTTTCTGGAATATTGCCTGCGCGAAGA
>SFGY01000045.1 GCA_004556455.1 Clostridiales bacterium | reverse complement strand
GGGGTGATGGTGCCGAGTAAGGCGGCCAGAGTGTTAGCGCCAAGGCCATGAAAATGTCCCAGGATGCGTCTGCTGCGCTCGGGCGGAAAATAGCTCTGAATATAAGAGACTATAAAAATGAGCACGCAGAGCAGAAGCGTTATCTTTATCACATCGTAGAGAAAAAAGTGCACGCTTCCGCCCAGACGACTTTCAATATCCAGCCCCAGGCGGGTGAGAAGTCCCCCGATAAGCTGCTGTAAGCCTTTCATACCAAGGAGTTCGTCTTGAATAAATCTTCCTATGCTCATTTTTGTGTTCACCTTTCATGAAGTCTTTGGTGACGTAGTTTCGGTGCGGAGTTTCAGGCTGTAGTTTTGTACTGGAGTTTCGAGCTCGAGTTTCAGTCTGTAGTTTCGATCCGGATTTTCAGCTCAGTGAAGGCCCGGGTCTAGTTTTTCAGCTTCATCGGCGGCAGGTCCTGGGCCTTCCACGCACGGTCGACTGTGCGGATCAGTTCTGGTCCGATCTTGGAGAGAAAAACCAGCGTGGATTCGTTTTGTGCTTCTGTCTCTTTTAAATCAATGAGCTTTTCCACTGTGTCGACCTGTCGCCAGCCGGTATCTAAATGGACCGTCCCCTTGATACGAAAGGCATCGGCCTGACAGACCTTTAAAAAGGCCATAAAGCTTGCACTGGGCAGAACGTCTCCGCAGGAAAGCGAGAAGGTTTTTGGTTTATTTTCGTTGGTATTCAGGGATGCCTCGCATGCTGCCGTCCGGCTCCTGCTCAGCAGATCCTGATTCAGCAGTTCAAGGTCAAAGTGACCTCGCTCGCTCCTCGCGATAAGGCAGTGAGGATTGATATGGCGGACAGCTTCTTCTACCTTTTTTAGCTGGACATCATCAACCAGATCAACTTTATTGATCAGAGCGAGCTGACAATGGGCGAGTTGACGGGTGACGGTGCACGTGTTTTCACTGGCGTTCTTACGACGATCTTCTTCGTCTTCTTCGTCTTTATAAGGAGGGTGCTTACCCGCCTTAAAGCTGGTCGCAGAAATCCCTTCTCTGTCGTGTTTTCCGTTCTCCCCAGGAATACTGCGGCCTGGCGTTTGATTTCCCGGAAGCACCGTTCCCACAATCCTGGTTTCTTCTGAACATTGGCGAAAGAAATTGACCGCGTCGATCAGGCAGATCACGCCGCAGAATTTAAGGCTGTTTACGCCGAGCTCCGCCACTGCGCTGAGGATTTCACGGATGTTTGAAGGGTCGGAGAGGCCGGAACTTTCCACGAAAAGAAAATCCAGATCACGTTTCCCAAGCTCCGCCAAAGCCTGGACGAAGGAGAGTTTCAGGCAGGAGCAGAAGATGGAACCGCGGTTGATCTCGACCATTTCTATGCCATCCTGTCTGAGACGGGGACCGTCCACACCCAGACGGCCAAATTCATTTTGAATCACGCCAATCTTTTTATCAGCAAAATGTTCAAGAAGGTGCAGGAGCAGCGTGGTCTTGCCGGCTCCGAGAAAACCAGTGAGGACATAGAGTTTAATGGGCTTTTGGCTTTCCTGCTTTGGTGCTTCCGTTTCGATGATATTCTTTTTTGTTTCGTTCATCTCTGCTTGACTCATTTTTGTTTTACTTGTCTTTTTTTCGCTCATCGACATGGGTCTCTTCTCCCTTTTCCATTTATACTGAGTTCACTTGGATTGTACTTTCAGGCGGCTCACTCTCCATCCAAATGCAACCTCGCCGGAACGTCCGGTTTTATACAGCCGCAGAGTCCGGTCTGCCGGGACTTTATTTCTGGATTTTCCGGCATAAGCGTGCCTAGCTCGTGCAAAAACTGTTCGGCGTCGGCAAAACCTTTTGGCCGCAGACTGTAATAAATCCATTTGCCCTCCTGGCGTGACCCGACAAGTCCGGCCTCACTTAAAATTTTCATGTGATATGAAAGGCCGGACTGGGTGCTGGGCAGATCTTCCAACAAAATGCAGGCGCAGTTTTCGCCACGGCGCAAAAGCTCAAGAATGCGCAGCCGTGTCGGATCGCTAAGGGCCTTAAAGCGCGCAGCAGCCAGAGCCAGATCAGGACTCCCAGGCTGAGAACCTCCTGAACCCTGCTTAAGCTCTGCGGCACCTTTTTCTTTTTTATCTGAGCCAGTCATGTTTTTTAAATCCCCATCTCATTTTAAAATTCCCATATCGCGCCTCTCACGCAAAAACTCTGTATCACACCGCATCTCCGTCACATTCTCGATTTTCATATCAAACTGTTCAAGACAAGTATTTGCGCTAAAGTCCTTTTTTGTGGTCAGCCATTTTTCCATTGCTCATTATCATATCAAAATATTTTGATGTGTCAATATACTTTCATCGATTGCCAATTAGATGGGCCTCAACTGCCTTGCACTCAGGAGCGCGGCCAAGCATAATAAGGGGAGTTTCTATAAAAGGAGATTCCCATGGCTGAAATCACTTCGAATATCTCGCTCAAACAACTTGAACGCTTCGAGAAGCAATATCATAAAGATCCGCTGAATGCTGCGGTGGAAAAGGCGATCACGACGGTCGGTATCGACCAGGCGGCGCAGAATCATGAGGTGCTGAAACGTCATACCTTTGTTTTCTCGCATGAGACGAAACAGGGTGAGAGCACCAATCAGAAGAAATCGGGGCGCTGCTGGTATTTTGCTTCGCTGAATACGCTGCGCCAGATCGTGATGGAAAAACTCAATGTGGAAACCTTTGAGTTTTCTGAAACCCATCTCTATTTCTACGATAAGCTGGAAAAAGCGAATACCTATCTTGAAGAGATCATTCGCACGGCAGACCGTGATCTGCTCGACCGTGAAGTTCAGCTCATTATGGATGCGACCGTTTACGATGGCGGCTTCTGGGAGTATTTTGTCCCGCTCTGCCTGAAATACGGTCTGGTGCCCAAGAGCGAAGGCCCAGAGACTTTCCAGTCCGAAGATTCCTACATGATGACGAAGCAGATGGATCTGCGTCTGCGCCATACGGCCATGAAAATCCGCGCGGCCAAAGCGGCAGGAAAATCTGATGCCGAGCTGCGCAAGATCAAAGACCAGGCTCTGGCGGATGTCTATAACATTGCGGTGAAAGCCCTGGGGCATCCGGTTAAAGAGTTCAGCTTCAGCTACCGTGACAAGGACAAGAATTTTCACCGCATGGAGAAGACCACGCCGCTGGAATTTTTTGAAAAAGTGGTGGGCCGTGAAGAACTGGAAAAACGCATTGTCATCTGCTGCGATCCGCGCAAGGATAAACCTGTCGGTCGTTACATTAAGATAAAAAATGTTCGCAATGTTAACGAGAGCACACCGGCGGGTGGCTATAATATTCCCCTGGAGGTCTATGCGGACTGCGTGCTGGCTTCGGTGAAGGATGGGGTTCCGGTCTGGTTTGCCTGCGATGTCGGCAAAGATATCGACAGGAAAAAAGGCATCCTCGACAATGAGCTTTTTGCGTATAACACGATCCTTCCGGACACCGGCGATTTTGACAAGGAAGAACGCTTTCTCTGCGGTTATTCCAGCATCAGTCACGCCATGAATATCACGGGTGTTGATCTCGACGAAAAAGGACGGCCGCTGACCTGGCGCGTGGAAAATTCCTGGGGCGAAGAGAATGGCAAAAAAGGCACCTTCTCGATGAGCCACGACTGGTTCCTCAATTACGCCTTCGAAGCCATCATCGACAAGAAATATCTGCCGAAAAAGTGGCATAAAGGCCTGAGCGAAGAGCCCCTCTACCTGGAGCCCTGGGACAAGATGGCCTGATTCAGGCTGAAAAACATCCCGGATTCCAGATCTGTCCTATCAGCGCGCGATTGCTGCTGACCTGGTCAGGGATATTGTTGATCACCTCTGGCCTGAAGTTCAGGCAAGAAGCCTGAATCTGAATTCTAGCCTGGAGCTGATCAGGGTGTTACAATCAAAACGGTATAAGGAAGACCTCTGCCTTTGAAGAAGAAAATTGAAAAGCAAAAGCAGAATGAACAGCTGCAGCAGGCTGAGGCACAGGTGCGGGAGGCTGCCCTTGGGTCGGCCGCCTCTCATGAGCCGGAGGATGCTGTTGAGCCGGCGAAAGCTCAGCAGCTTTCTGCCCTCGTCACCGATGCCCCGGCGGAAGATCTGGTCATCTCTGTGCGCAACCTCTTTAAGATTTTTCGCCTCGGCGAGGAAAGGGTTCGTGCTCTGGATGGGGTGAGTTTTGATATTCGCCGCGGGGAGTTCTGTTCGATAGTCGGCGCTTCCGGCTCAGGCAAGTCGACGCTGCTCAACATGCTGGCGGGGCTCGAGCCTCCGAGCCTTGGAGCCATACGCATTCAAGGTCACAACATTGTGGGACTCAGCGAAGATGAACTGGTCGCCTTTCGTCGCGACCATGTCGGCTTTATCTTTCAGTCCTTTAATCTGATTCCAAGCATGAACGCGCTGGAAAATGTTGCCCTGCCCTTGATTTTCCGTGGCGAAGCCAAAGCGGTGCGCACGAAAAAAGCCCGGCTTCTTCTGCACATGATGGGTCTGGACAAGCAGATTTATCACCGGCCCTACGAGATGTCCGGTGGCCAGCAGCAGCGAGTGGGCATTGCCCGCGCCCTGGTGGTAAACCCGCGGATTATTTTTGCGGATGAACCCACAGGCAATCTCGATTCGCACACCTCACGCGAGATCATGGATCTGATTCAGGAAATCAGTAAAAAACACCAGCAGACGCTGATTATGGTCACGCACGACGATCATCTTGCGCAGTATGGAGATCGTATATTCCGTATCCAGGATGGCCGCATTATTTCTGTGGAGCGCGGCAGCCTCTGCTACCAGGGGGACGAAATGTCCGATGGTGCTGCGGCTGAACCTGCAGACAAGCTCCAGCTGGAAAAGGCAGAAAACCCTCAGCCGGAAGCATAATAACATCATCAGCCAGAAGCTCCATAGCTTTCATCCGGAAGCGGCAGGAAGTCTTCAGGCAGAGTGAGATGAGGTAAACTAAATCTCAGGAAGAGCGGCCTGGGCGGGCACGGTAAAAAAACGGTGCCCTGCCTTGCGGCTCAGAAAAGTATAAGTGGAGATACGTCGAATGAATAAGCCAGAGCAGAACAGGCGGATAAATGCCAGTGAGAATCGCAGTCAAACGGCTGCAGGAAAAACAGTGGATCGACGGCTGAGATATCGCAGTCTCGCTCTCCTCTTGCTGCTCTTTTTTATCATGACCCTTTTCCCGCTGAACGGTGTTCAGGCGATGCCCTCCAGGGCTTCGGACGGGTCTTTAGCAGGGACACCTGTTGGGTCTTCAATCAGAATCACAGACGGAAATTCTAACGGAGTTCCGCTTGATCCCTCTAATGGGGCCTCTGCAAGGGCTTCGGAAGAACTCTCGGCGGGAATTTCAGACAGAAATTCCGCTGCGCCTTCAGCCAGGGGGAGCAGCGGCAAACGCCTGCCTGCCACTAATGGCCAGAATCCCCCCATCCAGCTGCCTACGCCCCTCCTGCCTCAGCAAGCGCCAGGGCAGAATGAACCCGGCGCTCAACCCTCAGGCGGCGATCCTTTTGCGTTCACACCCAGCTCGGAATATCCCTTCCAGATGCAGCCCAGCCCGCAGATGGCCGCGGTTTACTGCAATGGCTTTGCCCTTTTGGATTTTGAAATAAAGAATATATCCAATAAAAAGCTGGAGATCAAGGAGGTTGTTCTGGAAGCTTCAGCGGGTGATAACTTCCCCTTTGAGGTCAATCAGGCCAGAATCTTCGGCTCTCCGGAACCCAGTGCCTGGATCACGGATTCAGAGGTGACCTTCGTCGTTTTTCCGCCCCTTTTTGTGAAACCAAACGCGGCTGACGGTTACTACGACCTGAATTTTATTATTCGTTTTCAGGAAGGAAGCAGTGGCTATATTTACGAGCAGAAACTCAGCTTCCCTCTCCGTGTCATTGGTGATCCGGCCAACAAAAAGGATCAGAGAGTTCTGCTAGCGCCTGCGCAGCTGCCCACACAGTCCGGCCAGTATGGACAGGCGATGAATCTGCAGTTTGGCCTCGTCAACCGCGGTTTCGACCCGGCGGATATCATTTCGGTGACGCCGGTGGTGGCGGGTGACGCCGAGGCATGGCCTTTTGAGATCGAACGCACAGACTATTCCATGGCGGTGGGTCGCACGCTTTTCCCGCTGCCGCCCGGAGCCCAGATGGGCGATCAGGGGATGGGAACTCTGGTGCTCTGCGACTTCGGCCAGGTTACCGTGCGCAGCAAAATTAAATCGGGTTATAAAGAACTCAAATTCCGCGTCAAATATAAATACGGCTATCAGGAAATCAAAGATGAAGATTTTTCCATCTTTGTGGACATTGCGGGAGATCCTGTGAGCGACAGCGAAGGCAGAGACAAAGACAGCGGTCCGACTTCAAAACCGCGCCTGCTCTGCCAGGGCTATGAAACCAATCCGGCAAAAGTCAAAGGGGGCGAAAAATTTCACCTCACGGTGCATCTCCACAACACCTCAAGCCTTACCGCCATCCAGAACATCCAGGTGACCCTCAGCTCGGATCAGGTCGGGGAGAATGGCAGCGTACCCTTCCTTACCGAAAACGGGGCGGCCTCGCTCTTCATCCCGTATATTGAGGCCGAAGGCGACTACGATCTTGAAGTCGACATGGTCAGCTCCTCCCAGGTCCCGCAGCGCAATTACAATCTCAAGCTGGACATGGAGTATGAAGATCTGAAGGCCACGGCGATTCAGGCGCGTGAGGCCATTTCCATTCCCCTGCATCAGGAAGCTCGTGTAGATCACGGCAAGATCGAGATCATGCCGGAACAGATCAATGTCGGGCAGGAAGCGAACCTCAGCTGTCTCATCTTTAACAAAGGCAAAACCACCCTCTATAACCTCACGGTTCTGGTTCCTGAGGGACAGGGTATTTCGGGAGCTGAAGCCTACCTCGGCAACGTGAATTCCGGCGAGAGCAAGACCCTCGACATGATGATCAAAGCCGAGGAGAGTTTTTCGCCTGATCAGCCACGCAAGCTGAAAATGCGCTTTGAAGATGAAAATGGAGCGCCCACAGAAAAAGAGATCGAATTTCCTTTGATGGTCATGGAGGACAATCCCATGGATATGCCCCCGGGCATGAGCGGCATGGGCGGCATGGATGCTTTTCCCACGGATGAAAATGGCAATCCTCTGGATCCTTCTATGGCGGGTGAAATGAATGGCCCGGCTTCGGGGCTCCTCAGCCTGATGCCCCTCTGGGCCTGGATTCTTTTGGGCGTCTGCCTCCTCATCCTGCTTGTCATGAGCATCAGCAGCTTCCGCCGCAAACGCCGCAAAAAACGCATGGCCATGGAAGATGAAGCGTATTTCCGTGACCTGATGAAATAAGATAACTGCAGATGCGTATCTGGGATCAAATTCACATCAGTTTTGCCAACCTCTGGCGGCGAAAGCTACGCACGGGGCTGACAGTGCTTGGCGTGGTCATCGGCACCGTGGCCATTGTCGTGATGCTGTCCATCGGCATTGCTCAGCAGCAATACCTGGAGCAGACGATCATGAGCAAGCGTCAGATGGTCGAAATCAAGGTCTATTCCATGGGTGGGGGCTACTATGGCATGGGACGCCCCAGTGCCGCAGGCAGCAAGAACAAAAATCTTAACGAAAAGACCATAGAAGAGATTAAAGGACTGCCCCATGTCAAAGAAGTCATCCCCATCCTTGACATTAACTGCCGGATCAAAATTGGCGCCTATGAAAACGGTCAGAGTATCACGGCCTATCCACGCTCCTATCTGGAAAGTCTCGACTGGAAATTCAGCGAAGGCTCACTGATCCCACCCGAAGAATACGCCAGCGACAGCATGCCGCTCTGGATTGGCCGGATGTACAATTTTAACTTCTACAATCCGAAGGATATGAACCGCTTCATGTCCTATGGCATGCCTGAGGAGGAAAATGCCGAGCCGGAGGTCAATCTTTACACAACGACGGGCATTGCGATCTACGATATGGACGCTCTCTATGGCAGTGCCAGATCGGGCAGTGAGGGCGAGAGCACCCCGCCGAAACCACCCAAAAAATATCTGATCAAAGCGGATGGTGTTATCGACAGCGGGGCAAGCGGCTGGAGCGAATGGGACTTTGGCGCGTACACGGATCTGGCCGCGGCCGAAAGTATGTTGAAGCGCATCTTCAAGGGCAAAGCCTGGCCCGGTCAGCCAGCCACCAAAAGCGGGCGCAGCACCGGCGAAATTGTCTACAGCAATCTGATTGTCGTAGCCGACGATATGAACTATACCCAGGAACTGACGAAAAGCCTCCAGGATCTCGGCCTGCAGGCTCAATCCGATTCGGAATGGATTCAGAGCATCAAGGAGCAATCCGCACAGATTCAGATCTTTCTGGGCGGCATTGGCGGCATTTCACTTCTGGTTGCAGCCATCGGCATTGCCAATACGATGATGATGTCCATCTATGAGCGCACGAAGGAAATTGGTATTTACAAGGTCCTGGGATGCCGCCTTCACACGATCCGCCGTCTCTTCCTCATAGAATCTGCGCTCATCGGCTTTTTAGGCGGGAGCATTGGTCTGGGACTGAGTTACCTTGCCTCCTATATCATGAACAACGCCGCCGCCGGTTCGGATGGCGGAGGTATGGCCATGATGATGAGCGGCCCCGGAGCGGCAGCTTCTGTCATACCCCCCTGGCTTTCCGGCTCCGCCCTCGTTTTTGCCATGCTTATCGG
>SFGY01000044.1 GCA_004556455.1 Clostridiales bacterium | reverse complement strand
TGGAGGAAAAGGGTTACAACCCCATCAACCAGCTTGTGGGTTATTTTGTCTCCGGCGATCCGACCTATATCACCAACTATCGTGGAGCCAGAGCAACCATTCGCGGCATGGAACGTGATGAGCTTCTGGAAGTCATTCTGGCTGAGTATATTCAGGGCTTGAAACGGGAAGGCCGTTATTAAGATTTTGAGCTATGGCAAAGCCCGCAGACAATCTGCGGGCTTTCTTTATTTGCGCAGAGGTGTCCGTATTGGCAGAGAATAAAGCTGAAGTCAGAAATTTAAACGCTCAGCAGGAAAAAACCTTTCACAGGGAGAAAAAACGCAATCTCGAGGAGCCTAAGCGCTATCTGGGGATTGACTATGGTACCGTGCGCGTTGGTACGGCTATTTCAGACAGCCTGGGCATTCTGGCCCGGCGCTATGAAACCATCCCCAACCGCGGTGAGGACTTCGTGATCCAAAGACTCTGCGAGATTATCGAAAAAGAGCAGATCGGTAAAATCATTCTCGGCATGCCCGAGCGAACGGACGGTAAAATCGGTGAGATGGAGAAAAAAGTCAAAAGCTTCTCCAAAAAACTGCAGGCGGCCAGCAAGTTGCGCCCCATTTTTCAGAATGAAGCGCTGACATCCATGGAAGCAGAAGAACTCATGCGAGAAACCGCAGTTCCCCTGAAAGATAAAAAAGGCCTGGTCGATCAGCTGGCTGCAGAAATAATTTTGCAGGATTATTTAAACACCCGGAGCTGAAGGTACCCGTGTAGTTAATAGAATCTCCTGGCAGCGCAGAGCGTGCAGGGAGGCACAGCAGGAAGACAAGCCCTTGCAGGCACTCAAATTTCTTCGGGGGTCAGATCGCTGAAGCAAGCTTAGTCCCTACTGGAATCAGATGCTCTCCTTCGGCTTAAATCTCTTCCAGGATCAGGCGCTCGCCTTCGGCACGGAGAACGCGACAATGCACAAAGTCTCCGCGATGAGGAGCTGAGCCGTCTTTGCGGCGCTGCAGGACAGCCGGATCGTAGCGCGAGGTCACGCCATTAAAAGCGCCTTCGCCCAAAGGCTGTTCCGCAATGAAACTGTCTCTCTGGCCTACACGCGAGGCCGCAAACGCCTCCGCAAGTTCTCCGGCCAATTTCTGCATGGCCTCGCCGCGGGCTTTGGATATGGCCGCTGGAACCTGTTTCATGCGAGCCGCTGCGGTTCCCTTTCTTGGGGAATAGCGAAAGACATGGATCCGTGCAAATCCGATTTCTTCGGCAAAATGAAAACTCTCAGCAAACTCGGCCTCGCTTTCTTCGGGAAAAGCGACCATGATATCTGTCGTTATTGCCGGATCGTCAAAGGCCTGACGCAGTGTCTGAACCACCCTGCGATAGTCCTCGCTGCTGTACTGACGGTGCATACGGGCGAGCACCGTATCGCTGCCCGACTGCAGAGAGAGATGAAAATGCGGGCAGAGGGTTCTGAGCCGTGAAACACGACTGATGAAGGCAGGGGTCAGCGAAGCCGGTTCCAGAGAACCGAGACGCAGGCGTTCCAGTCCGGGGGTTTGATCCAGCTCTTCCAGAAGTTCCGCCAGAGCCAGAATGTCATGACCCTGCTCTTTTTCGAAGGAACAGAGATGCGTCGCCGTGAGCACGATCTCCTTGTGCCCTGCAGCCGTTAAAGCCCGGGCTTCTTCAAGAATTTCACTGCGTCCGCGCGAGCGCACACGGCCCCTGGCCAGACAGATGGCACAGTAGGTGCAGAACTGATTGCAGCCATCACAGATTTTTATCTGCGCACGCGTCTCAGTTTGCGCCCGGACGGTCCCCAGTTCTTCGTAAGCGCTGTCATGAGCGCAGGGCCGCCAATTTTGCCCTGCTCTGACGGCCACAGCCGTTTCAGAAGCCTCCGTACCGCCAATCTCACTCGGCAGAGCAGCGCCAGGCTCTTGCGGATGGGCTGCACGTTCAGGCTCAACCGAAGGCTGCCCCATCCTACGGCGCTGTTGCAGCTCCTTAAGGCAGGCCTCCGCAAGCCCGAGACGACCCTCCACACCGGTTTGAAAGTCGCATAAATCGCTGAGATCTTCCAGCTGAGAGTGGCAGCCCATGACGCCAATAACCGCTGCAGGGTGCTCACGGCGCAGCCGCCGCAAGGCCTGACAGCTCTTACGTCCAGCTTCGGCCGTGACCGTACAGGTGTTGAGCAGAGCCAGATCACAGGCTTGCTCTTCTGTCACTTCCTCCCCTCCCTGCTCTGCGAGAAAGAGGGCAAGGGCATCCGCCTCGTAACGATTGCATTTACAGCCCAGATTTTTGATGGTGAAACGAAAACTTGCTCTGGCCTTATTGGCGTTATTCTCAGCTTCCATAGTTAAAAATATTTCCATTCCCTCGTCATCTTGCTAGAATAAGAAAAGCTTTTCCCCAGCGGGAAAAGCGTGGGGAGGACTGATTATGATCACTTTGCAAGTCAACTTAGACCGCATTGAAAAAGTCAAACGCTTTACTGCTGCTGCCAGCCGTTATCCCTTTCCGGTAGATCTCTGCTCCGGCCGCTACGTGGTGGACGGAAAATCTATCATGGGAATTTTCAGCCTGGATCTTGAAAATCCGCTTGAAGTGCACGTCCTCGCCGATGAAAAAGAAGCGCAGGACTTTTTGAAGGACATCAAAAGCTTTATTATTTCCGAGGCTGATGCAGCTTCCGCATCCGGTCCTTCCGTTCTTTCTTAAAGCCTGATCTTGATCATCTTTTTTTGTGCTTTTTGCGCTCGGCTTTTTCTTTCTTTTTCTTGCGACTTTTCTTCGCAGAAACATCTTTTTTGGAGCTTTTTCCAGATTTTTTCGACCTTTTTCCCGAAGCTTTTTCAGCAAAGTTTTGTCTTCTCTGCTTCTGACCAGGAGCCTCCTTTTGTTGAATTTCCCGAACCTCTCCGCTCACGGCATCTTCATGCTCGAGCAGGGTAAAATCCAGGAAGCGGCGCAGCAGGTCAACGCGGGCGATCTGGACTCTGACTCTGTCGCCGATACGAAAGATCAGTCCACTCTGGCGGCTTGAGGCTTCCAGGCGATCCGGATCGTAGTCGATATAGCCCTCATCCAGAGATGCAAAGAGGACGCTGCCTTCAGCCGTATTGGCCAGCTGCACAAAAAGGCCGGAGTTGGAAAAGCCAGAAATACGTCCAGCAAAGACTTCACCAAGATGTTTGGCATAATATTCCACAATTTTTTGTTGCACCGTATCACGCTCCGCCTGCTCCGCGGTGCGTTCAGTGAGAGAAATATGCCAGGCAATTTCTTTCAGACCCAGCTTGAGCGCCCCCAGTTTTTCCTGCCGCAGCGCCGCTTTGACGGCACGGTGCACCACGTCATCGGCATAGCGACGAATGGGCGAGGTAAAGTGCAAATAGGCCTCGGAAGCCAGTCCAAAATGTCCGAGATCCTCAATGTCATAACGGGCTTTGGCCTGGGCGCGAAGAACCAGCTCGGAAAGCGCCGGCCCCACAGGCGCAGCTTTCAGCTCTTCA
Source organism: Clostridiales bacterium (assembly GCA_004556455.1). Taxonomy (GTDB): domain Bacteria; phylum Bacillota; class Clostridia; order Saccharofermentanales; family DTU023; genus SFGY01. The sequence goes on along the minus strand of SFGY01000044.1, from coordinate 5,311 downwards.
AGCATCTTCTGAACTTCACGCGGCTTGGGCTCTGTGCTGACCTTGAGACGCAGGCCCTGTTCCCGGGCCAGTCGGCCAACAGAGCTAAGCTTGTCGGGGTCGGGCTCTTCGTGTACACGATAGACGACCGGCAAATGTTTCTTCTCGCAGAACTCAGCGACAAATTCATTCGCTGCCACCATAAAAGCCTCGATGATTTCGTTGCTTTCGTTCTGCCACTTCCCGTAAATCTCCAGAGGCTTACCCTGAGGGTCCAGGCTGACCTTGGTCTCAGGGAAATTAAAGGCAAGGGCGCCGCGTTTTTTGCGCAGGTGATTGAGTTTTCCGGCAAGTTCCCGTGCCGTTTGGATGAGTTCAGGAAACCATTCGGGGCGGTCATCCTGAACAGGCGCACCGTCAAAAATCTCAGTGAGTTCTTCATAGGAACTGCGCACTTTGCTCCGGATCACCGTGGGCACAATCTCCCCGCCTTTGATTTTGCCATTTTGATCCATGTCCATATGGGCAGAAAGGCAGAAGCGATCCTTGCCGGGGTTAAGGCTGCAGAGGCCATTGGAGAGCTTCGGCGGATACATGGGCAGGACGCGATCGACGAGATAAACCGAGTTACCGCGCCGTACCGCTTCTTTGTTAAGCGCCGAACCAGGCCGGACATAGTGGGTGACATCGGCGATATGTACCCAGAGTTCGTAGCCATTTGCCGTTTTGCTCACATCGATGGCATCGTCCAGATCACGGGCATCCAGACCGTCAATGGTGATCGTTTGATGATCTCTCAGATCTCTGCGCCCATGTTTAAGCTCTTCCTGAATTTCCGCTTCATCAGGATCTGCAGGCAGGTCTTCCACTTCCCTGAGCACCTCCGGGGGAAAATCCTCCGAAAGCCCATAGGTGTGGATGATCGACTGAATCGCCACATCCGGATTGCCAGGATCTCCCAGCACTTCAACGATCCTGCCATAGCTCAGATCCGCAATGCCCGTCAGCTCAACGATGACCTTCATGCCAAAAGGCGCACCGTTTAAATCACGCCGCGGAATAAAAATTTTGCGGCCGGCCTCCGGGCTTGTACGGTCCAGTTCGACGATACCGTCTCGCCCCTGTTGAAGCAGGACTCCAATCAATTTTTTGGAAAAGTTGACATCGGCCCTGACCCCATCCATAACCCCTTCTCCGGGATGATCAAAATGGACGGATTCAGCTTTTATTTCGTCATATTTTAATGTTTTCATAAGATCCTTAAAAAACAAAAGAGCCGCCGCAGGGACAGCTCTGTAAAAGTTGAATTTCCTTCACTGCAGGCCTCATCAACCGCGGCCCGTCAGCAGATAAAGCACAACAGACAGAACGGCAAAAGCGATGGCACAATAGCTCGTCATGGTTTTCAGCTTATCATCGATGGAGCGGCTCTTATTTTTTCCGAGAAAAGTTTCAGCACCACCGGCAATGCTGCCCAGACCCTGGGAATTTCCCTCCTGGAAAACAACCAGAAGAACCAGGGCGATGCAGACCAGAATATCCAAAATGGCCAGGATGACAATCAATGCTTGCATAAGTCAAACCTCCAATACATTGTCACGTGAGGATTATCATAACACAGAGAGAAAAAAGCGTGCAAGTGGCTTAGCTCTTTTCCTGGAGCCAGCAAAAAGCCAGGTGGCACCAGAGGGCTGTGCCCACAGAGAGTACCTGGTCATCCAACACGACAAGCGGGTTGACGAAGTCCCTGGGGCAGTCCGTGAGAATAGATTGATAGGGCTTTCAGATGCCCAGTAAGTTGCGTTTGATACGAACGTCCAGGTGATAGCCGGGAAGATCCTTTTCGAGGTTCTGACGCAGCTGTGCGATAAGTTTCTCGTCGCTGCGCTCTTCCTCTTCAGGAATGAGAAGATCGAAGCGAATGATATGGTGATCTTCACCCATGAGATCAAAGTCGTGATAGCTGAAGGCCGGTGAAAGTTCGGCCAGTTTGCTCTCAAATACCGGCAGAATACCGTTGATAATGGGGTCATCTTCAAGCACCGGCTCCATATGAATGGTGAGGCGCAGTTTGAGCTTATCGCGGGCTTCTTCTTCGGTCTGATCAATTTCCCGGTGCAAGGTGAGCAAGTCTTTTCTACCGTCGACCACAGCATCGACGGTCACGAAGATGCGCCCGGGGCCATAGTCGTGGATCATCAGGTCATGAAAACCGAGAATCTCAGGGCGTCCGTTCAGAAATTCACGGATACGCACAACCTGCTGCGGTGAAGGTCTGCCGCCGAGAAGTTTATCAATGGTATTTTTGAGCACTTCCCAGGCTTCCCGGAAAATCAGCAGAGAAACTGCCAGTGAAAGCCAGCCGTCACTATTCGGCCCACCCAGCGCTGTAATTCCCAGTCCGAGCAAAATGGCTGAGCTGGCAAAGACGTCAGAAAGGGAGTCGCGTGAATTAGAGATCAGCAGTTCGGAACGAAGGCTCTCCCCTAAAAAACGATAGAAAAAGAAGAGCCAGAGTTTGACCAGAATACTGAGCAGCATAAAAATCAGGACGAGGCCGCTCAGCTGATCTCCCTCTGCTCCCGTTCTCACTTTTTCAAATCCGGCGCGAAAAACACTGAGCCCTGCAAAGAAAATGAGGAAGGAAATTGCCGCCGAAAGCAGATATTCAATACGACCATGTCCGTAGGGATGCTCCTTATCCGGGGCCTTAGCGCTCCAGCGAATCCCCACGATGGTCACGAAGGAGACAAGAGCGTCCGAAAGATTGTTCAACCCGTCGGCAATCAGGGCCAGGCTGTTGAAAAGACTGCCGGCCAGAATCTTGACCGTAGATAAAATGAGGTTGAGGATAAGCCCGAGCACCCCGGACATCTGCAAAATAAGCACCCGTGCCGTGTCAAAGCTGCGTTTTTCTTCCTTGCGCAGGGCAAACTGAACCAGAGGAACGGCAAAGGGTGGTTTATAAAAAAAGCGGTGTAATTTGTTTTTCATCTTAACAATTGTGCATACCCTTCAACATCATTTCCGGTTCAGCAGTCTTCGCAAACTCCTGGAATTGAATGGCCAATCTCTTTCCAGATCCCATCCACCTGTTCGACAGTCACTTCAAACTGATCGAGAACGACCCCGGCCATGCGAATACTGACCTTGAAACTAAGCTTCTCCTGCTGTTCGTCCATTTTTGCAGAATGAATAAAAAGATAGAGCACTTCACTGTTATCGGCCTGGGTAAATGCCTGATGGTAGCTGCGGTTAAGCGTCTGAATGAGGCCAAGGCGAAAATCATTTCTCTGAAAAGCCGGGCTCTTGTCAAAAATAATCTGCAGGGTAGGCGCCAGTTCAAGGCCGGCCTGGCGGAGAGAAGTGACAATGCGCTCGGAAATCTGCCCGTAGGCTCGATCATCCATGCGCCGATTCAGTGCAACGAGCAGCACCTGCGGACTCTCGGCACTGCCGTCCAGATCCTCCATGATTTCATCAGATTCGAGCGAGACCGTTTCAGGAGCCGCGAAGAGCGAGAAGTCTTCTTCGTCTGCATCAAGGTCCTCCGCTAAAGCCCTCTTCTCTTCACAAGAGGAGCCAGGTTCCGTGCTCTCTGCAGAACAGCTGTCCAGATCCTTTGCTCCCGTTGAAACCCCATTGGGGGGCGACGCGAGCGTTCCTTCACCAGCGTTCTCCAGAGGAGTGTCAAACTGCTCTGCTTCCGGAGCTTCTGCGGATTTTGGAGTTTCCGGACTTTTAGCCTTTGGAGCCGTTTTTGTTTCGACTTGTTTTTCCTCTGCCTCCATAAACCCCGGACGAAATTCCGCAGGGACCTCAGGAATGGTCGAGCTCGAGCCGTCGGCTCCAGCTGCCGGTGCGGGCTTGCGCGCAAAGCTGCGGCTGGCTTCATCTCTTGAGAAACGCTGCAGCAGGATAAAGCCTCCGGCGATAAAAACAAAGACAGCGGCGAGGGTTGCTACGGCACGAAGCGCTGGACGACGAGAGAAAAAACCAGACTTGCCTGGGCAGGCAGCGGCTTCCATCGCACGGCGAGTTTTAAGCAGAAGCTCAGCTGAAGGCTTCTGACTTTCAACACGACGGCAATAAGCCTCGCGAATTTGCTTTTCCGACCACGTGCTCATTCCTGGCTCCCTCCTTCCAAACAAGCTTTTAACGCTCTGCGCGCCCGACTGAGCTGCATACGCAGCGCACCCTCTTTTTTATTCAGAATCTCAGCGATCTCCCGGCTGGTCATCCCCTCATAATAGAAAAGATGTATCAGCTCACGTTCTGAACCACTGAGAGCTTTTAAACAATGCTCCAGATCAAGGGTCCGGATTTGTTGCTCCTCCGGAGCCTCCCGGCGGTCAAAGCGATCCGGAGCTGCCGCCTCCTCTTGTTCCATCTGCTCATCGAAGGGCAGCTCACGACGGTGCTGCGGCTTGCGCCAGAAGGAATTGGCCGTATTGCAGGTCACACGGATAAACCAGGCTTTGGCATGCTCCTCACTGACAAAGCTGGGCTGGGCTTTAGTCCAGCTCAAAAAGACCTCCTGAAAGATATCCTCCGCATCCTGAACCTGCTTGCAGCGAGCCAGAGCCAGCTGATAAACGAGATGAGAGAAACGCTCGATCACCTCGTCGTCCGAAGGCCTGTACGGCTCAGTCGAAGTCTCCTCCTGCAGGAGTGAACCGGGGTGGGCAGGAGGACGCTCTCCCTTTGAGCGGAAAAATTTTTTGCTGCGATTTTTTTCCGTCTCCACAGGGCCCCCTTCCGGTGAGATATTGTTTTGGCCTCACCTTTAATATGCTGGATCATGTGAAAATGTCACAAAAGCGTAAAAAGCTTAGATCACAATCTTGTTTGAAGATCTTGGCTGAAGAGCATTGCTCACGATCTTTGCTGATGATCGTCGCTGATAATCTCTGTTCACGATCTTCGCTGACGACTTTGCTTACACACTCACATCACGATAGCTGAATAACTCTGGCTCGCATTATAACATCCGTCATCTTGAAAAGCGCTCTTGAAAATGCTATGCTTCTACAGCTCATTATGAATGAGTTGACTCAGGAAATTCCTTTCGGGAGCATAGCTCAGCTGGTAGAGCGCTTGCTTTACACGCAAGATGTCACAGGTTCGAGTCCTGTTGTTCCCACCAAACGCCCCTGAAACGCCTTAGTTTCAGGGGTTTTCATTTTTAATGAGTAACAAAAAGGTAACAAATAAAAAACCCCGCCGAAGCGGGGTTTTGTTTTTATTAAGATATTTACCGGCTGAGTTTCGATTTTAAACCGGGTATTTACTGCGGCTGAACAAAGAAAACTTTCGTCATGACCTGCTCTGT
>SFGY01000005.1 GCA_004556455.1 Clostridiales bacterium | reverse complement strand
ATGGGAAGGTTTTCAATGCCCAATCCCGGAAAACTGACGTGAGTGCTGTTCATATTTTTGACGTCCTCTTACGCCCTGATACCAGATGAATGGATGTGTGGTCGTTGTCAGATGTATCCGGACTTTACCATCATGAACAATTTCGGTGTTTTAACTTGAGTGAATACGTTCTCGGTGGCAGAGCAATGAATATATCCGGCAAGTGCCCTGTTCCATCAGTTTATCAGCTTCGACGCTGTTTAGAAATGAACTTGCCTGTATTCTTGAAATGGCCTGTATTCTTCGGGATGCTGCTCGTGATCGAGCCTGACCCTTTCAAGATCACTTAAGACCTGGGCCTGCAGGCGTTCTGCTGAATGGAAGTTCTCTTCCGGCCGAATAAAACGGAGATAAGTCACGCGAATCGTATCTCCGTAGGACGGACTTTCTTTTCCATAGAGAAAAGATTCACTTCGGGCGAGGCTCGTCTGCTCAACTGTAGGACGTACACCAATATTGGAAATAGCTGGACAAATTTTATTGTCCCAGCTCACAAGGGAGGCGTACACTCCAAAGCGGGGGACGACCATGTCATCTTGCAGCGCAATATTGAGCGTGGGAAAGCCCAGCTTTCGCCCAAGCTTTTTACCCTGGCTCACCTTTTCAACATGTGAGAAAGGCGTCGCCATAAGCCGATCTCTTTGTAGCTGCAGTCTTCCATGATGCTCAGGCCAATATGCTCTTTTTTGGCAAAGTTAGCCAGAAGCTGAATATCGCCTTCGGCCTTTTTACCAAAAGTAAAGTTCAAGCCACAAATCGCATGGCGCACATCCATTTTTTCCCGAAACAGCCAGTTCAGAAAACGTTCGGGCGGAAGATCAAGAATTTCCTTACTGAGCGGAGCCGCCATGATGTCTTCAGCCCCGAAATGCCTGAGCGCGGCGAGGCGGTCTTCACGCATCTGTAAAAGGCCGGGGAAGCGCTGTTCCGAATCAAAGAGACGCCCTGGCGGATCTAAAAAAGTAAAGACCGTGGGGATCAGCTTTTTCATTGCGGCGATATTCCGCATTTCCCGGAGAAGGCTCTGATGGCCCAGATGAACACCATCGAAAAAACCCAGTGCAATCACACGCGGCTCCGGCTTCAAAGAAGCTTCAAGATCGCGAATCACCATTTTTCACCTCCGCCAGGCTCCTGCCAACTGTCCTGGGATACGAAAACGCGCTGGCTTCGTAGCAGCACATTTGTAACATCCGCTTCGCTGCGCGCCATCGCCAGACATTTATCCCCTTTAAAAAGCAGAATCCTGGGTTCATGATCAAGCTGTTCAGCACGGTTGCTAAAACTTTTAACTTCGCTGATCTCTGCTCTCTGCAGACGCTGCAAAAACGCTTCGGCGGTAAAAGACAAAGCTTTGCCCTGGAGAAGATCGCGGGCTTCCATTGCCTTGAGCGACAGGCGGGGCAGCATGGGAAAGGCCGATGCCAGAGGATAAATGAAGCCTTCCTCCCACAAGGACCTGACACAGGCTTCTGAATCGCGATTTAAGGCATTGAAACGGTCAAAAAGAGCTTCTGTCGTGCACACACGATCCGAAAGGGTGTAAGGACCACATGATGTGCGGCGAAGTTCCCAACAGCAGGCATGCAGGCCGGAGCGTTCGCCGATTTCATCGACAAGCGAGCGGATGTAGGTCCCTTTACTCACCTGGGCCTCTGCAGAAAAAAAGATTGAACTCGTACGAGACGTTTTTTGCGCTCCACTTCCTGGCCTTCTCGGGCATAGCGATAAAGGGGACGACCCTGAACCTTCACCGCAGAATACATGGGAGGACACTGCCAAAATTCTTCCGGAATTGAAGAAAAGGCCTCACGCAGCCGCCTTTCGGCCACTCCGCTCTGTGCCATTTGGCGGAGGTCTTCCGGAGCTAAGTGCTCTGTGATCCGACCTTCACGATCCATGGTGTCGCGGCGCTGACCTGCGGCTCCCAAAAAGCGGTAGCTCTTGTCATAGCCTTCCATAAACTGCACAGCTCCGGTAAAACGGCCAAGACAAACAGGCAAAAGGCCGCTGGCAAAGGGATCCAGAGTACCGCAGTGGCCGATGCGTTTCTGAGCGAAAATACGGCGCAGTCGGGCAATCACTGCAAAAGAGCTGAGGCCCACTTCTTTATCGATAAGAATAATGCCGTCGGTCATCTGGAAAGAGCCTGCCTTGCCTCAGCGAGGATTTTTTCAAGCTGTTCCTCCGGGGAGCGCCCAAGTAAGGGCTGCGAAGCCCCGGAAGCCCGCATATGACCCCCTCCGCCCCATTTTCTGGCCAGAGAAGAACAATCAAAGGCTTCGGAACTGCGCAGATTGATACGGAGAACCTCCTGTCCCTGTTCTTCTGTGAGCCGAATAAATAAGGCAAGATCGGTACCTCTGACTTCGCGCAGATCAGAGCAGATACCGGCAAGGTCTTCATCGCTCGCCCCACAGCTGAGCATATCCTCCCGGTTGAAGAACACCCAGGCAAGCCGACCGTCTTTTTCCCAGCAAGCCCGGCTGAAGGCCAGCCCTTTGGCACGAAGTTCAGATAGAGGACGGGAAGCGAAAAGGGCCTCCGCAAGCGGGGCGATTTTCACGCCAATCTGACGCAGAGCCGCCATACAGAGGTAGCTGTCAACACCGGTGTTGCTGTAGCGCAGACCTCCTGTATCGGTATAAAGACCGAGGGCAAGAGAGGTCGCCATATCCAGATCAAAGAGATCCTTCTTCAGAAGCTGGGAGAGGGCCGCAGCCAGCAGGACAATCATCTCTGAGGTCGATGAACGCCCGGCTTCAATCCACTCCTGCTCAGCAGGCAGAGTATCAAAAAGATGATGGTCGATGATGAATCGACGTGTCAGAGCTTCGAAACATTTTTCGCGGCGACCAAGGCGTGAAGCCTCATGACAGTCTAAAACGAATAGCGCTCCAACAGCTTTGCACTCTGCGAGCAGATCAGCTTCTTTCTCAGGCTCTTCCGGCCACAGTTCCGCTTCTGTCCATTGGGGCAGAAGGCGATAGCTTTCCTTAACTTCCTCATCAAGGAAAAGGCGAGCATGATAGCCCGCCTTAGTCAGTATCCTTTTCAGTCCCAGGCAGGATCCGATGGCATCGCCATCAGCCCTGACATGCGGCATAATCCAGAGCTCAGAAGCAGGGGGAATATCTTTGAGAATTCCAGAGGCCAGTGCTAAGGCTCTCTCATTGCTTAAGTCCCACATGTTCTCAGTCCTTGTCTCGCAGAACTTTATCCCTGGCCTCATCTTCTGCGCGCACCTGGTCAATAAGCGCCGACATCTGCTGTCCGATCTCAATGGACTCATCCAGATGGAAGCGCAGTTCCGGGGCCACGCGCAGGCCCATTTCATGCGCGACTTTACTGCGCAGAAAGCCGTTGGCTTTGTCCAGAGCCGTCATCATATCCTTTTTTTCAGTCTCACCGCCGAGGCAGCTCACCTGGATATCTGCATACGCAAGGTCGCGGCTCAACTTCACATGGGTGACCGAAGATATCTTCGGCATACGCGGGTCTTTCATTTCGCTTCGTATGGCTTCGGCCAGAATTTTGCGAATTTCCTCCGCGACACGTTCCGCTCTTTCTTTACTCATGGCTTGGTCCTTTCTTCGGGAAGTCCACAGTTCAGGTTCTGGCAACTTCCTTCATACGGTACATTTCGATGATATCGCCGGGTTTAATGTCGTTGTAGCGCTCGATGCCAACCCCGCATTCATAGCCCTGGGCCACTTCACGAGCATCATCTTTGAAGCGTTTCAGCGAGGCGATATTGCCCTCATGGATGACGATACCGTCGCGCACCAGGCGAAGCTTCGCATTGCGCTGAATTTTTCCATCGGTCACATAGCAGCCGGCAATGGTGCCCACTGAAGAAACCTTGTACGTTTCGCGCACTTCCGCATGGCCAAGAATTTCTTCTTCAATGGTCGGCGCGAGCATACCCGTAAGGGCCGCCTGCATATCTTCAATTGCGTCGTAAATCACGCGATAGAGGCGAATATCCACATTGGCATCTTTGGCCATATCCTTAACATTTGCCGCGGGCCGCACATTGAAGCCGATGATAATGGCATCAGATACATCTGCCAGGCGTACATCAGATTCAGTGATAGCTCCGACCGCTCCGTGAATGACCTTGAGTTTCACTTCATCATTGGATAGCTTCTCAAGAGACTGGGTCACCGCTTCGACGGAACCCTGCACATCCGCTTTAATAATAATGTTGAGTTCTTTGGTTTCGCCTTCGCTCATCTGTTCGAAGATGTTGTCCAAAGACACTTTGCTGTTCTTCCTGAGCTGACGCTCTCTCTCTTCGTCGCGGCGGCGTTCCACCAGACTGCGGGCCACACGCTCATTTTCGACTTCGTAAAAAATATCGCCGTCTTCAGGAACATCCGGAAGGCCGAGAATTTCGACCGGCACAGAGGGACCTGCTTCTGTGATTTGCTCACCATGCTCATTCATCATGGCACGAATATTACCGATGAGGGTCCCCACCACCAGCGTATGACCGGTGTGCAGCGTGCCGCGCTGAACCAGGACGGTGGCAATGGCCCCGCGGTTTTTGTCCAGCCGGGCTTCGATCACCGTGCCCTTGGCCTGACGATTGGGGTTAGCCTTTAGTTCCATAATATCTGCCGTCAGGATGACCGTTTCGAGCAGCTCTTCCATGTTTTCGCCCGTCTTGGCGGAGACCGGCACCATGGTGACATCACCACCCCATTCCGGGGCAAGCAGGCCCTGAGCAGCCAGTTCCTGTTTAACTCTGTCAATATTCGCGCCCGGCTTATCGATTTTGTTGATCGCCACAATAATCTCTGTTTCGGCAGCTCTGGCGTGGTGAATCGCTTCAATTGTCTGGGGCATGACCCCATCGTCCGCGGCCACAACCAGAATGGCGATATCCGTCACCTGAGCTCCACGTGCACGCATGGCCGTAAAGGCCTCGTGTCCGGGGGTATCGAGGAAGGTAATCTTCTTGTCCTTGACTTCAACCTGATAGGCGCCAATATGCTGGGTGATGCCGCCCGCTTCTCCGCGGGCCACATGCGTCTCACGAATCCAGTCAAGGATGGAGGTTTTGCCGTGGTCGACGTGTCCCATGACGACCACAACCGGGGGACGCTCTTTAAGGTCTTCGGGCTTATCATCGGAATCGTCAAAGAGAATATCTTCTTCTTTGATCTCGACAATTTTTTCCGCTTTAATCTCAAACTCACCGGCGATCACTTCGGCGGTATCATAATCAATTTCCTGATTGACCGTCGCCATGACGCCATAATTCATAAGTTTTTTAATCACTTCAGCGCTGGTTTTCTTAAGGAATTCAGCCAGTTCCTTAACCGTCATCTGTTCAGGCAGCTTCACCTGGGTAAGCACAGCCGCCTGCGTTTTGGCCTGAGGAGCTGTCTCCCCACGGCGCGCTTTGCGGCGACTGCGGCGCAGACTTTCTTCAGCAAAATCCAGTTCCTGACTGTTGCCAAACTCGTGGAAATCAAAGCGGTCGCGATCGCCCTTTTGACGATGTGCCGCATAGGAACGGCGGGATTCACTTTTCTTGTCAGCCGCGAGATCCGGAGCATCGTTGAAACTTCTGGCTTTCTGCGGTTTAGGTGAACGCGTGCGGCGCGGCGTCTCTTCCTCATCCTTGTCCTTGCCCATACCGCCGCTCATGTTGTCACGGAAGCCGCCCTTATTAAAGCGTCCTCCACTGCTGCCAAAAGATCTCCCGCCCTGGGAGCTGCCACCAAAACTGCGGCCCCGGCTCTGTGAGCTGCCGCCATAACTTCTGCCCTGACGCTGTTCTTTAAAGGCCGGCGTGGCTGAATCTTTGCCCAGATAATTGCCCTTCTGAGGACGGAAGGGTTTTTTCCCACTGCGTTCCATATAAGACTTATAGAGTTCAGGATCCATGCGGACCTCCCGCTCCTGACTCTTTTCTCCACGGTTTTGCGACGGTGTCGCCGAACGTGAAGGAACTTTATCTCCGAGATCGGGAACCTGAGTGGATTTTTCGATCTTCTCACGGCTTTTTGCAGAGTCTGCCGATGTTTCAACCGTAGCCGAAGGAGACGCCAGCTCGTGTTTTTCCGCTCGGTCCTCCGCTTTGACAGCAGCTTCTGCTTTTTTCGTCGTAGCGACCTCGACCTCCGCTTTAGCTTTGGCCTTTGCTGCTGCAATGGCCGTGTCCTGCTGAAGGGTTTTGGCCGGTTTAGCATTTTTGCTCTCTGCCGTTTGCGGCGCGGCCGATTTCACGGTCTCTGCCTTAACTGCGGCAGCAACTTCTTCTCGCGCTTCTTGCATCACAGCTGCTTTTTTATTTTCAGAACTGACTGCATCCTTCTCAGGAAACTTTTCGGCCGGAGTTTCCTTCTTAACTGGCTCAGCTTCTGCAGACGAAGTCGTTTCTGACTTCAAGTCAGCCTTAGGCTCAGCTTTCGGTCTTTCCACCTGCGGGGACTGTTCCACGCTATCGGAAGTTTTCGTCTTCTGACTTTGTGCCTGCACCTCAGCTGCACTTTCGACAGCCTGACTGGGCACAGGGGGCGCGGCCTCAGGCTGAGTAAGCGCAGCCTTTTCTGAACCGGCAGGCTCTTTCTCACTGTGCTCACTTTCCTCGGCTTTATCCTTATGCGGGGTGATTTTTTTCTTGACTGCCTTAATGACTCCGGTAATCATGCGACCAGAAACCCCCTGAACAGACACCTTTGGTCCATTTGCAATCTTAGGGGCCTGAGATTTGCCTTCAGAGCGGGCCACAATGGCTTCGACCTCAGCCTTTACTTCCGCTTCGATTTTCTTATCAACGGGCGGCTTTGGCTGAGGCTGCTGATTTAATTGATCTTTCGCATCATCTTCACGAATAAAGCCGGCTCTCAGACCGGAATCTGCTTCTTCTCTTTTGATCATTTCACTTGACCTCCGCTCAGTTCTCGCAGCTCGTTCATTTTCTGACTTTTATCTTCACAAGGCTCATGGATTCTCAAGGCCTTCAAACGTATTTCTTTTGCCAATTGCTCCTCCACGACAGCACAAAGGGCCGTGCCACGTCGGCCTATGCGACGGCCGAGTTCATTTTTATCCGTCTTGCGCAGATAAATCAAGGGGAAGACATCGTCTCCTCTGCGCAGACGTTTCAGACTACCCGGACTGATATCTGCCGCGGCACAAAGCAGGCAGTTTTTCCCGGAAGTTTTCAGGGCTAGTACGGCATCCATACCAGAAACAAGGCCGCCAGCCCGCTCCGCCAGTCCCAGTAAAGAAAGAATCTTTTCCTCATTCCCGGCTGTGCTGGGCTCAAGCAGAATCAGCTTAGCGTCCTCTTCAGCTATGCTGAGAACCGCCAGCGCGGCTTTGCGCTTTTCATTGTCCGGCTCTGCAGACTTCGCAGCACCTTCGTCCGCTGCTTTTTCAGCTTGAGCCTCACGCGCACTCTGCATCGCTGACAAGAGCTCCCGGCTGTCTTCAGCCAGCTGAAAGGGGAGTTTTTTCCCACTTAGAACCCGTTTCAGGCAGCTTTCTGACGTACAGAGATAAAGCCCTCTGGCCTGAGCTTTTCGGCTAAGGTCCAGAGCCCAGCTGCCATCCTTCCGTTCGGTAAGGCGCAGCAGAGACTTTTGGGGAAAGCGTTCACGGCAGATGACACACATGCGTTCCACTGTTCTCCGTTTTTTATTTTCTTGCGGATGATCTTTCACAAGCCTCCTACAGAGCCGCGCAAGGCTCAAAATAAAAATTAAGCTTCATCAGATCCGGGTTCGGTTTGCGTCACAGCAGCATCCGTCGCTGTTTCAGTCTCTTCCTGCTGCGTCCCCAGGGCGTTCTCCGCAGATTCATCATCCGCTCCCGCCTCAAGCATTGCAGCGTCAAAGCGACGCATCAGCTGTTCCTGAATCAGATCGTGATACTGACTCTCGCTCTTAATATCTATTTTCCAACCCGTGAGTCGTGCCGCCAGTCTGGCGTTCTGGCCTTCACGGCCAATCGCCAGGGAGAGCTGGTGATCCGGCACAACCACGCGGGCTGCCTTGTCTTCATCAAAAAGATCCACACGCACCACTTTGGCTGGCGAGAGGGCATTCGAAAGGAAGTTGACAATATCCGGATCCCACTCGATAATGTCGATCTTTTCGCCATGCAGTTCGTCAATAACGGCCTGGACACGAATCCCACGCTGTCCAACGCAGGAGCCAACGGCATCGACATTAGGATCGTTGGAACTTACAGCGATCTTGCTGCGCGAGCCTGCTTCGCGGGAAACTTCCACGATCTCCACGATACCGCTGCCAATTTCCGGAACTTCCTGCTCAAAAAGCCGACGCACCAGATTGGGATGACTTCGGGAGACGTAGATAACCGGGTGACTGCGGCGTTCATCCACTTTCAGGATATAAAAGCGCATGCGCTGATTAAACTCATAGCTGTCCAGCCGGGACTGCTCGTTGCGCAGAAGTACTGCTTCGGCACGGCCAATATCGACAATCACTTCGCGGCGATCCCGACGCTGCACCACGCCATAGGCCAACTGGCCCACACGACTGGAAAATTCATTGTGAATGCGCTCACTCTCCGCCTCGCTAAGGCGCTGATTGATCACACTTTTGGCGGTCTGTGCGGCCAGACGACCAAATTGGTCTTTATTCACCACCATGGCAATGTAGTCACCAGGTTCAAAATCCGGATTATAGGCCACAGCTTCTTCGAGGGCGATCTGAGAATCGGGATCTTCCACTTCCTCGACAATTTCCTTCATCACTTCGACCCACATTTCGCCGGTTTCACGATCGACCACGCCACTTATATTTTCGTTATTCCTGGCACTCGGCACTTCTCGTTTATAGGCTGAGACAAGGGCTTCTTCGATAGCACTGAAGAGCACCTCGGAATCAATTCCCCGCTCTTTTTCAAGCAGTTTGATGGCTTCAATAAATTCGACGTTCATCCCGATTTTTCCACTCCTTTGGCCCTTTGGCCTGTCACAGGTTGCGCTGAGCGCTCCCCTTTTGGTGTTGCAACGCACACAGCTTATTGATCAGAAAATCCACAGTTCAATCTACTGGATTTCAAGGCTTCTTTTGACCTGGGCAAGTTCCTCTCTTTTCAGTGAAAGCTCTTCACCCGACTCCGTCTTCACCTTGAGAGCCGTTTCATTTGCCTCCAGGAGAAGGGCGTGCAGGATTTTGCTGCCCTGCCGCTTCGTATAAAAACTGATATCGACCCACTCATCCAAATGAAGGAGGAAGTCGCGCAGTTCTGTCAGCGGACGTTCCAGCCCCGGAGAGCTGACTTCCAGAAAATCATGACGGCTCTCACCCACGGCATCGATCTGCGGATCAACCTTATGGCTGACACGTTCACAATCATCAAGGCCAACGCCACCACGTTTATCAATAATCAGGCGCAGGATCATATTCCCGCTTTCACGCAGGAGTCGCAGATCGAGAAGTTCTGCTCCCTCCTCCCGAACGCTGTTTTCAAGACTTTTCAGGAGTTTTTCTTCATATTCGTTGCGTTTGCTCAATCCTGGCTCTAACCTTTCAGCTGTTTTTGGCCTATTCTTCGCCTGTTCCCGGCAAAACTTTTTCCAAAAAAGAAGAGCGGGTTTCCCCGCTCTCGAAGATCAAATCTAGCGATAGCTTTTTCAGTATAGCAGTTCCGCTCTCGGCTTTCAAGAGGATTGCTGCCCCTCAATCATGTCATACGACCAGGCTACTTCTTCAGAGCATCACGAATTTCTTCAAGCAAGAGAACCTCTTCGGATTTAGCGGGAGCTTCTTCCACAGCCTCAGGCGCTCTGTGCATCTTGTTGATCGCCTTGACCATGAGGAAAATGCAAAATGAAATCATGATAAACTTGATGATCGTGTCGATCACCGAGCCGTAACTGAGAGCGACCTCCGGCTGCACCACCTCTCCACCTTCAATAACGGCATTTTTCAGGACGATTTTCAAATCAGAAAAATCAATCCCCGCCGTGGCAAGACCAATGAGCGGTGTGATGATATTCTCTACAAGAGAATCTACGATAGCTTTGAAGGCTGCACCCATGACAAGACCGACAGCCATGTCAATGACATTGCCACGCATGGCAAATTCTTTAAATTCCTTTAACATCTTATTTCACCTCCTATGAATCAAACGCTGAAAATGACTTAATACTTGATATAAGATCGAACCTCGTCGCTAAGTTTGTCAGGTTCTTCACTAATGGTCAGCGTGATGTTCACATGCGCTTTTTCGGCCAGTCCATTCAGTCTGCCCATGAAAGGCGCCAGAGCCTCCGGGTTTTCTTCTTTGGCCACCTTATAAATGCTATCGATATAGATATGAGAAATGTCGTAATCCTTGGCATTCATCCCGGCGATAAAAGCGAAGAGTTCATCAAAGCCGCTGACAGGATATTCCTGGATGTCGATCAGACGCACCGTATAGGGGACGATGCTATCAAAGCGTTTGCCATTTTCGATGCAGACAATATTACTGTCTGAGCGACTTGCGGCATCAGTAATCTCCTTGACAATTCTGGCTGTTTTGCCGGAACCCTTATGTCCAACGATAGCATTAATCATAGCGTGCACAACCTTTCTTACTGTGGAACCGCGTGAGCGGTCATAAGCTTGGAATAATTATAGCTTATTCCCCCGGAACAGGACAAACGACAGTTTGACGATTTACTTTATTTTATGACCTTCTTCATAAGCTTATCTTGCCTCTTTCTGTCGACGGGACCCCGAAAATGCTTGAAGAAGCCGTAGATTTTATGAGAATTAAAAGCGTTTGAAAAAAATTGCACCCAAACATGCACCCAAAAACAAATTTATGCTGAGTTCGTATAAAATGAAAAGCCCCGTAACCCTTGAGCTACGGGGCTTTTAACTTGGAGCCTGCTGACGGACTTGAACCCCCGACCTGCTGATTACAAATCAGCTGCTCTACCAACTGAGCTAAGCAGGCAAGCTAAAATAGTTTAGCGAAAAAAGATCGTTTTGGCAAGAACAGGCGAGCTCTCACCTGAAATTTTGATGAGCCTGCTCAGATGGGAATAAGTGAAGCCAGTTCCTGTGGGCTGAGGTGGTAAATTTTGTCGCCGAAGGAGGCTTGCTCCAGGGCCGTTAGGACGGCTTCGCGCTTGAAGTCGACCCCTTGAAGCGTCTCCTGCAGTTCGCCGTCTTTGAGAGCTGCGAAAAAATCGCCTTGCAAGTCGGCCCGACTGATTTTTCCGTGGATCACGGAGAGCAGGAGTTTGACATGTCCGCCGGGAAAGTGGCCGCTGAGTTCCAGAGAAAATTCGGGGTTTTTCCCCCAGATGGCTTCCGCACTGTGATATTCGCTTTCTCCCAGACGTCGGGCTTCGGCCTGATCTGCAGAACTGAGTTGATAAATTTTCACTTGTTCTGACGTCTTTCCCCCACTCGCAAGATAGGCGGCCAGAGTGTCGCCAAAGGCCTCAGTGCTCATATTTTTATGCTCTGGAGGAAGGCAGTCGCGCAGATTGACGACACGTTCGCGCACGGATCGGATGCCCTTGCTGATGAGTTTGTAATCCTGCACCGTCGTACTAGCCACCATCTGTTCGATATTGGTATCAAACAATATCGATCCGTGATGGACGACAAAGCCCTCCTGTTTATACTGAGCACAGCCGGAGAACTTTTTTCCGGCCACGACAAGGTCGTTGCGTCCATTAAATTCGGCGGGAATGCCCAGTTCACGCAGAGCTTTAATCACAGGTTCGATAAATTGGGCAAATTCAATTTCGCTGCCATCCTGGGTTTGAATAAAACTATATTGGAAGCTTCCGGGATCCGTATAAATGGTCCCCCCTCCGGACATGCGCCTGACGATATGAATTTTCTTTTCCTTTGCATAGGCCGTATTGATTTCGCTCAAAGCATCCTGATAACGGCCCAGCATCAAGGCAGGCTCTGTCCTCCAAAGAAGAAAGACCCGCTTGTCCCGCCATTTCTTTTGCTGCACAAAGAGCGACTCAACACCAAAGTTATAGTAGACATCGAGCGAGTGATTGGGCACATAAATAATAGGAATACTCATGCTTCAGGACCCTTCTTCCCTTCACGGGCGCGCACCGCTTCCAGCGCTTCTTCCGCATGATAGGAGCTGCGCACAAGGGGACTTGCCGCGACATAAGCAAAGCCGGCTTCCAGAGCCATCTCCCGATAACGTGCAAAGTCTTCCGGGCTGACATAGCGCTCAACCGGCAACTGTTCTTCTGAGGGGCGCAGATACTGGCCAAGGGTCAAAACATCTGTCCCGGCAGCAACGAGATCCTGGAAAAGAACTTTAATCTCTTCGTCGGTCTCGCCCAGTCCGAGCATCATGCCGGTTTTAATCACCATTCTTTCGGTCTCAGGATGAGCTGCCTTCTGGGCTTCCGCATAGTCGCGGGCCCGGCGCAGAAGCTGCAGTGTCACCTCGTAGTTGGCCGAGGGCTGAACTCTTGAATAGAGTTCTTTTACCGTCTCAACATTATGGTTCAAGACCTGAGGTCCGGCCTCAAGGACCGTCATTAAAGCCTCTTCACTGCCACGAAAATCAGGGATAAGCACCTCGACAGAAGCCTCTGGAAGAGTGCTGTGTAAAGCACGGATCACCCTGGCAAACTGTGCAGCGCCGCCATCGGGCAGATCATCTCGATCGACAGAAGTGACCACCACATGCCAGAGGCCCAGAGCTTTGGCGGCCTCAGCCAGGTGCTGCGGCTCTTTCTCATCAACAGCTTCCGGTTTGCCGTGGGATACATCACAGAAACGGCAATTCCGTGTACAATGCGCTCCAAGAATCATGAAGGTCGCGGTGTGGCGCTCATAGCACTCCCCCATATTTGGGCAGCGGGCCTCACGACAGACCGTATGGAGATTGAGTCTGTCCATCAGTTCGACGACATCACGCGTTTTCTCAGGATTGAGGTTCACCCGCAGCCAGGCAGGCTTCCGCTTGAACGTCGCTTTTGTGGGAAAAATTTTATCTTCTCCCGGCCTGTCTTTCTGACTTTCGCTCTGAATGTTGTTTTGAATATTATCTTTACTCATTTCACCAATTAACGGACCAGGACTAATCAAAGGCACTGGCTGATCACTTTGCTTTTCGAGAGCTGACGCTGCGAAATTGACTCAGTCAGCCACTTCTATCTCGGCTACGACCCGACCAGGGAGGACTTCCTCGCCTTCCTGAACCAGTATCTTACTCAGTCTGCCGCTGGCTTCCGCTTCAATTTCACTCACGACCTTATCCGTTTCCACCTCGAACAGGGCTTCGCCTTCTTCGACGCAGTCGCCGACTCCTTTATTCCAGCTGACGAGAACAGCTTGCTCCATTTTTGCTCCAAGTTTAGGAACACAAATTTCTTTAATCATCCTAACTCCTCCCGGCTTCTTATAAAACCGCTGCTACAGAAGCAGCCACTGCTCTTAGCTATTATGAGCAATTGACGATTTGCCGCCGATCTACGAAGCTTTGACTCTGCATCAAGAAGTCGACAGCAAAATTATTTTAGTCGAAGAAGGTCTGCTGAGGCAAGCCGCTTGCACTGGCCAGCAAGCTTACAGGGGCCTTGGGCGAAAAAGGCTTGCGAGCAAAGAATCGGCAGCAGCTGCCTCTAAAAACGGCAAAGCTGCACGAAGATCAGGGCCGTACAGCTGTACAGATTGAAGACTCTGACAGATGGTCGCCGCCTCAGAAGCACTGAGCTGATTTAAGGAACCATTGGGCAAGTCCCCCGTCTTAACGCAAGTCATTTCGCTGATGCTTCCGCGCTCGACGAGCAGAGAAAAGTCCCAGCCCCGCCATTGACGTTTGAGAGAAAATTTAGCGCAGCGCTCCATATTCCAGGCTCGCGTGAGATAACGACTTTTCTCCAGTTCGGCAGCTTTTTCGAGCAGGGTTTCATGTCTGGTGAGAGGAAGACTCTCCTGCTCGCTCTGTAAAAAATCGCTGAGGCCCTGGGCAAAAGCCTCAAAGCTCATGGGCGCTTCCAGATAATCCGACAGATTAGCGACGTCTGCCTGATTGGACTCCACAGAGCGGGAGATCAGTCCATCTTGTCTGTGATGCAACATTGTGCCGAGTACAGTTAATTCGCTGTCAAAAAGCAGAGTGCCGTGCTCAAGAATCACTTCTTTGTCAAGAGCCTGGGCATTACCGGATATTTTTTTGCCGTCGACACGCAAATCGCTGGGGCCACTCAATTCGGCCGCAATATGAAGACTTTGTAAATAGGCGATAACCGGTTCAAGAAAGGCTTGAAAATTTATAATCAGGTTTTCCTGACGCTTCACAATAAAGCTGAAATTGAGGTTGTTCAGGTCGTGGTAAACCGCGCCGCCCCCACTTAGTCTCCGCAAAATGGGAATCCCCCACTGCTCCGCCCCCAGCCAGTCGATTTCGCGAAAGGCATTTTGGCTGCGCCCGATAATAAGCGAAGGCTGGTTGACATAAAAATAAATCAGCCCATCCAGCCCCAGTTCTGGCAAGTTGCGGAAAAACACTTCTTCCAGGGCAAGATTGAAGCTTGGCCGCTGTGAATCTGAAAAGAAAAAGGCCCGTTTCATATATACTCCTCTGGTCATAGAGCGATGTCGTGCACTTCTGTCGCATCCGAAAGGCAAGACCGGTCTACGGGAACCTTCGGAGCCTTCTCGCCTTTAGCAATGCGTGTTCTGAATTCTGTGTCCTGCAGCCTGCGCCTGGCTATAGAAGGAGCCGAAGGCTTTAGTCTGATGCCCCATAAACACAGCGGTTTGAAACTGCCATGAAAAAAGCGGCCGAAGCCGCTTTATAATTGAACATCTCAGGACAAAAGCCTCAGGCTTTTTTCTCATTCAGATGACGAACAAGCTGGGACTTTTTACGTGATGCACGATTCTTATGGATGAGACCGCGGGAAACCGCTTTGTCCAGTTTTTGACTGGCCAGTTTAACGCTCTCAGCCATATCATCCGCAGAGGCGTCCAAAGCGACCTGGGCTTTTTTGAGCACAGTCTTCAATTCACTTTTTTTGTTTTTATTGAACTCCGCCTTGCGATCATTAGATGCAACACGTTTAATCGCCGACTTAATATTGGGCATTTGCTTTCACCTCCTGCGCATGATTTGCAGCCTCAAAAAAAGGCGCCTAAGAATAATAGCAAGTCATAATAAAGAAATCAAGGGCTTGCCGTCACAAGCGTCAGAATACGCTTATGATGCCCGTGACAAAGATAATGACCAGCGCAATGGGAATTAAGCCATAAATCAAAATCTTCCAATAAGGAGCTACTTTGATGTTTCTGGCGCCTTTGTTGACATCATCTCTCAGACCTTCATATTTCCATTTGAAGATCACGTAAAAAATGAGGACGATGGCCCCGAGGGGCATAAGGACATTTCCGGAGAAAAAGTCATCGGCATCGAAAAGATTCATGCCCAAAATCCTGACATTTTTCAAAGGTCCCTCAGACAGAATCGCAGGTAAACCTACCAGAATAGCCGCGATCAGAGAAGACCAGACGGCAGCGGGACGGCTGATCTTAAAATTGTCACGAACCGTCGTCGCCACCGGTTCAAGGTAACCCAGTGCACTGGAGAGAGCCGCGAAAAAGACCAGTAGGAAGAAAACCGCGCCGAAGAACTGACCGAAAGGCATATCCGAGAAAATCCGGCTCATGCTGACGAAGAGCAGACCCGGACCAGAACCTGGTTCAAGACCCATGGAGATTATGGCAGGAAAAATCACAAGGCCGGCCAGCAAAGCGGCTCCTGTATCGAGGATGACCACCAGAGAACAATCCGTGATCATATCCGACTTATCATCCAGATAAGAGCCATAGACCAGAGCACCCCCACTGGCAATGCCAATGGAGAAGAAAATCTGTCCCAGAGCATTGAGAAACGTTTTTCCCGTGACCCTGCTGAAATCAGGGGTCAGATACCATTTCGCGCCTTCGAAAGCATTTGGCATGGTTAAAGAACGTATGGCCAGCATGACCAGCATAATGAAAAGCAGGGGCATGATCACCTTACAGGTTTTCTCAACTCCCTTTTCCAGTCCAGCGGCTGAAATAACAGCCACGATCGCCATGCAGATCAGGGTAAAGATCAGCAAGGCGGGCCAATTCCCGCGAAAACTGTCAAACGCTGCTTTCGTTTCCTCGTAGTTCTGACCCTTCATTAAACCACCGGCCATGCGGATGAAATAGCTCACGATCCATCCCATGATCTGTATGTAATAGGTAAGAATAAAGAAAGCTGCCGCAACTCCAAGCCAGGCAAGGGAGTTCCAGATATTTCCGCGTCCATTTAATTTTCTCATACCCTCAACAGGCGAGAGCTTTGTTTTCCGGCCAAGGCCGGTTTCCATAATAAATAGCGGGATACCGATCAGAAGCGCCATCAACACATAAATGATAACGAAGGCTCCGCCGCCTTCCGTACCCGTGAGATAAGGAAAGCGCCAGATATTGCCAAGGCCGATCGAAAATCCTGCGGCGGTCATAATATAACCGAAACGTGAGGTCCATTGGCTTTGATGACTCATAATAATCTCCTCAACATCCTTTATTTTTCAAATTCTGTTGCTTCACTGATTGCTGTAGCGAGACCATCAAGCGCTCTTTTCACCATATTTTTGCGCAATGAGTGTTCCGCCCCGGCCTCAAGACTTGCATCGCCAACCGGATACGGGATCGCCGTAGTTGGGACAATGCGGTTAGCTCCTACAGATTTAGAGATCGTCGTAATCGTCGCCATGTGGACAATCGGTATACCATAACGTTCAATTTCTTTAACCATCGTTGCACCGCAACGCGTGCAAGTTCCTCAGGTTGAAGTGAGCAGCACACCGTCTACTCCTGCCTCCTTAAGTTCTGCGCCAATTTCCTGACCAAAGCGTCGGGCATTGGCTACGGATGTTCCGGTTCCTGTTGTGGCATAAAAGTAAGGGTAAACATGGCCAATATAGCCTTCTTCTTCAAATTCACGCAGAATATCGAGTGGAGCCACTCGATCAGGCATAGCATTGGCATAGACCGGGTCGTAGCCGCCATGAACGGTCATATACGAACCTGTTAACTGTTTCAGTGAGCTGACATCCTCTTTTGTCCACATCTGGGCTGAAGCACTTTGTAAATGCCTGGGATTCCCCAGCGGAACGATACCTCCAGAGGTCACAAGGGCAATGCATGCCTTTGACAGATCCTTGATGGCTTCTGCCGGTGAAACATTGTCAAATACAGGCATCGGTAATTCCGTCTCAAAAGCTTCCCCATTCAGACGTTTGATCAGCATCTCCACAGCCCGCAGAGAGCCGCGTTCGGGTACGATCACGGTTTCCCGCTTACCGCGGGGAAGATAGCCTTCATCCTGAGGCTTTCCGATCTCTTCTCCTGAAAGCATTTTGAGGGCAAGCTTACTCAGGACAGGCAAAGCTTTGCGCATACCTGCGGCAGAATTAGCCGTCTCAACGATGAGCGCCTTGCCGGCAATCTGATCTACCCCGGGGTTTTCTTTATACATTCCCGTCAGCACAGGAATTTCATGTTTCAGGCAGAAATCCACAACACCGGCACAGGCCATCCCATAACGCCCGGCATTAAAAGCAGGGCCCGCAACCACCAGATCCGGTTTTTCTTCAGTCACAATTTTCTTCAGAAACTCCAGGGCTTCCTCCTGATGCTCATTGAAGAAGTTATCACCGCAGATCATGGTTCCGCAGACTTCAGCCTGGCCTTTGACAGCCTGAGCAAAACCAAGTGCAGGCCCGATGCTTTCCTTCACGAAAGTTGGGGCGATATCTGCTTTCTCTTCTCCACCCACCTGTCCGAAAAACTGATTAACGTAATAAAGTATTTTTTTCATTCTTTCTTCACTCCCCTTTTCCTTTTAGTAGAGGGCAACTGAGACATTGTGGTAACCGATTTCACTGCAGGCGCCAATAACAGCATTTAACTCAACCTTCATGCTGCCATCTGCTTCAAGGCAGCCGTCCCATCCACCCGCCAGGGTTTTGACCGCTTCAATATTGCCTATGACTTTGTCTGCAGGCTGAAGCTCCAAAACATAGCTGACATTGCCGGTACTAATCACAGCCTGCGCCTCGGCTGCTGTATCTGTAAGGGGCTGACTCATGCCATCCCAGCCGGAGCATTCATCGGTAATTAAAACCGATTTAATCCCCGCCTTTTCACAACGTGAGCAGATCATCACAAGATCGGAGTCCGGATTGCCATATCCTTCCTCGGAAATGATCACCCCGTCGCAGCCAAGGTGTTTGGCCAGTTTGGCGGTAAAATCGCAGGTTTTAAATTTGCCGTCCAAAGTGGTGAGTTCTGGCGTCACGATGACTCCGACAAAGTTAATGGTCTTGCCATGCTGAGCCAGGAGATCGAGAATTGCACTGTTGTTCTGGTGCTGATAGGTGGTGATTTTATCGCAGGCCGCGACACAGTTTCCGCTGATCACAGCGTTATCCAGCTCCTCAAAGGGATGCAGAAGGGTTGGCAGAATCTGAGATGACTTCACACCATAAATATAGCCGTCATGTAGAAGCCCCTGGCTGATTAACATCTCAATATAGGCAATTCTGGGAAGATCAGGATATTTTTCTGCTTCTTCGCGGATACTGCCGATTTCCATTTCGTGACATTCATCCACGTCTGCATTTTTAGCGGCAAGACCGATAAGCTCAGCGGCTTTCAGACCTGCAAGGCGCACCGTCTCTTCATGCTCATGTGGATTAAGATCTTTTTTGACGCTTATGTCGATAACAAGATTGAGAGTTTTTGAAAAAGGTGTATAATCCGCACCTTTTCCCCACATATCAATGACCCCTTCCTGGAAGCCAACAAGATCTCCAACCGTCACCACAGTCGTATTGCGCAGCCGCCTGACAATACCATTCCCTAAGGGAACAGACTTCTGTGTAACACCGGGAAAGCCGTTGCCGCCTCCCTCTTCTTTAAAGCGTGGTTCAATGACATCTTTGACCGGAATGATGCGGGTCTTTTCACCCGGGCGGGCAATATCCACTTTAACGTCAGTGATCCGTTCATCCTTCAGTAAATGCTCGCGAAGCGCTTTCCGATCAATGAAAAGGATATGATCCCTGACCTCCATGGTTTCGCCCATCTGGATATCCTTGATGAGAATATCTCTGAATGTTAACTTCACGTTCTTACCTCCTCGTATCTTGCATTAAACTGAACAGCCAAGTTCTCGTATGGCCTGTTCATGCAGGCTTTTATCCACTTTGGCGTAATCATCAAAATGGATCCGGTCTTCTTTTCTCTGACCCATAGTCCGCTGATACTTTTCAATAGCGTCAGCAATAAGGATCTCCGAATCCTGGTTTTCTTTATGACTGAATGTCTCACGGGAAAGCATCAGGGTTCGCAGCGGACTGTAAATCATGCGGATGCTGGCAAAGAGGGGATGAACTAAAAGTCGGTGCCCCAAATAGACCAAGTCCCTGCAGCGAATCAAAACATCAAGAAAACCTCCTTCTACATAAATATCCACTTTGTCAATTTGGGGATTATTGCTGACGACCAGGGGTTCATTCACGACCTTTCTCCCTCCTCCATCCTCTTTTGGACCTTTTTCACCGCTGCCTTTGCTAAAAGTAAAAATCCATCCTCCTTTCTCTTCATGCACAGCATCGCGGCACGTTATGTCATCATTATTTTTGTTTATTTTGCTAAATTTTATGGTAATATTGTTTTGAAAAACGTTAGAATTCTAACTAAATCTGTAAAAGACTTCTTTCATACAATGAATATCATCGTCTATATCGATATTAAAAGAATTTGAGAAGATTAAAAGAATTGGAGAAGCTCTTTTTCCCTTTTTAACCCTTGCTTTTCAGAAATCTATCGCTGCTCAACTCTATTAATAGATCGCTATACAAAGCATGGATAAAAAATACTCAACGACACGGGAAAAAAGCGGTTCAACAGGAAAAATAGAAAGCTGCTCGACAACGGGGATAGAAACTAGATTATGCTTTATATGGATTTATCTAAATTAAAGCTTTTCCAAGGCATTTCCAGAGCTTCAATCCTTGCTCTGGAGAAGCTGCCGATCGTACGCAGGCATTATAAGGCCGGAGAAGTCGTTGCCGCTTTCGGTGACGAACTTCGCAGCATTTACGTCATCATCAGCGGCTGTCTCAAGACAAGCGAATTTACGATTAATGGTGGAGAAATTGTTTCCTCATACTATAATGCGTATGATGCTTTTCCTTTTTATCTGGTTTACAGTGAAGTTCATTATTTGCCCTATACCATTACCTGCCACGAAGACGCTGAGGTTCTTCTTCTTCCCAGCAGGAATCTGCAGAGCATCATCAAAGAGGACGCATCGTTTATGGAAAACGTCCTCATTTTTGTTTCAAAATACTGCAATTACAACAAGAAAGTGATCCGCACCACAACATATCCTAAGGTCGCACAGCGTCTGGCTTTCTGGTTTTTGAGTTCAACCGGAACAGACGGCATCTTCAGAATGCCAGGAACTCAGGAGGTCTTTGCCGATATTCTGCAAACCAACCGCTCCACACTCAGTCTTGAGTTAAATAAGCTCAAAAAGGAAGGGCTGATTAAGGTCAGCCGACGTTACGTGACCGTCCTTGACCGCGGTGCCTTAGAAAAACTGATCTCCTAATTAAAGCAGCAGCTAAGCCCGGACGGGCGAGAGGTTTCCGCTCACTTGCTCCGCAGCAGCCCCTTCTCGTCTCAGACACGCTCTCTCTTCAGCGTGGTACCTGTGGCTCGTACACTGCGATGCAGGAGCTCACTTTGCTGCGGTCGTGATCGCGAACTCGCTCGAAGGGACTCTGCTGCGCGTCTCGCAGGACACTGAATAAGTCCGCCCGGTGCGCCATTCGCACGAACTCACCTACTGTAGCTCACATCATACTGTGTCAAGCGTGTTAAATTTATCCATGATGTTGAGGGCTAGCCCTGTGCCAATCGCCACGCAGGAAATAGGATCCTCAGCAATGATGACTTCAACTCCGACTTTCGTGGAAAGCATGCGGTCTAAACCATAGAGCAGCGCTCCACCGCCCGTCATCAAAATGCCGCGTTGAGATATGTCCGCCATCAGTTCCGGGGGCGTTCTTTCGAGGACCGAGTGAACCGCTTCAAAAACCTGGCTGACCGGCTCTTCCAAAGCCTCAAGCATTTCCGTAGAGGTAATATTCAAGGTTGCCGGCATGCCTGTAATCAGATTGCGGCCGCGCACTTCCATGGACAGTTCTTCTTCACGCGGATAGGCGCAGCCGATATTTTTCTTTAAATCCTCTGCGGTAGGATCTCCAATTAATACGTTGTGTTTACGGCGAATATATTTAATGATGGCCTCGTCAAATTTATCTCCGGCCACGCGCAGCGAGCTGTCCACCACAGCCTCACAGAGGGAGATCACCGCAATATCGGTCGTCCCGCCGCCAATATCCAGAATCATGGAGCCGGAAGCCTGAGTAATATCGATACCGGCGCCAATGGCAGCCGCTATCGGTTCACGAATGAGGTAAACTTCTTTCGCGCCTGCATGACGGCACGCGTCTTCAACGGCTTTCTGTTCTACTCCCGTGATCACGCTGGGAACGCAAACCACGATGGTAGGCTTGAAATAACGCGCCAGAAAGCCGGTACAAACACGGCTGATAAAGGCCTTCAGCATGACCTCGGTCACTTTAAAATCCGAAATAACTCCATCTTTAAGCGGACGAATCGCTTCGACCTGATTTGGTGTGCGGCCAAGCATCAAGGCAGCTTTTTCACCGACCGCCAGCACTTTTCCTGTTCGTGAATGGACTGCGACCACAGAGGGTTCGTGCAAAACGACACCCTTTCCGTGGACATAAATCAGGACCGAGGCAGTACCAAGATCGATCCCGATATTCATTCCCAATCCCATGGAACCCTCAATTCATATATATAGAAGGCGGTCGTAAATCGCGCCGCCACTTTGGTCATATAGCCTTATCATGATACAATAGGCCATTGAGGAGCGCAAGGTAAAGTCGCTTGGAAAAGCCATCTCACAATAGCTCAAAGGGCTGATGATACGGGCTTCCCCTTGGCCGGAGGTATCCAAAGCATGCTGAAATTGCTGGCTATTTTATTTATGACTCTGGATCACATCGGCGCATATTGGGGCCTGTACATGGATCCAAAACTTTATTTGATTTTACGTGTTATTGGCCGCCTCGCCTTTCCTATCTTTGCCTGGGAACTTGCTCTGGGTTTTCGCCGAACTCACAATCTTTTCAAATATGCCTTACGTCTCTTTGCTCTCGCAGTGGTCAGCCAATTGCTCTTCAATCCCGTGATGGAACGGCAGTTTATCGAACCGCACCCCAATGTTCTTTTCACTCTCTCGCTGGGTCTCGTGCTGCTGACATCCTGGGAAATGATTTTCAGGGGTCGCCGCGACCTGCTCATCAGGATGCAGCCCATCCAGGAAGGTAACGGTATTCCGGATCCCTGGCATTTCCGCTTTAACCCCGGTTTCAGCCTCAATCCGGTTTTGGCTATAAGCCTGGGCTTGTTCTTTTTCATTCTCAGCTTTGCCGCAGCCATTTACTTTGAGCTTGACTACGATGTCTACGGCCTTCTCACCATTTTGCTTTTTCATCTCGCTTTGAACGAGCCAGAAGGTCAGGTGGCTTCCACGGCCATGATTAGCTTTGCCTTCCTGAATATCCTTTTTGTCTGCGGTTCTATCGTTCTTCACGATTATCATTTACTCCCCAACGACGTCTTTTACTGGTCAGCGACCCAGGGTTTTTCGCTTTTTGCTCTGCCCCTGATTTTTTCGATAAAAGAAAAGGGAAAAAAGCCTTCCGTGCTGCAACGAAGCTTTTTCTACTTCTATTACCCCCTGCATATCCTGCTTATCCTCTATCTTCGCGCAAAATTATTTTAGGCCTGCATCAGAGTTAAGTATCGAACTTAGGCTAAAACCAGCAGTTTTTCCCCAACTCCTGCATAAACTCCTGCTCCAACACCCGTTCTTATGTTTTTCCATCCTGCTGACACCAGCAGAGGATTTCCGCTGACTTTATGTCGCTCACCTTCCTGATTCTGCTATACTCTAAAACATGCGAATATATCTCCGAGAATTTCGAGGTGAATTTTATGAAATACTCAGGCAAAACCGATGCAAAATGGCAGCAGCGCTGGCAGGAAGAAAAGCTTGCCGCCTTTGACCCGGAGCGCATGAAAGATAAACTCTATGTGCTCGAAATGTTTTCCTATCCATCCGCTGCAAAGCTTCACGTCGGCCATTGGTATAACTACAGTCTGACCGACAGTTACGCCCGCATGAAAAAAATGCAGGGCTACGAAGTTTTCCAGCCCATGGGTTTTGATGCTTTCGGCCTTCCAGCTGAAAATTATGCCATCAAGACAGGCATTCATCCAAAAGATTCAACGATGGAAAACGTGGTCACGATGGAAAAGCAGCTTAAGGCCATGGGGGGCATGTTTAACTGGGATCACGAAATCGCCACCTGCACCCCCGAATATTACCGCTGGAATCAGTGGCTTTTCCTCCAGCTTTACAAAAAAGGCCTGGCCTATCGTAAAAATGCGCCGGTGAACTGGTGTCCCCATTGTCAGACGGTCCTTGCGAACGAGCAGGTCATGGCCGATGGCAGCTGTGAGCGCTGCCACAGCCTGGTCAGCAAAAAGAATCTTACGCAGTGGTTCTTTAAAATTACCGATTACGCACAGGAGCTGATCGACGGCCTGGATGCTCTGGATTGGCCTGAGCGCACCAAAAAAGTTCAGATAAACTGGATTGGCCGTTCAGAAGGAGATGAGCTTTGCTTCCACGCAGAAAAAGACGGTGAACTGCTCCTTGGAGAAGATGGAAAAGCTTTGGAGTTGCGGGTATTTACAACCCGTGCCGATACTTTTCTTGGTGTCAGCTATGTGGTTGTCGCTCCGGACAGCCCGCTTTGCGAACAGCTTACCAGCGAAGCTGAACGTGAAAATATCCTTGCTTATCAGGAAAAAACGCGTCATCTCAATGAAATTGACCGCATGTCCACGACGCGTGAGAAAACGGGTGTCTTTACCGGTTCTTTTGCCATTCACCCCATCAGCGGCGAACGCGTCCCCATCTGGGCCGCCGACTATGTCATCGGAAGCTATGGTACCGGTGTGGTTATGGCTGTTCCTGCCCACGATGATCGTGATTTCGCCTTTGCGCAGAAATACAGCCTCCCGATCAGGAGAGTGATCGGGCCCGCTGATGGATCGCAGCCCGAGCTGCCCTTCTGTGACGATGGCATTTTGTTGAACAGTGGAAAATACGATGGTTTGGCTTCGGCAGAAGCACGGCACGCCATCGTTGCCGATCTGGCCAAAGAGGGCAAGGCCAATCATAAAATAAATTACCGTCTGCGCGATTGGCTGGTCTCCCGTCAACGCTACTGGGGCACACCCATCCCCATTGTTTACTGTGAACACTGCGGTGAGGTCCCGGTGCCCGAAGAGGAGCTCCCGGTGCTGCTCCCCTATGATGTGGAATTTGCCCCGCACGGCGACTCCCCTTTGAAAAAGCATGAAGGCTTCATGCACTGCAAGTGCCCGAAATGCGGTGGGGATGCTCTGCGCGACCCGGATACCCTGGATACCTTTGTGGATTCCTCCTGGTACCAGTTCCGCTATGTGGACAATCGCAACGATCAGGCCATCTTTGACACGGATAAAGTTGACGCCCTCTGCCCTGTCGATGTCTACGTCGGCGGACCGGAACACGCTGCCATGCACCTTTTGTACGCCCGCTTTATTACCAAGGCGCTGAGAGATATGGGGCTGATTCACTTTGACGAACCTTTCCGCCGCCTGATCCACCAGGGGGTTATCCTTGGACCTGACGGCAACCGCATGTCGAAGTCCAGAGGCAATACCATTTCTCCGGATCCCTACGTTGAAAAATACGGCAGCGACATTTTCCGCCTCTATCTGGCTTTTGGCTTTGCCTACACCGAAGGAGGCCCATGGAATGACGACGGCATTCGGGCTGTGGCTAAATTTGCTGCGAGAGTAGAAGAACTCGTCGATGAAGGGATCAGCGAGGGCTGGTTGAAAAAGGCCGATCAGGGCTTTGACGAGGCCACACTCACGAGTGAGGATCGAGAGCTCCTCTACTGGCTTAACCGAAGCATCAAGGGCGTTACCGAAGACGCGGAAAAATTTCAATTTAACACGTCGATTGCCCGCATGATGGAACTGATGAATGCAATTAGCGTGTATCGCGCATTAAAGTCTGCTAAGCCGGAACTTTTAAACCGTGCGGCGCATACGCTGATTCTCCTTCTGGCCCCCTTCGCCCCTCATTTCTGTGAAGAACAGGCCGAAAAATGGGGCAATACGACTTCCCTCTTCCGCCAGGCCTGGCCCCTGGCTGATGAAAAGTATCTTAAAAAGGCTGAGGTTGAAATTGCCGTTCAGTTTAACGGCAAAATTGTCGATCGCATGATGCTGCCTTCAGATGTCCGGCGTGAAGATATGGCCGCTCTGGTCAAAGCTGATCCACGTTTTGAAGGCTGGCTCGGAGGCCGCAGCATTATCAAAGAAATTCCCGTACCAGGCCGCCTGATGAACTTTGTCGTCAAGGGCTAAGCTGCAGAAAAACCGCTGCTCAGCTCGCCTGTTCTCCGCAATAATGAAACCGCTCAACGCGACGAACTTGCTCCAGTTCCTGCACGTTGAGCGGTTTTTTATGTTTATATAAAATCTATTTTCTGAAATCTTTAATCAGGCTATTGATGAGGCTGACCTGATCCTGAACGGCCTGGCTGGACTGCGGGTCGACCGTTGGGCAGCCCAGCGTGACGAGAATATAAGGACGCCAATCTTTGAGAAAGAGGGTCGTCTGACATTGTTCATCTCCGGTAAAGCCAGACTTTCCAGCCAGAACACGATCCATAAACGCAGGGTTTTCGTCGAATTTGTGCATGTAGGTGCTGCTCAGGATAAGAGGCTGACGTCCTGCGGAGCTGCGATCAATGAGGCTAGAGCTTTTGCCGGCGATGGACAGGAAGCGTTTGTCCTGGCAGGCCTGCCAGAAAAGTCGCGCCATGTCCCGGGCCGTCGATACATGACCCTCCTCGGGAAGACCAGTTGGATTTTTAAACTGGGTATCGTTAAGGCTCAGTTCCCGGGCACGCTGGTTCATGGCAGCCACAAAAGCCTCCTGACTGCCGCTCATGACCCGGGCAGCGGCGGCACAGGCCTCTGCTCCCGAAGGCAGGAGGATCGCCTCGACCAGATTGTAAACACTCAACTGATCGCCGATTTCGAGACCCGCCACACTTGCATTTGCCTCAACAAGGCCTTCCAGATCTTCCGCCTCAATACTCACCGTCATAGTGCTTAGATCAACATCCTGCTCTACCGGATACTGCTCCAGTAGCAGCAAGGCTGTCATGACTTTCGTCAGGGAAGCCGGAGCCAGGGGCTCATCGGCATTTTTTTCTGCGAGAGGCAATCCCGTCTGATAATCCATGAGAAGATAGGCCTCGCTTAGCACCGAGGCTGTATCAAAATCTGTATTGAGCAGAGTCTTTTGCAGGGCGCTCTGTTTTTTTCTCTCGGCCCCGCTCATCTCTTTGGCAGGCGGAGTGAGAAGCTTGTCCCTGCCCATCAGGCTGGCGGCTGAAAGCTGGTCCAGCATCCAGGGCTCGGATTCCGTCTTTGGCTCAAAATCTCCAGATAAACCCGCTCCCCCGCTTTTTTGTGAAGCCGCTTGCTGCCCTGAGCTCGCGTCATCCAAAGGCTCATCCTTTTCCGCAGGAGACTGTTCTGAGAGGTTTAAACCTCGTCTGGACCCATCCATCTCTGTTCTGTCTGATTGCTCAAAAGGAGCTTTCAGATATGATAAAAATTTCTTCCCCAGGAATTTTATTCCCGGCAGGCGATCTCGAAACAAAAATAATCCTGCCAGAAGGCTCAGGCCAATGAGCAAGAATAGCAGAATCCCCCAGTAAGAGGGACGCCGTCTTTTCTTCACTGGTCTGCGACTTTGGGGGCTTCCTGCTGACTGCTTTGCCAGGGAGCCGGACGACCTGGGTACTTCACGAGGCTGCAGCGACTTCTCTTTATCGTAATCAGGATGTCTTAACATGCTTCTATTTATTGCCCTTTCAAGCGAAAATTAATCTTTTTCGGATTATCTTACTCAATTTTTCAGAGGAAGGTCAATCAAGCGGATGTCCCACTTTCCTTATCAAGTTCTGCCATTCAGTTCAGCGTCAATTTCCGTCTTTGCCGTTGCACTTCGGCGCTCTCCCTGGGGAAAATGACGCTCATGCGGCTGCCCAGACCCGCTCTGGAGAGGACACTGAAATGCGCTCGATGCTGATCGACAATCCATTTGGCTATGGCCAGACCGAGGCCGCTCCCCCCGCCTTCACGCTGGCGGGCCGGATCGCTGCGATAGAAACGGTCAAAAATATGCGGCAGCTCCTCCGGACTCATGCCGCAACCTTCATCCTGAACATAAAAGGCCGGTTCCCCAGCCTGAGTTCGATAGGCCTGCAGATGAATCGTACTTCCCTCAGGGGAATAACGCCTGGCATTGTCCGAAAGAATTCGCAAAACCTGTTTCAGCATCTGGCGGTCAGCCTGAACCCAGAGTGAGGTGATTTGAACCGACTCAGCTTCATTTTCTCCAGGTTTTTCAAAGTCATTGATACCCTCTTCTACATCATCAGAGACATCATTATCGAAGCCACAGAACCAGTGATGCTCCTGATCAATCATGGTATATTCATCACACGTTTCTTTAATCAGAGCTGCAAGATCAAGCACTTCCATATGAATGGGATTGCGGCCAGCATCTCCGCGGGCAAGGAAAAGAAGTTGTTCAACCAGGATCTGCATCTGCCTGGACTCCGCAAGGATGGCCTCTATGCTTTCCCTGAGAACTGCTTCATCCGTACTCCCCCAGCGCTCCAGCATCTCGGCGTAACCCTGAATGACAGAAATGGGCGTCCGCAGTTCATGCGAGGCGTCAGAGACAAAGCGGATCTGTTGTTTTGTTCCCTCCTGAGCACGCGAAAGTAAAGTATTGATCGCATCTTCAATACCGCTTAAATTGGGATCCCCCATATCGATGCGAGTTTCCGCATTATCGGGATTCAAAGCTTCTGCCGAAACAATGGCCGATTCGACATTGTGATAAACTTCCTCCTGGACTTCCTCAGACTTCAATGATGTGCTGAGGCGTTCGGCCTCTTCAGCCATTTTTTTCAGGGGGACGAGCAGGATTTTCTCTATTTTCCTGCGAACCCTCCGGTACTGCCATCCCAGCAAAAGCATTTCGCAGATGAGTACCGCTGTCGCTCCTGTCGCCAGCGAATAGGCAAAATGTCCTGCTGCAAAAGTGGATATTTTTCCTTCACCCTGATCAACCTGCCAGCCAAGATAGCGCATTTTTTCGTAGAAAGATATGCTGTGCCACTGTTGATCTGGGAGAGCCACCTGAAGAGGCGACATTTTTGCCTGTGCATGCTCTGAATATAAAGAGCCATGCTCACGGACAGTGGGCGATTTCAAGCGGTCTTCCTCCTTCTCGCTTAAGAAAACCGGATATCTTTTCCAGGCCATATTCCAGGACTCGCCAAAAGCAGCTTTTTCCTGCTGATCCACCCAATGATAGAAAATAAGGGAAACGAGAAGCAGGTCCATGAGCAGAAAAGAAAAAAAGAGACGCAGGAAAAGCTGCAGACCGAGCTTGAAGGAGAGAGTCGTGACAGGGTAATTGATTTTTCTTTTTCCGGAATGCTTTTTCTCAGCCATCGTGTTGATTTTCTAACCTGAGGGTATAGCCGAGCCCTCTGACCGTGTGAATCAGTTTAACAGAAAAAACCTGGTCGATTTTCTGCCGCAGATAGCGCACATAGACATCGACCACATTGCTCTCACCCATAAAATCTGTGTCCCATACTTTTTCCAAAAGCTGGTCACGGGTCAGCAACAGTTCTGCATTTTCCATAAACACACGGAGCAGGTCGAACTCGCGGCTGCTGAGTTCAATATCCTGCTCAGCGTCGCTCTGCGCTGACTCCGAGTTAAGCTGGAAGCTGACGCGATGCCGGGCAAGATCCATATGCAGCGGCCCATAGTTGAGTTCTTCCTTATCCGAATTTTTTTGACTCTTACGCAGGACAAGACGAATTCTGGCCAGCAGCTCCTCTATGGAAAATGGCTTCGTCATATAGTCATCTGCCCCCATATCAAGTCCTGCAACCGTATCCATGACCCCGTCTTTGGCCGTCAGCATAATCACCGGAAGAGAAGAAGTTTTGCGCAGCCGACGCAGGAGTTCAAAGCCATTCAGTCCGGGGAGTAGGACATCCAGAAGGAGTAAATCAAAGTGACCGTTTAAGGCCAGGTCCAATCCATTTCTTCCATCAAAGGCCTTCTCGACCAGATATCCCTCGTGTAGAAGTTCAAGTTCGACAAATCGCGCAATTTTCTCTTCATCTTCTACGATCAGAATACGTGCTTTGGCTGTTTCATTGCTGCTGGCTTGCTTCATCGCACATGCACACCCTTTCAGTAACCC
The DNA here is from genome assembly GCA_004556455.1 of Clostridiales bacterium. GTDB lineage: Bacteria > Bacillota > Clostridia > Saccharofermentanales > DTU023 > SFGY01. The sequence continues at coordinate 113,886 of SFGY01000005.1, read as the reverse complement.
AAAGTCCCAGAAGGAAGCCTTCCGGGACTTGTACTTTTTCGTCATCACATAAACCTCTGAGAAAGAAAGAGTTCAGCTTAATCTTGAATTTTAGTCCTCTTTATGGTCTTCTTTCCCCTTGAAGATTTCATTGGCACTCTTGTGTTTGTCTGCTTCTCTGCGGCGGTCCGTTAAAGTATACCTTACATTAAAGAAAAGTGAGATGAGGGCTGCAATCAAAATCATCGGGAGGATCGGACTGATGAGTATAGCCAGAAGAACGAGCACGGTGAGAGGTAAAGAAACAAACGGCTCTCCTTTGTAGCGAATATCCAGGAAGATTTCATTTCCGGCCTGAATGAAGCGGCCTATGCCCTGGAAAAAGCCGTTGACTGCTTCTTTCTGGCGGGCCGTTCTCGCCTCTTTTTCTTCATTTTTGCTTTCTTCCTCGGTCTTTGTCTTAAATTCTTCCTGATAACCGGCATCTTTCTTGATTTTTCCGTCTTTTTCCAGGGAAACCATCGCGTCGAGCAGATCCCAGTTCGACTTTTCCAGCGCATCTTTGGCTTCTTCATAAGACACATTAGCGACCTGACGCAGTTTTTCAACCATTTCAAAATGATCCATAAGACTTCTCCTTTATCATAAGACTTTTAATATTTGATCAGATCTTTCATCTTTTGAGTACTCAAGCCATCTCGACACTTATTTTACAATTTTCAGGCATTGAGCTCTGATCTGCTTTAAGTATATAAACCGAAGATGAGAAGATAAGGGCATAAAGATTAGAAAAGCATGAGAAAAGAGCAAATTTGTTTCATGAAAGGACGCTATCTAAGACAAAGCCGTTTAAGATTCAACATGAGGTCGCTATGTCAGGATGGTAAGCCGCTTTGTAAAAAATGCATAATAAAGAACCATTTATCTGTATCCTCAGACATTGGTCTGTATAAGGATACAAAAATAACTTTATTTATCTATTTGCACTATGTTTTGATAATTTGACACAACTTTCTTGTCTAATTTATTTAAAAAATGCTACACTACTCTTGTTCTTAATCGTCGTTTTTTCTTAAAGACGACCTTCAATAATCTATGAGAATCTGAGGCTTTATGAGTAAGAGAAAGATCATTATTGTATCTGGGCTTGCCCTGTTCGCAATGTTTGTCGGCGCTGGAAATCTGATCTTTCCTCCGCAGCTGGGGGCTGAAGCAGGCAGCGCATATCTGCCGGCAACTTTAGGGTTTTTGAGCACCGGCATCGGCCTCGTGTTCATGGGAGTCGTCGCGACAACCCGGGCCGGTGGAAATATCATGGATCTTGGACATCACCTTGGCAAAGTGCCCATCAGCCTTTTTTCTGTTTTAGCGATGCTGGCCATAGGGCCGGGCCTCGCCATTCCCAGAACGGCCGCAACCACCTATGAGTTTCTCAAAGGCAGCCTCATTCCCGCTTTTCCGGCCTGGCTTTCCTCTGCGATCTTTTTCAGTATTGTGCTCTTTTTTGTGTTCAGGCCATCCCGCGTTGTGGATCTGATTGGCAATTTTCTTACCCCTGGCCTCATCATTGTTCTCTCGATTATTATCATTAAAGGCCTCATCACTCCACTTGGTGAAATGATTCCAACCGGTATGGAAGCCGTCTTTTCCACGTCCTTTGAAAAAGGATATCAAACGATGGACGCGATCGGCGCCATGTGCTTTACTTCTATCGTTGTCGCTTCTTTTGTCAACAAAGGGATTCACGATCATGATGAGCTTGTGAGCTGCACCATTAAAGCCGGGATTATCGCCTCGATAGGGATTGCCGCTCTCTATTCCGGCTTGCTCTACATTGGTGCAACGACCTCTTCTCTCAAAGAAATTCACGATTTTACCTATGTGGATCGCCTGATCTTCATTGCCGAAGGTTTGCTGGGCAGGCTGGGCAGCGTCTTCATGTGCCTCGCCATGGTTTTAGCCTGTCTCACGACAGCCATAGGGCTGAGCTCCACTGTGGGCGAATTTTTTGAAACGCTCTCGCACGGACGCATCAAGATGCGCTGGGCAATTCTGGCCTCCACCGCCTTCAGTTATTATTTTTCCATCTCCGGGGTAGACAAAATTGTCTCCATAGCCGCACCGATTCTTGCAGGAATCTATCCCTTAGCCATTGTGCTCATTGTCCTCAATTTCTTTTATAAAAGCCTCGATCACAAGGCCCTGCATATGGGCTGCTCGCTTGGCGCACTCTTCCCCACCGCAGAGATGATCTTAAATGGTATTGATGGCCATATCAGTCTCATGGCACCGCTGGAAAATTTATTCCCGGAAAGCTTCAAGAACTTTGCCTGGATTCTTCCTGTCGTCGTGCTGGGTCTCCTGGCTCAGCTCATCCTGCCCCGCCTCTGGCCACAGGTCTTCAATAAGCACCCGAATGCATAACTTTGTATATTTTTGCGCGTTTCTTAGTTTTTTATCTAAATTTGCTATAAAAGCGCGTAATATCCCTGAGAACTTAGCCACTTTGTGAATTGTTTGAAAATTTTCTGCTTTTTATAATGGGTCCAATCTTTTTATGGGATGAAGAGGAGACTTAGCCGAGATGTTGAGGGTAAAACTCAGACAAATCGCTGAACGACTTATTTGATGCACAATTGAAGAGATCGTGGAATGCCTTCTGCGACCTTATTTCCTGTACTCAGGGAATAAAGAGGGCTTCGCACGATCTCTTTTTATTTACCTGAAATGTTTGCTGCAAAGTCTCTATCCTGACGGATTCAGCGCTTTGTCAAAGAACTTCTCTTCTGTCCTCAGGGAGGAAACGATGAAAAAACTCACTTTACTATGTACCTTGTTCCTCGTCAGCGCCTTTTTACTGAGCGCCTGTTCGAGCCCGGCCACACCAAGCCCCTCATCTGCCTCAGCAGAAAAGACGGAAAACAGCGCTGCTCCGGAGCAAAAAGAAGCTTCGTCCCCTGCGCCTGCAACAGAGGGCGGCAAGAGCACAGCCACCGAAGCTGCGGGGGAAAGCATTAAAATTGGTTCTATGGGACCCTTAACAGGCGAAGTTGCTGTCTACGGCGTATCAGCCACGAATGGGGCGAAAATGGCCGTTGAAGAAATCAATAAAGCCGGTGGTATCCTGGGTCGTCCCGTCGAATTTGTGTTGCTGGATGATAAGCACAATAACACGGAAGCCATCAACGCCTACAACCGGCTCGTCGAAGATGGCGTCTGCGGTATTCTCGGCGCCATAACCTCGGCTCCCTGTCTCGCGATAGCGCCTCTGGCCAATGAAGATAAAGTCCCGATGCTGACTCCCTCAGGCACACAAATCTCCATCACTGAGGGCCGGGACTATGTCTTCCGTGTCTGCTATACCGATCCTTATCAGGGAACGGTTCTGGCTCGCTATGCCAGCCAATGTGGGAAGAAAAAAGCTGCTCTGCTGAAAAACAGCTCTTCAGAATATTCGAGCGGCATTGTTGAGGCCTTTAAGACTGAGGCCAAAGCTCAGGGTGTTGAAATTGTCGCCGAGGAAGCTTATGGCAGCGCTGATAAGGATTTCCGCGTACAGCTCACCAATATTGCTTCTGCATCGCCGGATGTCCTGCTCGTTCCGGACTACTATGAGACGGATGCCCTGATCGTCAGTCAGGCACGGGAAATCGGACTGGATTGCCTGGTGCTTGGCCCAGACGGCTGGGATGGCGTGCTCAAGCAGATTGAAAAAAGCTCTCAGGATGTTCTGAATAATGTGGTTTATGCAAACCATTATGCGATGGATGCCGACTCCGAAAAAATTCAGAACTTTATCAAGACCTACCGTGAAGCCTGGGGGGACGATCCTACAGCTTTTTCAGCTCTGGCCTACGACGGAATTTACATGTTCAAAGCCGCTATCGAAAAAGCAGGACAAGTCGATCGTGAAACCATCTGCAAAGAATTAAAACAGTTGAACTTCGAGGGCATTACCGGACAGTTAACCTTCGACGAAAATAACAACCCCATCAAAGATGTTTCAATGATTAAAATTGTCGACGGCGCTTACGTTCTGGATCTAGTGGTCAAGGCGGAAAAATAGACGGTCCCAGATCCGTCCGCCAGTTTTGCGGGGCCTGCGGCGAGATGCCGCAGGCTTCCCGGAGCTGCTTCCGGGAGCCTGATCCTTGCCATAGAGGCGACTTGAATCTTCCGGGTAAAGTTTCATGCAAGAAGAAAAGGCCAAAGACAAAGGTCTAAGAAAAAGGTCAGGGAAATGAATTTTATTTATCAGCTGCTCAACGGCATTCAGATCGGCAGTATTTACGGCTTGATTGCTTTGGGCTACACGATGGTCTACGGCATTGCCAAACTGATCAATTTTGCCCATGGGGATATCCTCATGATCGGCGCCTACACTGCACTCTCCGTGCTTCCTCTGCTCAATGCCAGAGGTCTCCCGGTTTGGGCTTCCGGCCTGGTGGCTATGGTCGTCTGCGGGCTTGCCGGTGTCCTCATCGAAAAAATAGCTTATCGACCCCTGCGCAATTCACCACGCATTGCCAATCTGATCACGGCTATCGGGGTTTCTTTACTTATCGAAAACCTCGTGGCTAAATTTATTGGTACCGGCGCAAAGCCCTTTCCACGTGTTTTTGAGGGCGAGGCAGTGCAAGTCGGAGACTTAAAGCTCTCCCTACCCATGCTGATTACTGTCATTGTCACGCTGATTCTGACCTTGCTGCTGCAGCTCTTTCTTCGCGGCAGCAAATGGGGTACGGCGATGCTGGCCACCAGCGAAGATTACGGCGCCGCCAGCATGATCGGCATCAATGTGGATCACGCCATCAGTCTGACCTTCGCCATCGGCAGTGCTCTTGCTGCTCTAGGCGCCATTTTCTACCTCGCGGTTTTTCCACAGATCAATCCCACCATGGGCATGATGCTGGGCATCAAGGCTTTCATTGCTGCTGTGGTCGGCGGCATCGGCAATGTCCCCGGCGCTGTGGTCGGCGGACTGATTCTTGGCATCATTGAAGCTTTGAGCAAAGCCTACGTTTCAACGGCGCTGAGCGATGCCTTCGTTTTTGCCGTGCTTATCATCGTTCTGCTGGTCAAGCCGAGCGGCCTTTTCGGTAAAGAAATGAGAGAGAAGGTCTGAGACATGAGAACTTTTACACTGCCAGGGAATAAAAAAAGAGATTACGCGGCAACTTTCCTGCTGCTTTTTGGAGGCTATCTGCTCATCCTGGGTCTCAGCACTCAGGGCCTCCTGAATCGCTATTACAGCGGCATTCTCATCATGATTATGATCAACATCATCCTGGCTGCATCGCTCAATATCACGGTCGGGATTCTCGGCCAGATCAGCCTTGGTCATGCCGGATTTATGTCGGTTGGAGCCTACAGCGCAGGTCTTTTTCTGAAAAGTGGCCTAATGCAGGGTTTACCCGCCTATCTCTGCGCCCTTCTTCTCGGCAGTCTCGCTGCACTCATTCTGGGTTTTCTTGTCGGTATCCCCAGTCTCCGTCTTAAAGGTGATTATCTGGCCATCATCACGCTGGCTTTTGGCGAAATCGTGCGCGTGTTCATTGAGTATTTTGACTTTACCGGTGGTGCTCAGGGTTTGTCGGGGATTCCCACACAGAAAAACATGCCGCTGATTTATCTGATCTGCGTCATCTCAGTCCTGCTTATGTACAGTATGATGACCAGCCGCCACGGTCGTCTGATTCTGGCCATTCGTGAAGATGAAATCGCCGCCGAAGCCTCGGGGGTTAATTTAAGCCGCAGCAAGATCTTCGCTTTTGCCTATTCCGCCATGTTCGCCGGGATCGCAGGCGCGGTCTATGCCCAATACATGGGCTTGCTCTCGGCACGACAGTTTGGCACCACAGCCTCCATTGATATTCTCGTCATGGTCGTCCTCGGTGGTATGGGCAGCTTCACGGGCTCGATTCTTTCGGCCATCGCCCTGACCATCCTTCCGGAATTCCTGCGAGCCATTCATGAATACCGTATGATCCTTTATTCCCTGGCCCTCATCATCGTCATGCTCTACCGCCCTTCTGGCCTTCTGGGCCGCGAAGAGTTTCAGATCTCGAAAATCCTCACCTGGCTCTTTCCGGAGCGTAAGAAGCCGCAAGGTAAGGAAGAAGACACGGTAGCGGAAGTAACTGTCCCGGCCCAAAGTCCTTTGCAGGATGAGGAACCCGGTAGCCTGAGCTCAGAATCCGCCTTCTCAGAGACAGCTTCACCTGTTTCTGATCATGCGGCTGTCGTCTCCGGCAAAAACTCTGCCGCCCCCCTCCTGAAAACCCAGCACCTGTCCATCCACTTTGCCGGTCTCCACGCTTTGCAGGACTTTTCTCTGAGGCTTATGGAAGGCGAACTGGTCGGCCTGATTGGCCCCAATGGTGCAGGCAAAACAACGGTTTTCAATATTCTTACCGGTCAGTATCGCCAAAGCTCCGGCGAATACCGGTTTCAGGATCGTGTCATCACCCACGAAAAGCCAGATGAGCTCGTGCATATGGGCATTGCCCGAACCTTTCAGAATATTCGTCTCTTTAAGTACCTTACCGTGCTGCAAAATGTTCAGGTCGCCATGAACGACAAGATGAGCTACGGCAAAATTCAGGGCGTCCTGCGCCTTCCTCTTTTCTGGAAGGAAGAAGCCGAGGTGGAAAAAAGCGCGCTGGAGCTGCTCAAGATCCTTGATCTCGATCACGTCGCTTCCCATCGTGCCGCTTCACTCCCCTATGGTGAACAGCGCAAGCTGGAAATTGTGCGCGCTCTGGCCACACGACCCAAAGTCCTTCTCCTGGATGAACCGGCTGCCGGCATGAATCCGATCGAGACGGAAGATCTCATGAAGACCATACGGCTGATCCGCGATCGCTTCGGTCTCACCGTTCTGCTTATTGAGCACGACATGAAGCTGGTCCTTGGCATCTGTGAACGCCTGCTTGTTCTGGATCACGGTCAGTTGATCGCGGAGGGGGCCCCTCTGGAAGTGGTCAGGCGACCAGAAGTCATCGAAGCCTATCTGGGGAAAGAAGACGATCAGGATGAGGCGATGGCAGCACCTGATTTTATCCGATCGAAGATGCTCGAAAGCAAATAAACCAGCTGTCCAGATTGATTCACCGCTTGTCAGAGCGCTTGCAAGAACCCTAAGCTCAAAGGAGAGCAGAATGTCTTTTCAATGTCAGAAATATTGGCGGCCAAATGCCGGCAACGCTTCGCCAGAAACTCGTGAAATGGCCTTTCTCGAGGTGCAAAAACTGAATGTTTATTATGGCCATATTCACGCCATCAAAGATGTGAGTTTTCATGTCAAACAAGGGGAAATCGTCTCCATCATCGGCGCCAATGGAGCCGGCAAGACGACGACAATGCAATGCATTTCCGGTTTGTTGAAAGCTAAATCCGGCCAGATTCTTTTCAAGGGTAATAATATCTGTGGCAAAAACCCTGAAAAAATCGTGAGAAGCGGACTCGCTCAGGTTCCCGAGGGGAGGCGTATTTTTGCCGACCTCTCCGTTTCGTCCAACATCAAGCTTGGCGCTTTCGCTGTAAAGGACGGACCTGAAGTCCTGAAAGCACGACGCAAAGCTTACTATGACAGATTTCCCATCCTGCGGGAGCGCAAACTGCAGCGTGCAGGTACCCTTTCCGGCGGCGAACAGCAGCTTCTTGCCGTGGGGCGGGCGCTGATGTCACACCCGGATCTCCTGCTCCTGGATGAGCCTTCTATGGGCCTCTCCCCTCTTTTTGTATCGATGATTTTCGAGCTGATTCAGAGCTTAAAAGAAGATGGCGTGACCATTTTACTTGTCGAGCAGAACGCCAAAAAGGCCCTCTCCATTTCGGATCGGGCCTATATACTGGAAACGGGAAGTATTGCTCTGGAGGGTTCAGCTAAAGAATTGATGAACGATCCTCTGGTCAGAAAAGCCTATCTCGGTGCATAAGGGGAAGTCACGCCGAGGATAGGCATTCATTTTCCTGGATGGGCCTGGTTTCAGGCCTTTCTAAAGCAGGGAAACTCTCGTTCGTACAAAATCCGCAGCCAAGCCAGATGATCCGAAAACTTGCAATTATGTCAGATCATTCGTCTTGGCTTTCCTGGCTGAAACCCAGTTGCTATCCATTTTAAGTGCACTACGCAGTCTCTCAACAAGCGGAGGGAGAACCAGGGCATAGACAACACCCTTAGTACTGGAAAGAAGATAGCGCGGGATCAACATACCCAGAATCAGGGCAGGAGTGTAGTAGCCATAAATATGCGCGTCGATATAAATAAAGAGCGTATTCAGTGTCGTACTCACGAGATTGCAGAAAAGCAAAATGAAGATGGCCTGCCTCTTGCTCAGCCTGTAATTTTGTTTTTTGGCATAGATTCCTGCCAATAGACCCGTGCTGATGTTCGGCAACATCCACATGGGGGTGGTCGGACTGAGCCCATACGCCAGAAGCTGGGAAATAAGGGTGCCAATGCCCCCGACGGCAGTACCGCAGACCGGACCCAGGAGAAGGGCGCCGATATAGATGGGAATCTCGTCAAGGGTAAATTTAAAACTGTTGCCAATTCTCAGGGAAAACTGGCCGAGAATGACGACCAGAGCCGCAAGCAAAGCGCTTGTGGTCAGCATACGGGTACGCTTAATCATAAAAAAGCTCCTTTCATGACAGTTGCCACAAAAGGAGTGATAAGCAGCTTAAGCGGCAGCGGACGCGGGAGACTCACCGCAGAGTTTACGGTTTCACAGGGTCCACCGTCTCTTTCGTCAGCGGGCAACTTCCCATCCCACTGCACTTGACGCAAGTCTTCCTACTCTGTCTTTCGAATTGTATGATTTTGCAGAAGTGAACTTCTACTGCTTCTACTATATCAAAACAGGCGTGATATTCAAGAGATGCCTTTATCCAGGACAGGCGCAAAATTCAAAACCACCGTGTAATTCAAAACAACGCGAAATTTCGGGGCTTTCATAAAGCCTTTCGCATCTCGCGTGAACTGAGATAAAATTAACGCAGTACTCAAGTGGATGATCCTGCCAATTGAATTGGCTTACAGCCTGAACAAAAAATGTCGGCGAGCACCCTCGTACTCGACAAGGATAAAATAAAAGGAAGACATACAAATGAATGAAAAAAGTCTCCATGAGTTGAACTTACCCTCCACGAAGGCCGCTGCTTTGCAGTGTCGCCGCCTGATGCTGCTGGGGACCTCCTCTTCGGTGGGGAAGAGCTTGCTCACCGCCGGTTTAGCTCGCCTCTTCACGCGCCGCGGCCTGAAGGTTCTGCCTTTTAAGTCACAGAATATGTCCTCCAACAGTTATGTTTTCCCGGACGGGCGCGAAATCAGCAAGGCGCAGGTCATGCAGGCTGAAGCCTGCAAGGCTGAACCCCTGGCCGAGATGAATCCTCTGCTGCTGAAACCGCTCAGTGATCAGGGCTCTGAGGTCTTCTTTCTGGGGCGAAAAGAGGGCGTGCTGCGTGCAGTCGATTACTATCGTGAAAAAAAGAAATACTGGCCGGGAATACTCGCGGCCTTTGACTCACTGGCCCGACAAGCCGACCTTGTTCTCGTCGAAGGCGCGGGCAGCCCCGCTGAAATTAACCTCAAAAGCGACGATTTCGTCAACCTGGGTCTGGCTAAACGCTTAAATATGCCGGCGCTGCTCATCGGCGACATCGACCGCGGCGGTGTTTTCGCCTCACTCTACGGCACTCTTGGCCTTATTGAAGCAGAAGAAAACGAACTCATTCGTGCCCTTATCATCAACAAGTTTCGCGGCGACATAAGGCTCCTCGAACCAGGTCTCCGGCAGCTTGAGGAGCTATGCCACAAACCTGTGCTCGGCGTGCTACCCATGCTCGATTTACGCATTGATGATGAAGACAGCCTCTCAGCCGCCGAACATGGCGGCTCGCCTGTGACCAGCCGCGAGGAGCGTGAGCTCGTTTATGAACGCCTTGCCGACGAAATGGAAAAGCAGTTTGACATGGCGCTTCTTGAAAAAATTGTGGAGGATTCTGCGCGCATGGCCTCTTCCCCATCAGCTCCGTGAGGAGCCATAGCTTCACAGGATAGGTTTCTTATATTCTAAAAGCCGTTACCGCAGCTTTCAGAATGCTATGATTAGAAAATCAATAACCCAAAAAGTAACCCAAATTTAGCGTTATAACCCAAATGTTAAACATTTGCATGAAAATGAAAACCCCTGAAAACATTACGTTTCAGGGGTTTTGCATTTCTTAAAAAATGCTGTGGCGGAGAGCATGGGATTTGAACCCACGTAACGCTATTAACGTTAACACGATTTCCAATCGTGCGCCTTCAGCCGCTCGGCCAACTCTCCAGGCGCCAAATTGCTTTACAACATTCTGCAAAGCCAAGTCATTATAAAAAATGTCGGCGCATCTGTCAAATAATTTTCTTCAGGGGCTTCTTTTTAGCGGAAGTTTTTTATTGATCTTTCCCGGGCTAAAAACTTTCCCCTCCTGCGCGCAGAGCTTTGCTTAGAAAGAGCCCTGCTTTGAATTCGAACTGGGCTGAGGAAGCGGCTTCCGCACAGAGGCTGATCGCACACTGCGGGCGATCAGGCTTCGGCTTTCCAGAGACCGTGCTTGTTGCAGTATTCGTAGACCGTCACGGGGCCATCTGCAATGTCAAAGCAGGCTTTGGGCTCGTCACCGGGCTTGAGGCTCTTATTCTGGAATTTTTCGCCCTGAACAGCGATGATATTGGTGATGAAGTGATCTTCTTCCATCGGATGCAGAACGCTGCCGACCTGCACTTCGATGTGATTGCCTTCGCGTTTGATGGCAGGGACGTGTTTTTCTTTGGCTGCGTCGGTTGTACCGGCTTTGAGCTCAGTCATGTTCTGGCCGCAGCAAACCAGCTGACCACCGCCTTCATGCAGAAGGACGACGAGATTACCACATTCTTTGCAAAGATAAAATTTTACTTTTTCCATTTTGTTCTCCTTTTTCTATCCTGAGCTGAACGGATAAGAACAGGTCAGGAAGCTCGATATGTTACTTACTCTCTTCGTGGCTATGAAGCGATGCGGCTATTTTGTCGGCATCAGTACTTTTGAACCACTTTCATTTCTATCGTAACTTGCGACCGGCTTTGTTTCAAGGCAAAAAGGGTAACATTTGGCCTACATCGGCTTATATTGACTTTGATCCAAGAAAGAAAAAATTGTTGCAATAAGTTTTGTCTTTAGAAAATACTACTCCGGCATGGGAAGATGGAAAAGCTGTTTCCCCTGAGAAACAAGCTGAATCTCCTGGAGAGCCTTGTCGCTTTCGTCCAGACCAATGCCGGAGCAGGCTGCTTTTTGTTCTAATAATCGCCTCAGGCGTCCGAGCGGCTAAAGCCGTTAATCATCTTATTGCTGGCAGCGTGCAGAACCTTATCGAGAAGGTGAGCGGTCTCTTTCCTGGCCTCTGCTGCAATTTCCTCATTGGCCTTCTCACAGAAAGCCGGAGCATCCGCAGCGCTGATCTTTTCCTCCACAAACTGCCGGTCGAATTTGTGGATCAACTCAAGGCAGCGAGACTGCAGACGATTCTGATAGCGCTCAACAAGGTTACTGCAATCACTGTAATGGGCATCAGCGAGAGCCGCAATCAGGCGGCTGTTCCAGTAAAGGCTTTCCGTCGTAACTTCCGGGCCGACCTGAGAGAGGTATGCAGGGGTTGTATTGACGTTCGCGTAAAAAGGAATCATGGCATTGAACACGTTGCAGCCCACGGCCAGCCATTCCAGGCAGCTGATGGCCTCCGGCTGATAGGGACGAATCTGACCCAGGCCAAGGAAATTCGTGCGATTAACGGCAATGGAGCGGAAGGCGTTGCGTTTCAGCGGATCACCATGCTTGCCATAGGGGTCATAAGGTGTCCCCTGGAAGTGATTGGACATCGCAATCTTACAGTCCTCTACAGTAATTTTGCGCTCAGGGACGCGGCACCAGGGAATATCGTCAGAATCAGGACGATAGTCCGCATCCTCACCATCCCAGATATTTTCATTGGGGTTGAAATAGCGCTGGAGGATCCAGGCACGGGGGGTATTGTAAATGTGATCGGAATCACTGTGTGAGCCAAAAGCGTCGCGGGGATTAAATCTGCCGTCGAGGGAGAGATCGAGGTGATATTTCTCAATAAATTCACGCAAATCATCGGAGCAAAGAAAGTTTTCTTTGGCGCCAAAAGCATCGTCCAGATCGAAAGCATCCAGACCCAGCTGATTAGGAATGACCGCATAGCAGTCATCTGGCAGACGACGGGCCATCCAGTGGTGCCCTCCGACGGTTTCCATCCACCAGATATTATCCTGATCCTGGAAAGCGATGCCGTTCATTTCGTAAGTCCCGTATTGCTCCAGCAGCCGACCCAGGCGGAGAACGCCTTCGCGGGCGCTTTGGATAAAGGGCAGAACCAGGCTGACCAGGTCTTCTTCGCCGATGCCACCAATTTGTTCGGGCACAAAATTTTTCTCGCCCTCTTTGCCCTCGGACTTCTTATAAACGACGAGCGGATCTGCGGCAAGAACCCGTTCATTGGATGTGATGGTTTCCGTGGCCGTCATAAAAACGCGCGCTTCATTAAAACCGCAGGCGCCCCATAGACCTTCGTCATCGATGGCATTGGGCATCAGGGTGATGCGTTGAGGATTCTCCGGCAGCTCAACGCTGACATGAGAGAGAACCGAACGGTAAGTTTTGGGCTGGTCTTCAGCCTTAACGACGATAAACTTCTTGGGGCTGTAAGCGCCGGCGCCGGAGTCTTCGTTACGGGCGACCAGAGTTGAGCCATCACAGGAAGCTTTTTTTCCAACAAGAATAGTTGTGCAGGGCATGGTTTTTCCTTTCCAGAAACGGCCATCAAGCTTGAAAACAGCTTGTTTCATCCTTCAGGCCATAAATTTAAAAGTTCATTTCATTTTAAGTCCGGCCGCCGCCTTTTTCAAATCTCAGAAAAATCTTCATTTGAGATTCACAGGGCCCATAACGTATAATTCAGACAGGAGGAAAGTATTATGGATCCTGCCTATCTCTTTAATATTGGTCAGAATTATGAAGCTTATAAGTTTCTTGGGATGCATCGCACTGAGTTGGATGAGCAGGACGCCAGAGTCTTTCGCGTATGGGCTCCACATGCTCATAAGGTCAGTTTAGCCGGTGATTTTAATGGCTGGTCGGTGAATGCTCAGCCGATGCTGCGACTGGGCGAGACAGGAATTTGGGAAACGACCCTCAGCGCCGTGCCATCATGGAGCCGCTACAAATATTTTGTCGTGGGAAAGGACGGGAAAGGTGTCTGGAAAGCCGATCCTTTCTCCCTGCACCAGGAAAACAGACCCGGCACTTCTTCTATTGTCTACGATGAAAATCCCTTTGCCTGGACGGATGAAGCTTATCTCAGCGCACGGAAAGATGCCCGGGAGCCTCAGCCACTCAATATCTACGAAGTTCACCTCGGCTCATGGCGTCGTTACGACGATGGCAATTGCTACAATTACAGAGATATTGCACCTCAGCTTGTGGATTACTGCCTCGACCTCGGCTACAACGCCGTAGAACTTATGGGCATTATGGAATATCCCCTCGACGATTCCTGGGGATATCAGGTGACCGGTTATTTTGCGCCGACTTCGCGCTATGGCACGCCACTCGATTTTAAGTTTTTGGTCAACACCCTGCACGCTGCAGGTATTAAAGTTTTTCTGGATTGGGTTCCGGCACATTTCCCCAAAGATGAGTTTGGGCTCTTTCGCTTTGACGGCAGCGCCACCTACGAATATGCGGACAGCCGATTGGCCGAACAGGAAGAATGGGGCACGATGGTCTTCGATTTTGCCAAGGCGGAAGTGCGTTCATTCCTGATTTCCAGCGCTTGTTTCTGGCTGCGGGAGATGCATCTGGATGGTTTGCGTGTGGATGCGGTGAGTTCCATGCTCTATCTGGATTATGGCCACCACGAGGCCATTAAGAACCGCTATGGCAGTAACGAAAATCTCGATGCCATTGATTTTCTGCGCGTCCTAAATAAGATGCTCGCCGATGAGTTTCCCTGCTGTTTCATCATGGCGGAGGAATCTACGGCCTTCCCTTACATCACCAAATCTGTGGAAGAGGGCGGTCTTGGCTTCACGCACAAATGGAATATGGGCTGGATGCACGACACGCTGGAGTATTTCAAAAATGATTACTACGCGCGTAAATACGTGCACAATAAGATGACCTTCTCCATGACCTATGCCTTTGCCGAGCGCCATATCCTACCCTATTCCCACGATGAGGTTGTCCATGGCAAGCTCTCTCTGATCGGCCGTCAGCCGGGAGATATCTGGCGGCAGTGCGCCAGTCTCAGGGTTCTCTTTGCCTGGCAGATCGCCCACCCCGGCGCCAAGCTGAATTTTATGGGCAATGAGTTCGGCCAGTTTATTGAATGGCGTTTCTGTGAGCAGCTGGAGTGGTTTATGCTCGATCTTGAACAGCACCGTGCTCTGCAAAATTACAGCCGCGAGCTCAACCATCTCTACCTCAAGCATGGGGCCTTCTGGGAGAAGCCACTGACCTGGGAGGGCTTTGAATGGATGCAGGCTGATGACGCCGAAAACAGCGTTTTTGCCTTTGTCCGCAAAGGTCAGGATGAAACCATCCTCGCCCTCTTCAACATGACCCCGGCCGTGCTTCCCGGCTATGTTCTGCGCGTGCCCCAATATGGCCGCTACGAGCTGCTGCTGAACAGTGATGACGTTCGTTTTGGCGGTTCCGGCTACTGGGGTGAGACAAGTCAGGGCAAAATTTTCGCCACCAATCCCCTCAGTCAGAAGGAAATGAAAAGACAAAGCCAGGAGCGCGAGGACCGCTGCCGGGCAACACTCAGGGAACTTGAGCGTGAACATGAAAATTACCTGAAGCAGCGCCAGCACTTGCTGGAAAAACTGGATCAGCAAGTGGGTGGGGCAGCCGTCGATCACGAGAGTCTCAAGGCCTTGCACCAGCCCCTTCCGGCGATACCGAAAGAACTGGTATTTCATGAACAGAGCGAGCTCGTCCTGGACCTTCCGCCGCTGGCAGCCGTTTTTTTTCGTTTAATTGATGTCTAGTTCGTGGATTTGCTCGATGAATGCTGCATTTTCTTCTGCTGATTTCACTGCAATGCGAAACCAGCCTTCACCCAAGCCCTCGTAATTGGCACAGGAGCGTATCAAAATGGCTCTCTTGCCGAGCAGGAGCCTGGCCTGCAGCAGGTTTTCGGGGTGCTGAAAGAACAGATAATTGGCTTCTCCCTGAATCTCTTTAGCCCCAAACTTACGCAACTCTTCCGCCAGTTCGCTTTTATTTTCATCAAGTTCTTCCAGGCAGGCCCGGATGGTCGCAGCCGGGACTTTCATGGCAGCCTCCGCCGCCGCGGCAGCAGGTGCAGAAACTTGCCATGGGGGCGTCAAAGCTTTGATGTTTTTGCATAAATTACCGTCGGAACAATAAAGCCAACCGATACGAAGGGCAGGAATAGCAAAGAGTTTCGTCAGAGAATGAAAACTTACAAAGCTGAGATGCTTCGCTGGCGTATGGCCTCCCGAAGGCCCACGCCCCTTAGTTCCTGAATCAGTCTTTTTCGTCGGAAAGTCTGACCTTTGTTCTAAAAAGGGAGCCAGGGCAATTTTCGTGGCCTTAAGTTTTTCAGGCAGAAAATCCAGAAAACAGAGATCCAGCAAAAGAGCCACTCCCTTCTCTCTGCAACGTTCAGCAATTTGGCTCAGGATTTCAGGTCGTATGCTGCGTCCTGTGGGGTTATTGGGGTGGCAGAGGATCACCGCTCTGAGCTGATCACTTATGGCCGGAAGAATACGCTCGTTGACGTCAAACTGCTCTTCCACCAGCAGACGATGAGAGAGAATATGGAAGCCTGCAGCGCTGAATGCCGCGCGATATTCTCCAAAACACGGTTCCGCTATCAGGACGTCCTGTCGTCCTTTAAATTCCTCTGAAAAGCGCAAGGCGCAGGCCGTTCTGAAAATCAAATCTGCGCCGCCATTGCCCGCAATCAGCTGTTCTTGCGGAATTATTTCTTTTTCCGACAAACGTGCTAAAAAGCGTCTCGGTTCGGGTTCCGGGTAGGCAGAGAGTTGCTTCATCGCGTCAAGTGCCGCAGCTGTTATGCCCCAGTTTTGCGCCAGCGGATTGATGTTGGAAGAAAAATCAAGGATAGCTTCAGGAGGAAGCTGGAGTAAAGCCGCAACTTTAACTTTATCGGCCCCATGAGGCATCGTTTTCAGGGAGCGGTGCAGTTCGTTAAGTCTGTTGAGATTCGTCCCAGGGTGAAGTTCATTCGCCGGTTTAAACATATCACGAGGTTTTTCGTGCACTTTTCTCTCCCCTTTCCGCCGATTACAGCAGCGTTCAGACTTTTCTGACCTTGCAGGCTTTTACCGTACCATATTTTCGGTTTTTACCGTACGGTCATTTGCTTTAACCTTCGGATTAATACAAGACAGCTCTTGCTGCGGCTGCTTTAAAGTCTAAGCCATTTCACCCAGGCTACGCCCACGGCAAAGAGAAGAGCCATGAACCCCGCCAGATAAAGCAAACGAATGCTATGGTCTATATCATCGGCTTCGGCATGACGGCGAGGATCTCCGATCGTGGGCTTAAACACCACTTGGCCAAAATACTTATGACTGCCGCCCAGCTGAAGTCCGAGAGCGCCTGCGACGACAGCTTCCGTCTGCCCTGAATTAGGGGAGGCGTGCTTCATGCGATCCCTCTTGAAAATCTTCCAGGCTGACTTGGTGTCGAGTCTCATAAACGGGCAGGCGAGCAATAAAAACAGCGCCGCCAGACGCGAGGGCAGGAAGTTGAGGATGTCGTCACATTTGGCTGAAGCTTTGCCGAAATCTTTGTAACGAGCATTTTTATAGCCGATCATGGAGTCGAGGGTATTCACACATTTAAGAAAGAACATGCCGGGCAGATCAAAGAGGCAGAGAAAAAAGAGCGGAGCCATCACCCCATCGGCAAAATTTTCAGCGACCGTCTCCACCGCTGCTTTACAGACTTCCTCCTCACTTAATTCAGCCGTATCCCGTCCGACAATGCGGGAGAGGCTTTGCCGGGCGGCATCAAGGCCCTGATGACGCAGCTTGAAGGCAACCGCTCCGGCTTCATCCGCCAGATCTTTCAAGGCCAGGAGTTGCCAGCAGAGGAGCAGACGGGCAAAAAACCAGAGAGGCAGACTAAGGCGAAAGAGCAGCCAGAGAAAAGCCGTGAGGAAGAGGGTCAGACCTGCCGGCAGCGCAAGTCCCATGAGAATACCCCTGGCCAGGCGCTGGCGTTCAGAAAGAAGAGGTCGATTCAAAAGGCGCTCGAGCACGGCAATGATTTTGCCGATCAAGCGCACGATATGAGGCCAGCCCTGAGGATCCCCCAGTAAAAGGTCCAGCCCAAAAGCGAGCAGGATCGTGACGGGCAGGGTCATGGCGGACATCTGAGAAAGAGAAAGCCCGAAGTTCATGCTTTATTCACCCTTCCCTTCCAACAGGCGACAGGAAATAAGGTGTCCGAAACTCAGCTCGCCAAGCAAGGTGAGGGATTCCCCTTCCTTGAGCATAAAGTGATAATAGGCTGGGCTATCCTGGCAGGGTGCGCCCCCCTCCAGCTGCGTATCTACAAGTTCCGGAAAACGCTCAGCCAGCTGACGAAGAAGTTCCATGATGCTTCCCCCATGCATAACGACCGCAAAACGT
This sequence comes from Clostridiales bacterium, assembly GCA_004556455.1. Classification (GTDB taxonomy): domain Bacteria; phylum Bacillota; class Clostridia; order Saccharofermentanales; family DTU023; genus SFGY01. The sequence goes on along the minus strand of SFGY01000005.1, from coordinate 96,167 downwards.
GCCGGGTCTGAGCTGCTAAGTCCCTGCGCCTGATTTGCAGACAAAGTCAAATCAACGCAGCTAAGAACTTTTTCAAAGCCTGCAGAGACACGTGCCGCAAAGGCCTCCGCAGGCTCCATGTCTAAGGGTGAACTCTGACCCGAGCTGGCGATCCAGCTGCGATAGTCAGTATCGTCTTTCATCTCTTCCCAGGTTTTGCCTTCAAGGCGGCCAAAGTCACGTTCCCAGAACTCTGGGATAAGAAGGGGAGAAAATTCCGGGAAATAAATGGCCGCAGTTTCCTGACAGCGCTTCGCCGGTGAAGAAAATAACAGCGTCAGAGGCAGGTTCTTACGCTCCTTTTCGCGCCGACGGAGCAGAGCTTCCCTGCCCTGGGGAGCAAGCGGACAATCACGGCGGCCCAGATATTCTCTGCGAAGATTGGGCTCGCTTGCGCCGTGGCGGTAGATCTTCAGAATAAAGCGTCTGCATTCGTCGGAGGCTGCTGAAAGTGAGTCTTGGGCAGCATCGGAGATCCCGCTGGAAGAGCTTTCTATTGTCGACACAAGAGCCGTTGCAGTCTGTGATGCTCCGTCAGTTTCTGCGAAAAGCGGGACCTCAGCGCCTTTCAGGCAAAGACCCTGACCCGCAAAAACTCTGTCCACTCGTTCGGCTCTTTGCGCAAGCCACTGCAGCGCTTTGCCGTTGCGTTCACGCAGGGCTCGCAGCTCTTTATCCAGAGGAACTATGCCGCAGCCTCGTTCTTCAAAGAGGAGGACGAGAGGTCGACTTCCCGCACGTTTTTCTGCGTCTTCGACTTTTTCTGCCAGCTGCTGCAGAACGACACAGTCATCTGCACACGGCTGCACGTCAAGCCACTGTTCCAGCCCTTCGACCAGGCAAAATGGCTGATCACTTTCGGATTCAGGGCTTTTACATGCCGCAGCTTTAGCCTCTGAAAGAGCTGCGCTCAAACATTTTTCGGCATATTCTTTTTTGCCTGAAGCTGAGCCTCCAAAAATCAGAAAGATCATCTTTTATCTTCTCCTCATGCTAAGAAAAGGGCGTAAAGGCTTAATTCTACTGCTTCTGCCACACAGAGAAAAAAACCCGCAAGATCACCGGTGATCCCCCCGTAATGACGTCTGAAATAAGTCGCCGAGAGAAAGGCGAGAGGAAGTATTGCGCCGACAGCAATGAGACCCGGAATGGAAGCGACAAGACTGGCCACTAAGGCAAAAAAAAGTCCTTGCAGAAGCAGAATGATTTTTTTTCGTTCATCTCCGGGGTTTTTGACCAGACCCAGCATTCCAGAGGAACGGGCATAGGGAAGGGACAAAGAAAGATAGCCTGAAGCACAGCGTCCTGCTGCCAGAAAACTTGCCAGGACAAGGGCCAGTCTCCAGCCAGAGGATCCCGGAAAGAGAGGCAAGCTATGTTTCAGAATTTCTGCTAAAGCCGCAAATTCACAAAGCAAGAGCAAAATCACAGAAATAATCGCCATAGGTCCGGCATGAGGGTCTTTCATGATACGCAGTTCTTCTTCGCGTCCACGGCGTGAATAGATCGCATCCGCCGCATCGGCAAAGCCATCAAGATGGATACCACCAGTGAGCATAAACTCGCCAAGAAGGAAAAGAGCGGCGAGCAAAAAAGGCTTGTGAGAAAAACTCAGGATCATGAGCAGCAGGCCAAGGATGAGGCCGATGACAAAGCCCACCAGGGGAAAGGCCAGGAGGACATGAGGGGGCGTTTCCCTGCCAAAGTTTTGTGGCACAGGGATACGACTGTAAAAGGAGAAAGCTGACAAGACAGAGTTTCTCAGCTCCTTAAGCGTCCTGCCGAAAAGGCCTGGCAACACCTTTTGATTTTGATCTTTTTTACTGTGCACCATCACTTATACTTCCTCTTTAATCCCCTGCAGTGGTGAGATAAGCAGCGGAAATCCGGCTGTAACCTCACAACAAAGTCCATCCCTGCGTTCGGCCAAAGCCGCGTGCAGGGCGCCCATGAGCCGGATCCATAACTTCGTTCCTGCGTCATAATCCAGAATATCCGAGGATACATCGTTACTCACCAGAATGAGCAGGCGGCACCTTTGCATGAGGCCGTCCAAATCACTGAGTATTTTAAGCTTGAGTTTTTCTACCGAAAGCTCAGTCGCCTCCTGGAGGTTTTCCCGGAAAAGTTCATTAGCCGCCAGATTTCCCAGACATTCAAGGAGAATGACTGCTCCCAGGGGAATTTCAGATCCCAGCTCTAAAAGGTCACGAGCTTTTTCCACATCTCTGAAGCCTTTGCCTGCACGCTGCCGACGGTGTCGGGCGATACGCTCCAGATTTTCGGGATCATTTCCCGCCTCCATCGTGGCGAGATAAATGAGGGGCGCCGAGAAGCGTTCAGCCGCCTCCTGCGACCAGTCTTCTGCAAGGGCTGATTTGCCGCTTTTGCTCCCGCCAACAAGCAAAAGAAAGCGCTGACTTTCCAGGGGAACAGTCCAGTTTTCACAGCAGAGAAAATCCTTAGTTTTGCTCTGAGCTTTTGGCAGCAAAATCTTCATAGGCCTCAACATGCCCCTCAGCAAAGCGTGGAAGTTCGTTCAAATCCTGCAGTGCAGCTTCCAGGAGCGGGATCAGGAGGATGGCCCCGGAGCCTTCTCCCAAAGCGATATCAAGGTCCAGAACGGCTTTGAGATTTAAGGCTTTGGCCACTGCTGCCGCGCCTTTTTCTCTCGCCACATGGGTGGGGATCAGGAAGGCCTGGCTCGCGGGCACAAGATAAAACGCGCAGAGAGCTGCAGCGTAGGAGATAAGACCATCGAGCAGAACCGGAACGCGAGCCTCTGCGGCACCAAGGTAGAGGCCACAGAGGGCGGCAATGTCGAGCCCCCCAACGGCCGCTAAAGCGCCCAGAGGATCTGCAGGCCCCAGCTTCCGGGACGCAAGAGCCTGGCCAAGTACTTTACTTTTGTGACGAAAGGCCTCATCTGAAAGTCCGGAACCCCGGCCGCAGATTTCTTCAGGAGGGCAGCCCAGCAGGGCTGAGATCAGCGCCGTCGAGCTACTGGTATTACCTATGCCCATCTCGCCGCCGACCAGCAGTCTGACCCCTGCGCCTGCCGCTGCCCAGGCACATTCACGGCCCACGGCGAGAGCCTCGAGAGCCTGCTCCCGGCTCATCGCATCCTGCCGCAGAAAGCTATGCGTTCCTTCGGGCATGATTTTATGCACGAAAACCTCAGCTGCGCCGGGTTCTTCCTCTCCACGATAATAACGGGCGCCCAGATCTACGGGAATGAGATCAAGGCCATAACGTTCACTCCAGAGCTTTACCGTACACTTGCGCTCATTGATATTGCGCAAGACCTGGGCGGTCACTTCCTGTCCGGTCTGGCTGACCCCTTCTTCGACAATGCCGTTGTCCGCCACAAAAATATAGGCGGCACGTGGGCTGATCTCCGGGATCTTCTGTCCGCTCGCCCCGGCCAGGCGGCAGATCAGTTCTTCCAGACGACCCAGGGAATAGAGCGGTTTGCAGAGAGCTTGCCACTGTGCCCGGCAAGCAGCAGCTGCTGCTTTATCAGGCAGCAGGGCGGTCTGCTTTAACTCAGCCAGCCAGGTGCTGCACTCTTCGGCAGAAAACTCAAAGCCTCTGAGGGCATCAAGGATCTGCTCTTTTAATCCCGTCTTTTCACCAAGCTTTTCACCAAGCTTTTCAGGCGGCAAGTTTTCACTTATCTTATTATCATGCATAGGATGACTGCCCATCATGGCTTAAAAGAAAGCCCGCTTCTTCTGGGCCTCATATTTGGCCAGGGCCGCCTCAAAACGGCCGTTGCAGTCCAACATGGCCGCAGAGATATCGTGCAGCTCACGTTCGCGAAAATCCGGGTGTAGTTTCTGCACTTCCGGACTCTCTGCGTAGGCCAGCAGCTCGGCGCTCCCTTGAAGCCATTCCTGAGGCAGCTCTCGTTCCAGTCGGCTGTGCCAGAGTTCTTCGAGCTCTGGCAGGTGTTTTGCAGCAACTGCAAAAGAAAGTTCTCCGCGATCTATGAGTCGGGCCAGAGAAGAATCTGTATCTCGGCCTTCGCGTATGCAGGGGATTTTTTCCTCGCGGCAAATTTGCGACAGAGCAAGATCGGCCTCAGGATCTTCACTCGCTGCAACAAGACAAAAAGGTCGCGCGGGTCCATGGATCAAATGAAGCAAAAGCTCCGGCGTCAGTTCCCCACGAACAAAGCCTAGTTTATCCGGATAAAGTTTCTGTAAATCGGCAAATCCAGGAATAAAGTCGCGGCTCCAACAGCTCACTTCCGCACCGGCTTCTGCTAATATGCCTGCCTTGTTAAGAGCTTTTTCGCCACCGCCAGTCACGATTACCGGCAGGGAATCTAACTCAAGAAAAAATGCACACTCTGACATGTCTATGCTCCTCACTGCTTCTTCGCCACAGAAATCGGGCCAATTTCATTTTAGTTTAGCAGAATACGTCTTGCTTTTTCTCAAATGAGTTATGATGTCAAGACATGTTTTGCCATTAATTTTTGAGAATATCGCAGCTCAGTTCCAGCATCTGAATGGCCAGGCTGTGCAAGTCTCCCAGAATATTATAGAGGCCATCCTCCGAAAGAACGCCACAGCTCAAATCCTCCGGGAAATCTTTGGCTTCCGAAAAGGTCTTGTCCTCCCACCACTCACTGCCGCCATAATATTGGCTCAGTTCCCTGTAGGCAGGTTCCACTTCCGCAAACTTATCCAGGACCGCCTGAAATTCTGCGGCGCCCGCTGCAAGCAGATTGGCCTTCGTTTCCATCTCCCTGATTCTTGCGATTTGCTTTTCTTTCTTTGTTGCCTTGTCATTCATCATTTTATTGTCTGTCATCATTTTTCCCTAACCTTTCGTTGGGTGTAAAATAGCTGGACCTTTCCTGGCAGAGACCTCCAGGCTGCTGCTACAGAGCCTTGATCAGCCTGAAAAGACTCATCTCGCTGGTTTTAATTCATATGAATGTGAAGGACACGAGTGTTTTCACACTCCCCTGGGCACGCACCGTGCTTTAATTCACATGAAGGTGAAGAGAACAAGCACCAGAACCCCCAGAGCAATGCGATAGTAAGCAAAGGCTTTGAAATCATGCTTTTGCACGTAGCTGATGAGAAAACGCATCGTCAGAATGGAAACAATAAAAGCACTGAGGCAGGCCACAAGCAAAATCACGGTCTCAATGGCCTGGGGCTGATAATTGAGCCGAAGTAATTTTAAGAGGCTCGCTCCGAGCATGACCGGAAGAGCAAGCAGGAAAGTAAATTCAGAGGCCACTTTACGGCTCACACCGAAAATCAAAGCTCCCAGTATGGTGGCGCCGGAACGAGACACCCCGGGGAAGACTGCTGCCAGCACTTGAAACAGGCCGATGATCAGAGCCAGTGACCAGCTCATTTCGTTTAGTGTCAGGATACGGGGATGTTTGCCTTTCAGCGACTGCTCCACAATGATAAAGAGAAGGCCAACGATGATTAAGGCAAGCGTGACAGGCAGGGGGTTATAAAAATGTTTTTCGATGAGATCGTCAAAAAAAAGACCTACTATGGCTGCCGGAACGCAGGCGAGCAGCAGTTTAGCCCAGAGCATGAGGACGTCCGGGCGCAGAAACGAAAAACTTCGCTGGCCTTTCACGGTCTGCGTCTGCCGAGAGGAAGCGCTCATCTGCCGCGGTGGAAAAGCGTTTGCATCTGGCTTAGGACCATTCAGCGGCTGATATCGGTAAGCTGGCCTCTCAGTTCTTCTCTTCTCCTGCTGCAGGTCGGGGCGCAGGTTCTGCGGTGCAGCAGGGCGAACTGCTCTCTGCGGGACAGAAGCTCTGACAGGGCTTTGCGCTCTCTCCGGCTTTCGAGAATGCGGCTGGCCATAATTCAGACCTGCGTCGTTAAGACCAGCTTGAGGCCTCTGTTGCGGACGGACAGGCGGGCGATTTCCCAGGGCATGAATCTGGGGCTGTCGGGGCTTGCCGAAAGGCCAGATGACCGACCAGTAGAGCAGCGGCACAGCCATGACGGCTCCCAGCTGAATCACAATACGGAAAGCCGAACCAAAGGCCGCTGACATGCGCAGAGGCAAGATCGCCTCAAGCAAAATGAGATGCCCGGTCGAACTAATGGGGAGCCATTCACTGACCCCTTCAACAACTCCATACACAATTGCCGTGAGAATGCGGCTGATAAAATCTGTCACTGGATCCATCGTCTGCCTCCGAGCTTAAGCGTTAGAGTTGATACATCTACGCTCATCATTTAAATTATAGAGAAGGCCGGAGAGCTAAACAAGCTCATGCTATAATGCAGCTTATGAGCCATAAACGTTTACATTCTTCTTTGACCTGGCTGAGCATCGTGGGTTGGCTGTGCTTTTTGCTCTACCTTTGCTGCGTTTTCTCACTTTTACTTTTTAAAACGCTCCCCTTTATGCAGCCTCAGCAACTGTCACCTTATCTGACCCTTCTGGACCCTCAGGTGGGCGAAGCCTTTAACCTGAAACCTTTACACAGCATTCGTCTCTTCTCGCAGCTCTTGGAACCGGGTGGCCCACATTTCCACCTGGCGCTTTTGAATCTCCTCGGCAATCTCCTTATTTTTCTTCCCTATGGTTTTCTGGGTCGTCTGCTCCTGAGAAATAAAGGTCATTTCAGGCTCTTCTTTTCCGGTCTTTTTTGTATCCTCCTGATCGAATTTTTACAATTACTGACGGGCATCGGCGTCTGGGATATCGACGATATTCTGCTCAACACCCTGGGGCTCATCCTGGGTCTGATTCTGGCTAAACCATTCATTAGACTTTGAAATGCCGTATTTTCATGGATTTTTGATTTTTGGAGTAACAAAAAGGTAACAAATTTCAGGCAAAAAATTTTTCAGGCGGTTTTTCGCCTGTTTTTTGAAGGTGTTTTCCTAGCTTTACAAGCCCGCTTTTTAGTTTGCGTTTGAAGGTTGGCCAGCTCGTTTCAGCGGCCTTTAATGCTGCTTCACCTTTTAGCCCTCTTGTATGGCGGGAAATAATGCAGGCGTACTCATCACGAGAGAGAAGCCCGGAAGATATGAAGCTGAAAAGCCAGTTTTCATATTCCAGCCCCCAAAAAATAACTAGAGTTTCAAAAAAATCAAATTCCCGCTCAAGGTCGACTAACTCAGCTATAGCCGCTTCTTTATCCTGCGGGCTGTGTCGGTCAGCGTGCCCACCTCCGAAGTAACAGGAGCTTTGCGCGCTGCTGATCTTCTGCCGCCGTCGCGCCAGTGCTTCCCGTTTGTCGTTGACGTTGGCTTGTTCGTCAGCTAGAGGAATAAAACAAGCCTCAGCTATGCGCCTGTATTCTTCGTCTGTGATATGGCGTACAGGTTCAGAGCTAACGGCTTCTGAGGTTTCCATGATTGCAGCCTCCTGTGAACAAATTGCTTAACGCTTGGCCGCTATATTTCCTTGACCAGCTATCAAAGCTCAGCACCTGGCGGCTCTGTTATCCCTTCCGGGTCGGGAAGTATTTCTACAACGTCTTGCACCTGGCAGCCAAGCTCTAAGCATAGCCGCTCAATAACAGTTAGGTTTACGCTTCTGTCCTTGCCAAGTCTCGCGAGCGTAGAAGGGGAAAAGCCACACCGCCGCCCAAGCTCTGCCCTGTTTATCCCCTTGTCAATGAGTGTGTGGGCTAAAGGTTTATAACTGATCATAGCACCGTACCTCCACAATAGAAACACTTTTAACGATTGATAAAATATCCCGATGTATATTATTCATTCTCAAATGCGTTCTAACGCTTTTTATAGACTTCGTGTTTTTTGTTTGTAGTTTGTCTTAGTTTTTGCAGTTTTGTAAGCCCTGATAATAGGGCATTTCAAGCCCTGTATATTATGCAAAAAACGAACTTCGCAAAATACCAGTTTGTCGAAGTTAGATATTTATTTGAATATTATACATATACTTCAAGATATCTTATGTTCTTAAAAAGATTCTAACACCACAAGCGGCTAATAGCAATATAAAGCGGGGCGCTTAGCTTTTCATCGCTTGCGTGCTGAGGGTTTCTATAGGAGCGAGAGGAAATTATATATTTTGTCGGGACTGGCCGCGGTCGACCTTCGCCATAAAAAAAGCCGTTTTCAGTAACCGGCACTTGTCAAAGAAATTTTGACAGCTTCAGCCCTTGCTTTGCCTTTACTAAAGGCGTGGGCTACCTCCTCCCTACCAGCATGGGCGCGCCTTTCGCCGTCACTGCACATAAAAACACATGAAAGGGTGCCCGCTCTTGTTTGTTGTTCCTGATCGTGCTTTAATCGTGTTCTTCTCTCAGCAAAAAGCTGCTAAAAGTGAAATATTTCCAACTATTATTAGCGGTTTCTTATGCGAAAATCTTTTCTTTCTGAGGGTAAGAGGGGGTAGAAATCGCTAGCTTCAAGCGGCCTTGAGTGTGATTACTAGCTCCTTGTTTACTGGCTATTAGCCGTTGCCATTCTCTAGTTTTGCCCTCTTGCTAATCATCTGAGCGATGAAACAATCATGCGGGAAACGTGGTTCATGTTTTCCCGTTGGCCGTGAGGAGCGCGGGGTTTTCGTGAGGAAAGAGAAACACACAGAATACACGGCTTTAACCTGGCTTTAAGTGATACGGCTAAGGGCAGGGGGGTAAAAAAATGCAAAAATCTTTAGGGGGTGGCTGTCGGATAGGGGTTAGCGACAGCGGCAATATCTCGCGCGCGCGTGAGGAAATTTTTGCGGGGTTTCTTGTGATAGCCTTCTGCCATTAAAAAGGGGGCTGCGATATGCAGACCCCTTGCTCCGGCTTTTGTTCTGTTGTACCTCTTTACACCTGGCGGGCCCTGGCAATAGCTTTCAGGGCGGTCAAGTGTTTATTCTTCTGCTTTCTCCCGCCTTTTCCTTATTTCGGTCAGGTATTCTTCTATGCTGTTGAAGTTGCCTTCCTGTTTCAGCTTGCCAGCTATTGCTACAGCGTCAACAATCATTTGAAAGGTTCCGGGCAATAGCTCAGTTGTGTCATAACCGTCTGAGGCATAAGCTATCCCATCTTTGTAGCTTAGTATCAGTTGAAATTCCCCGCCTTCATGGTTCATACTGTCATTAACGGCTTTTAAGTCGTGGGGCTGCTGGTCTGTGGTAAGAGGGCAAGCCCCTTTTTTTGTGCTTTGATGTTTCACGTTTTTCAATCCTCCTTCATGTTCTTTGATGTTGTGTGCCTTTGTGTTTTGTGTTTCTTGTTTGTCCTGTGTGCTTTCTCAGGGTAGGGACGGTTATTTCTGCTTCGCGTTTTTGGTTTTGATACTCTTAAATGCTTTCGTGAAACCTCCTTTGCAATCAGCACCGGGCGCGCTTGAGCAACTATTATCTACTTCCGGTTTATTGCGTGACCAGTTCAGGGGAACTTCGCCAGCTTGGCGAACATTGACGGGGTAGTAGTACCCTGAAGCTAATTGCACATTTTTTATTATTATGTGAACTACATTTCACCTTTTGCGCTTTTTTTAGGGTGTGCCGGGTAAACTGTCTTGCCTACTACTACCTACCCCGCCATGTGTGCTAGGGCTCGTCAAGTTCGCCAACTTCGCCAACTTCGCCAAAGTTCGCCAAAGTTCGCCAAGTTCGTCAATGTTCGCCAAGTTCGCCAACTTCGCCAACTTCGCCAAAGTTCGCCAAAGTTCGCCAAGTTCGCCAATGTTCGCCAAGTTCGCCAACTTTGACGGCTTCATCATCTTCATATTCGATTGAGCATTTTCCTTCATCTTCAGTTCCGAAATGGACTTTTTTCCCTCTTTTAGCCCAGTACCAGCGATTAATCACTGGCGCTCTGTATGTGTCAATTTCCCAACTTCCGCGCAAGGTAGCACGCGCTCTTTCATATGTTTTTCTGCTGATCTCGTTTTTTCCGGCCTCCTCGTCAAGTTCGTTAGACCAAACGGGTTTTTCTTCTAATAAGCCTCTTAGCCAGGTAATTGCCTTATTAAGTGCCGTGCCTTCTTTTTCGGCTGCTTCTTGCAATATGTCGGCCTCTTTGGCTTCAGGGTCGGGGCCAAGCCATGAAATAGTTTTGTCGTTTTCAATGCGGAATATCTGAGGGGGCGCTGGACGATCGAGATTGTTTTTAATCTGAATCATAAGTTTCTGATCTGAAGCTCTGCGGTCATTACCGATTAAAAAGGCAGTACGATAATTTGCCAGCTGATCAATCGAGCCAAGCCCTCTATAAATGGCCTTACCGCCCCCGTATTTATTCATATGACCAACAAGCCCGCAAGCGAAGCTGAATTCATCAGCAAGGCGAGAGAGGGCAGCCATAACCGGTCTGACCTCGTTTGCCTTGTGCATATCAACAGACGCGCCAAGAAACGCTTGAATGGGGTCAAAAATGACAAGGGCGGGGCGCGCTTTTTCTACAGCTCGTTTTATTCGATCTAACTGTGAAAAGTCTAGCGCCTTTTCTCTTTCGTCTAAGGTAAAGCAGCGGGTCATATCTGCCCTCAATTTGATAAGTCGGGGCACTATGGTATGTTCTAGTGAATCTTCGCCGTTTACGTAGAGAATGTTTTCAGGGGGTATCTTTACAGGGCCAAACAAGTCAGGAGGCAGCTCCCCGCGGGTTATTCCTGCGCATATCGAAAGTGTGCTGTATGTTTTGCCACTGCCAGGGTCGCCCTGGATTCCGAATAGCATGCCGCGGGGAATGTATCCTTTCCATAGCCAAAAAACGTCTTTCGGCTCTATATCGGCCAGGCAGACCAAGTCGGTTTTGTTAGCCTCTGATGAATCCCCATCCGGGCTTTGCCTTCCCCCTCCGAACTTCTGCCAAAACGTGTATTGTGTTCTTGTCGTTGTGTTCTCAAGTTCTTTAAAGAATTGTTTACGATTCGGTTCTTTCCAGTCCTTACGATCTCCCGCCAGTAGCACCGCGCAAGCCTCGCCCGCTTCTCTCGTGATCTCTCCGTGCTGAACGGCAGAGACTATCACCATAAGCGCCGCTAAATAGTTTTCTCTGTCCTGCAAGTTCTTCCAGTCATAGTGAACCTGTTTGCGTACCGCCTCCATGGCCGTCAGGTCGTCAATCTGCGCCCGCTCCTCGTTCTTTGGCATAACTTGAGGCTCAGCAGGTGTGACGCGTTCTAGGGGCATTTCCGGCGCTTCCAGCGTGTCAGGGTCTAAGAACTCGCCATCTGTCCGGGCGTAATACAGAGGTTCTACGCCTTTCAGGTTAGTTGGGCGATATAGAGCGCGCGTATCCTCAAAAGAACTCACATCATCATCAACAGGAATAGCAAACAAGGGCGCTGCTGCTTTCGCTTTCGCCTTGTATTCCTCCGGGCTGATCGCTCGTGAGAAAGGAATAATCACGCGAACTTTTGCGTTCTTTCCGTCATAGCTTGCGGTGCTATGAACAGCGTAGTTATAACCGCTCTCACTGAGACAGAAAAGCACCTCATTAAGCGTTTCGCGGTTAATATTGTCTAAGTCATAGGTCAGCCCCTCGCGGGTTAGAATATGGCCTTTCTGCCGCTTTCCTGTATCATCCAGGGCTCCGAAAACGTAGCAAGAGCCGTTCTTTAAATCCCTGCGCTGTTCGGCTGTTAGCTTCGCGAAGTCTTCCGGGGTGTAGTGAATTTCCCGAAACCAGTTAAGCTCTTTAATAAATTGCGAAGCCGTAATAGTCGAGACATTCCATTTCTTAGTCTCAACGCTTTTAGCTGTGCTGATTGTTATTTGTCGGTCAGGCATTCTTTGCCCCTTTCAAGGTTCAGCCGCTCCCGAAGGTAGTTTTCAGCAATACGCCCGCGAACAACGAGAAAGCCCCGTTCTTTGAGTTCTGAGTTTAACTCGCGTATGATCTTATAGGCTGCATCAGGGCCGGTTCCTACGATATTTACAACTTCATTCACACCTAGTAATTCAGCCATGGTTAAAAATCCTCGTCATTTAATACCCAGTCGTTATATAGCCAGTCTTCAACCTGGTCTAAGTCGTCCAACAAGGTGACTGAAGCGTCTCCGCTGGATAGCTTGCTAATGACTGCGTAATAGTTGAAATGTTCGTCTTTAGTAATTTGAACGTGATAGGCGCGTTCAAGCTCTTTCATTCGCTTCAGTTCGTCAACGGTTGCAGGGTATTGCTTCATGGTTAGGGTTCCTCCTTCATACCTAGTAATTCGGCCATGGTTAGCCTTCGTTAATTATTTCTCCAGGAGAAACACCTAGTGCAGCGGCCAATTTAACTACTATGTCAGCGGAAGCCTCGCCACGCTTTAACAAAATTCCCAACCATACCCTGCTAATTCCTGCAGCTTCGGCTAGTTCGGTCTGACTTACGCCTAATTTGGCTCTAGCTAAGTCAATTTCAAGAGTGTTAAGTTTCATTCTGTGATTTTCGCCTCCTTCTCGATCACGTTTCGTGTATTTTCTCTGATAGTAATTCATGATTCGTGATGTGTCAAGCTTTTACTTGAAAATACATCACGCATTGTGTATTTTGTTTGTAGAAGGAGATGACGACATGGCCAATAAAATAAATAACTTTTATGACAGTCTTGGTTTTAGCATCGTATATGCTAGAGAAAAAAAGGGCATATCCCAAAAATGTTTGGCCGAGAAGATAGGAATTCAGCCTTCTGCTCTGTCTAACTACGAGCGCGGATATCGTGCCCCGAGTATTGAGACATTGACAAAAATTTCCCAGGCTTTGGATGTCCCGCTTGATTCGTTGACAGAAGATTTAAAAACAGGGGACGATATTAAAGAATTTTACAAATACGACATAAACAATGAGTTTTTTGAGAATTTAGTCTATATGGACGAACGTTTGCACTACGCCCCCATGTATTCATTAAATGACACTGGAGAGAAAAATATAGATTGCGCTGTCTATTTTGAAGATGGGTATATTCCAGTTAATGGAGCATACCTCATTACTTTTAAGGAAATGGAAGAAATATCAAAGTTCATAGCAGAGTATTTCAAATTTAAACTATATGCGCTAGTGCAGGCGAACCCACACCGTTTCAAAGAAGGAATAGACATTGATAAGGCTAAGGCTCAAGCCGAGGATGAAACCATCCATGACCGTCTACAAGAATGAAAAAACGGGAAAATGGTTCTGCATTTACCGCATGAAGGACGCTTCAGGAAAGTCAAAGCAGATTAAGAAGTCAGGCTTTCTCCTGAAGCGGGAGGCTGAGGCCTACGAGCATGACCAGCTAGCGAACGCGGCTTTTCAGCCGGATATGACATTTAGCGATTTTGTTAAGCTCTACAAAAAAGACGTAGACCCGCAACTTCGGTAACATACCATTCAGACCAAAGACTTCAGAATTAAAAAACATTTAATCCCTTTCTTTGGCGACATGAACTTGAAAGATATCGACGCTAAAAGGGTTGTAGCTTGGCAGAATGGTTTAATTCAGCAAGGGCTCAGCAATACATACATGAAAGCGCTCCAGGAAACGCTATCATCTATTTTCAATCACGCGGTTAAACTCTACGGTCTGAAAGCCAATCCGTGCTCACTCGCCGGGCCTCCACGCTCAGCAAATGAAGAGAAAAAACATATGCGTTTTTGGACGCTGAAAGAGTACACAAAGGTTATTGCTGAGGTTTCAGACATCAAGGCAAAAACGGCTATAGCGCTGCTGTACTGGTCAGGTATGCGCAAAGGCGAGCTATTGGCGCTCACGTGGGAAAAGCTCGACTTCAAAGAAGGCACTGTGACGATTGACCGGTCATACCAGCGCCTAAAGGGTCGGGCCGTTGTCACACCTACCAAAACAGGCGAAAGGCGCCGCATTATGCTTCCCCGGCACATGATCGAGCTTCTACAGGAATATAAAGCCCACTGTTTCGACACCTCCCCGCAAGCGCCCGTGTTCTTATGGGAAAAACGCTTCATTGAAAAGGGAATAGCTGAAGGCTGTCGGGCCTCCGGGGTAAAGCGCATTCATGTTCACGGCCTCAGACATTCGCATGCTTCCCTGTTGATTCAAGAGGGCGTTAACATTGTATTGATTAGCAAGCGGTTAGGTCACGCGAAGGTGTCAATGACGCTTGATACATACTCACATTTTTACCCAACTGAAGAGCAAGAGGTCATGAACAAATTGAACGGGCTGGGGTAACAAAAAGGTAACAAAAAATCGCAAAGCTATGAAAAACAGGTCAAAATCAGCCTGTGCCGGTACTCACAAGGCCGATAAAATCAAGCTGTTAAATGTCTAAAAATGGTCATATTGTTCTGGCTAAACCATTCATAGCATTCCAGCGCCGATAATGAAGGACTTTTTAAGCTTGATTCAGATCCTGGTCGTCTTAAACCCGCTTGAAAATTATTGGGAAAGAGTTAAAATCGTTTCGAGTGATAAATAATGCAGAATAAATGTGGTCTGAATAGACTTCATCTTGTCGCTGAATCAGCTGATTTAAATCATCAAGAGATTGTAGTGCTGCTTATTTATTATAGGTAATTTCGATAGTTTACACCAGGAGCATAGGTTGAGGCAGCACGTATGGCAGAAATGAGTTTGAGGCAGCTTGAAGTTCTGGTTGCCGTAGTTGAGACGGGTAGTTTTACAGAAGCGGGTAAGCGCCTCTATCTTGCGCAATCGACCATTTCCGGGCATATCAGAGAACTTGAAAATGCACTTGGTGTTCGTCTCTTTCGACGAGAGGCTAAGAAAAATGTCCGCCTGACCAGTTCCGGCCGTGGTGTTTACCGTTATGCCAAGGATATTCTTGCACGCTGTAAAAAATTGGAATCTGAGATGGAATTTAATGAAGACCGCGAGCTTTTAATCGGTGCTTCGACCGTGCCATCACACGCCCTTATTCCCGCCTGGCTGACTGCTTTCAGCAAAGAGAATCCTGATTGCTGCTGCCGTCTTCTTGCCGGAGATTCTACGCGTACCCTGCAAAAACTTCTGGATAATGAAATTCAACTGGCTTTTGTGGGACAAACGATCCACCGCTCCAGTCTCGAATCTGTGGCCGTTGCCGAAGATCGTCTGGTTCTGATCACCGAAAACAGCGAGCGCTTTCGCAGGCTTAAACAGGATGGCGTGCCAGGGAGTCAACTCCTGTCCGAACCGCTTATCCTCCGCGAAGAAGGGTCCGGTACTCTGAAACGTATTGAAGAATACCTTGAAGAACTCAATGTCGATGTCCTTTCCATGCGCGTGCGAGCCCGTATGGAGCTTTCCCGCGCCATTATCGCCTCCGTGCGGAGGGGGATGGGCGTTTCCATTATTTCCAATCTGCTCGTGGAAGAAGATGTGCGGCGCGGCACTATCCTGCAATTTGAGCTTGAAGATCGGCCGCTTTCCCGAAAGTTTTTTATGCTGCGCGATCGTAAAGAGGCTCCAACAGCTCTCGCAGAGGCTTTCTGGAACTTTGTTCTGACCCACTCCCAGGAAGATCTGAACCTGCAGGAGACCCCTCAGACGAGCGTCTAAGCCAGCAGCTCAGACTTTAGCCAGCGTCTGCTGGTCAGTGTGGCATGTTAATTTTTCTATCGTGGGCTGATCACCTTTCTTCGTCATGCTTTTCCAAGCCTTCTCCCTGCTTTCCCAGACAGCTGAAATGAAAAAACGGAGCGATCTCTAAAAGAGACCGCTCCGTTTTATGTGCTTAAACTTTTTATGAGACGCAGTTCATAGCCGATGGCACGGAGCTGCTGTTCATAGCCGATGCACCCGGAGCCACAAATCACAGCTGATGGGCTTTCCCCGGTGTCTTAAAAGTTCTGCTTATTTCTTGTCGAAATACTGCTTCAGATCGGTGCTGCGATATTCGCGGGGATTCCGGATCTCGGACTGAGCCGCTGCCAGTCTGGCGATCGGCACACGGAAAGGCGAGCAGGAGACATAGTCGAAGTTGAGGCTGTGGCAGAATGCGATGGAATCGGGCTGACCACCATGCTCACCGCAGATGCCGAGATGGACTTCGGGTTTCACTTCACGGGATTCTTTGGCACAGATTTCCATGAGGCGGCCAACACCCACCTGGTCGAGGATAGCGGTCGGGTCATTTTCGAAGATGCCCTTTTCGTAGTAGGTCTCAAGAATCTTACCGGCGTCGTCACGGGAGAGGCCGTAACCCATCTGGGTGAGGTCATTGGTGCCGAAGCTGAAGAAGTCAGCCTGCTGAACCACCTCTTTGGCGGTCAGAGCTGCACGCGGGATTTCGATCATCGTACCAACATGGTATTTCAGGCTCTGACCCGATTTGGCGATAAGCTCGTCCGCCACCTTACAGATGACATTGCGAACAAAAGCCAGCTCTTTGGCGCAGCTGATCAGCGGTACCATAATCTCAGGGAAGACCTTGACGCCATCTTTCTGGACCTTAAGGGCGGCTTTGATGATGGCCGCAGTCTGCATTTCGGCGATTTCCGGATAGACGATGGAAAGACGGCAGCCACGCAGGCCGAGCATCGGGTTGAGCTCGTGCAGATCCTTAACCACCTGCTGTACATCCGCAAGTTTAATGCCCATGGAATCCGCAAGTTCTTTCATTTCAGGCTCGGTATGAGGCAGGAATTCATGGAGAGGCGGATCCAGGAGACGAATGGTCACCGGGAAGCCGTCCATGGCCTGGAAAATTCCTTCGAAGTCGCCCTGCTGGATCGGTTCGATCTTAGCCAGCGCATCGCGGCGTTCTTCTTCTGTCTTCGCCAGGATCATGCGGCGGAATTGGAAGATGCGGTCCGCTTCAAAGAACATGTGTTCGGTACGGGTAAGACCAATACCGCCGGCGCCGAGTTCACGGGCCTTTTTGGCATCCTTGGGGGTGTCGGCGTTGGTGCGGACGCTCATCTGGCGAATCTCATCAGACCAGTTCATGATCGTTTCGAAATTGCCGGAAATCTCTGCGGGGACGGTCGGGACCAGACCTTCATAAACCTGGCCGGTAGACCCGTCGAGAGACATTTCGTCAAATTCATGGTAGACCTTGCCGCCAATGGTGCAGGTCTTGGCTTTCTCGTTGACAGAAGCTTCAGCACAGCCGGAGACACAGCATTTGCCCATACCGCGGGCGACCACGGCCGCATGTGAAGTCATACCGCCGCGTACGGTGAGGATACCCTCGGAAACGTTCATGCCCACAATATCTTCGGGAGAGGTTTCGAGGCGGACCAGAATGACCTTCTTACCAGCCTCTTTGGCCGCTTTGGCGTCCTCTGCGGTGAAGACGATCTGGCCGGCTGCAGCACCCGGAGAAGCCGGCAGGCCTTTGGCAATCTTCTTCGCGGCTTTCAGAGCCTTTTGGTCAAACATCGGATGGAGCAAGGCATCCAGGCTGTTGGGATCAATCTGCAGAAGGGCCTTTTTCTTGTCAACCAGACCTTCATTGACCATATCCACGGCAACGCGCAGCGCAGCCTGAGCCGTGCGCTTACCATTGCGGCACTGCAGCATGAAGAGTTTGCCTTTTTCGATGGTGAACTCAATGTCCTGCATATCGCCATAGTGTTTTTCAAGCGTGTTGATGACATCCACAAACTGCTTGTAGACCTCGGGCATCTGCTCTTTCATATGATCGATGTGGAAGGGAGTACGGATACCTGCAACGACGTCTTCGCCCTGAGCATTCATGAGATACTCACCGTAAATGCCGGGTTCGCCGGTGGCCGGGTTACGGGAGAACGCCACGCCGGTGCCGGAATCTTCGCCCATGTTGCCGTAAACCATTTCCTGAACGTTGACGGCCGTGCCCCAATCTGAGGGAATGTTGTTCATATGGCGATAGTAAATGGCACGGTCATTCATCCAGCTGCGGAAAACGGCTTTAACCGCTTCAATCAGCTGTTCTTTAGGCTCCTGCGGGAAAGCTTCGCCTTTCAGTTCAGCGTAGCGGGCCAGGCTGCGTTTGGCCATTTCCTTCATGTCATCGGCATCGAGATCGGTGTCCAGTTCAACACCCTTCTGCTTTTTCAGATCGTCGAGAATGGTCTCAAAATTATTCTTGTCGATGCCCATGACGACGTCAGCGAACATCGTGATAAAGCGGCGATAACTGTCATACGCAAAACGCGGGTTGCCGGAAAGCTCGATAAGACCTTCGACCACTTCGTCATTCAGACCGAGGTTGAGAATCGTGTCCATCATACCCGGCATGGAAGCACGTGCTCCGGAACGTACGGAGACCAGCAGCGGATTGTGCTTGTCACCGAAGACCTTGCCCGTCTCCTGTTCCATTTTTTTCAGGGCTGCAAAGATCTGCTCATTGATCTCCGGGCTGATCTCGCGGCCATCCTTGTAGTACGCCGTGCAGGCTTCCGTGGAAATGGTAAAGCCATGCGGCACCGGCAGGCCGATATTCATCATCTCACAGAGATTGGCGCCTTTACCTCCAAGGAGGTTGCGCATCGTAGCATTGCCTTCCTTAAACATGTATACAAACTTCGTCATAAAATTCCTCCATTTCAATTTATCCTATTTCTGCTTATATTCCAGAAGCATCACAGTGTTGACCTGTTGCAGCCTTCGGGAAACCCTTGTTTCGGCTCATATCCGTGTCAGCCGAAGACCCCTGCCTGCCTGTCGCGTTGCCTTTGCAGCAACCGGACGGAAGTCACTTGCTTTGTCTGCTCAAAGAGGTCGCGTTGAGAACCCCACGCATCAAAGCTCAAATTTCCCGTCAAAGTAAGCCTCAAGCTCACTGATGGGAAGGCGGATTTGTTCCATACTGTCACGTTCGCGAATGGTCACCTGCTGATCTTCAACGCTGTCAAAATCGTAAGTGACGCAGTAAGGCGTACCGATCTCGTCCTGGCGGCGATAGCGCTTGCCGATGGACTGACGGTCATCAAACTCAACCGTGCCTGACTTGCGCAGGCGGGGCATGAGCTCGAGAGCCTTTTCACTCAGTTTAGCAGAGAGAGGCAGGAGAGCGATTTGCACCGGAGCCATAGCAGGATGAAAATGCAGAACCGTGCGGGTTTCTTTTTCCAGCTGCTGTTCATCGTATGCCGCACAGAGCAGTGCAAGGAAGAGGCGTTCGACCCCGACAGAAGGCTCCACCACGTAGGGCAGATACTTTTCATTGCTTTCCGGATCAAAGTAGCGCAGATCCTGTTTGCTGATGTCCATGTGCTGGTGCAGATCATAATCTGTACGATCGGCCAGGCCCCAGAGCTCGCCCCAGCCAAAGGGGAAGGCGAACTCAAAGTCGGTCGTGGCTTTCGAATAAAAGGAGAGCTCCTTTTTATCATGGTCTCTCAGACGCAGCTTTTCTTCCGGAAGGCCCAGGCGCAGGAGAAAGTCATGGATAAAGCTGCGCCAGTATTGGAACCACTCGAGATCCGTCCCTGGTTTGCAGAAAAATTCCAGTTCCATCTGCTCAAATTCTCTGGTACGGAAAATAAAATTCCCCGGGGTGATTTCATTACGGAAAGATTTGCCAATCTGACAAATACCGAAAGGCAGTTTGCGGCGGGATGTCCGCTGCACATTGCGGAAGTTGACGAAAATGCCCTGTGCCGTCTCAGGCCGCAGATAGATTTCCGCCTGCGAACCTTCGGTCACGCCCTGGAAGGTTTTAAACATCAGATTGAACTGCCGGATGTCCGTAAAATCATGAGATCCGCAGTTCGGGCAGGGAATGCCGTCCCGACGTATGATGGTCAGGAGTTCATCGTTAGAAAGACCCTCTACCTGAATCGTCTCTTCCTTAGCACGGTAAAAATTTTCAATAAGATTGTCGGCACGAAAACGGCTGTGGCAATCACGGCAGTCAATCAGGGGGTCGGAAAAGCCGCCCACATGGCCAGAGGCTCGCCAGACTTCAGGATTCATAAGAATCCCGCTGTCCAGTCCCACCGTGTGTTCGTTTTCCGTGACAAAGAAACGCCACCAGGCATCCTTAATACGGCGCTTAAGCTCAGCTCCATAAGGACCGTAGTCCCAGGAATTGGCCAGGCCCCCATAGATTTCGGAACCAGGGTAGACAAAGCCGCGATTTGTCGCCAGAGCCACCAGCGTATCCATTGTGAAATCAGCAGGATTCATCTCAGATCTCCATTTTCTCATCAGCTGCAGAATCGAGAGCTTCAAGCTCCGGCTCTTCCTCAGGCGCTGCGTTTCCAGTCGCTTCTGCCTCAGCCAGGGCCTCAGATTCCTCACTGTGGCGACCAATCAGACGAATCAGCTGCTCTGTAAATTCGCGGGCGGAATCCTGACTGCTCGCATCAGCCATAGCCGCTTCGCGCTCCAACTGTTCGCGGACAGAATTGTTGCTGTTATCCTGACGCTTATTTTCTTCCAGAAGAGCTTCCTCGCGCTTCTGTTTGGCCAGGATCTCCGCCTCAAGCCTGGCGGCTTCCACTTCCGGACGCAGCGGGACGGTAACCTCATGTTTGCCGATGAGAATTTTCAGCGTGTGCTTCGTCAGTTCTTTAGCCGACTGCGTGACAACATTCGTCAGGTCCTCGCTTTCTTCGGTCATGGGCTGTGCCCCATCAATGAGCTGGCGAGCACGTTTTGCCGTAATCATGGCCAGAACATAGCGATTATCCACGTAGGGCAATAATTCTTCAATCGGTGGATCAACCAACATGGTATCTTACCTCCTCAAATCATCCAGGAAGCGGTCTCCCTCTTCCAGTAATTGATCTATTCTCAGCTTTTCTCTGTCACTGCGGCAGCGTTCCGCCGCCATGATCGCGGCCAGAGTTGCAGCCGTTTTGCTTAAGTCTTTGTTCACCAGGACATAGTGGAAGCGCGGAGCCAGTCGGATTTCTGCTCTGGCCTTTTCCAGTCGCTTCAGCAGCTGCTCCTGATTTTCCGTGGCCCGGCCCTGAAGGCGGTCACGCAGAGTCGTCATATCCGGTGGCAGGAGAAACACGGAAACGGCTGCCGGGATCTGTCTCATAATTGCCAGACTGCCCGCTACCGTAATATCGAGAGCGACGTCTCTTCCCTCTCTGATCTTTTCCAGGATGGGGCCCTTGGGGGTTCCATAAAACTGTCCACAAAATTCATCGTGTTCGAGAATTTCGCCCTCATCTATTTTTTTCCGAAATTCATCCTGGCTGCAAAAAAAATAGGAAAGTCCCTCCTGCTCTCCCGCGCGAGGGGCACGTGTCGTCATCGAAACGGATACCCACAGATCGGGGTCAAGCTCCTTCAGGCGTGTGATCGAACTGCCCTTGCCCACTCCTGATGGGCCGGAGATACAGAGCAGAACTCCTTCTTTCTGGCGCGGATTCGAACTCATGCTTTTACCTCCGCTGCAGCCTCAGGAAGATCGCTCATGTTTTTCATAAGAAGCTCCGGACTGAGGGCGGAAAGCAGCACGTGATCAGAATCCATCAGCAAAACCGAACGTGTTTTGCGCCCGGCAGTGGCATCAATGAGGGCGCCGCGATCCCGCGCCTCCTGAATGAGACGGCGAACAGGAGCCGCATCGGGTGCGACCACAGCGACCAGGCGAACAGCAGAAGCAAAACTGCCAAAGCCTGTAGAGAAAAAGCTCGTCTCACTTAATTTCAATAAAACCGCCTGTCATTCCCGGAGCTCTTTACTCTTCAAAAATGAAAAGCAGAAGCTCCAGCTTTTTCTAAAAATAGAAATTCTCGCAAAATCTCAGGAAAGCTCACGTTTTTTATAAATGTCGCCCTTTCCCGCTTCCTAAGAATAACAAAATGCCGGGTTTCTGACCAGCATTTTGTCGAAAATTCGACAAGATGAAATGTTCCACTGTGAGAAAGGGATGAAGGGCTTACAATTGCACAGAATTGCCTCATTCGAGGTTTTGTATCTGCTCGCGCAATTGTTCAACCAGGGTCTTGGCTTCCACCACGAGACGCGTCATTTCAAGGTCATTGCATTTTGAGCCTGTCGTATTGCACTCTCGATTCATTTCCTGAATGAGAAAGTCGAGTTTCTTCCCTGCCGGCTTATCCTGACTGAGGATAAAGCGGAACTGATCCAGATGGCTTTTCAGCCGGGTCAATTCCTCACGGACATCCGCTTTATCCGCAAAAATCGCAATCTCGGCTGCCACGCGCTGTCCATTATAATATTCCTCACGTTGCTCGCCGAGCAGCTCCTCTACCCTGGCCAGGAGTTTGCGGCGATAAATTTCCGGCACCATAGGCGCCTTTTCGCTGAGGGCTTTCACTTTTTCTTCAAGCTGATCTAAGCCTCTGAGAAGATCCCGGCTAAGATTTTCGCCTTCTCTGCGGCGCATGGCATCAAAATCTTCAAGAGCGAGGCTGAGGGTCCTGATCGCGAGTTCCTGAACTTTTTCTGCATCGGCAAATTCTTCCGAAATACTGAAAACCTCTCCCTTTGAAGCTACAAACGCCAGTTTTCCTCCAGCCTCTTCGTGCAGCAGTTCCGCCAAACGATCGTAAGCCTCGCCATATGCCCGGGCTTTGCTTTCATTAAGTAGCAACTGCGCATCTCCTCCGGCGGAATTAAAGTAGCTGACGCGCAGTTCCAGCTTACCGCGGGAAATGTGCTCCTTAATCAGGTTTTTCCAGCTGTTTTCATAAGCTTGCAAAAGCCCGGGCGCACGCAGATTAAATTCAAAATAGCGGGAGTTTACGGAACGTAGCTCCATGTCCATGCTGAGCTCATCCACACTCGCGTGGGCTCTTCCGTAAGCCGTCATACTTTTTGGCATAATCTTGATCTCCTTATTGATAATTTTATTTTTCCATGAGCGGCCGGACTTCCAGAGGTTGGAAATTCAGGCAGTCCGCCGAAACCAGACTGTAAGAGACCCCGTCGATTTCCTTTCGTCGGAAATTATACGGACTGTCACTTTGATGAATGTGCCCGAAAAACGCCTGCTTTGCCCCGGAATCACGTATTAAGGCCGTAAAGTCGGAAGCTCCCAGGTTTTTGCCAAAAGGCGGGTAGTGCGTGATGAGCAGCAGTTCCCGGCCCTCTTTTTGCCAGGGTAACGCCGCCTCCAGAGAGCGTTCAAGCCGCTCTTTTTCATGGTCTAAAATTTTATTATCGGCCTCTGCAAAGCGGGAATCGTCAGGCCAGAGCCACAAACGCGTGCCAGCGACAACCATGTTTTCACCGACAGCTTCGGCTGTGTTCTGTAAAAAGCGCAGACTGGATAGTCCTTTCTCCTCGGCAAAGCGGCGGAGACGGCTGAGCGTCCCCCACCAGTAATCATGATTGCCACGCATCAGAATTTTTTCTCCGGGCAGACTGTCAATGAGACGCAGATCTGCTTCTGCGTCACGCAGATGCATGGCCCAGGAGATATCGCCGGGAATAAGCACGGTATCTTCACGGCTAACTTGAGCTTCCCAGGCTTCTCTCAGGCGCTGCACATGATTTTCCCAGCGCTGGCCAAAGCGCGACATGGGTTTATCCACCTTGTCCCCCTCACTCAGATGCAGATCCGCTATCACGAAAAGCTTCATCTTCCGACCTCCGGGTGAAAGTGACGATAGACAGCCTCAGCCGTCTTTACAGGCAGTCCGGCCACGGCCTTTAATGCTTCAGGATCAGCCTCTGAGATAGCTTTCAGGCTTTTGAATTCTTTCATCAATAGAGCCCTTCGCCGTGGACCCACCCCCGGAATTTCTTCCAAAGACCAGCGCAGGTTTCGCTTTTTAGCCATTTTTTTATTGAGCTGACCAGCAAATCGATGGGCTTCATTTTGGATCGCCGTGAGCAGGCGCAGAAGGGCCAGGTCACGTTCGCGTTCTTCCGGGCTCATTTTTGCTTCCTCCTGCTGACTGTGGCGCAGTACCAGCAGGCGATGATCCTCAGAGAGCAGGGCATGCGTGCGGTGGCGTTCGTCTTTGACCATACCTCCAAGGCCAATATCCGGAGCTTTCTCCCGCAGCAGACTGGCCACTGCCGAAAGCTGCCCTTTACCACCATCGAGCAGAATCAAATCAGGTCTCTCGGCAAAGCTCTGATCATCGAGATGCTCCAGTCTGCGGGACAGCACTTCATGCATGGAAGCAAAATCGTTTTGTCCCTCAAAACTCTTAATTTTAAAATGGCGGTAGGCCGTTCGCCGGGGTTTTCCTTTTTCAAAAACCACCATCGAGGCCGCGCGATCGCTCTCGCCGGTATTGGCAATATCATAAGCTTCGATACGCTGAGGCGCTTCCGCCAGGCCGAGAAATTCTCCAAGGCTGGCCAGAGCTTTCTCAATCTGTGCGTTCCCTCCGCCCATCAGGGTGTGTCGTTGCAGGGATTCATGTGCATTGCGCGCTGCCATCTTCAACCATTGGGCTTTATGACCCCGCTGGGCCTGGTGAAGCCTGCTTTTTCTGCCGCCTGCCTTTTCCAGAAATGATTCCAGAGGGGCTTGATCTTCAGGCATCAGTGGCAGAATAAGTTCCCGGGGGACTTCGTGACCACGGCCATAGTATTGCGTGATGAAAGCGCTGAGAATTTCGCTCTCAGCTTCTTCCTGATCCGGGAAAAAGAACGCTGCGGCGGAAATAAGTCTCCCTTCTCGGACTTTCAGAAGCTGCACGGCAATCTCTGAGCCGTTGCGGGCGAGGCCGAGAACATCGGCCTGATCGTTTTTCTCCGGGGAAACAATGATCTGACGCTCGTGGAGTTTGTGCAGAGCTTCCAGACGATCCCGGTAACGAGCCGCCTGCTCAAACTTCAAGTCTGCTGCAGCCGCCTTCATTTTGCTTTCAAAACGCTTGCTCAGATCATCCGATCGGCCTTCCAGAAAATCGATGATTTCTTCGCAGACAGCCCTGTAATCCTCCTGGGAGACCGTCCCGAGACAGGGACCGATACATTTGCCGATATGATAGTTCAGGCAGGGTCTTTCCCTGCCGATATCACGGGGCAAAACGCGACGGCAGCGCTTGAGCGGGAAAATTCGATAGATGGCATCGAGGGCACGCCAGAGATCGCCGCTCAGATAAGGACCAAAGTAGCGCACCCCCTCTTTTTGATCTTCGCCCACATGAAAACTTTTAAGCAAACGCGGGTAAGGCTCATTCATCGTCAGCTTGAGATAGGGGTATTCCTTATCGTCGCGGAGAAGAATATTGTACCTGGGCTTGTACTGCTTGATAAAGTTATTTTCAAGAACCAGAGCTTCGAGCTCGTTGCTGCAGACCACATAAGAAAAATCTTCGATATGCGAGATCATCGCCAGAACTTTAGCGCTGCCCTGGGGATTCGGCTGGAAATAAGAGTGCAGGCGACGGGGCAGATTGATGGCTTTGCCCACGTAAATCACCGTGCCTTCTGCGTCCTTCATCAGGTACACACCAGGCACTTCCGGAATCAGATCCAGGCGGGCATCAAAGGCTTCGAATGATCTTTCCATAAATAAAAAGCGCGTGCTTCCATATTCACAGAGAAGTGGAAAACGCGCTTTATCCTAATCCTTGTTCATACTGAAGGCCCACAAAGCTACGCCTCCAGAAGCAAAACCTGCGGACGATTTTACTCGGCTTCGCGGGGATCACGAAGCCAGGCCATGATGGCCTCCAGCGCATCTTTTTCATCGGAGCCCTCGGCGATAACGCTGACCTCATCACCATTGTTCAGACCCAGCGACATGAGGCCCAGGAGACTTTTGGCATTAGCTTTACGTTCACCACACTGAATGTGTATGCTTGACTGAAAATCAGAGGCCTTTTGGATCAGAAGAGCGATGGTCTTCATTTGAGCGGCTTCTTCAGTGTTCAAAATAAGGCTGTCCTTTAACATATCTACTCCTATTCCCCTTCCCCGGTCTCTTGTTTTATGAATCTTCCTGAGTAAAGCCGTGTCAGGCTGACTATCATGCGGGGATATACAGCTAAAGTATGCGAGGGCGCTCCCCCTTTGTCAAGAAATGATCCGCTTTTCCATAATCAGAGCATCTTCGCCAGTATCCGCATAATAGCGAGGCCTTCGCCCGCAGACACGAAAGCCGAACTTGCGGTAAAGGCCGAGAGCCGGCTCGTTGCTCACACGAACTTCCAGAAGGACACGCCGATCTCCTCTCTGCTCAGCCTCGTCACAGATTTTCTGCAGGAGCGCCGTCGCCAGACCCTGGCCACGAGCTTCAGGAAGACAGGCAATATTCAGAATTTCCGTTTCGTCTACTACCCTCTGCGCGCTGATATAAGCCAGAACTTCATCTGTTTCGCAGAGCAGAAAACGGGAAAAGGCATTGTCTTCCAGGGCCGAGCGCAGGGCTTCGCGGCTCCAGGGGATGGCAAAACAGGCCTGCTCGATGGCTTCAAGGGCAGGCAGATCCTGGGGCCGGGCGCTACGAATGTGAGGGCGAGTGACCATGGTGTTTGTGAACTTCACTTTCTTTTGGGAGACACTGACTAAGCCCGTCGGGTTCGCCGACCCGAGCGATTGTGAGCGGAGCGAACTTTTGAGCGAGGGCGACGGTGCCCGGCGAGAGGTTTCCGCTCACTTGCTCTGCAGCAGCCCCTTAATTGCGGCTCAGGCGCTCCGGCTGAGACAGCGCACAATAGTTCGCCTGGACGTCTTCCCAGCGACCGTCGGCGCCCTGAGCAAAGGCTTTGAGCGCCAGGCGCGCCACAGCGGCAGCATGCAGCGAGGTTGATGTTCCATCGCTGACGATAAAAGGCCTTGCGACCCCGGCTTCTGTCATGAGAACTTCCTTTGCCGCAGAGAGCACCGCTGCTGAACCGTCGCCGACAAGATATATGGGCTGCAGAGAAGACGTTTCTACGTATGTCTGAGAGCGTTCCCGGGCAGGGGACTTTTCCTGTGATGGTGACAGGCATTCCCGAATGTCAGTAATCAGGCTGGCAGCCTGGCGGTTTTTTTCCGGAAGCAGGGGTTTGCTCTGCTGGTACAAGGACGAATAAACCCGACCTCCGCGGGCGTCGATGACCGGCAGTACATAAGCGTCCTGCAAAAAGGCTAAAGGCTCGGCAAGGGCGGCCAGAGAAGATATCCCCAGTAGCGGCTTTCCGAGTTCCCAGGCGAGGGTTTTCATGCTGGTCAGGCCGATGCGGATGCCCGTAAAGGAGCCTGGTCCCGTGGTGCAGGCCAGAAGATCCAGCTCCTGTAAACTGAGTCCGGAATCCTTGAGCAAGGTCATCACGGTCGGAAGCAGTGTTTCAGAATGGTTATAGCCCAGAAAACTCTGCCTCTCTCCAAGTATTTTCCCTTCTTCGGCAAGGGCGACAGAAAGGGCTTTTGAAGAAGTATCCACGGCTAAAACAAACATGAAAATCTCCTGATCATCATCGCTGGCTCAGTTTCACAGCACAATACGTATTGTGCTATTTCCGCCAGTGTATTACGGTCTGAATAGTGCAGACAAATTTTATGCTGCCGAATGTTTCTGCAAGTGCTGCCGATTTTTTGCCAGAAAGTCATTTTGCTGCACTGAATGAACGCTTACGACCTCCGCTAAGTGTCTTTACTCATTCGTCCTCGAACGCATATGAGGCGAGCGCCTTCTCAATTTTGCTTTTAAGTTCTGAAGGAAGGGTCGGCGGAAAGTACAGATCCAGCCGACGGCTCTGCGGCGGCAGAGATGTCGACCAATCCTGACTTGCCGGATCATTTTCCGCTGGCTGCGCAGTCGGACAAAGCTCAATCAGCAGAGCTGTCCGGGGCAGAGCTTCGGCGACACGCTCCGGCCATTCGACTGCAGCGACACAGCCGGGGCTGGGGTAATCGGAAAAGCCGAGTTCAAACCATTCATTGGCCGAACTGAGACGATAGGCGTCAAAATGTTGCAGACCCGGATGCGAACCGTCACGTGCAGGCGGGTATTCGTTCATCAGGGTAAAACTGGGGCTTTGCACCGGCTCGCTGATGTTCAGGCCGCGGGCCAGACCGGCGACAAAACAAGTCTTCCCCGCCCCCAGCTCACCCGAAAGCAGGAGCAGCTCTCCGCCCTGAAGGCAAGTCCCAAGAAGATACGCGATCTGAGCCGTATCGTCTGGACTGGAAGAATAATAAGAGGCGCGGGAAACCGCGCCTCCATAAAAATGACTTGCAAATTCCATCGCCTGTTCCCTTAACGTTTGGAGAACTGACTTGCTTTTCTGGCCTTTTTGAGACCGTATTTCTTTCTTTCTTTGACGCGGGAATCGCGGGTCAGGAAGCCTGCCTTTTTGAGCACAGCTTTGTTCTTTTCGGGATCGGCTTCAACGAGAGCGCGGGTAATTCCGTGACGAATCGCACCAGCCTGACCTGTAATACCGCCACCCTGGACATTGACAATAATATCGTAGGCAGCCTCAGTCCCCGTTGCATTGAGGGGTTGGCGAACAATGTATTTCAGGGTTTCCATCTCGAAGTACGTATCGATATCTTTGTCGTTGATCGTGATCTTACCCTGTCCGGGATAAAGACGCACGCGGGCAATCGCTTCCTTGCGACGACCAGTGCCATAGAAAAATTGATCCGATTTTGCCATCTTGGGACTCCTTTATCGATTAAAGCTCGTATTTTTCGGGCTTCTGAGCTTCGTGATGATGTTCGCTTCCGGCATAGACCTTAAGCTTTTTGCCCATCTTGCGGCCGAGGCTGTTATGGGGAAGCATGCCTTTGATTGCATATTCCAGAATGCGCTCGGGATGCTTCTGCAGCATCGTGGCATAAGGGATTTCTTTCAGACCGCCCATATATCCGGAATGATGACGGTAAATCTTCTTTTCTGCTTTTTTGCCCGTCACCTGGATTTTCTCCGCGTTGATGATGATGACATAATCACCGCAATCCGCGAACGGGGTGTACTCAGGCTTTTTCTTGCCACGCAGAATCGCAGCGACTTCGGAAGCAAGGCGTCCAAGGGTCTGTCCCTCGGCATCCACCAGCCACCATTTGCGCTCGATTGTCTCGGCTTTCGCCATAAAAGTGCTCATCAGATACCTCCAAGCTTCGTTGCCGGTCATTCCTGCGGAACTTTCACCGCTGCCGGCCTATCACTCTTCCCGGCTGCTGCCTGGACGAATAACATCAATAAACGCCCGAAGGCGCTTTAACAAAATAAGGCTTTCACACCCTGCTGTCAAGCGAAATTCAAAATACGTGATTAGATCATCGTTTTTTGCGTTTTTTCTTCAAAATGCTCAATTTTACGCCAGAGCGTTTAATCTCTCAGATCAAACTTATTCCAGGAGCGACGCCGTCTGCGGCGGCTGATGGAAAAGTAGAGGCTCAGCATGAAATAGAGCAAAAGAAGCGAGAAGAGCACAATCAGGACAATCAGAACCCAGCGCCTGACGGAGATGTTCGCGGGGTCGCTTTCTTCTGCAGGCAGAACGATTGGCGGCGGCGGTGCAAGCGAAGAAGAAGGTTCCGTCGTTATTGCAGGCTCCGTCGTCACGGGAGCCTCCTTTTGTGGATCGGGAAAAGTCGGCCAGCCATAGGTCAGTTTATCTTTCTCGCGAACATCCTCGATTCGCGGCGCGCCCAGTTTTTTGGCCCCTTCCTCGAGAAGTACCCGTGACATGATGACCGGGCCGATAAAAGAGTTCTCAACCGCACCCAGGTAATAAGCATTAAACATAATGGCCACGAGATGGCTGCCGTTGCTGGCTATGGCTGAGCTGGCGAGACAGCTGCCCGCTATATCGGTCATTCCCGGTTTAACTCCGTTAAAGGAAAGAATATATGGGGACTGCAGACCCGAATCACCAAAGGTCACAAGGTAATTGCCGTTGATAATGTAGGACCAGCCTGGCGCTGGATGAAGGTTGGTTGGGGGAAGGCTGTAGGTCTTACATTTGACAATCTCCTGAAAAACTCTGTTCTGCATGGCATGGCGGATGATTTTCAGAAGGTCTGTGGCGGTTGTGTAGTGTTCGTACGCTCCAAAGCCGCAGGGGTCAACAAAATGGGTGTGCTCACAGCCCAGCTCTGCAGCTTTGGCATTGGCCAGATCCATAAAGCCCTCGATACTTCCGCCGTAGGTTTCAGCAAGGGCGTTGGCAACTTCATTCGCCGACCTCATCATCATGGCATAGAGGCAGCTGATGGTTGGTGCGATCTCACCGGGCAGAAAGCCGGCTGTCGAAGATTCCGCTGCCGGCATCTGACAGGCCCGTTCACTGAAATAGACGGGTTTCAAAGGATCAAAATCCGGATGCTCCAGCACCGTGAGGCAGGTGAGAATTTTTGTCATACTCGCGGGATAAGCTTCCTGCTCAGGATTCAGCGAGTATAGGATTTCTCCAGTATCCGCATCCGCGACAAGATAAGACGAGGCTCCGATATCAGCCAGGCCTGGCCAGGAATTTTCCGGCCTGGGCACATCTGCGAGTGCTTTTTCAAGATCCGCTTCACTGCTCTCACGACTTGTTTCAGCGTCTTCGTTATCGGCTTTACTCCCCTCCGGGTCTGAGCCATCCCGGGCTGATTCTTGTGACCTTTCAGCCTCAGTCAGATCTTCAGATTGGCTGTTTTCAAGCTCAGACGGTTCTGCAGGCTGAGGGTTCTCGGCCTCCAGAGGCGCGCTCTCTGCGCGAACCACACAGTCCCTGGCCAGCAACGGGAATAAAGAAAAGATCAGCAGGAGACTCAGCAAAAAGCTGAGCAAAATCCTCTGCCGCTTAATTGAATAGCGCGAAAAAAAGGCAGGGAAGTTCTCCCCTGCCTTTTCCGCGCGAAATCTCAGGATTTCGCGGAAAAACATCATGATTCGAAACCACTCTTGCCGTTTCTGGTTTTCCACCAGGACCAGAGCGGCCCGGAGATGCAGAGCGAGGAGAAAGTGCCGGAAATTGTACCCGCAAGAATTGGAATAGCGAACTCACGGATACTTTCGAGGTCATACATCAGGGCAAAAATCAGGGCGATGAAAACGGCGATGAAAATGCAGAGCGAGGTATAGATCGTGCGGGAGAGAGAGTCGGAAATGGCTTTATCCACAATCTGATCAAAAGATAGCTCATCACGGAATTTAGGCAGGTACTCGCGAATTCGGTCGTAAACGACGATGGTGTCGTTGATGGAGAAACCGAGGATCGTGAGGATAACCGCAATCAAAGTCTCGTTAATCTCCGAACCAAAGATAATGAAGAAGAAAGCTGCGAGCATGGTGTCGTGGAAGAGCGCGATCAAGGCGCAGACTCCGGCCGAAGGTCCGGACATCTTGCGGAAGGAGAACCAGACGTAGGCGACAATCAGGAAAGAAGCGATCACCAAAGCCAAAAGACCGTTGCGCAGCATTTCACGCCCAATGCTTGGATTCACCGCCTGCGAAGAGGAAAGCTGGAACCTGGCCTCAGGCCAGGCTTTTTTCAGAGCTTCCGTCATATTGCTGAGTTCTTCAGGGCTGAGAGACTGTTGACCTGCAACGCTGACCTGCAGACGTGTGCTCTCATCGGAAAGGCCCTTGCTGAGCTGAGTCTGAATGGGAATATTCAAGGCCTCACGCAGGGTTTTCGCAGCTTCTTCCTCAGAGATTTCACCTTCATAATCATAGGAGACAAGGCTGCCGCCTTTGAACTGGATGGAGAGACGAATTCCCGACAGCAGAGAGGCCACAAGAGACAGCGTCAGAACGATAACGGAAATGGAGAAAAGGACCTTCCGCTTAGCGTTAAAGGCGAAGACCTTCTGACCCTTATATTTTTTCGAGTAACCGTAAAGTTCAGGCTTACGGAAGGCTTCAAAGCGTGAAAGCGACGAAAGCATGCGACGGGTCATCCAAACGCCGGTGATACCGTTGAGAATCACGCCGGCGAGCAGAGAATAGCCGAAAGAAAGCACGGTGCCCGAACCAAAGATCATGAGCACAACACCCGCGATGGCTACGGTCACATTGCCGTCCATAACTGAGGAAAAGGCGCGCGTAAAGCCGTTGTAGAGGAAGGTGTCCAGAGATGCTCCGGTGTTAGCTTCTTCACGGATGCGCTCCGCCATAATAATGTTGGCGTCAACGCCCATACCTATGGAGAGAATAATACCGGCGATGCCCTGCAAAGTCAGGGTCTGCTGAGGAATAGAAATGGCCAGCAAAATCCCGATCACCTGGGCGGAAAGTGAAATGCAGCCGACAAAGCCAGGCAGACGATAGCGCAGAAGCATGAAAATGCAGATGACAATAAAGGCAATTAGACCCGCCTTACTCATGACGTGCAGGGAATTCTGGCCAAGTGAAGGGCTGATCGTTGAAGAAGAGGTCGCCTTCATGGCAAAAGGCAGAGAACCGCCGTTGATCTTAGCCGCCAGGTCAAAAGCCTCTTCCCGGGTAAATTTACCATTGATGGTTCCGGTTCCGTTGGAGATGACATCCTGCACGACCGGGTTGGAAATCTGTTGTTCGTCAAGATAGATACCAAGGGGTTGCTTCAGATATTTTTTCGTGGCTTCGGCAAAAAGTTTTTTGCCCTCTTCATCAAATTCGAGCTGAACGATGGGCATGTTGTTGCGGGTGTCGATCGCAACGCCGGCACTCCTGACATTTTTGCCGTCGACAAGAACCTTACCGTCAGGGCTTCTGAAAGTGAGAAGAGCCATCTCGCCCAGTTCTTTTAAGGCTTTATCCGGGTTGAAATCCTTTTCATCCGAACGCCAGGGGAAACGCACAGTGATACGAGACGAGGTGGGGCTGGTAATGACTTCACGGTCGAGGATCTGTAACTGGTCCAGACGGAAATTGAGCACTTTGGCCGCGGCTTCCATTTCGCGTGCATCTGCTTTGCGGCCCAGGTTGTCCGGCTCAAAAATAGCCTCGACACCACCGCGGATATCAATGCCATAGCGAATCTGCGGCGCTCCTTTAAGCGCCATAAAATTCCCCTCCGCATCGCGGAAAGGCGTGGTCCAGCCGAAGGCCGCAAGCAGCCCCAGCAAAACGACCATAATCAGGATAACAAATGCAGTCCAGGGCGAACCCTTGATTTTGGACTGGGCGAAAGAACGTTTAGCCATAGAATCCCCCTCAGAGTTTTAAACAATCGTGAGCATTATAGCACAGGCACATTCCACTTAGGCGAAGCATTTGATATACTTTTGTGCGAAAAAAAGAAATGTTCATGCCCCATCATGACGGCTGTCTTAACAGAAGTATAAGCATCGTCTTATCTGAAAACGAGTATGCCAGCGCTGAATTGAGGCTGTTAGTTTCTGACAATGAGCACGCCAGCACTGAATTGAGGCCATGTTTTATGGATAAGAAACAAGAAAAAATCGCCGCCGAAGTGGCACGTCGTCGCAGTTTTGCCATCATCTCCCACCCTGACGCCGGGAAAACGACCATGACGGAAAAGCTCCTTCTCTACGGAGGAGCCATTCACCTGGCCGGCACGGTAAAAGGGCGTAAAGCGGACCGGCATGCAACCTCAGACTGGATGGAAATCGAAAAACAGCGCGGCATCTCCGTTTCCTCCTCAGTCCTGCAATTTGAATACGAGAATATGTGCATCAACATTCTCGATACCCCCGGCCACCAGGATTTTTCTGAAGATACCTATCGCACCCTCTGTGCAGCCGATTCGGCCGTCATGATGATCGACGGAGCGCGCGGCGTTCAGGAACAGACCATCAAGCTCTTTAAAGTCTGCCGTCTGCGCCATATCCCCATTTTCACTTTTATCAACAAGATGGATCGGGCCGCGAAGAACCCGTTTGATCTCATGGACGAGCTGGAAAAAGTGCTCGGGATTTTTGCCGTTCCCTACAATTGGCCGATCGGTACTGACGGGGATTTTCAGGGCGTATACAATCGCAGGCTGAAGCGGGTCGAACTTTTCCATGAGCGCGGCGACCACGGGGCATCAAAAATTGAAGCGTCCGTCTTTAAGCTTGACGATCCCACCCTTAAAAATGTCCTCAGTTCCTATTACCTGGAAAAGCTCAACGCTGATCTGGAGCTTCTTGATCTGGCCGGGGACGAGCCTGATCCGCAGAAAATCCTCACCGGTGAGCAGACCCCGCTCTTTTTCGGCTCAGCACTGTCCAACTTTGGTGTGGAATTTTTTCTCAGAGAATTTATCCGCATGGCCCCCGCTCCGGGAGCCAGAATTTCGGGACAAGGCCCGATCGACCCTGTCGCCACCCCTTTTTCGGCTTTCGTCTTCAAGATTCAGGCCAACATGAACCCCGATCACCACGATCGTATTGCCTTTATCCGCATCAACTCCGGACGCTTTGAAAAAGATATGGAAGTGCTGCACAACCGCAGCGGGCGCAAAGTCAAGCTCGCTCAGCTGACACAGTTCATGGCCAATGACCGGGAAATCGTTGAAGAAGCTTACGCAGGAGACATCCTCGGCCTTTTTGACCCGGGCATGTATCATCTCGGCGATTCTCTTTCTGCCGGTAAACGCATCGATTTTGAGCCTATCCCTGTCTTCCCGCCTGAGCATTTTGCCCGGGTTTCCGCCAGGATTTCCATGAAGCGCAAACAGTTTCAGAAAGGCATCGAGCAGCTGGCCGAGGAGGGGGCGATTCAGGTGTATCAGGAGCCTTCTATCGGCACAGAAACCTACATCATCGGGGTGGTCGGCGAGCTGCAGTTTGACGTCCTGGAATTTCGTCTGAAAAACGAATATAAAGTCGATCTCCACATCCAGCATCTGCCCTCTCGCCTCGCCCGCTGGGTGACAGTTGAAGATCAGACCAAAATGCCTCAGCCGGGAGAACTGAAAATTGGCAGCAGTGCTCTGGAAGTCCTGGATAAAGATGACCGCCTGGTCTTGCTTTTTGAAAGCGAATGGGCCTCTTCCTGGGTGGAAGAACGCAATCCCGGCATCAAACTTCTCTCCATTCAGGATCTTGAGGAAGCCGCTCAGCCCTGAGATCGGCTCTTATGGTCTGCGCTTAGCCCCTGAGATTTCTTTGTTTTTCCGAAAAAGGGCAGGAAGCTCCGGCTCTCAGTCTTCTTCTAATTCCGCTACAGCTCCCGTTTCAGCAGAGTTCGGCTTCTCTTCAAGTTCTGGCTCTGACAACTTTTCCTCCGCTTCTTTCAACGGCAAAGCAGCATCTTTCACCCTGCCTTTGTCCCTGTTTACGGAAAGCAGGTCGGCAAGTTTTTCTTCCAGTTCTTCCGCGCTCACAGGCAGAAGAAGTTCAGGCTGTGCCTTCCTGTAAGTCTTCATGACATCGACCAGAGCCGGCCTGTAAAGGCCGCACTCTTCAATCAATTCTTCCCTGGCGGCCTCATCTGTGCGCTGTCGATTAAAAATAGCTTTGGCCGAAAATTCCGTGTTCAAGAGCGGATTTTCGGCAGAATAGACCAGTACCCTGGCCTGTTCAGAGGCTTTTTTGCCACGCTGGTGGATGGAGGCAAAAGCTGCGCAGGCCCCTGCATCGAGAAGATAATCGGACGAATCATAAAGGCTGCGGCATTCCCTGAGAATGAGGCGATCCTCACAGTACAGGGAGGCCAGGTGCAGCTCCCAGCTGCGTTGCAAACTGCGCGGAACCTCAAAGAGCCGCTTTTCCGCCAGACTCTTGCGCAAGTCTTCGAGAAGTTCCCGCTTGCGCCCGCAAAGTTCGAAAAGTACAGCTTCCAGACCGGCCGGCAAGAGGCGATCAAGCGAGGGCGTGCAAGTCTTAAAGAAACGGCGCTCCAGGCTATAGCGCCCGCTTCTCAGAAAATCCGGGAAAATCTTATTGCGACCACTGACCACAATAATTTTACGTATAGGAAGCCCCAGCTCCTTACCATAAAATGCCGCCAGAAGCGGTCCAAAAGAATAGAGGGGAAGATAAAGATCGACAGGATCTTCCGCACTGAGGGGACATTTCTCTTCAAGCCGGGCAAAGGCGAGAATTAAGAGGATAAGATCGGTCACGAGGCTGAGCGGCGAATGGCCTGCGGCCTCCTGCAAGAGGAAGCCTTTCTCAGCCCATTTCCGGCGTTTTTCGGGATTTGAAAAAAGCTTCAAAAGGCAGAACTCTGCGTCGGCAGCTCCTTCATCGAGAAAGAGGCCGCAATCCTCCTCGTCAAGCAGGGCCGAGATCATCTCGCGCTCTTCCTTTGTGGCGCGCTGATCCAGGCATATGAGCAGCTTTGCCTGCTGTTCAGAGTTTTCCCCACCCTCAGGCAGGCAGCGTTGTGACGCCAGCATGGCCAGAGCTGTGGCCATCGTGCCATCGCCGCAGAGAACGAGCTTATCCTCTCTTCCGGCTCCGGCAAATTCCCGTCTCAGCTCCCGTCCCAGAGCCAGACTGAAATCGAGCGCATGGCCGGAGGGCCCGCCCTCAGCGAGCCAGAGCAGTTCTTTCTCGTTGTAGGGATTCAGAGGCGCAGCCTTCAGCGGATCTTCCCCGAAGAGCTCCTCCGGGAAGGCGGCCTGCACAATCTGAGTCGATCGGCTCAGCTCGATCTCCGGCAGGAGATGGGAGAGCAGAAAGGCAAAGCCTTCTCGAAAACTCAGGCCCTGAACTGAAGAAAGCCCGGATGCGCTGAGCCTGCCAAAATCAGCAGGAAGATACGCGCCTCCATCTTCGGCGCGGCCGCGCCAGAAAGCTTCTCTGAAACTGATTGCTTTGCTGTCATTTCGGCTGGAAATAAAATTCACAGGATTCTCCTCTAAAAATCAACAGCTTTTCTGCACGACTTGCGCAGATAGCCCCGGTCATTCATGGTTTACTTCTGCGTCTGAGCTTCCTTGAGCCAGTCCGCGTATTTTTCCCAGAGATCTGCTGCTCCCTGATCCTTTCCGGCAAGTTCACGAACAGCATTCTCCAGATAGTCCAGGCGAGAACTTAGCTCAGCCTGTTTCCTCTGACGCCGGAGGATCCCCGGCCGCACGATGAAAAAGAAAAAAAGCAGCAGAGCAATGGCCAGCGCCAGAGCAGAAATCACCATGATTGCTGTCTTTCGCCTTTCTTTTGCCTGGTCTTCCTGGTAAAGGGCGTAGGCTTCATCGGCTTCCGCATGAAAAGCATCGTTTGATTTTTTCCAACGCCCTTTTTGGGGTGGCGAAGCCTTTTTCAGAATACTTGCAGCCATCTCGGCACGGATGGGTAAAAGCATCGATTCTCGCAGTTTGAGGCGCTCACGCTCACGGCGGATCCTGGAGGTTTCCTTAAGAACAGCGGCCAGCTCTTCTTCAAGATGCCGGCTCTCTTCCTCACTCAGTTCCAGCAGACGCACCCGCTTAAACTGTGCTTCCGCCTCCTCAAACTCCCCTGCCGAGGCCAGCAGAACTGCATAGAGATGCGAGGCCTGAGCAAAAAGCGGGTAATCCGTTGATATCTGTCGGATTCGTTCCTGACTTGCCTCAAACTGACCTACGCTCAACATTTCCAAAACGGTATTGTAAGAAGAAGCAGCCAGCATGACTTCACGTGGAGGTGCAAAAAGGCTCAGATCTTCCTCGCTCAGCGCCTGAAAATAATCGACACGAAGTTTCCAGTTCAAAATTTACTCCTGCCTGTGATCCCGATCGGCCCAAAGGACACGACGCAAAATGGGACGCAGCTGCCCAAGCAGATAAAGTGAGCCAAAAACAACAAGGGGCAGACCTTTGCTTTCTGCCAGGGTCAAAGCCGCCAGCAGCCCTTCTTCGTTATCTTCACAGCTCACGATCGGGCAAAATCCATCTTTTTGATTATAAAGCATTTCCAGGGTATCTGCGAGTTCTTTCCCGCTCAGCTGTAAACACTGCTGCTGCGGCTGGCCTAACGCTTCAGCCGCCTCAGCTGCCAGCTTTTCAGGCGCGAGAGCACGGGCAATGGGTGGACGCAGACAAAGGATCGATGCCGGTTTCAGCTGCCCGGCCTGCAGAACCATTTTCAGCATATCCTGGTGCTGTTTATCCGCCAGCATGCCTACGACAAAGATAAGCTCAGAGCCGGCAAAACGCCGGGATATTTCCCTGGCCAGACCTGCACAGCCCTGCACATTATGGGCTCCGTCAATCAGTACCGGAGGCTGCAGGCGCATGAGTTCCAGTCGTCCAGGCCAAGTTGCCCGTGCCAGTCCCTCATGAATTTCCGCAGGCGTCGCAAAGGATTTGCAGGCTTCAATCGCCAGGGCAGCATTCATTGCCTGGTAATCCCCCAGCAGCTGAATTTCGTAGCGTTCGCCCACTTTCTGCCCAGGGCGCTGATAAATAAAGCTCTGGCCTCTTTCCGTCTGCTCTCTCTCTCTAATATCTGAGGAAGATACAATCGTGAGCGGCGCATGCAGATCTTTGGCTTTCTTTTGCACAACAGCAAGGGCTGACGCGGCTTCTGCGGGATCAGGAGTGGCGTCAGAGGGACGATAAAGGACCAGAGGACAACCCTCTTTGATGATCCCCGCCTTCTCGCCCGCAATCTCGCCCAGGGTGTTACCCAGACGATCCATATGGTCATAGCCGAGGGCGCAAATCACCGTGGATAACGGCTGATCCACGACGTTTGTCGCATCAAGACGACCTCCCATACCCACTTCCAGCACGACCAGATCAACCTTCTCCTGAGCATACCAGAGAAGTGCGGCTGCGGTTTCCAGCTCAAAAACGGTGGGATGATCAAAACCATCCTGGAGCATCCGTTCAACCTGTTCACGGATCTCTGTCATGATTGCGGCAAAACGACTGTCGGGAATTTCGGGACTACGGTAATTCTGTTCAAAGCGCTCTAAACCCGCACGGCCATCAATAAGGCGTATGCGTTCATTAAACCTTTCCAGATAAGGTGAAGTATACCAGCCACATTTCCAGTCTTTTGCAGCCGCAATGTGGGCACAGAAACTGCTCACCGAACCTTTGCCATTGGTTCCGGCAATATGCACAACGGGATATTGTTTTTCGGGATGTCCCAGCCGTCTGAGCAGTTCAGCAATTCGTTGAAGACCCGGCCTGCTGCCAAAAACTTCAGCACTGTAAAGATATGCGAGTGATTCTTCAAATGTCATAAAATCCGCCTTCTTTCGACAAAAGCTCTCGCTCTCTGTCTGATGACTGGCGACATTTTACTTGCTTTTGCTCACGAAGACAAACAGTTTTCCCACAAGATAATTGCCTACGACTACAAAGACCTGCGTCAGAGCTTTTGCCCAATGAAAATCACTGCCCAGAATGGTTCCTTTGAGTCCGCAAAAATCGTAGAGAAACCAAAAGCCCCCCACTTCGAAGAGCAGGGAGATAAGGATGCGCGAGCTAAAAAAGCGAATAAATTCAGCAAGACATTTTTCCCGGGAACGAAAAACATAAATGCGGTTCAGCAGGTAGGCGACAAAAATGGAGAGGACGATGTCGATAACATTGAAAATGTGGCGCTGCTCCATGCCGAAGATCGCCGTGATCACCGCAAAAAATACAAGATTAAAGAGGGTCGTCAAAACCCCCGCAATCAGGTAACGCAGGATTTCCCTGCCGCCTTCGCCGGACAGACGCTCACGTAAAGCTCTCAAAGAGCCGGAAGATTCAATGTTCATCGCAATTTTCAGCGCCGCAGATTGCGGAAGAGGGTAAAGAGCATCACGCTGAGAGAAGTCAGACCGAGCAGGCTCAGAGCCAGAATCAGCCAGGTAGAAGGGGCTCCATCCTTGGCACGAAAAGCGGACTTATCCTTTTCCTGCTTGCTTCCCTCCAGAGTTTTCATATCGAACGCTTTAAAACGCTGACTTGCAGAGTCATACGTATAGAACGAGGCTTTACCATCAAGTTCCAGATAATAAAGCTTCAGATTCTTTTCAGCCGAAGCGATACGCGGGCACTGCTGATTCAGGATTTCTTCGCTGCCGCCCTGGAAGCCTTTGGGAATCTGCTCCGGTGGAAGACCTGCTGCAGGCACGTTGAGCTTTTGCCCATTGACCGTGAGCAGGTCCTTTTTTTCAGCCGTCGTGGCGGCTTCACTGGGCTTGGGCGTCGGCTTCGGTTTTGCAGAAGTCTCGGCCGGTGTTGTCTCCGCGGCAGGTCCATCGCCGTTAAGGCTGTCTACACCATACTCCCCGGGAGTTTTATTGGGATCCGCTTCCACGGGCGCAACTTGATTGTTGGGATCAAAGGGCTGTTCCAGGCCTGGATCCACTCCGGCTTCACCAAGCGGTTCTGAAGGTTGATAGGGTTCCTCCTGTCCCTGGGCGGCCACATTCGAATCGACAACCTCCAGGGTCAGTTTATCCGTCACCGCCTTCACTTTTCCGACGCCAACGACACTGACAAAGGAGTCGCCTTTAAAAACGAGAGAAGCTTTATTGATCGGGGCATCGGCTTTGGCCATAAATTCCAGCTGAGCAACAACATTGTTGAGACAATTATAAGCATTGCCAAAGGCGATAATATTTACAAAAGAGCCATTGTCGGTCAGATTGCGCGGCCCGGGTACATCTGTCCCGGAAGAGATCGCATCTCCGGAGGCTTCCAGAAGAGTCGAATTGGCTTTAACAAAGGTAAAGGCATTGGCGTCATAATAGAGGTAAAGCTGGACCCCATCGACCCCACCTGCAGCTCCCGTGGCCGTGATCGTCACCTTAAAGCTCTGCCCGCGCTGAACATCATCAGGAGATTCCATCCCCACAAGGCCTTCAGCGTAGAGCTGGTTCAGACCGGCGGCAGAAAAGACACAGGACAGCAGGCTAAGTGCCAGAAGGAAAGAGAGTAGATATTTTTTGTGCCGAAAAAGAATTCGCATAAATCATTTTCCTTTCTTGAGATGCATTGGAGCTTTCAGCGTTGGGTCACGTTCTTTGCGACCAGCGTCTGGCTGATTTTTGCTCCACCATTGATCTGCTGAAAGATCAGATTAAGATCCATGACATCCGCGGAACCATCCTGATTGACATCCAGGGCAAGATCGGCCGCGGTCCCTCCCTGCGACTTCAGTTGAGAGATGCGCGAAAAAAGCATGTTGATATCAAGAACATCGATATTTCCGTCCCCGTTGCCATCGCCTAAAATCACGATGGGAAATTCATTGAGCACACGGCCATTCGCCATCAGCCTCACGGCAGCTCCGGTGCCAACCGGCCCGCTCGCACTGACGCCACTGGCATCCACAACATCAATCTGATAGCCTTCCGGCACAGGATAACTGTTGCGAATCAGCTCAGCCTGATTCAGACCCTGAGCCGGATCAGCGCCGTAAAGATAACCCAGAGCATTCAGCTTGTACTGTGAACTTTTCAGCTGGGGCAGGGCCTTAGGATCCACACCAGCCGTCTCTGAACCCTGAACGACACAGAGCCGATATTGTCGAACGGCGCCCGCCGGCGCCGTTACCTGAAGAAGAATCTCGTTGACACCGGGCTTCAGTATGTAAACCCCGGTACCGTAAACACTGCTTTCCTGGTTCCAGGGAAGGGCCTGGACGTATATGCCCCGGGTTGCCGAGGAAATATCCACACGGTATTCAAATTTTTCAGGGGTAAAATCCTGGATGGGCTTTCCATTGATCCAGAGGTCTCGCAGCCAGTTGTTCGGGTTCCCGCCTCCGGTGGGCGAAGGCGTCTGGGCAGGCATAGAGGCAAAGACCGGAATCAGGAATTCCTTGGCCTCATCCAGGGCGCCCATGCGCACATAGGCCTTGTAGACATCGATGGCCTCATACTCAGGAGCCAGAACATTGCCCATGTACTGATGGGTAAAAGGCCGGGTAAAGCGTGAAAGCAAGTTAAATTTCTGCAGATAAAGGGTCTGCTGATCGACGTTGATGTAATCCTGTCCGATAAAAACAGCCCCGCCGCTGATCGCTCGGGCCGGATCTGTCCAGGGAAAGAGGAAGCTCTCATTCTTAGCTGCAGAATAACCCGAGATCCCATCTCGGGCTGTCATCAGTCCGGCATAAACCGGATCACTGCCGCCATAGGCGCCGATATTATAAAAATTGTAATAGCCTATCATATCCTGATAGGTTCCGGAGACACTGTCCGAACCCTTTGGAGAAACCTCCTGTAAGATTCTGGAAGCCAGATGGTAGGGGCTCACTCCGGAGCTTTCGCCGGCCTGAACCAGCAAATCGACATAGGACAGTCCAAGCGTTTGCTGCGAAGCTGAAGTATCCACATAACTGACAGGCACCGTGGGATTCATAAAACTTTCAGCGAGAATGGCCGCCAGACCATGACGATAGTCCATCGCGGCATTATACTGTTGATTTTCGAACTGGAAAATTTGCGTTTCATCCAGAAAATTGCGGGGATCCATCTGGTAGGCAATCAGGGCTTCTGAAGCGCCCACCCAGCCTGGCTCATATTCCACCCAGCTATTGCTCGCATAGTTGAAATCTGTCTCCGCCATGGATTTATACTCCGGAGGGGCCGTAGATGTGACCATGTTCACACCTGGCCGATACTCTCCTCGTACGGCATTTTCAAAGGCATAGTTGGTATGCAGAGCCTTAAAACTCCAGGCTGGATGCTGGCTATGCAAAGCCATCAACTTGGCTTGATAATCCGCAGGGAAACCTTCAGCTTCCAGGGAGGCGCGGAATTCCGCTTCACCGGGTATGTTCATAGCGGGAGGCAGAGGCAGGGTCGGTGTTTCCGCTTCCAGACGTACGAAAATCTGACTTACATAGCCGTAAATATTGCCATATTGGATTTCATACCAGATATTATTTTCACCAACAGCCTCACCTTCGACCTGAGAGAGGACGGTGACTTTGACATCGCGGCGCAGCTCACGCAGCACTTCGCGCGAGGTATTGGGGTCACGCCTCATGTTGCACGAAGGATCTGCCGTAATCACCCCGGGACAGGGAAAAACAGGTTCCGCCTTGGGCAGCTCCCGAAAGAGAAAGAAAGACTCGACAATTAAGACCGCAAGTAAAAAGAGCGGAAGACACCTGCCGAGCAGCCTGAGTCCAGAATTTCGCGGATGATTTTTCACTGCTGTTTCACCTTTCCACCTGTAAGGCAGAGGAATACTTAGCCGTATTTTATCATCGCAAAGAGGCCTCAGTCAGGACGAAAGGCCTAAAAATCAGGTTTTTTGAGAATTGTAGTGTAAATTTATTTCGGCTGTAATTTGCCTGTAACTCCAGGGCTTGCGTCTTTCACTTCCAGGGCTTATAAGTGAAGCTTTTTGCACTCATGCTCTGCTTCGCGTCTTGCTAGTCACGTGTAAAGCCCGGCCGGAACGCCGACCCGAGCGATTGTGAGCAAAGCGAACTTTTGAGCGAGGGCGACGGTGCCCGGGCGGGCGCGATCATTGACGCACGCTTGCTTCGCATATCGCTGGGCAAGCTGTCAGTGTTTTGCCGGTTCCTCACCCAAAGAGCGCAGTTCATCGAGCGTCAGCTCAAACGAAGGCAGCATCTGCTCAAGAAAAAGGTTCAGCTCCGGCAGTTTATAACTCTCCAGTTTCTGCCGAATCTCAAGTTCTGCATCTGCGAACTCGCGGTTGGCTGCGCGGCGCTCGTCGAGACACTTGATATAAGCTGAGAGAGTATCTGCTGCTTTAACGATCTTCTGAGCCATTTGCTCTTCAGGACTTTCCTGCGTGGGAAAGAGCAGCGGGCGGTAATCTTCGCGAATTTCTTCAGGGATCCCGGCGTACAAAATCTTCTGTGCGGCTTCTTCCATGCCGCGAAAGGCCCCGCGCAGCTCCGCATTGTAGTATTTGACGGGTGTCGGCAGATCTCCTGTGATAATCTCTCCGGCGTCATGATAGAGGGCGAGCATGACGCAGCGCTCGGGGGCTGGGCAGGGTGTTTCTTCGGGAAAGCAGCGAAGTCGAATAAGGGCAAGGGCGTGGGCCAGGTAGGCAACTTCGAGACTGTGCTCCTGTATATTTTCGTTCTGCGTATTGCGCATCAGGCTCC
This sequence comes from Clostridiales bacterium, assembly GCA_004556455.1. Lineage (GTDB taxonomy): Bacteria > Bacillota > Clostridia > Saccharofermentanales > DTU023 > SFGY01. Next base: position 52,564 of record SFGY01000005.1, on the reverse strand, counting down.
AGCGGCGAATCAGGCGCATGCGGTGGAGCAGGGCGAAGAAGAAGGCTTTTTGCGCTTTCATGGGTTTTCCTTTCCATTGATGGTTTTTGTGTCTCACGGGTCACGTGTTATGCCCGGCCGGATCCGCCGACCCGAGCGATTGTGATCGCGAACTCGCTCGAAGGGGCTCTGCTTCGCGTCTCGCGGGTCACGTGCAGCGCCCGGGCGGGCGACCGGCTGCGCTCGCTCGCGCCCTTAAATCTGGTAGAGCAAGTTAAAACTCTGCGTCGCAAAGTGGTCGCTCATCCCGGCAATGTAGTCACAGATTTTGACTTCCGGACCGGCTTCTGCGTCAGGGTAGGCCTCAAGGTAGGCGGCAAAATGGCGCAGCGGTTCTTCCTGGCTTCGGGCCAGTTTTTCGGGATCTTCAAGGGCTTGTAGATAGGCCTCAAAGAGGCCCTGAATCATATTTTTCGCCAACATTTCGTAGCGTTTTATTTTTGCTGACTGATAGATGAGTGAAACATTTTGATTCAGCAGGGCCTCCATACTTTCGGCTCTTTCGCTCGAGAGGCAGATGGCGTCTTTTTTGCGGCTGGATCGGACGATGTCGAGAACAAGCGAGTTGACGATTTCTCCGTTATTGCGGCCCAGTTCTGAACGGATTGCCCGCGGCAGGTCTTCAAAACTCATCAGACCTGAGCGCGCGGCATCTTCGATATCACGTCCGACATAGGCGATTTTATCGGCCATGCGCACGACGCAGCCTTCGAGGGTTGCAGGCAGGAGATGGGTTTCGGCGCTGTGCTGCAGCTCGGCTTCACTTTTCCGGCGCAGGGGGATAAGTTCGTTTTCACGGTATTTTTCGCCACAGTGAGAGACGATGCCGTCGCGCACTTCAAAGCTTAAATTGAGGCCCTGATTTTTGCCGTTGCGTCCGGCCAGAATGTCGACAACACGGAGGCTTTGGGCTTCGTGCTTAAAGCGACGGTCATAATGATGGGAGATCAGGCACTGGTTGAGCTCGCGCTCCCCGCTGTGTCCGAAGGGAGCGTGCCCGAGGTCGTGGCCGAGGGCAATGGCCTCGATAAGCTGTGTGTTGAGCCCCAGCGCGCTGCCAATGGTTTTGGCAATGTAGGAGACGTAGAGCACATGCTCCATGCGCGTGCAGATATGGTCATTGCGGGGATTGAAAAAGACCTGCGTTTTCTGACGGAGACGGCGAAACTCCCGGGAATAAAGGATGCGTCCAATATCCCGCTCGTAGCAGCTGCGAATTTCACAGGGTTTTTCTTTTTTCAATCGGCCTCTGCTGCGGCTGGAAAGCTGGGCATAAGGCGAAAGAACCCTTGCCTCTTCCTCTTCTTTGATTTCGCGGATGCAAGCTTCGGAAGCGGCAGAATTAAAAGCCTCTGCAGGATAAGGCTGCTGCTCTTTTTTTGTACTTCGCTGGATCATTGCCTGCCTCCATAAATTCATGGCTCTGGTTTTCGGCCTGTTCTGGCGCTGGCTCTCACCCTGCTCAAGCTCCAGTCGATGCTGCCGGGAAAATATTAGTCCGGCATTCCGTCTGTATGATCTCTCAGTCCCTGCTGAGAATTTCAAGTTTGGCCATGCTGGCCATCATATGTCGAAGCTTTCCGTCAAATTCAATGCTGAGCACGACATCGCCTGAAAGCTTTTCGTTTTTTCTGACTTCGCCCTCTCCATAGCGTACATGGCGCACCCTGGCGCCTGCTTTCAGCTCCCGCAGCTCTTCAAAAGTCGCCTGCCCTTCTTCTTTCGGATTTGGCACGGCGACTGCCGGCCGGGCAAAGAGTGGAACTTTACGCGGGAAAAAGAGGTTTTTGCTCCCTTCTGAAGCCGTTTCACCTGCAGCGTCCGAAGCCTTCGATGGCGTTGCTCGATATGCCGTGACCCGATTTCGGGAAAAGCCGCTGACCGTGGATTTCTGGCCGTGGTAAGGAGCTTCTGTGAAAGCATAGGACTCATCGTCGTCCCAGTGCTGGACTTCACCATCTCCCCGGCGAGAACCTCCGTGTTCCTCAACCAGCTCATCTGGAATTTCGCTGATGAAACGCGAGACAGGATTGTACTGCGTCGAACCATAGAGCAGGCGGCTGCGAGCCGCTGTGATGGAAAGGCGCTTTTTGGCACGGGTAATGGCCACATAGGCAAGTCTGCGCTCTTCCTCCAGCTCCTCCGGCTGATCCAGGACGCGATAGCCCGGGAAAAGTCCTTCCTCTGCGCCAATCAGAAAAACCGCCTCAAATTCGAGGCCTTTGGCACTGTGAATGGTCATGAGGGAAACGGCATCTGCCCCTTCCTCGCTATCCAGATCGGAGTAAAGGGTCGCCCGCTCCAGGAACGCCTGATTTTTCTCCGCAAGACTCTCCCTTTGCGCTCCTTCGACGAGATCATCCGGGAGGAGATCCCGACTGTAAGGATTTTCCTCACCCCAGTCAGCCATCTGTTGCAGCTGCCGCAATTCTTCCTCCAGACGATGCTCAAATTCCAGGGCATCAGAACGCAGCTCACGAAGGTTTTCCAGACGGTTCTCCCCGTCCTGACGGTCTTTTTGTCGAAGCAGCTCCAGGTCATGTTCCAGACCGCTTTTTTCCTGGACGATCGCGATAAAGTCGGCATAGCTGATGTCCTCCCGGGCCAGATCAGCCTGGAGTTCGCGGATCAGGCGGGTAAAGCCAGTGAGGGCGGAGGCAGCCCGGGAAAGTTCCGGGTAACTGCGGCTTTGTTCCATGATTTCAAATGCGGTTTTACCCGTTTGTGCCGCCAGATCTTCGATTCGCTCCAGGCTGACCTGACCGATACCGCGCCGTGGACTATTGATCGCTCTCAGCAGGGCCAGGCGATCCTCCGGGGAGGCAATAACACGCAGCCAGGCCAGGGTATCGCGAATTTCTTTTCGATCATAAAAGCGCAGACCGCCGTAAATCTGATAGGGCACCCCGAGTTCCCTCAGGGCAAATTCCATATTGCGCGAAAGTGCGTTGACCCGGTAGAGAATGGCCATATCCCTGCACTGCAGCGGATGGGGCTCACGGCGCATAAGGCGAAGGACTTCGCGGGCAACCCAGCGGGCTTCATCATACTGATCGCGCGCTGCATAAAAACAGATTTTTTCTCCGGCTCCCGCTGCCGTCCAGAGCCGTTTCTGCTTACGGCCTTCATTGCGGCTGATGACCGCATTGGCGGCCTCTAAAATCGACGAGCTGCTGCGGTAATTCTGTTCCAGCTTGATGAGCTTACAGCCTTTAAAATCGTCTTCAAAATCGAGAATATTCTGCAGGTTGGCGCCACGGAAACTGTAAATGGACTGGTCATCATCGCCAACCACGCAGAGATTTTTATGGGCCGCCGAAAGCTGGCGCACCAGAATATATTGGGCGTGATTGGTATCCTGATACTCATCGACAAGGACATGGAGAAAGCGTTCCTGATAGGCGGCAAGAATCTGCGGCTGTGTTCTGAAGAGTTCGACAGCGTAAGTGAGGATATCGTCAAAATCCATGCTGTTCTGCTCTTTTAAAGCCTTTTGATAGGCCTCATAGAGCACGGCGACTTTGCGGCGAATAAAATCATTCCCGACGGAGTGGGCAAAGGCCTGGGGATCGATCAGTTTGTTTTTCGCGGCTGAAATCTGAGCATGGACGTTTTTGACAGGGAGCAGCTTATCGTCGATGTTTTGCTCTTTCATGATCCGTTTCAGAAGGTTTTGCTGGTCATCCGTATCGAGGATCGTAAAATTACTGCCAAAGCCCAGCGCCTCGGCATGGCGGCGCAAAATGCGCAGCATCATGCTGTGAAAGGTGCCCACCCACATGCGCGAGGCCACAGGACCGAGCAGCCCGCTCAGCCTTTCTTTCATCTCTGTCGCAGCTTTATTGGTAAAAGTAATGGCCAGAATCTGCGCAGGATGAACACCATGAGCAACCAGCCAGGCCATGCGGTGAGTGATCACACGCGTTTTACCTGAACCGGCCCCGGCCAGAATCAAAAGCGGCCCATTGCCATAGCTGACCGCCTCGCGCTGCTCAGGATTTAATCCGGCCAGGATCTTCTTTTCAACTTCCGCTAAACTCGCTGTAGCTAAAGCCTGCCCCCTAAAAGGCACTTCATCCTGCTCAGGTGGCAGCGAAACAAAATCCATCTCACCCGGCATTGGCTCAGGCGGCAGAGGCGGTATAAAGCCTCGCTCTTCTGGAGAAGCAGCTCCCGAAAACTGCTGCTGACCCCTTGCTTTTGTCTCAAAAATTTGTTCGGACATGCCCTTTCTCCCATAAAAAATCGCTTTTTCATTATAGCAGACTGCGCATGCTGTATCGGCTCGTGCTTCTTTCCTGTCGCCTGCTTTTTCCCGTGGGTCACCCCCATCCTGCAAGATCTATCCCGCTCTTCCCTTCCGGCTCATATTGCGTCTACATTTTTATGCATCCTTCTGCAAGAGTTTTTCATCGGAACATTTTAGGCTATAATAAAAAACACGAAAGGAGCAGCTGGAAAGAAAAATTTTCAGTGGCTTCTTTTTCATCATCAGGACGGTCGGCCACCAGGCCGACGGCGCTCGCTGGAAGGGAGCAAAAACTATGAAAATTGATATCACCGGCGTTGACATGAAGGTTGCGGATTCTCTCGAGGAGAAAATCGAAAAGAAACTGGAAAAGTTTCACCGCTATTTCGGCGACGAGGCCAGCTGCCAGGTTAAGGTTCAACCGGAAAAAAATAAACTCCGCGTGGAACTGACGCTGAAAATTCACCGCGATATCTACCGTGCTGAGGCTGTTGGCGATCAAGCCCTTGACGCCCTGGACGAGGCCACGGACAATCTGGCAGGTCAGATCCGCAAACATAAGGCGAAGCTGAAAAAGCGCAAACATCAAAGCAAGAACATGGAGGAATTCATCTCCGCTTTGCCCGAAGAAGAGAGCCTAAGCGAAGCCGAACTGCCGAAGATCAAACGCCGCAAGAGCTTCCCGATTGAAGCCATGGATGCGGAAGAGGCTGCCCTGCAGATGGAGATGATGGAACACGATTTTCACCTCTACCTCAATCCGGAAAACGGCCGTGTCAACTGCGTCTATAAACGCCGCGACGGCAACTATGGCGTACTGGAGCCAGAATACTGATCTTTAGAGAAGAGCGCTTTTTGGCAGCTCTGGCTTTGATATAAATTAAACAAGCACCCGCTTTGCGGGTGCTTGTTTATCTTTAAAACTTTTAAGCTTAGAGGGTGCCGTCTTTCTTCGCCATGTACATCAGCAGATCGACGGTGCGGTTGCTGTAACCCCACTCGTTGTCGTACCAGGAGACGAGTTTGAAGAAGCGTTTTTCACCGGGCAGGTTGTTCTGCATCGTGGCGAGGGAATCGTAGATGGAGCTGTGGTAGTTGTGGATGAAATCGGTTGAAACCAGCGGATCGTGGCAGTATTCCATGATGCCGTTGAGGTAGGTTTCAGAGGCCTTTTTCATGAGGCCGTCGAGTTCTTCAATGGAGGTGTCGCGCTTGGCCGTGAAGGTCAGATCGACGACAGAACCTGTCACAACGGGGACACGGAAGCTCATGCCGGTGAGGATGCCTTTTACTTCGGGCAGAACTTCGCCGACGGCTTTGGCAGCACCCGTGGTCGAAGGAATAATGTTGACCGCAGCGGCACGTCCGCCTCTCCAGTCTTTGGAGGAAGGTCCGTCAACGGTGCGCTGGGTTGCGGTATAGGCATGAATCGTCGTCATCAGACCCTTTTCCACGCCGATGCCCTCTTTGAGCAGAACATAGACCAGCGGAGCCAGGCAGTTGGTCGTGCAGGACGCATTCGACACAACAGCGTGTTCCTGAGGATTGTACTCTTCGTGATTCACGCCCATGAGCAGGGTTTTCACGCCGCCCTTACCCGGAGCGGAGATGATGACTTTTTTGGCGCCAGCCTCGAGATGACCTTCCGCAGCTTCTTTTTTCGTGAAGCGTCCGGTGGACTCGATCACATAATCGACCCCGAGTTTTTTCCAGGGCAGATCTTTGGGATCTTTCTGAGCTTCAATGCAGAGGACTTCGTCTTTGCCATCAATCACGAGAATATCGTCTTTTTCACGATCAGGACTGCTCTTTCTGGATGAGACGGAATAGCCAAACTTGCCCTGGCTGCTGTCATACTGCAGCTGATACGCATAGTATTCTGCATCGGGGTTAACGTCTGCGACAGCGACGACATCGACTTCTTTGCCGAGCAGTCCTTTATCGCAGAGAGCGCGGAAAACGAGACGGCCAATGCGGCCAAAGCCATTGATTGCGAGTTTAATTGCCATAGAAACCTCCTGCATAGACGAGAAATATTGTTTTATCGCCGGTGAAAGCACCGATGAAAGTTCCGCTTGAAGCTTGCTTTCACCTTTACTCTTCATAGTGATTTAATTTATTATAACAACCACTATCGAGATTTCCCACTGTCAATGACGACTAAAAATGAAGGTGAGAAGGCTCAAGTTTTGCCGCTTTGACAGCCCAGGGGCCGTAGAAAGCTCATAGTTAAGAGCCTCTTTCGGACCTGGCGGGCTGACCTTCGAGGTCTTTACGACTAAAACAAATGCGACCCGACGCAAAGTTGACCCGAGGCAAAATCCAGCGGGCTGAATATTCATAGAACAGAAACGAAGAAAACAAAAGCACCCATCAAAAAACGGGAGCAGATCTTTTGATCCGCCCCCGTTCATGCAGGTCGCTTAAACTCGAATTTTCAAGCTGAATTCCTGAGGCTTTACGCCTTAAGATCGAGCTCCTTGGCAGCTTTAACCTCGTCGGGACGACGCACCGGTGTATTGTGCGGGGCTTCAAGCAGCTTTTCCGGATTCTCCTTCGCTTCTTCGGCCACATTGATAAAGGCTTCGACCAGCTGATCCAGACCCTCGCGGGTTTCCGTATCGGTCGGTTCAACCATCATGGCTTCGTGCACAATGAGCGGGAAATACACGGTCGGGGGATGAACCCCGTTCTCGATGAGACCCTTCGCCATATCCAGCGTGCTCACTCCGTATTCATCTTTCTGGCGTGTTCCCGCGATGATGAACTCGTGCATGGGCTTGCCTTCCGGATGATCAAAGTGGTCTTTCACTTTGGTGAAAATGTAGTTGGCGTTGGCCACGGCCGCTTCGGAGGCATCGTAAAGCCCCTCGGCTCCCATGGCCAGGATGTAAGCGCAGCTGCGGAGCAGCACGGCTGTTGAGCCGTTGTAACTTCTCATGCGGCCGATCGATTTGGGTCGATCGTAATCCCAGCTATAGACGCCGTCTTTTTCCTGCAACACAGGCTTGGGCAGATAGCAGGCCAGAAAATCTTTGCAGCCCACCGGTCCGGCACCCGGTCCACCGCCACCGTGCGGGGTGGAGAAGGTTTTGTGCACGTTGAGGTGGACACAGTCAAAGCCCATGTCTCCGGGACGAACGTGCAGGAGAATCGCATTAAAGTTGGCTCCGTCATAGTACATCAGGCCACCGGCTTCATGCACCAGATCGCAGATTTCCTTGATATCAGTCTCAAAACGCCCCATGGTATTGGGGTTCGTCAGCATCATACCGGCGACATCATCGCCGAGTTTCGACTTAAGATCCTCCATGTCGACCGTGCCTGCCGCCGTGGATTTCACCTCACGGACGACGAAGCCAGCCATCGCTGCGGAGGCAGGGTTGGTGCCATGAGCTGAGTCAGGCACGAGCATGACCTGGCGCTTATCGTCGTGACGATCACGGTGGTAGGCGGCGATCAGCATGACGCCGGTCAGCTCACCATGAGCGCCCGCTGCAGGCTGGAAGGTAAAGGCATCCATGCCGGTAATGGCGCAGAGCTGCTGTTCATGCAGATGGAGCATTTTCAGCGTTCCCTGAACGGTCTCGTCAGGCTGCAGAGGGTGCAGGCGGGCAAATGCCGGGTTCGCCACAATATCCTCATTGACTTTGGGATTGTACTTCATCGTGCAGGAGCCCAGAGGATAGGGCCCATTTTCGACGCCAAAGTTTTTCGTGGAGAGATTCGTGTAATGGCGCACCACCTGGATTTCCGAAAGGTCGGGGAAATCCAGCTTTTCTTCCCTGAGCAGAGCTTTGTCATACCAGCCTTCGATATTGGAGCTCAGTCGCTCGTGATCGAAATACGTGCGGTTTCCTCCGGTCTGGGGAAGGTCAAAGATCAAATCGGTTTTATAGCTGATCATTATTTTTCCTCCTTCCCGGCCAGTTCTTTCACCGAGGCCACGAAGCGGTCGAGATGTGCCTTGTCCTTCTTCTCTGTCGTGGCGAGGAGCCAGACATTATTCTCCAAAACCACACCGCCGAGGATCTTTCTGTCGAGCAGCTTCTTATTGAGCGCTCTGAGGTCCAGACCGTCTTTTGCTTTTAACGCAAATTCACGGAAATAAGGCGCATCATAGACCTCTTCAAAGAGGCCGGTCTTCAGCAATTCATCGTGCAGGTAACGGGCTTTATCGGCCGACTGCCAGGCTGCTTCAGTCAAACCCTGACGGCCGAGCAGCGCCATGTGGATGGCGGCAGCCGTCGCCAGCAGAGCCTGCGCGGTGCAGATGTTGGAGGTTGCCTTTTCGCGGCGGATATGCTGTTCACGCGCCTGCAGAGTAAGGACATAAGACGTCTCGCCGTCACGGTCGACCGTACGTCCGCAGATACGTCCGGGCATTTTGCGCACCAGCTTATTCGTGCAACACATGTAGCCGAGGGCCGGACCGCCATAATTGAGAGAAGCGCCAAGCGGCTGAGCTTCGCCAAAAACCACATCAAGGCCGGCTTTACCGGGCGTCTTGAAGATGCCCATGGCCACAGGGTCCATCGCCGCACAGGCCAGGGCGTCTGCATCATGGGCGGCCTTGCTGAGCTCATCCAGATTTTCGACGACGCCATAGAAGTTGGGGCTTTGAATAATAAAGGCCGCGTAGCCACCTTCCTTAGGATAACAACCAGCAGACGTCCCGTGCTCATTCAGCTCGCCGATTTCATATTCGAAGCCGTGCGAAATGAAGTACGTTTTCACGCACTCAATATATTCGGGATTCAAGCCTGCGGAGAGCCACACCTTGTTGGACTTGCGCTTCTCGCGAATGGCCATGAGAGCCGTTTCCGCGCAGGCGGAGGCGCCGTCATACATGGAAGCGTTGGCAACATCCATACCGCTAAGACGGCAGATAAAGCTCTGCCACTCAAAGGTCGCCTGCAAGGTGCCCTGCGAAATTTCCTGCTGGTACGGCGTGTAGGAAGTCAGGAACTCTTCGCGGTTGATGAGGTGATGGACCGCTGCGGGCACAACGTGGTCGTAAAAGCCTGCACCGAGGTAGGAATCGTAGTCGTCCAGATTTTTATTCTGACGAGCCGCTTCATCAAAAAGTTTCAGCAGCGCCTGCTCAGACAGACCTTTTTCCGCAAGATGATCCAGCTTCTGGCGTTTCAGCCAGAGTTCCTCCGGAATATGGCTGAAGAGTGAGGCAGGATCGATGCCCACTTCCCGGAGCATCGCGTGCCGCTCTTCGGCAGCAATGGGGACATAATTACTCATTATTGGGCCTCTTCACAAAGTTTCCGGTAATCGTCGGGTTTCAGCAGCTCATCGAGTTCAGACGGATCCGAAAGTTTCACTTTGGCAATCCAAGTATCGTAAGGAGCGCTGTTCAGCTGATCCGGTGCATCTTCAATGCTCTCGTTGGCTTCCACAATTTCGCCGGAAACGGGGCTGTAAACATCCTCAGCCATCTTCACGGATTCTACGCTGGCGATGACATCACCCTTGCTGAGTTCGCTGCCGACCGGTTCGGCTTCTGCGTAAACAAGATCGCCCAGTTCCTTCTGAGCATAATCGGAGATGCCGACGGAAGCGATATCACCCTCAACCAGAACCCACTCATGGGTTTTGGTGTAAACACGATCATTTCTCACATCAATTTCAACAGACATTTTCTTTTCCTTTCCTGGCCCCCCGGGCCTTCCGGTCTCCCGGCACTGCGGCTTTCTGCCACTTCCCTCTGCCTTTGGCTTCGGGGACTTAACGATCTCTTCTGACAAAGGGCGCCGTGGTTTTCCTGAAGGGCTGCTCTTTGCGGTGAACTTCTACCATAAATTCTTCCACCTCATCGGGGAAAGCCGGATCTACAAGGGCGTAGGCAATGCCTTTGCCAAGGGTTGGCGAGAAAGTGCCGGAGCTGATATGCCCGACTTCTTTGCCATCTGCAAACACAGGGTAGCCTTCGCGGGGAATGGCTCTTCCCTCACTGATCAGGGGTATAAGCTTATGGTGCTGGACGAGATTACCTGCTGCAATAAAGGGCCGATCAGTCTTGACGGCGAAACCGACGCCTGCATCAAGCGGATTCAGCTCCTGACTCATTTCATGTCCATATAGGGGCATGCCAGCTTCCAGACGCAGCGTATCTCTCGCGCCGAGACCCGCAGGCTCTGCGCCAAGCTTTATCAGGGCATCCCAGAAACGACCCGCTTCTGCCGCAGGGAGATAGATCTCAAAGCCGTCCTCACCCGTGTAACCGGTGCGGGAAATGATCATCGAAAGTTCGCCTTTAAAATTCGGCTTGCGCTGCATGCGATAGCCTTTCATCGCGAGAACCTTCTCGATGAATTCGGGGGCTTCGCCGAATTCTTCCAGGAGAGCCTTCATGATTTCCGGGCTTTTCGGTCCCTGAACGGCAATCTGAGCGTAAAACTCAGACTCATCCACAATTTTCACGTCTTTCACAGCCTCGGGATGCTTTTCATAGAAGACGGGCAGAATATCGTTCAGATAGGCAAAATCTTTATCTTTATTTGCTGCATTCACGACCAGCCAGTAATCGCCGGATTCCTGGAAACGGTAGGCGAGCAAATCGTCCACTGCGCCGCCTTCTTCGTAGAGCAAAATAGCATAGCTGACAAGTTCAGTCTTTTTACCGCTGATGTCACGGCTGAGGACCCAGTTGAGGAAGGCATCTGCGGAAGTTCCCGTGACACGGATTTCACCCATGTGGGAAACATCAAAAATACCGACCTTTTCCCTCACGGCCAGAACTTCTTCTTTAATACCGGCGTATTGAATAGGCATATCAAAGCCTGCATATTCGCCCATTTTTGCATTGAGCGCAAGATGCTTGTCATGCAAGGGTGTTTTTTTCATGCTAACCTCCTATTGACCATTGCCCTGCAGGGCTTTCGAACCGCTTAAGAGGCTGCTTCAGCGCCTCCGCGGAATGATTCCCTTTATTTTAACATTAAAAGCGAATAAAAAAAGCTAATAAAAAGCTCTTATCTCAAAAGAGAGGGTCTTTATTTGCAGAAACGAAAACTAAATGCTAAAGCACCTGTTTTTTCAAATAAAAAAGGAGCTGCCTCACAATGCTATGCTCCCCTCTTGTAGGACACTAAAAAAGTGACTAAAAGGGGGGAGCACACCGCAACACTTTCGTGTTTTTGAGACAGCTCCTTCGTATTACGAGGACGAGGCTCAGCTGCGCTCTCCCGAAAAGACAGAGCGCAAGCGTTCAAAAAAGCCCTGCCGCTTTTGATAGTGGCTCACATTCACGCTGGACTCAAATTTTTCCAGAAGGGCCTTCTGGTCTGCACTGAGGTTTTTGGGAACTTCAATGTTGACCCGAAACTGATGATCCCCGCGTCCGCGGCCATTGATTTTGGGAATGCCCTTTCCGTGGATCGTAAAAAGATCCCCAGGCTGAGTCCCTTCTTTAAGTTTATATTTTTCCGGTCCGTCGATACAGGGCACTTCAATTTCCATGCCCAGAGCCGCCTGTGTAAAGGTGATCGGCACTTCACAGTAGGTGGTTGTGCCCTCACGGCTGAACACCGGATGGGGACGAATGTGAATCTCGATGTAGAGATCGCCATTGCGGCCTCCTCTGCGACCGGGTTCACCTTCACCCCGCAGCGTGAGCATTTCGTGCTCGTCTATACCTGCGGGAACCTGGACAATCAGGCGCTTGCTCTTTTCTTTGAGCCCGCTGCCCCCACAGTGTTTGCAGGGGTTTTTGATGACCTGACCGGTTCCCTGGCAATTGCTGCAGGGCATCGTGGTCATCATCTGCCCGAAGAGCGTCTGCTGCTGGCGGGTCACCTGACCCGAACCATGACAGACCGGGCAGGTATCCGGTTCTGAACCATCTTCAGAACCACTGCCTTTGCAATGATCACAGAGATCCTCTTTGCGAATGCTGATCTCGCGCTCACAGCCAAAAGCCGCCTCATTAAAATCCAGATTCATGCGATAGCGAAGATTGGCTCCAGGCATGGGGGTATTGCGGTTAATACTTCCGCCTGCCCTCGACCCGGCAAAACCAAAATCACCAAAAATGCTATTGAAGAGATCGTTCAGGTTGATATTGGCGCCAAAGCCGCCGAAGCCGCCTCCTGCACCTCCTCCAAAAGCGTTGGGATCCACGCCGGCCATACCGAATTGGTCATAGCGCGCGCGTTTCTCTTTGTCGCTCAGCACCGAATAAGCTTCATTGGCTTCCTTGAACTTTTCCTCGGCTTCTTTATTGCCAGGATTAACATCCGGATGATATTTTTTCGCCAGCTTCCAATAGGCTTTTTTAATCTGCCCTTCGTCTGCTCCCTTATCGACGCCCAGGACCTCATAATAATCACGTTTTTTTGCCATTGAGCGTCCTCCTTCCGAGATGGCCGGTCAAATTTAAACTCAAGAAAAGCAATGCCGAACCGAAGCAGGGCCGGCACTGCTTTTCCTGTAGTTTATCTCAGGCTGCACTTGCAGCGCAAACTTTCTTTCATTCAGGCTTATTTATCGCCGCCGGCATCCTTGAAATTGGCTTCGTAGGTGCCCTTAGCGTCCTGACCAGGTTCTGCTCCGGGCTGACCCTGAGCGGCTCCGTCTGATTGCGCTGTCTGAGCATTCTGGGCCTGCTGCTGATAGAGTTTTTCGGAGGCTTTATAGAAGCTCTGCTGTAAGGCCTCGGTATCCGCCTTCATGGCCTCCGTATCATTTTTCGCGAGCGCATCTTTCAGCTTCTTCACGGCAGCTTCGATTTCTTCTTTATCGGCTGCATCTAATTTATCGCCGGTTTCCTTCAGGGTCTTTTCCGCCTGATAGACGGCACTGTCAGCGTTATTGCGGATATCGACTTCTTCTTTCGCCTTGCGGTCCTGCTCAGCATAAGCTTCCGCATCCTTCACCGCCTTGTCGATATCTTCTTTGGAAAGATTGGACGAGGCCGTAATGGTAATATGCTGTTCTTTGTTGGTGCCCTTATCAATGGCCGTGACATTCACAATGCCGTTGGCATCAATATCAAAGGTCACTTCGATCTGCGGAACGCCACGGGGAGCCGGGGCAATGCCGTCAAGCATAAAGCGGCCGAGGGTCTTATTATCGCGGACAAATTCACGTTCGCCCTGGAGCACGTGGATCTCCACCGAAGTCTGGCCGTCTGCGGCCGTGCTGAAGATCTGACTCTTCTTGGTCGGGATCGTGGTGTTGCGTTCAATCATTTTCGTCATGACACCGCCCATGGTCTCAATGCCGAGCGAGAGAGGCGTGACATCCAGAAGCACCATACCCTTGACATCGCCGGTCAGAACCGCGGCCTGAATGGCTGCACCTACAGCCACGCACTCATCCGGGTTAATGCCCTTAAAGGGTTCTTTGCCGAAAAACTTTTTCACGTTTTCCTGAACCTTGGGGACCCGGGTTGAACCGCCGACCAGAAGGACTTTGCTGATATCTGAAGGGCTCAGTTTCGCATCGGACATGGCCTGTTTTACAGGACCCATCGTCGATTCGATGAGGTCATCGGTCAGCTCTTCAAACTTGGCGCGGGTCAGCGTCAGCTCGAGGTGCTTGGGTCCCGTCGAATCTGCGGTAATGTAGGGCAGATTGATGTTCGTCGAAGTGACTCCGGAGAGCTCAATCTTAGCTTTTTCCGCAGCCTCGCGCAGGCGCTGCATCGCCATCTTATCCTGAGAGAGGTCAATGCCCTGTGATTTTTTCATCTCGTCGACCATCCAGTTCACGACGCGCTTGTCAAAGTCATCGCCACCCAGACGGTTATTGCCTGCCGTAGCCAGCACTTCAAAGACCCCGTCGCCGATCTCCAGAATGGAGACATCGAAGGTGCCGCCGCCCAGGTCGAAGACCACAATCTTCTGCTCGTTCTCTTTGTCCAGGCCATAGGCCAGAGCGGCCGCCGTGGGCTCATTGATGATGCGCTGGACATTGAGACCGGCAATCTTGCCCGCATCTTTGGTCGCCTGGCGCTGTGAGTCACTGAAGTAAGCCGGTACCGTGATGACAGCATCTGTGACCGGTTTGCCAAGGTACGCCTCGGCATCGGTTTTCAGCTTCTGCAGAATCATCGCAGAAATTTCCTGCGGTGAAAATTCTTTACCATCTATTTTAACTTTATGGTCACTGCCCATTTCGCGTTTAATGGACTGTACGGTGCGGTCAGGATTGGTTACCGCCTGACGTTTGGCAATCTGCCCGACCAGGCGCTGCCCATCTTTGCTGAACGCCACCACAGACGGCGTCGTCCTGTTGCCTTCCGCGTTCGGGATAACAACGGCTTCGCCGCCCTCCAGAACTGCCACACAAGAGTTTGTTGTACCTAAATCAATTCCAATAATTTCTGACATATCTTTTCCTCCTGCAGTATGAAGCACTGCATCTTTCTATTTTAAATTCAAAGGCTTTCGCCGACTGAATATTTTCTCCTGACCTGCCCCCGAGGGCAGCCGGTCAATAAACACTTTTCCTTGAGCTAGTTGGCCACCACCACGACGCTGTGACGAATCACCTGGTCCCCGCAGCGATAACCTTTTTGCAGAACCTGGGCCACTTTGTTTTCGCCCAGATCCTTGTCTTCTATATGTTGAACGGCATTGTGCAGCTCCGGATCGAAGCTCTCACCTGCCGCAGGGATTTCAATGACGCCGATTTTTTCCATGGATTCGATCGCCACTTTGCGAACCAGGGCCATGCCTTCGGCCATTTTTTTGCTTTCTTCACTGCTGGCCTTTTCACCGCTCTCCACGGCTCGATCCAAATTGTCCAGAACCGGCAGCAGAGCCTTGACGGCATCTGCTTTGGCATCTTCGTAGCAGCGCGACTTTTCCTGGCGCGTGCGACGGCGGAAATTTTCGTATTCTGCCGCCAGCCGCAGATAGCGATCCTGAGCCTCTGCCAGCTCTTTTTCTTTATTTTCAAGATCGGCCAGCGCCTTCGCGTAGCGGGCAGCTTCTCCATCCTCTGCTTTATCCTGTGGCTCAGCGGACTTCTCTTCTGCAACAGAACGATCCGTTTCAGCTGTTTTAGCCGGTTTCGACTTTTCAGACTGTCCCGTCCGTTCAGGCTCTGCCTTTTTATGTTCTGCTTCGCTCAGGTTCCTGGCTCCAGCTTCAAGGTTTTCATCCTGCCTGAAATCTTTCTGCTCTTCCGGCCGCAGATCTTTTTCTTCGACCGGAGCAGCACCGCCGTCCGACTTGGACTGCTCATGGCTGCGCCTGAACGTTTTTTTGTGTTCATGACTCATGCTTTTCTTCCTCCACTGCTTCGCCTCGTGTTTCCCAGCGCCTGATCATCTTATTCAGGGTGTAATTCACAAAGCTCACGTCCGATATAATTTTTGAGTACATCATGCGCCTGGGGCCCACAACCGCAATCTTGCCGCAGATGTTATCCCCAATACGGTATGAACTCGAGATAAAACTACAGTCCTCCATGCCTTTCAGAGCAATTTCCTGACCGATACGGACCACATAGGCCGGCATCTTATCTTCTTTCGTCACTTCTGTATCCGGCATCTCCGAGAGATACCCTGCCACCACACCTTCTTTACTCATCGTATCGAGATAGCGATGAGCCTTATCCACATCCGCAAACTCCGGCTGTTTCAGGAGGCGATGCTGACCTTCGATGTAGAGGTCGATATTTTCAGCCTGCTTAATGGCAATGTAGGTCTCAAAAAGCAGCTGATTCAGGAGTGAATCCGGAATGGGCTCGCTTTTTCCCGCATCGGTCACTGCAAGCAGGGTGATGTCGTGAAGCTTTTTTCCGGCCAGAGCTTTCTCCAGGGTCTCGGCAAGGCTGCTCAGCTGCTCGTTATCCAGCAGATCGGGGATATGGATCAGCCTGTCGCGCACCACCCCTGCCGAAAGCACCACGATGACCAGGGCTTTGCCTGGTTCAATCATGAGAAGCTTTACCTGACGCAGACGGCTCTCGCCATAGGTCGGCGTGAGCACAAGAGAAGTGAAATTCGTCTGTTCACTGAGGCTCTTTGCTGCCCTGCCAATCAATTCGCGGATTTCAGAGAGACCTTCCCCAATCTCCTCACGAATCTTCCTGGTCTCGGCCGGAGAGAGCGTCATCGGTTCTTCAATCTCATCCACATAAGCCCTGTAGCCCTTATCTGAGGGCACACGGCCGGCAGAAGTATGGGGCTGCTCAAGGTAGCCCATTTCTTCCAGCTCCGCCATCTCATTGCGCACCGTCGCCGAGCTTACGCCCAGAGAATGCCGCGCCAGCAAAGCCTTGGAGCCGACAGGCTCGGCCGTCTCAACATAATCATTGACGACAGCCCGGAGGATGGACTGTTTCCGCGGATCCAGATGTTTTGCAGGTTTTTTCGCTTCTGAACTCAAAGCCATCGCTCCTTTCTCACTTTGCCGCTTAATAAAACAGCCCTGGCTGAACCCTGGCATGTTTTAGCACTCGATGATCTCGAGTGCCAAGTTCACTTTATCATTCACTCTGTTGACTGTCAAGGAAAGTCAAGGTGAAGGATTTTGAACGATTGTGAAGGAAAAGTTCAAAGCTCCGCGACAAGTTGAGGCACGGCACTAAGCCCGACCGGATCCGCCGACACGAGCGATTGTGAGCGCAGCGAACTTTTGAGCGAGGGCGGTGTGAGCCCGGGCGGGCGTGGGCGTTTTCGCTCGCTTGCTCCGCAGCAGCCCCTTCTCGTCTCAGACACGCTCTCTCTTCGGCGCAGCACCTGGTGCCGCTGCACCGGGAACAGGATGCTCACTTTACTGCGGTCGTGATCGCGAACTCGCTCGAAGGGGCTCTGCTACGCGTCTCGCTGGTGAGCTGAAAAAGTCAAATCAATCTAGACAAACTCCAGCATCACCTGGTTGGCCAAATCAAGACCCAGCTCCGAAAGGGCGAGCCCTGCTGGCGTCTTTTGCAGGAGGCCGCGCTCCTGAAGCCGGGAAAATGCGCCTGCAAAGCGCCGCTGTGGATCCTCGCCAAAGCGTTCACGATAGGCCTTAAAAGAGAGGCCTTCCGTCAGGCGAAAACGCAGCATGACATATTCTGCCTGCTCGGAGGCTCTGTCGATTTTTTCGTCTTCGATGGCAGCGGCATGTGCCTGAGTTTCCCCGGCGGCCAGCACTTTTTGCTCCCAGAGCTCAAAGTCCTGCGGATTGTGACGGCGCACGCCCTCCGTATAAGAGGCTGCAGCGGGTCCGAAGGCGTAGTAAGGCAAAGCATTCCAGTAAACGAGATTGTGTCGGGAGGCAAAACCGGGACGGGCGGCATTGGAGATTTCGTAGGGGATAAGCCCGCTTTGGTTCAGGCGGCGGCGCAGGCTGTGATACATGGCGCGCTCTTCATCTTCGCCAGGCAGTTCAGAGGGATCGCGGGCCATTTCGGCGGCCAGGGGGGTACCTTCTTCAAGCTGCAGGGAATAGAAACTCAGGTGTTCGAGCGGAAACTGCAGCAGCCATTCGACCTCTTCAGTGAAGGATTCCAGCCGCTGGCCGGGCAGAGCGAAGATCAGGTCCGAAGAAATATTGTCAAAACCTGCTTCACGGGCCGCACGAAGGGATTCAGCGAAATCTTCGCGGGTATGGATGCGGCCCAGACGCTTTAAAAGGCGATTATCTGCGGATTGCAGACCGAGGCTCAGGCGGTTAAACCCCATGCGCCGCAGGGCGGGGAGCCGGGCAGGAAGGTTTTTGGCGGGATTGGCTTCAAGGGTGATTTCTGCTTCCGCGTCAAAAGCAAAACTACGGCGCAGCGTGTCCATGATTTTTTCGAGGGCAGAGAGTGGCAGAAAACTTGGCGTGCCCCCACCAAAATAGCAGCTCGTGAGAGGCGCTGGCGCAGCATTTTTCTGCGCAGCGGCAGCCGCTTCGGCGCGAATCTCCAGGCAGACGGCACGGGTATAACGCTGAAAGCTATCTGCCCCCGGACGAAGGCTGTAAAAATCACAGTAACTGCAGCGGGAAGCGCAGAAGGGCACATGGATATAAGCGGCCGTTGGAATCATGCGTCGTCCTGCTTCGAAGTCTGTTTTGCAGCGCGTCCTGACCTGTCGTTCCCGGCGGCAAGGCGAACCATAGTGCGAAAGCGATGGATGAAGTTCTGCAAGCTCGGCGATTGATTGCGCTCAGGATCCAGCCATGGGGCAATAGCCTCGGCCCATTTCGCTTTATATATTCCCACAGCAGGGTAGCCGATACGGGCAAGTTCCCGACCCTTCTCCTGACCTTCAATGATTTGTGCCAATAACTCCCAGGTCCCGCAGATGCCGTCCTGAGTGTAGGATTTCAGGAGAGCCAGGTCGGCTTCCGGAAAGGCCTGACAGAGGGCAAGAGGATCTCCCAGCAGCCAGGCCTCCATCTCTTCGACGGATATGCCGATCACAAAGAAACGTCCCGGCGCGCAGTGGCGAATGAGCGCCTCGATCTTCTGGTAGAGCCTGTTCACATCATCATCGTCTGAATCAAGAACAACGCAGACGATCAGTCCCTCTTCCCGATTCAAATGCGCATAAGCCCTGAGCTTGGCCGGGAGCAGATTGAGCAGGCCGCTGCGGCTATACTCCGGTTTTTCAAAAAGGTTCGCAGGAATATAACCCTTGCCGCGATGGGGATGAATGTCGAGAACAACCCCATTTTGTGAAAGCAGATGCTCGCTCTCCTCTGACACGCCGGGCCATAAAGCCAGGCCCTTTCCTCCTGGAGTTGATTCAACCGCAGCTTGGACGGCTGCGGGAAAAAGGGGCTCGCGACCAAAGAAAAGAAGGTCCCCCAGTATTTTTTTCAGCACCCTGACCGAGGATTTATCTTCACAGAGGACTTCAATGCGCATCTCAGTTGACACCCAGATGGCCGCCGTACCAGAGCATCCCCATATTGATGCCTTCTTTATACATCTGACGGACAATCTCATCCTGCGCCAGGGAGCGCACGTGAATCCGTCCATCGTTCCTGCGCTCGAAGGCCCATACTTCTTCCGGGCTCAGAGCCTCGAGCACCGAACTGTTGTGAGTCGTAAGGAAAATCTGAGCGTCCTTCTGCTCCAGAATGTAGTGGCGCGTGGCCTGCATCAGGGCCTCGATCATATCGTGATAGAGACCGTTGTCAGGCTCATCGATACAGATCAGAGTACGCGGATCTTCGAGCAGAAGCAGCAGAGCAAAAAGTCTCAGATTTCCTGAGGAAATACCCTGATCCAGAAACGCATCACCGACCTTCTTGTAATCAGGAACCTGATCCAGAATGCGCGAGAGCAGCTGTTCGTAAGCCTTAGGGTCTTCCTTTTCCCGGTAATTCAGGACATTACGCAGATTATCCATGCGCTCATTGAGATGCTTATGCCCTCCCTTTTCTTTCGCTAAAAGCCCCTTATCTGGCATCTCCGCAGGGCGGCAGACAAAGCTGCTGGTGAGCTGTAGATAAAGCCAGCAGAGCTCTTTGTACTGGAGCATGCGTCCAAAGAGCGAGAGGGCCGGAACCTTTTCGTCCAGCAGCTGGACTTCGTCATTGCCAAAGCGCTCTGAACTCACATGGCCTTTTCCCTCACGAACCGAGAGCAACTCTTTTTCTCCCTCAGAGCTGAGCAGGCGTACGGTTTCTTCATAAATAAAGGGGCGGCTGTGTTTATCTCCATTCATGCTGATATGGTAGTGAAGAAACTGTTCCGGTCGCCGTTCATAGATGAAATCAAAGACCATATTTTTCTTCTCAGAAGATCCTTCAGCCGCAGCTCTGCTATTCTCCGGGAAAGTGCGCGGGATTCTGCTTTCCAGGCTCCAGATTTCACCCTCATAGAGCGGGAGCTGGCGTGTGCGCAGGCGGGCAAAACCTCCACGCTGGCCGCTGCTGGACGCATGGGGAAGACCATAGAGCAAGGCATCGCGGATAAAACTGATGCTGCCCAGGAAAGCACTTTTGCCCGTGCCGTTCCGGCCAATAAAACAACTGAGAGCGCTCAGGCCGCCTGAGATTTTCTCTTTCCTCTGTAAAGCCGCCTGAATTTCTTCGGACGTCGGTCCGATCGTCACATCTTTGAGAATACCGAACTGCTCAATATGAATCGAACGAAGCATAGTTTTCCTCTCAGCAAAAGGGCTGCGACATGGCGCAGCCCTGGGATTTAGATCTTGGAGAAGCCAGAAGGCTCAAAGTGATGCCCTGACAGGGGGTCATCAGCCGACTGCGTGAGTTTGCGCTCGTCTGCTTCGGGTCTCCATTTTTCTTCTACGGGGGACACCGCCTCCGTTTTTTCTGCAACCTGATCGGGAGAAAATTGAGGATCTGTGATCATTTCCTTGATGGAGACAGCGGCAGAAGCGATGCCTTGCATATTTGAAGGGATAATAATCTTGGTCGCGCGGCCATCAGCAACCTTGGTCAGGGCTTCAAGGCCTTTCAGAGCGATAAGGCTCTTATCGGCCTGCACATCCTTAATCATGGCCAGACCCTTGGCCGTGGCTTCCTGCACCTTGAGAATGGCCTGAGCCTGACCTTCGGCCACGCGAATGGCCTGTTCCTTTTTCGCTTCTGCACGAAGAATAGCCGCCTCTTTTTCACCTTCGGCCACACGGATGGCCGCTTCCTTCTGGCCCTCAGCGCGCAGGATATTTTCGCGTTTTTCACGCTCCGCTTTCATCTGCCGTTCCATGGCGGTCTGAATTTCTTTCGGCGGAATGATGTTTTTCAGTTCGACGCGATTGACTTTAATGCCCCAGGGATCTGTGGCAATATCCAGCGTTTCCCGCATTCTCGTGTTAATGACATCGCGGGAGGTCAGCGTTTCGTCGAGTTCCAGGTCACCGATGATGTTACGCAGAGTCGTTGCCGAAAGATTTTCGATGGCCGAAATAGGATTCTCGATGCCGTAGGTGTAGAGCTTAGGGTCGACAATCTGGTAAAACACCACAGTGTCGATCTGCATGGTGACGTTATCCTTGGTGATCACAGCCTGCGGCTCGAAATCCGCCACCTTTTCTTTCAGCGAGATATTTTTGATCACTTTATCAATAAACGGCACTTTCATATGAAGGCCGGTGTCCCAGGTGGCTTTGTAGGTTCCCAGCCGTTCAATGATGAAATTATGAGCCTGGGGTACGACGCGAATATTGCGAATGAGGATAATCAGAAGCACGAGGGCGAGAAAAATAAGAGCGATGAGAGAACCGATACGGTCCTCAGAAAAACCGTTTTGAATGCTAAGAAACATAATGATTCCTTTCTATAAAGCAGCGGCGGCCTGGCGCTTTTGCTCCTGTGTAAGAACACGCCTTAAATATTGTGCCAGAACAGAACAATTTCTGCTTAAAACTTTCGTCAGCTCGACGTTAATTTTATGTCAAAACCCAAAGCTTACAGTTTAAGACACTGACACAGGGTCTGTGGGCCGGACCACAGCTTTAACTCCATGGATCGCCAACACTCTGACTGTTGCACCTTCCGGGATGCTGCTCTGCCCATCCTCCGCAATGGCCGACCATATCTGACCCAGGACCTCGATCTGCCCGGCCTTTTTGAGCGGCAGTATATCTTTAATGACACGAGCTTCTTCCCCGATAATGCGATCGGCATTAGTGGATACCGGCCTTTTGATCAGAGGGGCCATCCGCGGTTTGAAAACGAGGATAAACAGCAGCAGACAGACAACCGAAACGAGGAAAAAGATCAGCAGCTGCAACCAGAGCTCCACGTTCAGCAGATTGGCAATCAGAGAGGCCAGCGCACCTGCCGCAAACCAGATCGTCGTCATATTGACGGTCACTGCTTCAGCAATAAGAAAAAGTACAATAAGGACCAACCAGAATATCCACATTATGAAAGCTCCTTTGCTCCTTTGGCCACGGTTCCCGGCGGAACATTGCGGCAAAGCTGTTCGAGAATAAAAGCGAGATTATTGATGCGAATTTCCAGGCGATCCGCCTCGCTCAGATAATCATCCTGGCTGCTTTCCGCAGCCACACTTTGACGCTCTTCGCTGAGCGGACTTGTTTCTTCTGAACGGCCAAAGCGGTCACGATTCTTCTGCTGCTTTTCAGAGACAAAATAATTGAGCAGGCGGTCGCTGCTGTCAAAACCGTTGCCGGCAATCATGCCATTCACAGAGGCAAAAAAGGGATCGTTGCTCTCTTTAACCGGGCTGTCACATTGCTCAATATCATAGTCGCCGGAGTCGAAAAAGACGACGGGAATCCCCAGCTGATCGAAGGGACTGTGATCGCTTCTCTTTTCTGTCCACTCGCGGTAAATGCAGTTTCCCACGCCCGCCAAATCCTTTTCGCAGCCGGCCTGATTGGTATAAAGGGCAAAACCGTTGCGGGTCAGCAGAAGATTATCGTAGTAGACGTCGGTACACTCATAGAGTTTGCGTCGCAAAGCATATTTTTTCTTTTCGCCGCTCTCCACAGAATTTTGACCTGCATGAGCATAAACCTTGTCCCCTGCATAAATAGAATCTAAAACGACGAGCGCATCAATTTTTCCACGCTCAGCAGGACTCAGCTGATCGGCTGCAAATTGAGCCCCCGCAAAATCAGCATGTCCCGCGCCAAAAAAGGCGATGGTCACATCATAGGCAGCTGGCCTTGCTGCCAGAAGCCTGGCGGTCTGCAAAAGGACGCCGAGGGCTGCGGCATTATCGTCGATGCCATCACTTTGAGCCAATTTAGGCAGGTTAGGGTCACTCGCCACAGGATTTCCCTCTTCATCGACTTCCGCCGCCTGAGCTTCCTGATCTTTTTCTTCCGCCTGCGCACGGCTGTAAAGAGTGTCATAGTGTGCGCCGAGAATAATGCGCCGACCTTCCAGATCAGCAGGATGCTGCATTTCGGCACTTTTGGCCATTTGCTCGTCCTCCTGCGACTCTGCAGGCTTTAAACCCTTTCCTTTAATCGTGGCCAAAACATTCTGCGAGCTTTTACCTCCCACTTGAAAACTCTGCATCTCAACCTGCAGACCCAGGCGTTCAAGTTCCGCTTTAAGCCAGTCGGCCAGAGCCCTTTCTTCAGGGGATCCGGGGGCGCGGAAGGGAAAGTTCTGTACGATATCCAGACTGCTCTTGCGTCCTCCGCCGCCATATCGGGCAACCGTAAGCGGAGCTCTTTCGGCCCTCTGAATAACAGAGCAGGAAGATAAAGCAAAACCCTGGGTGAGCAGGAAAAAGCCAAGCAAGAGAAGGCTGAAAAATCTTTTCGGGCATGACGTGGTTTTCATGTCTTAAATTTTATCCTTTCCCCTTTCGAAAGAAAAGTGCGCCGGCAAGGGCTCACTGAGGTGGAGAGGCTCGCCCTTCTCCCTGAGAATTTCCGCCTTCAGACGCAGAAGATCCGCGGGAAAAGCCAAGGCCGCCGCAACTTGCTCCAGGCTGTAACCCTGCTCTGCATAATCCAGAAAGCTTTCATCCGAAATCAACAGCTCCGCAGCAAAGAGATTCGCCTCAAGCTCCGGACGACTGCTCATATCTAAAAACATGTGGTCGCGGATGAGAATCTGCTTTCCC
This sequence comes from Clostridiales bacterium, assembly GCA_004556455.1. Classification (GTDB taxonomy): domain Bacteria; phylum Bacillota; class Clostridia; order Saccharofermentanales; family DTU023; genus SFGY01. Next base: position 28,809 of record SFGY01000005.1, on the reverse strand, counting down.
GCGAGTTCACGGTGCAGCTGATCATGCCCCAGCTCATGGGCCAGAATCAGTTTTTTATCCTCTTCGCTGAGGCTGTCCTTATAAAAAATACAGGGACGCCCTTCCACTACGGCATACATCCCTTTCAGCTGGTGGAAATTTGAGCGTGGATAAAGCGCGATGCCAAGATTCCTGCAAAGTTGCTCCACATCGCGAGTTCCCCAGGAGGCAAGGAGCTTACGGACAGCTGCTTCCGCCCTTTGAATTGCTCTCCGCTGAGCCATAAAAAGAACTTCCCGCCCAGACTAATTCTTTTTTTCGCGCGAATTACGCCGTCCGTCCCAGTAAGCCTGTTGTATCGCTTCCATGGCTGCATCGCGGTCTTCTTCGCTCAGGCGTCCGCCTGCAAACATGGCTGAAAGCTCTTTGACAAGACGGTCGGCGGCACGTGCATCCTGTGTCTCATGGCTTGCAGCAGATTCCTCTCCGTCTGAGAGCAGATAATCTGCGGAGACATGGAGAAGTTCTGCCAGACGCGCCACAACCGAAGCCTGGCGGGGATAGCAGCGCCCTGTTTCATAGTTGATCAGACTGCGCGTTGAAACACCAAGTTGCGCGGCCAGCTCTTTCTGTGTGAGATTATTACGAATACGAAGATCTCTGACTTTTGAACCGAACACCTTTTTTCTCCCGTCATCAAAGCCTTAAGCAAGGCATTAAGCAACAAGTTTCAGTTGACAATGAAACTATTTGCACCTATGCTGTGCAACAGAGGTGAAAGTACTTTCATTTACGAACACAGTATATCCCGCCCAACACAGTGGGGTCAAGAAAAAAAGACTTTATCTGAACTGATTTTACAGACTTCATTTGAGTTGATTTCACAGACTTCATCTGAGCTATCTGAGCTGATTTTGAGGAGGCCTCTATGGGTGAACTTATTCCTGCCAAAACGAGCGGCAGACGGTCTTCAGCAACTGCACTCACAGGTATCGCAGGCGCAGGCAGAAGCCCGGGTATCGCTGGTTCAGGCACAGTGGGCAGCGGCTCAGACACCGCAGGTGCAGGCGCAGCAGGCAGAGGCTCAGACAAGCTCCGTTGCCAGGAACCCCGCCTGGGTATTCTGCACTGCGATATGAATGCCTACTATGCTTCCGTCGAACAAGTCCTGAACCCAGCCTTCAAAGGTCTGCCCTTGGCCGTCTGTGGCTCGGTAGAAGACCGCCACGGGATTGTACTGGCCAAGTCACAGGAAGCGAAAATTCAGGGAGTTAAAACTGGCGAGACCATCTGGCAGGCGCAGAGCAAATGTCCCCAGCTCCACATCGTGCCTCCTCACTACGAAGCTTATGTGCATTATTCCAAACGGGCACGGGCCATTTACGCTGAGGTCAGCAATCAGGTCGAGCCCTTTGGCCTCGATGAATGCTGGCTGGATGTACGGGGCAGCCGCCAGCTTTTTGGCTCTCCCGAAGACATCGCCGAGCTGCTGCGGCAGCGTATCAAGCGGGAGCTGGGTCTGACCATTTCCGTGGGCGTCAGTATCAACAAGGTCTTTGCCAAACTCGGCAGCGACATGAAAAAACCAGATGCGGTCACCGTCCTGCGCAGCGAAGACATTCCCGAAAGGGTCTGGAACCTGCCAGTCGAAGACCTTCTGGGCGTCGGCCCAGCGACTAAACGAAAGCTCAACCTCTGGGGCATCAGCACCATCGGCCAGCTCGCCCGCGCCCCGGCAGAACTGCTGCAGCGCCGCCTCGGCATCAACGGCTATCGCCTCTGGCGCTGGGCTAACGGCTGGGATGACGGGCGCGTGCGCGTACTGGGTGAGAGAGGGCCCGTCAGGAGTATCGGACACAGTCTTACCCTGCGCCACGATCTCGTCAGCAAAGAAAGCCTCTGGCCGGTTTTCCTGGCCCTCGCCCAGAATGTTGGCCTGCGTTTACGGAGCGGAGGCTTTCGCGCAGGCGGTGTGCAAATCAGCCTGCGCGATCAGAACTTCTTCGAGGAAGAGTTTCAGACGCCTCTGCCCTACCCCAGCCACAGCAGCGTGTATCTTGCACGCTGCGCCTATAAACTCTTCACCCGCATGAGCGAGATGCCGGTACCGCTTAGAGCCGTGGGCATCCGTGCCATCCAGCTCATTCCCCTGGAGCAGCCGCTGCAGCTGAACTTTTTTTCAGATGCACGCGAGCTAGAGCGCCTGGAGAAAATTGAGGACTGTATTTACAACCTGCGCGGGCGCTTCGGCGAAAAGAGCGTAAGCTGGGCTGTGCTTCAGCGTGACCTCGACTTTGCCGAACAAACCCCGGACGAAATCCATCCTCCGGGCCTGCCTGTCTTCGGGCCAGATTAGCCAGGGCAGTTCTACGCAGCTCGAATACAAACTGGCCAGCCACCCACTCCACCAAATTCATCACCGCAGGCTTCAGTTCGAGTCTGAGCCAGAAGATGACGTCTCGCTGCTATTCTTATCCGCAGTCTTTGCCTCAACCGGCTTTGCTTCACTTGCCCTGGCCTCAGTTATCTTAGCGCCAGTTACCCTGGTCTCAGCCGACTTCACTGCAGAAACACGGGCTTCAGCCTTTTCTTCTTTCTTTTTCCGACGACTGGCGACACGTTGTTTAAAGCCAACAATCAGCAAAACGATGAAGATAAGGACAAGCAGAATCGGCCAAAATTCCACGATAAAGAGGAGCAGCTCTTCCAATCCGGATTTCAGGCCTGTCAATGAGGCCGCAAAAGCCTCGCTGAGGCGGCTGGAAAAAGAGGGGTCCTGAGAGGCTACAGGGCTCAGTAAAAAAACCTCTTTCAGCGAGATAGAGAAGTCTGAAAAATTCACTTTTCCCTCGATCACCCTCTGACTTGCCTCCATCTGGTCGATGCGGCTCTGGCAGTCAATAATCTGCGACTGAATGGCCATGATATCTTCCATGCTTTCGGCTCTTTTATAGAGCGCATTGAAGGCCTCCAGTTTTTTCTTCTCAGAGACCAGACGAAGCGCCGTATCGCTGTAGCTTTCTGTGAAATCCTGGCTATTCGAGGATGAGGAACGAAGCGTGCCCACCTCAGCCGTCACAGCCTTTCGGAAAAACTCAGCCTTATCCCGGGGAATTTTAACCTGAAAGAAAGCCGAGTGGAGATCCTTTTCTTTGCTCGGCTGAACGCTAAGATCTGAGGAAGAAATGTAGCCCTCATTTTCAGCGATCAGGCGATCCAGGGTCGCCACATCCTTTTCGTAGTCGGTGCTCTCCAGTTGAAAGCTGTAAGTGAGCGCAATCATGCGGCCGGAATCCTGCCTGACAGAGTCCCTCCCCTCTGCTTCAAACGCTTGCGATGTGGGCTCAGAGGCTTCCATGCGCTTGGCCTCAAAATCAGCAGGGAAAGCTACAGTCGGAACATTCCGTCTGACACTTCCATTCATTTCGTCCGGTTGAATGACCTCGCCTGAGGGTACAGAATTGGCCGCGCAGGCTGCAAAACAGACACAGCAAAGCAGAAGGCTGAGCAAAATCCAGAGTACTTTCTTTTTCATTGTGAGCTCCTTTCTCCGGGCTGAAAATCATCGTTTGATTGCAGCTCCGCGGTGTTCGATTATTACAGGCTACTCAATTCTTTCACGGGTTTGCTGCGGTGAGGCATGGCAGCATCAGCTCGCTTGAGCGAAGTCATTTCCAGCGGAAAGTTCTCTCCGCCAGCTGCAAACTTTTTTCGCCGAACCCTAACAGAAATCATACGCAGCAAAGCGCATTTTTGTCACCAGACAGGGCCATTTCCATTACGATAAAAACTGCTTCTATGATAAATTAAGCGTGGAGAGAAAATCGCTTCTTTGATGAATCCTCAGCAGAAGAGCCCGGAAAAAGTATGTTAAATTAAGCATGGAAAGCAAAAGCCACTTTTTTGATGAATCCCCCGCAGGAGAGCCAGGAGAAAATATGAAGTCTGAAAAAGCAGCCCTGAAATTCGGTGTGGCCACCGCTTCCGCTCAGATCGAAGGCGGAGCAGTCGGTTCCAACTGGAACCATTATTCCAACGCCGGTAAAATCCGCGATCACAGCAATATCCGGAGAGCCACCGACCACTGGAATCGTTACGAAGAAGACATTGAGCTTTTAGATGAGCTGGGCATCCGCTACTACCGCATGAGCGTGGAGTGGGCCCGCATAGAGCCTCAGGAGGGACAATGGAACCCCGAGGCCATCGCCCATTACCGCCGGGAAATTCAGCTCATGCGGGACAGGGGCATCGAAGTTCTGCTGACCCTCTATCACTTCAGCCATCCCCAGTGGTTCGAAGATCGTGGAGCTTTTACACGAAAAGAAAACATCCCCATTTTCCTGCGCTTTGTCGAATATACGGTGGAAGCGCTCGGCGACCTGATCCCCGCCTACTGTACGCTCAACGAACCGAATGTCTACGCCGTCAACTGTTTTCTCTTTGGCGAGTGGCTGAACGAGGAAAAAAAGCTCTTTAAGACGCTGCGAGTTATGAGTATCTTTGCCTCCATCCACCTGCTCTCCTATACAAAAATCCACGAAATTTATCGGCAGCGTCAGTGGGGCGAGGTCAAGGTCAGCCTGGCCCTGCACCTGCGCTGTTTCACCCCGGAAAAAGATAATTTTATCGACCGCGCAGGCGCCAAACTCTACGACCGGCTCTTCCAGAGCGACTTTTTCCGCGCCATCACCAGCGGTCACTTTCCCTTCCCTCTGCGTAATTTCAGCGGACTCAAAAGCGGCTGCTACCTGGATGCTATTGCCATCAATTATTATTCACGGGGCATGGTCCATGCATTTCGCCACTATGATCAAAAGGGCGTGCCGCATAATGATCTGGGCTGGGAAATCTACCCTGAAGGCCTCATCCAATCTGCCGAAAACCTCTACAACATTTGTCCCCTGCCCATCATGATTACAGAAAACGGCTGCTGCGACCAGGACGACCGCTTCCGGCCCCGCTTCATCTACGAGCACGTTCGCCTGCTCGAAGGGTCCAGCCTCCCTATCACCCACTATTATCACTGGTGTTTCGTCGATAATTTTGAATGGAAAGAAGGCGAGCGCCCTCGCTTCGGCCTCGTCGCCTGCGATTATGAAACGCAGAAGCGCAGCCTCAAGAAAAGTGCGCTGATGTATCGGGAGCTCATCCGCCAGGGCAGCACAAGCCAGGACATCTATGAAACCTACGTCCAGGGCTTAGAATATCCCATGGACGAGCCGGACTAATGGACGTTCAGTTCGCCTTTTTGCTCCAGCTCGCGGACAATTTTCTGGTAATAGTCTTCGCTGATAATGTACTTCCGGCGATAGATCCAGTAGCCCAGCAAAATGAAGACCAGCGGCAGGACGAGCATAAAAATCTTGATGGTCAGTTTTCCGCTCGCATCGAGGACTTCAGCAGCAGTGTCCCCTGCCTTAACTCCCGAAAGCAGCAGGCAGAAGCTGGTCAGACCCATAGCCACGGCACCGCCGATTTTATTGATAAGAGGCTGGACGGAGAAAGTGATGCTCTCGTTGCGTTTGCCCAGCTTGAGCTGGCCGTATTCCACGGTATCCGCGAGGAACATCAACATCAGAAGCTGAATGAAAGCCTGGCCGACAAAGAGGAAAAGGGCGGCAAGACTGATTAAGCCGAGGCTGCTGTCTGCGAAGAAAAAGATGGCGTAGCCCACGAGCACAAGGCCCGTCGCCAGGGCATAAAAGCTGCGGCGATTGAGGCGTTTTGAAATCAGGGGAAAGATCGTGAGGGAGCTAAGCTGTGCGACGCCCACAACCGCACCGAGCACGGGATACATATCCGCGTTACCGAAAACATACTGCATAAAATAGATGGAAAGAGTTGTCGTGCTCATATAACCAATCGTAAACAGAGACATCGAAAGCGTCGTCCAGAGCAACTGATCGTTGGCCGTCAGCACGTGCCAGAGTCCTGCCAGGCTGGTCTTTTCCTGCTCGTGTGTCTGGACTTTTTCGCGCACGCCGAAGATGGTAAAGAGCTGGAAGAAAAGCATCGCCAGTGTACAGCCAAGCGCAATCTGGAACCAGGCCCGGCTGTCGCCCCCGAGGGCTTTGCTCAGCGGCTGCCAGCCGACCATAATGGCAAACATGCCGATATTCGCACAGATACGGGCAAAAGCCCCCATTTTCTCGCGCACTTTCTGATCGACACTGAGCGAAGGCAACATGGACCAGTAGGCAATATCGTTGAGGCCGTAAAAGATATCCCAGACCAGATAGGCCAGCAGGAAGACGATCACAAAGCGGGAATCGCGGAAACCAAAATCGGTAAAGAAGAACATATAGCTCACGCCTCCGACCAGAGCGCCGATCAGCATGGGCGGCTTGAATTTTCCTCTCTTCCAGCGGCCATTGTCGACGATGAGGCCCATCAGCGGGTCGTTGAGGGCATCAAAAACACGCAGAATCGTATAGATAAGGCTGGTCGTGACAAAAAGGGCTTTGGGCAGATCCAGGACATTCGACAGATAATAGATCAGCGCATTCGCTTCGAGGGCGTAGAACATGTCTCGCCCTATCGTCCCGAGTCCGAAATAAATCATGTTTTTCCGGTCTTCTTGCTTCATTTTTCTTCACCACTTTCCTCTTGATGATCTTTGCTTTGATGTGCTTCGGCCTTATGCGCTTCTGCTTGACGACCTTTTTCCTGGCAACCTTCATCCTGACAAACTTCCGGCTGACGAGCTTCGGCCTGACCATCTTCGGCCTGGAGCAGATAGAGCTGTGAGCCAAAATCCCCCCAGAGCCGCAGATCCTTATGATAACCCGTGCCGATAAACTGATTATTCAGGCAAATGCCCGCCGCCAGGGCCGCGCTGCTGGCCTGAACAGAAAAAGCTCCATCATCCAGACTGTATCGGGCGTCGATCAGGGTAAAAAGCGGACTGCGCGCTTTGATTTTGATGGGCAGGGCATGTTTGATCAGATGCCCGAAGCGGCGAAGGGACAGCTTCTGCGGCACGGTTTTCAGCTGATAGCGTACTTCAGGCAAAAGGCCTTTCAGACAAAGCATATCATTGCTCTCTGCCGCCCGGACCAGGGTCTGAGCCAGCAGCGCTACGGCCTGTTTCCCGGACTCATCCACACAGAGCCACTGATACTTGTTCGTTTTAAAGCTCTCGCCCCGATAAAATTTTCCAAATTGGAAAAGCCGCCGGTACCGCTTGTAAAATGCCAGCTGCTGCTCGACTTCCTTCGCTTCTTCTTTGCTCAGTTCACCGGGATCCAGCTCGTAGCCAAGCAGACCAAAAGCGGCCACATTGAAACGAGTGCTGAGGGGCGTGTTGCGCAGAGTCTGCTGATGCGGAGCCAGCGAGACATGCGCCCCCATGCTGGAAAGTGGATAAAAAAGCGAAAGTCCGCTTTGAATCCGCAACCGTTCGATCGGGTCAGTATTGTCGGAAGCCCAGATCTGCGGGGAAAAAGCCAGCATACCGAGGTCAAAGCGATTGCCCCCGGAAGAACAGCTCTCCAGCAAAATCTGCGGCCGCGGCCCGAAAATGCGATCCAGAATCTCGTAGAGGCCAAGGATATAGCGATGGCAGAATTCTCCGGCAAAGTAGCCGGGCGAATAAAATTCGCTCATGTGCCGGTTCATATCCCATTTGACATAGTCAATCTCGGCGCTGTCCAGAAGTTCTGAGACTTCCTTCACAATGTAGTCGCGAACCTCCTGGCGAGTCAGATCCAGCAAAAACTGATGCCGCGAGGTCAACGGCTTAAGCCCGGGCGCGGAAATGGCGTAGTCAGGATGAGCCCGATAGAGATCGCTGTCCGGGTTGACCGACTCCGGTTCCAGCCAGAGTCCGAAGCTGAGGCCCATCTCATGAATGCGGCGGGCCAGAGCCGGGAGGCCGGAAGGAAGTTTTCTGGAATTAACCGTGTAATCTCCGAGACCGGCGCGGTCGTTATCTCTCGCAGCAAACCAGCCATCGTCCAACACAAAGAGTTCCATGCCCAGTTTGCGCCCCTGTTCTGCCAGTTTCAGCAGCTTTTTCTCGGTAAAATCAAAATTCAGAGCCTCCCAGCTGTTCAGGAGAAGCGGGCGCTCTTTCATCCTCCAGGGACCGCGGACGATGTGCTCGTTGACAAAGCGGTGAAAATTCTGGCTCAAGCCGTTCAGGCCCTGATCCGAAAAACTGAGGATCGCTTCGGGTGTCTCAAAGGCTGCTCCCTGATCCAGTTGCCAATGAAAGGACTGGGGATTGATCCCTCCCGCCACCCGAACAAGCCCATGCGAACTTAATTCAAGCAGCGTGAAATGGTTGCCGCTGTACACAAGGTTAAATCCATAGACAAAGCCCTGATCCTCGTTTGCCCCTGCTTCAGCCAGAATAACCCCTGGATTCTGACGATTCGAAGAGTCCCCGGTAGTGCTCTGATTGATCAGTAGACCCTGAACAAGCGGCTGTTCGGTTCTTTCCGCTTCCCGGATCCAGTCGCCCGTCAGGCTGAGCATACGGAAATTGCGATTGGGCAGATCCAGGAGAAAGCTCAGAAAACGGTGCAGAGTCACCGCTTCTTCTCCCTGGTTCAATAAAACCGCCCGCCGGCTGATCACATTGGTCTCCGGAAAAACGGTGTAGATCAACTGCAGACGCAGCGGATGCGCCTGTTCCTGCAGGGTCAAGGTCAGCGTCTGTACCCGGGAAGAATCCCCTGCTGTCGCTGTGGGAAGTCCCTGCATCGGCTTGACACCGTCACATAAGTCGTAGTCGACAAAGAGAAAATCATGGCTCAGGCTGCCATCGGCAAAACACAGTTCCAGGGGAGGCTGACGAAAATCTCCCCGCCCGACACCCGACCAGTTGAGGGGCAGATTGTCGAGGGAAAATTCGCTTTCTTCATCCCACATGACCTGAGAGCCATAGGGCATCGTCCGACGATAACGCAGAGCCTCAGCATCTTCGGTCTGCACTCTGGGGCCATAGTAGATCTGTTCCAGATGGCCAAAATCCCCCACGCAGAAAAGATAGGAGCTGGCATCCGTCTGCAGATGGAAAAGCTTGTCCCGGACTTCAATCATGGCCTTCTTCCTCCTGCCTGGCAGTTCTGGCCAAAGGAGCTCTTGTCTCCGCCTTTACCTCGGTGGTAAAGTGGCTTGCTCGACCGCTGTCTTTTCCAGTCAACGGAGCTGTTATGTCCACATCCGGCCCGGAAGATGGAAGGTTTTCCTCATCGTTGCTCGTCCGCATCAAAGCCGCCTCATAAGGCCGAAGCCTGCCCTGCTGGAGCGACCCCGGGTAGCTGTGAAAGAGCAGCTCGCCCGAAAAATGGGGGCAGCGGACTTCTTTGGCACTCAAGTTGAGCACAGCCAGCAGCTGCTCCCCATCCTTTTCGCGGGCAAAGGCCAGGACAGGGCCTTTCTGGAAAAGCTCCCGGTAACTGCCGGTCTGCAGCGTATCAGTCGTCTGACGAAAACGCAGAAAAGCCTTGTAAAAATGCAGAATCGAATCCTGCTCCTCTTCTTCTGCAGCTACATTAACCTTGGGATATTGGCCGTTCACTTTCAGCCAGGGCGTACCCGACGTAAATCCCGCTTCTGCTGAAGCATCCCACTGCATGGGCGTACGCGCGTTATCTCGGCTCTTCAGACGTATCATCTTCCAGCGCCAGGCTTTGGGGAAATGGAGTTTCTTCGTGAGTTTCCAGATATTGAGCGACTCGACATCCTTCACTTCCTCGATGGAGCAAAAATCAAAGTTGCTCATGCCAATTTCCTGCCCCTGATAAATAAAAGGGGTACCCCTCAGAGAGAGGAGCAGGAGAGCCAGAGCTTTGCCGCTTTCTTTGCGGTAACGCTTCTCATCTCCAAAACGGGGGATGGAACGGGGCTGATCATGATTTTCAAAATAATTGGCATTCCAGTCCAGCTCTTTTTGCCAGCGGCTCAGCGTCCTGAGGAAACGCCGGGGCGAAAAGCGCCGCAAAAACCATTTGACGCCAAAACAATCTGTCTCCATGTGGTCAAAGGCAAAGACCGCATTCAGCTCGCCCCTCTCAGGAAGGGTCAGATCAGCCGCCTTTTTCGGCGTCACAAAGACTGTCTCCCCCACGGTAAAGCAGTCGTAACGGCTGAAAACCTCTGTGTGAAAGCACTGCAGGAGACGATGCAGACCGGGCGTCGACAAATAGTGCTCGCAACCCGTCAACGCGGGACGCCAGCGCCCATTCTCCAAAGATTCCTTATAAAGAATGTTTATAACATCGCAGCGAAAGCCATCTACCCCACGCTCCAGCCAGAAGCGCATGACGTCCTGAACGGCCTCGATAACTGCTTCATTGTGGTAATTGAGATCGGGCTGTTCCCGGGCAAAAAGGTGGAGGTAATACTCCCCGCGCAGCTCATCAAAGGTCCAGACATCCCCTCCGAAAAAACTGCCCCAGTTATTGGGTTTGCGTCCCTTTTCGCCCTTACGCCAGATATAGAAATCCGTATAAGGTTCAATCCTCTGCCGGCTCTTCTGAAACCACTCGTGCTGATCCGAAGTGTGATTAATCACCAGATCCATGATGATTTTAATATCGCGGCGGTGAGCTTCCGCGATGAGCTCGTCCATCTGCTCCAGCGTCCCGAACTGTGGGTGAATGTCGCAATAATCGCTGATATCATAACCGTTATCCACATCCGGCGAAGGATAAAGAGGCGAAAGCCAGAGCACGCCCACACCCAGGTCTTTTAAATAATCAAGGCGCGAGAGGATGCCGCCGATATCCCCTAAGCCGTCGCCATTACTGTCACAAAAACTTCGCGGGTAAATTTGATAGACAACCCTTTGTCTCCACCACTCCGACTCCATCGACCTTCACCCCCCAGAAAACATCTTGCTTGAACACAGGGTCATTATTTCAGGCTCAATGGAAAGATGCAAATATCAAAGAGAGAGGAAGCAGCCGTTCTATTTTCGCCCGGAAACCCAGAAAAAGGGGATGGCCGCGAGCTGAGCCAGGACGGAAAGAGCGACCATGGCAGTGAGGTTCAGATCGTAAAGACTGCCCAGGAGCCAGCTGCCCAGAAAGAAAAAGACCCCGAAGAAAAATTCAAAGAAGCCATAGCCTGTGGCCCGGCTTGCCTTGGGAATCATGGTGGATACGGCCGCTTTCAGGATGGATTCCTGCGCGCCCATGCCCACGCCCCACAAGGCGATGCCAAGCAAGAGGGACGGAACGGTATGCAGGGAAAATACCAGGAAGGCAAAAGGCGCGGAAATGAGCGTCGATAACACCAGGGCGAGGCTTCCCTTTTTATCGAAAAGGAGGCCAAAAACCAGCGAACTTATCGCGTCGATCAACATGGCTCCGGCATAGAGCAGCGGCAGAGTTCCCGTGCTCACCAGTGAGGTCGTTTCGGTAAGACTGCAGCTGAGAGCCGTATAAGTTCTGGAGACATGCATGATAATCAGGGAATAATCCATGAAGCCAAAGGCAAAAAAGCTGATTCCAATGATGTAAAAAATAAAGGGCTTTTTCAACTTTAAAGGAGCAGGCACTTCCACTTCCGGCTCAAAATGTTCGGGATGAGGAAATTTCCGTTTCGTGAACAAAAGGAGAATCAGAGTGACCGCTCCCGGTATCGACAGAAGAGCAAAGGCAAAGGAGTAGATCTCAAAGCTTGTGCCCTCCGTGCGGAAAAGCATGACGAGGTAGAGCAGCACCGGCCCGAGAAATGCGCCGATCTGATCGAGCACCTCCTGGATGCCGAAGCTTTTACCAACCCCTTCCTGCGTGGCAGCAAAGGACATGAGCGTATCTTTGGCTGGTTTCTTGATGGCCTTGCCCATACGCTGGATGATCAAAAGGGCCGCTGCGGCGATCCAGCCATGCTCGCCTACCAGTGCGAGAGCCGGAACCGCCAACACATCCAGCACATAGCCTGCAATGACCAGCGGCCAGTATTTCTTCGTCTTATCCGTAATTCTGCCGAAGAGGAGGCGCAGGGAGTAGCCGACCAGCTCGCCCAGACCGGAAACAAAACCGATCGTCCCTGCCGAAGCGCCCAGAAGCGCAAAGTAGGCTCCTCGAATACTCGCCGCCCCTTCGTGCGTCATATCCGAAAAAAGGCTCACCAGGCCGAAGAGAACAATAAAGCTCATGGCCGATGAAAGGGTCTTTTTTGAAAGGCTCTTTGTCGTCTTTTTCTGCTGATCGGCAGCAGGGTCCTTTTCGCAGAGATTCTTAAGCATAAACTCGGCGCTAACCTTCTACTCTTATCTAACCTAAATCGCTCACTCGCCTAACTCGGCGCTTATCTTTTACTCTTATCTTGTATTTTCATTTCTTGAGTTTTCATTAAAACACGAGTCTACTTTACGTTTCTTTTGGATTTCAATCAACAGCAAGATAAACAGAAGGATCAGGAACAGCATATAAACTGCACTAAAAATTTCCAGCCGGGATAACAGACGGGTAAAGCTGATACTGGCCTGACTTGCAAGATTTACGGGGTTCTGCTTTCTTGCTCTGTAGAAAGCCAGGTCAAATACATCACGTTCTGGCAAATAAAGGCCTGCAACGTCAAATTGAAAATGGATAACTTTTTGCAGAAGCCCGACAGCAGGGATAAGGAGAAGAAAAAACACGCCTAAGAATTTTAACAAACTTTTCCACTTATTTCGGATCAGTTCAGCTACATAATATCGTTTCAGGCCATTTTTAACCCAGACATAAAGATAACGTGTCAGTTGAACCCCTGCACAGACAAGCAGAGCCAAAAGAGAAAGCGCCGTCAAGCAGATCATACCGCGTGGAAACTGACTCAACAAAGTCGCCGCTTCTGTATAATTCCGGATTTCAAAATTCAAATTCTGCTCTTCCCCAGCCCCGCGGAGAACGTACAGTAATTTTTCACGCATAAATGGAACATCATAACCCTTATGCCTCTGCGCACTCAGGACAGTAAAGTCAATATTGGTGCTATCAGAAAGACTGAAGGACTGCTCAAAATGCTTCACAATCTGTTCATCTGCATTGAGTATTGCCGCTATTTTTTCTGCACGCTCAATCTGTGTACTTTGCTCTACAATCTCTGATGAAAGGCGATTCTCAGCCTGTTTTGCGAATGTATCCTCTTTCTTAATAAAAAGCTCATAGCGGCAGACAAACGGCTCAAACTCGGCAACAGAGTTCCACATAGAAAAGAGGATGATAACCAGGGAAAAAGAAAGAATCCCAATAAGGCAAATATTGCTTTTGATCATATTATTCCTCCACCACACGGACAAATATGCCTGGCTGCAAAGGGCGGCTGGAATACTGAACAACCTGATCTTCATAGGTAAAAGCTCCTGTGAGCGCCACATACTTTGCATTTTGCTTCTCAACCTTGACATCGACACGCAATACTTCCATGCGTCTGAGAGCTGATTTTTCCTCGGCAAGAATATAGACTGCTGGTCTTCCCCCTTCATCGTGAAGGCACTGGATGGGAAGTACTTTGTGATAGAAACCCAGGGACTCACTTTCAGGATCAGCGGGATCGAGTTTAAGTTCAGCGCTATTTGCGTGAACAGCTTCCACTGTGGGCATCATCAGATGCTCAATCTTCTGTGTCATTAAGGTAAAGACCAGCATAAGGATAAAGAAAAACAGAGTGGCTTTGAACATCTTTTGCTTACGACTGAGCACTTCTTTTTGCTCCCCGAATATAAGCTGACGATGGCGTATTGGCCTTTCCTGAACTTCCTTGCTCTCCACCCGCTTCGCAGGGGCACCCAGCCGAATTCCCAGAACAAGATCATCATAAGCAAACTGGTAAAGGAGTATCGGTAAAACGCTGAAGAGTGTGCCACTCGCAAAAGCGATGGGACGAAAGCGTGCATTGCTCTGCAAACTTACAGAAAGGGGCATCAAAGCTGGATCTTCCAGAAAAACCAGCGGTTGTTCCACCATGGACCAACTGCTGATAAAGGTCAGAAGCATCAGAGAGGTAACGACTGGCCGCATGGCCGGGAGAACAATGCGGATAAAAAGCACGAATTCATTACAGCCATCAATCCGTCCCGCTTCAAGGGTATCTTGACTTTCTCCGCGCATATTCTGAGCGGCAAGAACTGTGCCAAAGGTTGCAAAAAAATTCGGCAGAATGACAGCCATGGGCCGCCCAAGCAGTTTAAGCTGCTTCAGGATAATGTACTGCGCCACAATTGTGGCCTGAAAGGGCAGGAGCATCAGAACGATGTAAAGCCAGAATAGTGTTTTTCGGCCGTTCCACTTGAAAAAGCTGAAGCCATAAGCCGCTAACAGAGAGATAGGGATGTTGAAAGCGAGCGTCACGCCTGTATAAAGGACAGAATTCCAGAAGCCCTGAAAAAAATCTGGTGTCTGTAAAAGTACCCGGGCGTATTGAAGGAGGCTCCAAGTTCCGCCGGAACTGTTCTTCAGAGAATAGAGAATCATCATGAAAAGCGGCAGGATACAGATAATCGCAGTCGCGTACACGATGCTGCTGATCACGATCTCCATGCCTTTAATGCGCTTCCCCATCTCCAAACCTCAAAGCTTCATTTCACTCGCACGTTGAAAACCTATCATGATCACAGAGATCATGATGACCAGAATAAAGGCAGCCGTACTCAGTCTTTGATAATTGAGCTTATAAAAGTTGTTGTTCAGAAAATACTGTAATAGGTACAGGCTTCTGGGAGGGTTATCACCGTAGAGTGCATAGACCTCTCGGAAAATCTGGAAAGAATGAACGGTTCCCATGATAAAAACAAAAAAGATGGTAGGCGCAACAAGAGGCACGATAATTTTCCAGAAATACTTCCAGTAGGAAGAGGATTCCAAAAGAAAAACTTCCTTGTACTCACGATTCAGAGTTGACAATTTTCCACTGAAGATAATGCACATGAAGCCGATGTCCTTGATGATAAAAATAAACATCACTGTGCCGATCGCCATGGTGTTGGAAAAGAAATCCCTGGGTTCAAGGCCAAGGGAAACAAGGATCAGGTTCACCATCCCTGTCTCCCCGAAAACGCCCTGCCAGCCCATGATCCCGGAAGCAACCGGCACGATCATCGGCGACAACATCGCCCAGCGCGGAAACCTGTAAAGCTTGTTTTCCATAAGCAAGCTCAGAAACAGCGAGATAAAAGTTACGATGGGAACCCCAATTATAATAAAGAATAAGGTGTTTTTAGCGGCCAGCAGAAAAGCCGGATTTTTCAGAAGTTCATGGAAATTCTGTAACCCGACAAAACGGGCTTTCGTAATACCCTTGGTCAGCGCATAGTAAAGACTGATCCCAAAAGGCAAAAAAAAGAAAATGATTAAGCCGAAGAGGCCGGGAAGCACGAAATAAAAGCCTACTCTGTTGAAGCGTCTCATCTTTTCCCTTTTCCGCTTTTTCTATTCAAAAAGTCGTATGGTGACGTTTTCTTCAGCTAGCTGGAGGGCCTCATCCAAGTCAATCTCATCTTTCATGTAACGTTCAATCGGCAACATTATATCCTGCTTCAGATAATCCATATCATAAAGATAATCCACCATGCTGGAATGCTTCTCAAAGGCATCGCGGTATTCGTGAATTTTCCGGACAATCAGGTCCTTATCCTCACCAGTAAAGGAATCCCCGGGTGTATTTTCTTTGTCTGCACGATCCAACTTAATTTTAAGCGCCTCCTGATTAAGCGGAACCATTCTGCTGGTGACATTCAGGCTCTCAATACTGGGGCTCAGAAGGAAATCCAGAAATTTAAGGGCACTTTCCGTCCGCTCACTGCGGGCGTTGATCGAATACATGTAATTGCTGTAGGCAATACGGTTCGGATGTTTCTCTCCACGGATCATCGGGATCATGGTGGAGGCCTGCTTTCGATTATGTTGAACAAAGTCGGCCTGGCCGTCACGCAGATCCCGATCGTAGCTGGACCAGGGGCGCAGCAAAGCTCCCTGCAAGCGATCCTGAAGGTTAAATGGAATGTCTCTGTTTACGAACTGAGCAGAATCCGAGGCCTTCTTAAACTGTTTCAGAAGACTTATAAACCAGTCCTGATGCAGATCAAAAGTCTGCTTTTCAAAGTCAATCAGATCAGGCATATTGACGATAAGAAGATCAACCCCCAGCCCCATCCACGGGGATTCATCCCCGATTTCTACGGCCAGCAGATGGTGTCCCGGCGCTTTCTCTTCCAAGGCGGGAAGAAACTTCAATAAGCCCGACCAAGTGAGTTCGTCAGCTTGAACATGCAGCCCCAGCTGATCGGCAAGCTCCTCATTCCACTCATATTGAGTGAACATGTAAAAAACGGGCAGACCCCAGATATCGCCGCGAATCTTCAGACCTTCCAGAATAGAGGGATTGAGTTGATTAAGGTGGCTGTTATTTCCGAGCCAGTCATTTAGAGGAAGAAAAACATCTGTCTGAGCAAAGTTTCTGTAAGCAAGATGGGATCCACCCGTTTTTACAATATCGCCAATATCCCCCGCAATAACACGCAATGCCAGCTTTTCTCCATACTCATCGACATGATTTAGATACTGTTCCTGGCTGTTATAAGCCGTATCAAGAATAACGTGCTCTTCAGGATGGGCTTTTTCATAGCGCAGAATAGCTTCCATCATGAAGTCTGTTCGATATGGCATAGTAATAGTCAAGGTCACATCCCGAGATTCTCGTGTCCCTTTACTCTTCTCATAACACACAAAAGCATTCATGAAGAGACCGGGATTTTCCTTTGCCTGTTCATCATTGGTGTAAAAATAGCAAAAGTAAAGCGAATCGTCTTTTCCCGGCAGCATATCCACTGTACTGTAGGGTTCTTCAAGATAGTTACTATCTTGAAGAAGAGCATAGGGCTCTCCCAGCTCCTGACCCGTTTTCACACTCAGGCTGTGCAGCTTCCGATTCGTATCCAGAACAAGTAGTTTTTCCCGATCAAAGCTGTAACGAGCAATGCCCGATGTTATTTTCTGATTCTGAAATAACTCTTTAAGATTGTCCGAACTGACACAGAATAAGCCGTAGTGTTTAGCCTCCGATGGGCTCTGCAAATAAATAAAATGACCCTGCCCATCAGTATCGAAGCTTTCTATTGCATAATAACTGTCTCGAAGTTGTCCTGACCAGTCATAAACAAAAAGAGCCTTCTGGCCTCTCTGTGCAACAAAAAGAAATATTGCGTCAGCATCAGCAGCTGCGCGTCTCAGGGAAATTCCGTACTCATCAAATAGTCCAGGGAAGTCTTTCAATACCAGGGGCTTGTCCAGTTTCCGCTCTCCATTGACGCCGCGGACACTCACTTCTTTTTTCTTCGTATCAGCAAAGACAAAAAAGAGCTTTTGATCAAAAGTGAAAAGTCCGCTGCATCGGCTTCCATTTTCCTGAAACAAACTCTTATAATTGAAAGCCAGGTCATCCAGAGCCTCGCCGTTTGCCAGAGACTCAATGACAAGATGATCCCCATCTGAGCTCAATCTAGACACTTGATCTTTATAAGAAAACAAATTCATGTATAATTCTGAATCTTTTGGTTGATCTTCAAGTACCTGCTCATGAAAATAATAAATATCGTCTTCCTCAGCCCAAACTTCAGGCACAGGGCAGAAACTGAATAAAAGTATGAGGGTAAGAAAAATCGTCAAGAAGCATCTATACTGTTTCATAGTACAGCCTCCGTTTAGGATAAAAATAGCAGGAATCGCTGGACCAAAATTATCATGTTTACGTGATTCTTATATGCTCATGCCACCTCAACGTGCAAATAAATATAGAATCAGTATAAATAAAACAGAAATAAAATTCAATCTTCCCTCACATTGATCCTTCGCATTTTGGGAGAGGATGCAGTTTGCTTGAGCTCACAAAGCGTTGACATTTTGGACCATATTATGTACCATGATTTTGGAAGGTGATCTTATGAATTTCTTTTCTGTACGAGACTTACGCAGCAATTCAAAAAAAATGTGGACAGATTTGAAATGCGGGAATGAGGTTATCCTTACCAACAATGGCAAACCTTCCGCCCTGATCATTGACATTCCCGAAGAGGGCTTTGACGAAACCGTTCAAGCTGTTCGACAGGCCAAAGCTATGATTGCCTTGAACAGTATGCGAAAAAAAGCCGCAAAAGCCGGTTATATGACGGATAATGAAATCGAATCCCTCATCTCGGAGGCAAGAGCAGAAGCTGAATGAACATTGTCCTTGACACCAATATTCTCGTCTCTGCGGCCTGGTCTCCTGGACGTAAGGCTAGCCATATTCTGACGGCTGTTTTTGCACAAAGTTTTACCGTCTGTTATGACTTCCGCATTCTTGAGGAATATGAGCGGGTTCTCCACTACCCCAAACTGGATTTCAGTGAATGGGAAATCAACGCCATCCTTGATCCGCTCATCAGGAACGGCATCTCTGTTCTAGCCGAGCCCATGCCTGAAATCTCTTTCGAGCGCGATGAATCGGACCGCAAGTTTTATGAAGTCGCGAAATTCTGTCATGCCACCCTTGTTACCGGCAATCTCGCACATTTTCCGAAAGATCCTGAAATCATGTCCCCAGCAGAATTCTGCAAACAATATCTTTAAAACATTTCTCTCCCGCTTCTCTCGCACTTCTCTCCTGCTTTCAAGCGATGATGGGGATTGGCCTTTTTTACCTTGAGTCTGCCACTATTTTTCTTTGAATCAGGCGGTGATTTTTCTGCAACAGTTCCCCAGAAGGACCTGTCAGAAGCTGTACTCAGCCTCTTGGTTTAGGGGTTCGCAATATTTATTCTCCGTTCAGGTGTTCAGAATTCAGCCTCTGAGTCTGGCGATGATTTTTTCGGCAACGCGGAGACCATCAACAGCTGCAGAGGTAATTCCACCGGCATAGCCTGCGCCCTCCCCGCAGGGATAGAAGCCGGGTAGTTCGACGGATTCCAGGCTCTCGATATCGCGCAAGATACGAAGCGCCGAGCTGGAGCGTGTTTCAGCTGCTGTCAGGACGGCCTGACCAGCAGCGAAGCCCTGCAGTTTTGTGCCCATGTGGAGCAGGGCTTCACAGAGGGCGAGGGTAATTTCCCTGGGATATAGGCCGGACAGGTCGGCTGGGCGAACCAGCGGTTTATAGCTGGGCCGGGCGCGCCGAAGTTCGGCAGGAAGAGCCGCGTTGATGTGCCGGACGCGAACAAGGACGTCATCGAGCTCAGCTTTTGCCTCAGGATAGCGTGAGAGGACGGCGTTGATGAAATCGCCGACTTCCTGCACGGGCGCAGCATAATCTAAGCGAGTTTCATTGGCACAATTTTCGGCTGCTTCTTTGGCATAGTCTGAGCTAAGTTTCACGGCATCGTCTGTTGTAGCTTTTGGGGTGCCGTCTTCGGCGGATGCCCTGGCAACGTTTGCTCTAGCTTTGCTGCTATCGTCTGCGGTCACTGCCTTGGGCTCGTCCTCAGTTGCTCCCTCCTGCCCCAAAAAACAGGCCTTACGTTCAAGTTCTTCCTGAAAGCTGAGGCCATCCAGGTCTTCTTCACCAAAATCTTCCTGGGAAACCTGACAGATCAGCGCCGAGTTGGCATTGTCCTCTGCCCGGGCATAGGCGCTCATGCCGTTGGTCACGATACTCTCGGGACGGGCATTGGAGGCCACGACTTCTCCACCCGGACACATGCAGAAGGTAAAAACCCCGCGCCCGCTTTTGCTCTGCCAGCTGAGACGATAATCTGCAGCTCCCAGACGCGGGTGTTCGGCAAATTTTCCGTATTGCGCGAGGTTAATCAGTTTCTGTGGATGCTCAATGCGAAAGCCGACAGCAAATGCTTTGTTTTCAAGTCTCAGTCCGGCTTCGCGCAGCATGCGGGCGCTGTCATCTGCACTGTGGCCACAGGCAAAAATGACCGTGGACGCGGCAATTTTTTCAGCCCCGACACAGACGCCGAGCAGCTGTCGCGGGGACACGGCGTCACCGCTAGAATCTATCCAAAGCCCGTCGACGCGGCAGTTAAAGCGAAATTCCACACCCATTTGAATGAGTTTCTGCCGCATCTTATAGAGAACCGCTCTCAGCCGATCTGTGCCGATATGGGGCTTTTGCTCCCAGAGAATTTCTTCGGGAGCGCCACAGAGAGCAAAAATTCTGGGCACCAGAGCCGCCCGCGTGTCTTTGATACGACTGAGCAGCTTGCCATCAGAGAACGTGCCCGCTCCCCCTTCGCCAAAGGGAATATTCGCTTCCGGGTCAAAAGGGCCGCCACGGCGAAAATCCTCCACTTTACGGATGCGCTCAGATAGTTC
Organism: Clostridiales bacterium; assembly: GCA_004556455.1. Classification (GTDB taxonomy): domain Bacteria; phylum Bacillota; class Clostridia; order Saccharofermentanales; family DTU023; genus SFGY01. The sequence continues at coordinate 8,596 of SFGY01000005.1, read as the reverse complement.
AGGTCCGCGTTCGAGAATGATGGGTGGAATGCCTTCACAGGCGAGGGCCCAGGCCGCAAAGAGTCCTGCCGGACCTGACCCGACAACGAGAGGACGTAATTTATTGTGCTGCTGGCTCAACAGACAGGCTGTGTTTGCACTCTCATGATTCGGACTTGACGAGACAACAGCTTGATTTTCCTGACCTGCCAAGCCAGCAGTCTGATTCTCCTGATCGGCTGAGGTGGCAGTCTGACACTCCTGTCCTTTTGAAGCAGCACTTACGTTCTCTTTACTGCACCACTTTTCAGCCTTTTTCTCCTCAATCAGTGAAAGGTTTGGCCTGGCCGCATAGCTCCGATGCCAGGGCAAGTCGACTTCGATATCGGCCAGAAAATGCAGGTCATTTTTACGGCGGGCATCCAGAGAGCGGCGACGAAAACACCAGGCTGGCCTGCAATCAGGGGCGAACTGAAGTTCGCGACGCAGCCTCTTCAGGATATCTTCATCACTATAATTTAATGATAATCTTATGTTTTTGACCAGGATGCTCACGAATGCTTAATCCCACCAGAGAACAGGTTCACTTCAGAGAATGCGAACGCACTGGCGAAGATACTGCTGATGAGCCATTTCCTGAAGGGCCCGGAGGCGTTGCTTGCGTTCACGTTCTTCGGTCAGACGAAGGAGCTTCTGCTCTCTCAGACCCAGATAAAAGATATGTAATGAAATCAGCAGCAGGGGCAAGATGAGCAAGCGCAGGTCAAAGGCCGCAGCAGTTAAGCTTAGCGGACAAAAGACCACGCCATAAACGCTATTCCATTCGGTGAGTAAGATTTCCAAAAAACAAAGGGCTAAAAGAAAAAATAAACTCTGGCCAAGGGTCATGCCTCTTCATCGCTGTCCGTCTGGACTTGGGAGTCCGGCCTCGTACAGCACTCCTCTCTTTGTCTTTCTTCGCAGCTGAGGGAAAAGACTTAAAACTAAGAGGACATGCCAAACGCAGCAAATCCTAGCGTTCTCGTTTTTCCTTCTCATACGCCCGAAGGAGTCTGCGCGCGGCCGAAGGCTTAATTTCCTCAGCCAGGGTCAGATCCTTCAGCAGGCCTTCAAAGCGCGTCTCTTCGCTTGCTTCGGCCTGCTTCACTTTGTCGATCAGACGATCCAGACGCAGCCTGATGGTGGGATAAGTCACCTGATAAAGACCTGCCATGGCTTTCAATGAGCCTGAGCTGAGGACAAATTCCTTCATCAAACGGATATCCTCATCTCCCAGGCTGTAAAGCCATTGCGGTAATTCCGCACTGCGCATATCGTTCTAACCGCCTTTACTTTTTCTATAGTATACTTAAATAAAATTAAAATCAATATTCAAATTTATTTCAATATTATTAAAATCATTAAAGTTTTTCATTAAAACTTACTACATAGAAGACTGGTAAGTTTTACCTGATCAAAGCTGCGCAAACTCCTTTGTTTGTCTTAAAGCAATCCGTACAGAAAAATGTGTCAGTCGAATGATGGTATAGCCCGATTACCCGAGCGACAAATCTGAGCCTTCGGGGCTGGAATAATTTAACGACAGGGGCTAAGCTGTTAAACAGTAGAAAAAGGCAGCTGTTTTCAGGCTGTATAAGCTCGTCCCGCTTACGGGCGTTCTATCGAGCGCCAGATCGTGCTTAAACAGGCCAGCAGATGCATAGTTGCAAAAGTGGGCTTTGATTCCAATGTGCGGAGCCACAGCACGATCTGAGCTACAGTACCATCCAAGAACAGGATGTTCAGAATCTCACGCCCGGAAACGCTTTCTTCAGCACAGCTCTGAAAGACAAAAGCAAAGCAGATCAAAAGCAGATCATAAGAAAAAAGGAGACTCATCATGCAAATTCGCCGAGAAGCCATCGCGGGAACCCTGGAGTCCAGTGATGTTCTCATCAAAATGGAACCCAGCGGTCATCCCCTGGAAGTCATTCTCTCCTCCCCCGTCAAGGCGCAGTACGGTGCGTCGATTGAAGCTCAGGTGCGCCAGTGGCTTAACGAGGCCGGTGTGAGTGTCGGGCGTGTCGAGCTGGAAGATAAAGGGGCTTTGGACTGCACCATTATGGCCAGACTGAAAACCTGCCTGGCACGTGCCAGTGAGCCCGAAAAAGCGGAAGGAGGGCAAGCCTGATGAGACGCAGCATGATGTTTTTGCCCGGCAACAGTCCGAGTATGCTGATTAACGGCTGTGTGCTCCCGGCAGACAGCCTCATTCTCGACCTTGAAGACGCTGTCGCCCCCGATCAGAAGGATGCGGCGCGCGAGCTGGTTCGGGGCGCTCTCGAGCATTTTGATTTTGGCCGCAGAGAAATCGTCGTCCGCATCAATGACCTGGAAAGTCCCTATTGGGAAGCTGATCTCGCGACTATTCTGCCCGGCAGGCCGTCCGTGCTGATGCCTCCGAAAGTGGCCTCCGGCGCCACCATTCAGAAACTGGCAGCAGCCCTGGGAGCCAAAGAGAAAGAACTTGGGCTGGCGGATGGCTGTTTTAAAATTCTGCCGCTGATCGAGACCGCCATGGGTGTGGAAAAGGCTCTTGAAATCGCCCAGGCTTCCCCGCGGGTGGTCGCCCTCTTCCTGGGCGGCGAAGATTTGAGCGCCGATCTGCGCTGTCCCCGCACAAAGGAGGGCAAAGAGATTTTCTATGCGCGCACCCGCCTGATCGTCGCCGCAAGAGCAAGTGGCATCGACGTCATCGATACACCTTTCACGGACACCGATGATTTAGAGGGCCTCAAGAAGGACGCCAGCTTTGCCCGTAGCTTGGGTTTCTCCGGAAAAGCAGTCATTTCCCCGCGGCATCTTGAAACCGTGAATCAGGTCTTTTCGCCGGGCGAAAAAGAAATTCTCTGGGCCAAAGATGTGATGGCCGTGATCGCCGAGGGCAAGCGTCTGGGCAAGGGCGCTGTTTCTCTGCACGGCAAAATGGTCGATAAGCCCATCGTCATGAGGGCGGAGCAAATTCTCGCCACCGCCAGAGCGATTGAGGAGGTGCGCTGATATGGATAAGGTACTGAAGGACATCAAGCAGGCTCTGCAGCTGGCCGGTCTCAGGGACGGCATGACCCTGTCTTTCCACCATCACCTGCGCAACGGCGATTTTGTGCTGAATCAGGTGCTTGCGGCCGCAGATCAGCTGGGCTTTCGTGATCTTCACGTCAACACCAGCTCACTTTTCGACATTCACGCCCCGCTGATCGAATTGATTCGCCGCGGCGTGGTCACTCATCTGGAATGTAATTACATGAGCGCCCGCATCGGTCGGGAGATTTCCCACGGCCTCTTAGAGGATCCGGTCATTTTCCGCACGCATGGCGGGCGTCCCGCCGACATCGCCCAGGGACGCTCACCCATCGACATCGCCTTTATTGCTGCGCCAACTGCCGATAAAATGGGCAATATCTCCGGCAAATACGGGCCCTCAGCCTGCGGCTCTCTGGGCTACGCCATGGCGGATGCCGCTTACGCCAAAAAAGTCGTGGCCGTGACTGACCATCTCGTTCCCTATCCCCTCGCCGATGTCAGTATTTCCGAAACGGACGTGGACTATGTCGTCGAGATCGACCGCATTGGCAATCCTGAAGGGATCGTCTCCGGCACAACGAAGATTACCCGCGACCCCATCGGCCTGCTCATGGCTCAGTATGCCTGCCGGGCCATCGACGCCTCGGGTCTGCTCAAAGACGGGTTTTCCTTCCAGACCGGCGCTGGTGGGGCCTCCCTGGCCACAGCGGCCTTTTTGAAGGACCTCATGCTTGAGAAAAAAATTCACGGCAGCTTCGGCATGGGCGGCATCACGGCCTACCTGGTTCAGATGCTGGAGGAAGGCTGCTTTGAAAGTCTCATGGACGTGCAGTGCTTTGACCTCGAAGCCGTGCGCAGTATCCGCGAGGATCGCCGCCATTGCGAAGTCTCTGCCCTCAAATATGCCGGTCCCCGCCCCGATGTAAAGAGCTCGCTGGTAGATAATCTGGACGTCGTCATCCTCGGCGCAACCGAGATGGACAAAGATTTTAACGTCAACGTGCACACCAACTCGCAGGGAGAGATCATGGGCGGTTCCGGCGGACACAGCGATACCGCTGCAGGCGCAAAAATGGCCATGATTATCGCCCCGCTGATTCGCGCCCGCCTTCCCCTGATCGTCGATCAGCTGGCCTGTATTTCCACGCCCGGCGAAAGCATCGATTGCCTGGTTACCCAGTACGGCCTGGCCGTCAACCCACGGCGCGAAGATCTTCTCGCACGCTTTAAAGAGGCGAAGCTGCCCCTGCTCACCATGGAAGAGCTGCAGCAAAAAGCCGAAAGCTTTTCCGGTAAGCCCCAGCCCCTCGATCTCTCCGGCAGAGTCGTCGGCAAAGTGCGCTACCGCGACGGCCGCATCATCTCCGAACTGCATGAGGTCAAGGACTGAGATCGCGACAATAACTGATCGCATTTTTCATAAAAAGCCTGAGGCAAGAGCCTTATAGCAAGAAATAAAGCCTCACCTGAAAGGGAGCTGTCCCAAAACACGCAAGTGTAGCGGGACAGCTCCCTTTCTTATTCTCATGAGAGAATGTCGTAATTAGATATCCACAATGTTCAGATTTTCTAAGGGCAGAACGGTTATATCTTCGGTTTTTTAAGAATTAAGAGGAAACCCGCCGCTGCCAGGAAAAGAAGGGGCAGCCCCCATAACTCGTGCTGACCCGTACGTGGGAGCACGCTGGCTTTGGTAACGGGCACTGTGGTCTCACAACAATAACGCACCGTTGTACAACACGGTTCCGTTGGTCGTGTGGGTTCCGTGGGATGAGTAGGTTCTGTGGGATGTGTAGGTTCTGTCGGTTTTGGTGGTTCCGGTTTTTTATTTTCAATGGTGATTTGATAAATGCCTTGACTTGGCGTCGTGACTTTTGGTTCCTCCACGGATAGGATAATTTCATCCCCGGTAATGGCGTCGTCCCTGGTCGGCTTAAGCTTAGGCACTTTCAGAATCGTTTTATCGTCATGCCTTTCCAGATAGAGATTGTACTGCAACAGCCACGGCTCGATTAACTGACCTTGATTGTCATAATATTGAATTTCCAGAGCTTCTGCATTAACAGGGATTCCTGCAAAAGCCGCCTTTCCGTTCCAGTGATAACCTTCAGCCTCATAAGACATGCTGCTCTCAGCAAGTCTTTGACCTTTTTCATCCAGAAGAGTGTATTTAACAGTAAAATCTTTCAACTCCCTCTTCCCCGTATCAAAGATACCTGCCTCAGGATGCTTCCGATAGTAGTTGTAATAGGCAGCATAGGCGTTATCCCACTGAGAAAACTGTGGGCGTCTCAGTGTAAACGAGAGCGTCTTTCCCTGTGGTAAAGCCACAAATGGAGACACAGTCACCTTGTACTGATCTGACTGGGGTTCTCTGATGTAAAGCGAAACGTCAGAGTTCGGATCAAAAAAGCTCTGCGCCAGATCACGGAAAACATGGGAGAACTGATTGCTTTCGTTTAGCTCGACGGCTTCAATCAGCCAGTCAAGCCCGCTGTTTTTCGATTTACCTCTCAATTCGACAGTAATGGGTTGGGGATTGAGACCCTGTCCCCAGGTCTTGATCACTTGCAGATCTTTTTTCTCTTCTTTTTTACCAATAATGACGGTGCCATTGGAGCCAATACCTCCACCTCGGGTAGCCGAGCGATTGCCCGAAATCACAACCGTCGCCAGTTGTCTGGCCTCAGCACTGATCTGGCCTGTAGCAGTCAGAACCAACATATCCTTATCGGCCAGGGTTCCCTTCAGGCGCTCATCAGGAACAGGATTGTCATAATAATCATGCCAGAGGTAAGGCGTACCTCCCAGCATGCGCGTGGCAATCTCATATTCAGCAAGTCCGGAATGTGCGCCAAAGTTCAGATTAGAGTAAATGAAGATGTCATCGCCTTGAGGAGAAGGCGTCGTGTGATTTCCAATAATAGCCGCTCCCTCTGTCAGATAGACATATGTTTTAGAGACGGGGCAGGCCGCAAGACCGCCGCCGCCAAACTGATCTGCCGTATTATCCTCAATCAGGGCATTGCTGATCTGGAGTTCCCCATTGCGCATATGATATTCATTTCCCTGCCAAAGCCAGGTCTCCGGTCCGCCATTGACATAAATGCCGCCCCCACCAAAGGTCTTTTCGGTATAGCCATTACCATTCATCACATTATTGATGATCTGGCCGGCAGTGATAGTGGCAGAGGCATTGTGCACATTATTCAGACCCGCCTGGACAAAAAGTCCACCGCCTGACGCACCGGCAGAATTTCCTCTTATAATTCCACCGTTCATAAATACGCAATCATGACCATAACTTGCCTGGCGCGTTCCAGCACTGATCCCTCCGCCAACTTCATCGGACACGTTACTTTCAATAAGTGGCTGCCCGCTAATAGTGAGCGTACTGCCGTGATACAGAGCAATTCCCCCACCAGCAGCATAAATTTGGTCAGCAAAAGTATCACTCACACGTTTCGCATGATTCTTGCTGATCTGACCTCCCGACAGTTCCATACTCGACTTACCGAGATAAATCCCGCCACCGTTGGTCGCCTCGTTATTCTGAATCAGGCCGCCAGACATGCTGACGGTGGCCTCATAAGCCTCAATAGCTCCGCCCCAGGCACACATGTTTTTTTCTGCCTTTGAGCGATTATTCTGTAAGACCGTTCCATCCTGTATATTCAGATGTCCGTTAACTTTGATAAGAGCTTTTCGCAGTATATCGGCAGAGCTTTCGCCGTCAATCGTCAGGTCATGTAAAGTGGCGGATTTCCCCATCGCGACATTAAAAAGGTAGCCGCCAAAGTTGTTTTCCCGTTTAATGGCTGCCATAGTACCCTGAAGGCTGATGTCGCCTTCCAGCTCTGTGGTTCCGGTGACAAGAATGTCGGTAATGGCGCTGTTCTTCATGGCCAGTTCCTTTGCTCTGGCGAAACTCCGTACCGCTGCATCAGCTGAACTTCCGTCGTTGGCATCATTGCCGTTCTGACCGTTTAGATAAATCTGGGAAACTGAGGGAACTCTCAGGGGCTCCTCATTCAGCTTTCCGCTGGCGTATGTCTGTGGCATCAGCAAAAGAGCATAGACTGAAAAATCTTTGGCTCGGATTGTGACTGTAGTATAAGCTGGTGGTATTTCATTATCCGCCTGTGATTCCAGTTCACCTTCCTTCGTAGCTTCACTTTGTGCTGACAAAGTCTGAGCAGCTGTCAGTTCCGCTGCCACTTCCACTGCTTTTAAAGCGCCGTTTTCATCCGCGTAAATATGGAATGCACGAACTTCAGCCTGTGAGAAAAGAGGAGAGCTGAAGCACAGGTTTATTTCCGTCTGCGGTTCCAGACATTCACCAACGGAATTAAGAAATTGAAAATCATAAGCCAACACCCTGTAAGCACTGTCGGCCATCACCGTTTCCGGAGACGATTCAGGCAGAGGATTAGCCCATTCGTCTGTAAATTCTACCTGTGGCGTTACCTCGTTATTTCTGAGGCCTGAGTCCGTGGATAAAGCCTGCAAGTCCTGTAAACCCGAATCTCCATTCCCCGCTGGAGCCAGTAATTCCCGCTCATCCTGAAGCGCTGCCTTGATGGCCACTTCAACGGACTGAAGATCGTCGTCTTTAAGTTCTTTAACATGAGGTGTAATTGCTTCGCTGAAAGCTTCGTCAATATTAGAGAGGGAGAGGCTCAGAAAATCAAAATTAAAAATCTCTTTAACTGCTATAGCTTCTGGAAGATCGGTCTGCATCGAAGCAGCCTGTTCAGGGACATCCTGCACATGATCGACCAAATTGATTTCATTCGGAGGAGATTCGGTGTAAATATTCTCTGTTTCTGGAAGAGCTGTTTGAAGTGCGTCTCCTTCTGTACTGACTTCAGGCACAGAATCAGTTTCCGTTTTTTCCTCAGTTCCCTCTAAATCAGAAGGGTGGGGGGGGGGGGGGGGGGGGGGAGGGGGGTAGTATCGCTCAATTCTTCCCGAAGAGGTGAAGACGGCATTGCAGCTTCTTCAGCGCGAACCGAAAAAGGAATAAATAAAAGATCGAACAAAAGCAGAGCAGCCAGCATAGCTGCAGATAATATTCTCTTCATAATCGGCTCCTACAATCTCCTAAAATCAGGTATTTCCAAATGAATACCCTGAGTGTAGGTAACACGATCAGTATTTTCAATGTATGTTAAGAAATTGTCAGCGTTAATTCACGCACAGGTAACAAAGCGCAGTTTTCTGACATCAAAAAACCCCATAACAATTACGTCATGGGGTTTTGATTGGTGGGTCCAATTGGGCTCGAACCAACGACCTCTTGCATGTCAAGCAAGCACTCTAACCAGCTGAGCTATGAACCCGATTGCTTTGACACTTTAACCGATCATTTTCGGCTTGTCAAGGTCTGCTGCTCAAGCATCAAGGAGTTCTGCTGCTCAAGCATCAAGGAGTTCTGCTGCTCAAGCATGACGAATCTCTGCATGGAGAATGTCTGATGCTGTTGTGTCTCAGCTCTTGCGGGTTCCCAGATAGGCTTTTTGCACGGCGGGATCGTTGGCGATTTTGCTGGCGA
>SFGY01000043.1 GCA_004556455.1 Clostridiales bacterium | reverse complement strand
ATGCAGATTGTAAAGATCGGATTTGGAGGCGGGAAATGGTGAAAAGCGGAGAATGTAAGGAGACCGTGCAATGAAATACATAGGTATGCCCATGGGAATGTGGGTGCTGTTTGCGCCGTCCTTCCGAAACCAGCTGACAGCGGTGTTCGGCTACGGTACGAATACGGCAAAAGCCATCACGAAAAAAGCAAAGCCGAAATACAGGGAGATCATCTCCGAGCTGCCCGAATTTGAAAAAGGCGACCGGTTCAAGATGAACCTCGTCAACTGCGCGATGATCGGTGCGTTTATTCTCTCCATGCCGGAGCGCCCGGATGTGGAGCGGCTGACGGAGTATTATGCAAAATCCATGATGACAAAGCCCATGAAATGGTTCTGCCAAATGAGCGGAAAGAGCAAATTCACCGAAAAGGACATTGCCGGTATGAAAGCCACCGCCGCCCTGAGAGCCGCTGACCGCAACCCCTACTCGTGGAATATGGAGTTTTACGAATATCCCGACGGCAGCGGCTACGAGGGACGCTTCACCAAATGCGGCATCTGCGTGCTGATGAAAAAGCTGGGGCTATATGACCTCACTCCCGCGCTGTGCCGTCTGGACTACACCATGAGCGAGTCGGGCGGCGTGACCGACTTTGTGCGGCAGTACACCCTCGCCTCCGGCGGCCCATACTGCGATTGCGGGTACACCTTTGCTGCGGGCGGATGACAGTATCCCAAGCGGATGTGCTGGAATACTATCTGCGCGCCCAGGACGGCGTGCAGGCGGTCAAGGTCTACGACCGGACGCAGGACGCCGTGGTGCTCTATGAGGCGGAGCGCGGAAACATAATTCGTGCGCTGGCACGTTTCTCCTTCGCCAAGGCGGAGGCCATGGAGCTGGTGCCGGAGCATACCTCCCGGGCACTGAACCGGGAGTTTGAGGACAGGCTGGCAGTTGCCGTTATGCGGCGATGCATCTCCAAGCTGTTTCTGCCTGCGCCCATCACCACGGCACTGGCACTGCTCCGCTCCGTAAAGTACATCCGGGAGGGGATTTCGGCACTGTGGCACGGCAAACTGTCCGTCGCCGTGCTGGATGCCACCGCCGTCACGGTGTCCATGGTACGGGGAGACTTTGCCACCGCCGGCTCCGTTATGTTCATGCTGCATCTGGGCGAAATTCTGGAGGAGTGGACCCACAAAAAGTCCGTGGCCGACCTCGCCTCCGCCGCCGACCTCGCCTCCGCCATGAGCCTGCGGGTGGACAGCGTCTGGCAGCAGGCAAACGGCGTCGAGGTGCTGACGAAGATCACCGACGTGAAGCCGGGCGACCGTATCGTGATCCGCACCGGCGGTATGATCCCGCTGGACGGCCTGGTGGTGGAGGGCGAGGCCATGGTGAACCAGTCTTCCCTCACCGGCGAGTCCATGCCCGTGGCGAAGCACCCCGGCAGTCCCGTCTATGCCGGGACGGTGGCGGAGGAGGGTGAGTGCGTCATCTCCGTGGAGAAATCCTCCGGCAACGGGCGGTATGACCGGGTAGTTCGCATGATCGAGGAGTCGGAGAAGCTGAAATCCACCGCCGAGGACAAAGCCTCCCAGATGGCGGACAGACTGGTGCCCTATACGCTGGGCGGCACGGCGCTGACCTATCTTCTGACCCGGAATGTGACGAAAATGCTCTCGGTGCTGATGGTGGACTTCTCCTGTGCGCTCAAGCTGGCCATCCCCATCGCGGTGCTGTCCGCCATGCGGGAGAGCAGCGGCTATCACATCTCCGTCAAGGGCGGACGCTTTTTGGAGGCGGTGGCCAAGGCGGACACCATCGTGTTCGACAAGACCGGCACGCTGACCTATCTGTTCGCGGGTCAGCTTTGGCTTTTGCAGTTCAGCAGTCTGGATATTCACAAGGATTTCTTCTTTTCGTGCTTCCAGCTCATCAAGCCGCTGTTTAGTGGACGGCGTGAAAATGCCCTGCTCGATTGCTTTCAGAATGTTTCCAATGGAGGACTCGATTTCCGCAAGCTGTGAGCGAAGCGCAGGGGTTGTTGTGTCTTCCTGCTCCTGCATAACAAGAATTGCGTCAATGAGCCTGTTGATCTTTTCTTCATCCATGACGCGCTGCATGGTCAGGCGGACAACAACACGTTCAATCCAGTCTTTGCGAACAGCCTTCTTGTCGCAATCCTTCAGGCGCTTCGCACCGCTGCATTTGTAATAATAGTGCATAGCGCCGGTATGGCTCTTGCCGCTTTCACCAACCATCATGCGCTCACATTTACCGCAGAACAGCTTTGTTGTCAGCAGATAGTCCTCTTTTGCTTTTGCCATTGCGGGAGCATGGCGGTTCTTCTCCATGCGTTCCTGCACACGGTTGAACAGGCCTTCTGGAATGATAGCAGGAACGCCGCCCTCAATCACAACGTCCTGATAACGATACTCGCCAATGTATTTGCGGTTTTTCAGCAGAGAGCTGAAACTATTGATATTGAACGGCTGTCCCTTTTTCGTTCTAAGTCCGCGGGCATTGAAATCCTCAACAATGGAACGAACCGTTTTGCCATCAGCATACTTTTCAAATATCTCAACCACTAATGGCGCAGTCGTAGGATCGATCACAAGCTTCTGTGCTTTCTTGTCCAACAGATAGCCGAGCGGAACGCCACCGCCGTTGTTTTTCCCTTTCAGCGCGTTCTCTTTCTGTCCGCGATGGATTTTCTCTGATAGTTCAGCAGAATAGAACTCGGCATAGCCCACCAGCATTGCTTCCAGAATAATACCCTCCGGGCCTTCGGAGATAGCTCTTTCGCAGAAATAACCTTTACACCATTCTTTTTCAGAATGTGCTTGTAGTGCGCGCTGTCGTAACGGTCGCGGGAAAAGCGGTCGAGCTTCCATACAAGCACAATCTCGAACAGCTCTTTTGCACTGTCCTTGATCATGTGCTGGAACTCGGGTCGATCTGCTGTTTTTGCAGATAATGCCCGGTCAATATACGTTCCAACGATGGTCATATTGTTGCGTTCAGCATATTCCCGGCACTCACGGAGCTGACCTTCAATGGATTCTTCGCGCTGGCTGTCTGAGGAATAGCGGGCGTAGATAACAGCGTTCATTCTTCATCACCCTCGTTGCCTTCGCCACTTTCCAACGCAAGCTCTGTCAGTTCACGCAGCTTGTTCTGTAGAAGCGTCTTGTCGGGAAGACAAAGCCGATAATCTGCAACAAGTGTGGGCGACATACTGCGGCTTAAAGCATATTCGACAACCGCGTCATCCTTGCTGGCGCAAAGAATAACGCCTACACTTGGATTTTCATTTGGCTTCTTCACATCGCGGTCAAGTGCTTCGAGATAAAAATTGATCTGCCCGATGTGTTCCGGCTTGAATTTTCCGATTTTCAGTTCAATCGGGACAAGGCAGGAAAGCGCACGGTTATAAAACAGCAAGTCGATGAAGAAATCTGTATTGCCGACCTGAACACGGTACTCCTCACCGATAAAGGTAAAGTCCCGGCCAAATTCAAGTATAAACTGCTTCAGATTTTCGATGATTGCTTTACGGAGATTCTTTTCAGAAAATTGCTCCGGCAAGTCCAGAAACTCAAGCACATAGGTATCGAGGATGCTTTCACGCACATCATGCGAAACGGATTCAGGCATCGGCTTCTTGGCAGAAATCATTGAACGCTCATAGTACGATGTGCCGATCTGACGCTCCAACTCGCGTTTGGAATAATGTTCCTTCGCACAGAGCGCCATGTAAAAATGCCGTTCATCTGCCGTCTTGGAGCCAGACATAATAAGCAGATGGTTTGTCCAGCTGATTTGTGTCACCAGTGGTGTCACAAATTCATCGTCCTTGTAGGTCTCGTAGAATTGCTTCATACGATAGAGACCGCGACGATTGAAACCTTTGATGTTGGGGTTCTCTTGCGCAATGTATGCGGCAACTTCGTCAATGATCTTATCGCCAAAGCTTGATGCAGAACAAAGCTCTGACAAATACGCACCGACGCTCCAATACATCTGAATAAGCTCTGCATTGACTGCTTTCATGGCACGGTTGCGGGCGTTGTCGATGATATGGATGACTTCATCGAACTGTCCCGGATTATGGGTTAATTCATGACATCAAAACGATGTTCGTATCGGCGGTCAATCAGCTGATAATCCAGAAAAATGCGATTATTGCGGCACTCACGGTATCGCTGGACACAGCATTTGACCTTACCGACCTCAAAGCGGAACAGGCTGAATTGGAAAGCGAAATGGCGGTGGTTTCCGACCTCATCGAAAAGTGCATCTGCGAAAACGCTCATGTTGCCCTCGACCAGGTCGAATACCAAAAACGCTATGATGGACTGACCGCACGGTTCGATGCTGCCAAGGCACGATACGAAACCCTGGACGAGACCATCCGTAGCAAGCAGTCCAGACGCGCCACCATTGAAGCCTTTCTGGAAACCTTGGCGCAGGCTGACCTGGTGGACAAATCTGAGACCAGCCTTTGGTGCGGACTGGTGGACTTTGTTACCGCCTACAGCAAAGACGATGTGCGATTTACCTTCAAAAACGGAATGGAAATCAAGGTCTAAAGCATCTACACAAAACACCTCGCAGCCAGGGAACGATGCTCCAGTTGCGAGGTGTTTTGTTATGTGTTATTAATTTTGGGATTGAGTTTTGCGGTTGTCCATTTTGCTGTAAAACTCAGCGCCTTTTCCAAGGCTGCTATAATTTTCTCAATCTCGGCAAGAAAATCGTCAGCTTCTTCAGCAAAACTATCATGTAGTTCACCATAGATTTCTGTTGCAGTATTCAATGCCTTTTCTGCATACATATCTAAGTGTTCCTCATCTGCTTCAAATGCATACTCCTCTTGTAATAGATTATTGGCCTCTATATCGGTGTCATAAATAACCAGTTGGTATAGGGAACCATCCTCTGAAATAACCGTTTGTAACCACTCTATGCTGAGACACTCAAAAGCTGATTTCAATTCTTCTAATTCAGAATTGTAGTCATCATTCTCATCATCATAGGTGTCATCCGCTAATGCCGATACCGAACTAAGTTCATCGAGATCTCTATACAGTGCAGTTAAATCGCTCACATCAATAAAAATAGAATCTGCGACGGTCAGTTTTGTCCTTTGATAATCGGTATATAGGTTTTGCATAAGGTAATGATGGTGATGCTTAAACTTTGCGTACAGCGACATCGCCAATAGGCGAAATGCGCTAAACCCATCATCATAGTAAGACATAGAGGTTGACTCTACTTTATCAAAAAACTCAGCATATAACCTACCTATAAATTCCTTATCTTCTATAAGAATGCCAGCTTCAATGTTGTCGGCGCTTTCGTTTGAAAAATTTGCAGAACCAATATAAACTATGTTTTCTGTTCCAATGAGTTTAGCATGATTATGGACATTAAAATACGGAACAAATTGTGCCGGAAATCTTTCGGGATTTAGCTTGGAAAGATATATTTGAATGTTCTTTCTTGCCGCAGAGCGCATATTTTGACCGGCCGGACTTAAATAATACTCATCCATGCGTGAAGGGATGTTTGTGATAATTTTTGTATCTGCTGAAACCGTTTTCAACGCTTCAAGCAAAGCGTCCATTCGTTGGTTTTTAGAAATATTATATGTGATTATGCGGATAAGATGTGCATTTGGAAAATCATCAAGTACTTCTTGGTAGTTCAATCTGCCATGATGTGCAACAAATCTTCCGCTATCAAAGGAAAGCTCCATTCGTTTTTTCTCCCTTCTGTTTTTCTCTATGTAGCCATTATACCATACTTGTCTACATTCCCTGTAGCCTAATCGAAACTGTTTCTATATATGAAAACAGCCGGGATACCCCGACCCCACTGTACACCGCAACGGCTGTTTTTACACCGCAAAGGTACACTTTTCAATTATTCCATTCCTTTGTATCAAACTCGGTATGATTATTTCGATATAAATGCACTTGACGCGCCCCTCATACCGGGGCAGCAGCGCTTTCAGGGCTTCCAGATTATCGCCCCGGATGATCATATTTTCGCTGCCGTTATCTTCGTTGTGCTGTCCATTTTCATCAAAGCTATACTTGCGCTCCAACACCCGAAACGGCACGTCCTGATGGTGATTGATGACCTTGCTTTTTCCAATCCATTCAAGTGTTGGCATGGGTATCCTCCTTTCGCTGAACCGTTGTACTATCTGGTTGAGAATTTGCAGATCCAAAGGCTTTTGTAAATAATTCTACTGCACTTGCCAACTGCTCTTGTCCGTTTTGAATATTCTGCTGTTGTTGCATGGCATTTAGCATTCCTTGAGGTATATATGGATTTTGAATTGTCTCCCAAGTTACCTGCTTTTTATATCCAAGTGACTGAGCTATGGTCTCTAATAATTTGTCTTGTGCCTCTTGGATTTGCTTGCGCTGCATAACATTTGGTGTCTGAATACAGAGCTGGTTATAATACTCCCTCCATCTTGCCCTAACACTATCATCGTCTGAGAAAACAACATCAATGATGTTTAAGGCACGAACGGTATCGGCAGTCCAGCCAATACCGCGATTCATCATAAGCACTCTGAAAATTTCCATCTTATCTTTGCGTTTCTGATTGCGGTCTTGTAGCTTTTGACCGACAAATACAGCGGCAATAGGAACTGTGATAATCGCAGCAACATTGATAATAGCCATAATGATTTCAAAAGTTGACATTGCGTAATCCTCCGTGCATGTAAATTCTTATATTGGACAAAGACCTATTCTGTGTCGGAAGGACTAAATCTTTGTCCAACGCTGTCATCGTTTGTCGAATCGATGATTGCGGTATAATAACACAAAGAGGATTATGCTGCATAAACACTGGGGTTTTGCTGATTTTGTCCAAGAATTAGGTTCGAGGCCCAGGCATAATTCGACTTTAATATGCCCGAAAGGAGGAGCCAATTTATAGGCAGCCGAGCAAAACATATTTAATAACCTGTCACACAGAAAAGCCGAATGAGCACTGAAACTCATTCGGCTTTTCCCATTTCACGAGGAGGATAAGGATGAAAAAACAAGGTGTACTGATTTATGATGATGTAATCGGTCGGATGGACATTCGCTTCGGGCCGCTGGATTACTACGGCGGCCTTCACTGCGGAGAACGGTTGGAGGTGCTTCTTGACGGAGAGTGGATCCCGACGAGAATCGAACTCGGTGAGTTCTGGTATCTCAAAGGCGTGAAGCTGATCAAGCTAAACGGACTGATCGTAAGAATCGAAGACTGATACTATGTGACGACGGAATGGTCGTCTTTTTTATTATTCCAAGGAAGGAGGCGCTGATGTTGAAATGCTTGATGAAGTATGAATGGGTAAAGCTCCGAAGAGATACCCTGCCGGCCGGCAAAGGTATTATGGGTGCCTGGGCAAAGATTGCCGCCAGAGCTGCATTTCGCAAGGGACACGCCTTCTATTGTGGCCATAAGAACGCTGTGAGCCCCGGAATGTGGTCCGGAGGTATTGTTGGGCTGAAGAGTATTCTCGGCATCAAAAGCCGCGTACAGGCTTTAGAGATACTGGATAAGCTGTCAGACCTCGGTTATCTGAAATACACACTGGACAGCAAAACCAAAAAGCTGACCTATCAATTAACGGATTGGGTCGTAAAATGCTCCGGCGAGGAGTGCATGAACGGAACCGTGTATGCCACAGACGGTTTTGGGTTTCTCTGCCTCCCCCGCAATATTACGCAGCGACTTGCCGAGGAGCGATATATATTTGATGAAGCAGACGCATGGCTGGATCTCTGGTGCCACACAGTATCAGAAGAACCGGGCAATGCGTTTTCTTTTATAGCGCCGGCTGTTCAATACGGCAATTACGGTGCCATATTAACGATGGAAAAACTGGGTCAGCGCTGGGGCTGGGAAAAGACAAAGGTATGGAGATTTTTCAAAAAGCACGGGGATGTCTTTGCACTGTACCGTCTTCCCGGCTCTTACGGCTGCCTCGTTTTCAATAAATCGTATCCGATGGATACTGAGGTTTCCTTGCCTGAGCAGGCAGAATTCCTACGTATTCTTGACGAAATACGTATTTGTGGTGCAAATACGCACAAGGTAGGCAGTGACAATGAACATATTAACCGGCTGGTCGCATGGTACAGCAGAAATGCCGTGGAAAAGTCGATTGGCAATGTGGAAGAAAATCGCGTTGCACTTTCAGGCAGTATAATACGCGCGTATTTTTCTCCGTGTTGGAACTGTAAGAATTGTGAGTATGTCTGCCGGAGTAAAGGGTATTTCGATCTCAAGGTACAGGAAACGAATAAAATCCGCGGACCGTGCAGGCCGACGGATATCACCAAAATCGCAAAGGAGATGTTTTATCATGAGCAAACAGGATGAGCTGCAATATGAGCAGCAGGAAAAACGAATACAAGCGCAGTCAGACGCTTTTATCACACTTCTGACAAAGCGAGGCATCTTGGGAGACAGCCGGATCGACGACGCACAAAAGCGTGCTGCCAGACAGGAAAAGACGAAAAATTGCTATCACAACACGCTGATGCTCCTCCAGCACTATCGCACGCTGGTGTGGATGCTGGAATGCTTCCCCGAGACGGTTGCTGCCGAGCTTGATCGGCCGTTTGAAGGCGTGGACAAGCTGATCGAGGATGTGGATGTCGAGGTGGCGCTGGGCAACAAGAAGATCGAAAGCCGGATGCAGGGCATGCAAAAATCTCGCCTGCTGATGGATCGGCTCAACGAGGCACTGACCGTGCTCCGAAAAAAGCCGGACAACGGCGAACGGCTGTATAATCTCATCTACACAACCTACATAGCGCCGGAGGCGCTCAACCATCAGGAGGTATTGTATCGCCTAAACCTGTCGTCGCGGAACTTTTATCGCTATCGCCAGCAGGCCATTTCTGTTCTTTCCATTCGTTTGTGGGCAACAGCTGCGCCGGATGTGGACTTCTGGCTGGAAATGCTGACGCTTCTGGAAGGACTGAAATGAATATGCCCATAAAAAGGCGAAAAGTTGGCACACGATTGCCGATGACACGGGAAAGCAAATGTGCTAAAATAATATCGTCCCAAACTGGGATCGGGCGAAACCGACGCCGTTTCTTGAGCTGAAAAGCTTTAAGAGACGGCGTTTTTTGCTGCCCAATACCGAAGAAAGGAGGGCCAAAAGCATGAACAGACAGCTTCGGCTGCGCGATGGAAAGATCAAAACCGCATACTGGTCGCTTGTGGGCGTTGTGGCGGCACTGCTCGTTTCGACACAGGCGGTATTCGCCGCAGATATGTGGGATCGTTTTTCGATGATCATGAAGGATATCTACGGAGAGCTTGTGGCGATCAGCACCATCGTGGCAGTCACCGTGGCCGCTATCGCCCTGCTGGTACGCATGATATCGCGCAATCAACGAGCCGTCGACGAGGCGACAAGCTGGCTCAAGAGAATCGTGATCACTTGGATCATTCTCAACTCTTTGGGCTTCATCGTTGCTTACTTACAGCCTCTCATCGCCGGCGGTAACTATTCGCCTGGTGGTGGCACAACGATCATCTAAGTATCCGTGTCAAGCAGGAATGGAGGTGAACACATATGCTTGACTGGATATTTGAAGGAATTATCACTTGGGTCAGCAGCGTTGTTACTGATCTGATGGATGCCGTATCCGGATTATTCCTTCAAGCGCTTGGAACAGATATGACAGCGATGGAAGAATACTTCCCGTTTGTCACAAAGGCGTTTACAGTCATGCAGTACACAGCATGGGCTATACTCTTTTTGATTACGGTCTGGCAGCTGTTCCGTATCTTTGGTGGACCAATGACCGATGCAGAAAATCCGTGGACACTCATTGCCCGAAGTGCTTTGATGGCACTACTCATCGGTTATGCGAAGCCTATCTTTTCAATGGTGCTCGATATTGCCAGGGCACCGTACACAGCCTTGATGGACATTCAATTAAGTGCGGAGGATTTCACCTTTGCAGGAATTGAAGCGATGCTCATGAACGGATTGACGACGCTCATCGCCACGATATCCGTTGTAGGACTTTTGCTCCTCGTCATTTTAGAGCTTTGTCTTGGTTGGAACTATTTCAAACTACTGCTTGAAACAGTAGAACGGTATATCGTAGTCGGAGTCCTCTGCTATACCTCGCCTCTTGCATATTCCATGGGTGCCTCTAAAGCAACGACACCGGTGTTCAGAAGCTGGTGTCGTATGGTCGGATCACAGATGTTGTTGCTCGTGATGAACGTATGGTTCCTCAGAGGATTCAATTCCTCGATGGGTGCCTACATTGGAAATGGCGGTGCACTGTCAACCGGGCAAGGAAGTGTATTCCTCTGGATGTTCTGTGCGCTCGCTTTCCTCAAAACAGCCCAAAAGTTTGATTCCTATCTTGCATCGATAGGTCTCAACGTGGCTCAGACCGGTTCCGGCATGGGAATGGAACTCCTGATGGCAGCACGCGTCGTCACTGGCGCTGTTGGTGGTGGAGTAAGAAGTGCCGGACGTGTCTTTGGCGGAGGCGCTGGTGCTACTGCCACAGGTACCGGTGCTGCAGCAACTGGCTTTGCAGGCGGATTTGCCAATATGTTTAAGGGCAACTCCTACGTGAGAGATGCAGTTGTTAACGGCGGTCAAAGAATGGGCGCTGGCGGAACCATTGGTTTTGTCGGTCGAACATTCGGTGGAATCGCCGCAAGAAACGGTGCTCAACTTACGTGCGACTCTATTTCGTCCGTTGCATCAAGACCCCCTGCTGTGTCCGGTTCGATAGCCG
>SFGY01000009.1 GCA_004556455.1 Clostridiales bacterium | reverse complement strand
GAAATTACGGAGGATCCGCAGGCGGTGATTCGCTTTCGCAGTGTGGAGCCGGGCGAGCTCTGAGCCGCTGCGGAGCAAGCGAGCGGAAACGACCACGCCCAACCGGGCACCGCCAATACGGGGAGGAAAAACATGCAGACCAAAAGTGAAAACGAGCTTCGACAGGAAATTGTTCGCCTGGCGCAGGATTTCCTCGCGCGGGGACTGGTTGTGCGCAGCTGGGGGAATTTCAGTGCGCGTCTGGATGCAGAGAGCTTCCTCGTGACCCCCTCCGGCCTGGCCTACACCGCAATGCAGCCGGATGATCTTGTCCGCTGTTCGCTGGCTGATGGCACGAAGCTTCCGGGCGAAAAAGGCAAGCCTTCTTCCGAAGCGCCCATGCACGCCATTCTTTATCGCCTCTTTCCTGAGGCGCAAATGGCCGCTCACACGCACCAGGTCTATGCCTCTGCGCTCTCCCTTGTGCCCGATGGCCTGAGCTTTTCCGGCTCTCCTCTGCCGGTTGGGAGCTATGCTCTGCCCGGTAGCAAACGCCTGCATAAAAATATGGAGGAAGCGCTCTCCCGTGCGCAGGCTTCTGCAGCCCTCATGGGCCGCCATGGGGCCTTTGTTTTTGGCTGCAGTCCTGCCGAAGTCAGCGAACGGGCCGACGCTCTGGAAAAGTCCTGCCTCGGCCTCTGGGAAAAAATGACGGGCCGGAAAAACAGCCATCGCCGGGCTATCGACGCTCACAGCCCGGAGGAAGAAGCCCTTGCGGCTCGTTTTGGAGCAAACCTTCCGGCGGGAGAAAGCCTTTGCGTCTCTTTGGATCCGGAACTTCAGCGCCTTTTTAGCAGGACGAAAATGCTCGAAGCCTGGCTCGATGACTTCGCTCAGATCTGCGGCCAGCATGTCGGTTCACTCCGCAAATCCAACAGTGTACGCTATGATCGCGAAACTCAGGCGGCACTCTGCTTTGGCCAGAATCCCGGTGACGCGGAGAATGTTCGCGCGGTCCTTGAAAAAAATGTCCGCGCTGCGGCGCTTGCCGAAGTCTGTGATCTCAAGCCGCTGCCACTCTGGGAGTGTCGGCTCATGCGCTTCGTCTACCTGAAAAAGTATTCCCGGCAGTACAGCAAATAAGCGGTTTAAAGGCTAAAGAAAACCCTTGCAATCTCCCGCATATACCAGGGATCCAGCAGGCCGCCCGTCTCTCGGAGGCTGTGCATACCCCAGATCGGGTTGCCCACATCGACGGTACTCACCGGGATCAGAGCTGAGCTGATCGGCCCGATGGTGGAGCCGCCGCGCAGATCGCTGCGGTTGACGAAAACCTGGGTGGGCACGTCGGCAGCTTCGGCAAGCTGACGGAAAATGGCCAGACTGTGCGCATCTGAGGCGTAGGATTGAGAGGCCGCCAGCTTGATGACCGGGCCGCCGTTGATGGCCGGCCGATGCGTCGGATCCGCATATTCGCTGTAGTTGGGGTGTACCGCGTGAGCCTGATCAGCGGAGATCATAAAGGACTTTTCAAAAAGTCCCAGAAAATCCCTGCGGCTGCCGCCAAGCCCCAAAACCAGAGCTTCCATAAAGTCGCGCGGGAAGAGACTCTGAGCGCCCTGCTTGCTGCGCGAGCCGACTTCTTCATTATCACTGACCAGCAGAATGGAGATCCCTTCACTGTCATCGTCTGAAGCGAGAAGCCCGGAAAGTCCGGCATAAAGCATGCCAAGATTATCCAGACGACCGGAAGAAATAAAGCAGTCATTGAGTCCGCAAAAGCAGGGGGCCTGGACGTCGTAAGTGAGGAGATCAAAGCCCAGAATATCGTCTGCGGAGACGCCCAGTTCCTCCGCCAGGAGCGTTTCCAGCAGATCGGGACGGGCTTCCCCACCCACGGGTGCGAGGAAGGGCAGCAGGACTTTGTTGTATTCGATCTTGACGCCGTTGTTGGCGTCGCGATTCATATGAATGCAGAGATTGGGCAGAATCAGCAGGGGCTTTTTAAAATCGACGAGCTGCTCCTCAACGTCCAACGGACTTTTGCCCCGCAGCACCACGCGGCCAGCCAGGGAAAGAGGCCGATCAAAGAAAGTATTGAGCAGGGGACCGCCATAAACCTCGACGGCCAGCCGACTGATGCCTTCGCTCTCGGAAATGGCCCGCGGCTTCACTTTCAGAGCCGGTGAATCGCTGTGGGCCCCAAAAATCTTAAGCCCGCCCGTGAGCGGCTTCCGACCGATTTTCCAGGCCAGCAGCGCCGACCCATTCTGCGTTAAAAAGCCTTTGTCTCCAGGATTAAGTTCACCCAGCTCAGACAGCTTGCTCTCCCGATAGCCCGCCGCTTTCAGCTTTTGCGCACTGAGCGCCGTCGCCTGCCAGGCCGTCGGAGCCTGCCTCAGAAAGTCAAGAAGACCCTCAGCCTCAAGATGAGCTTTCTGATAAAGCTCCGTCGAGCGGCAGTCCGCCTTCGTAAAATCCATTCTTTCGTTTTTATCCATGCTTTTCTCCTCCATTCGCTTTCTTCAAAATATCTTTTTCCCTAACTTTGAGAACATCCCTCAACAGATGTTCTCAAGATGATACCGGTCACGCTTAAACATATACCACAGGACATGCTTGAGAGCAGGCTTCCGATAAAGCTTCAAATCCTGTTTCTGCGGCTGTTTTTGTCCGGCTTAACGTTTTTTCGCCTTACCAGTCCCAGCCTTAGCTGTGTCGTGTTAAACTAAACCTTAGTATAACCCGATCTTGCAGAAAGGATTCGCTATGTCAAAAGAACTGAAAACCCGTGATCAAATTCCCCAGGAGCTGACCTGGGACGTGTCCCGCCTTTATAAAGACCAGGAGGCCTGCCGGGCCGACTTAGCTGCAGCCCTGAAACTTGCGAACGATTTTTCCGAGCGCTTTGAGGGCCATCTGCATCAGGGAGGATCCCTGCTCAGCGAGGCCATTAAGGCCTATGAAGCGATCGTTAAGAAGCTGGATCGCACGCTGACTTATGCCAGCCTGCTGGCCAGCGTGGATCTGACCAATAATGAGTATGTGGCGCTCAATCAGGAAGCTGGCATGAAAGCGGCTGAGATCGGCTCGCTCCTCAGCTTCTGGGCGGTTGAGCTGGCGGCGCTCCCGGAGGAAACTCTGCAGCAGGCGATCCGTGAGAATCCGACTTATGCCATTTACCTTGGCGATATCAAGGCCTGGAAAGCGCATCAGCTTTCAGCCAAAGAAGAGGCTCTGCTTGCGGCGCTGGAGCCATCACTTGACCTCCCCTCGACGCTCTATGAGACGACCAAAGCGGCGGATATGCGTTTTCCCGAACTGAATCTTAAAGATGGCCGCCATCCGCTCTCCTACGTGCTCTACGAAAATGAGTACTGTGGCTCGCCCGATACGGACTTGCGTCGCGAGTCTTTCAGGGCTTTTTCCGAAACGCTCAGAAAATATCAGGAAACGACGGCTGCGATTTACAACGGCCAGATCCAGAAGGAAAAGATCCTTTCGCGGCAGCGTGGCTTCGACTCTGTCATCGACTACCTGCTTTTCCATCAGAAGGTGCCGCGCAAGCTCTATGAACGCCAGCTCGACATCACTATGGAAAAACTTGCTCCAGTCATGCGCCGCTGGGCAAAACTGCTGCAGCAGGCTCACCATCTGGAGGAGATGCACTACAGTGACCTGAAACTTTCGCTTGACCCCACGATTCCTCCGCAAATTTCGGTGGAAGATTCCCAACAGTATATCAGGGAAGCCATGGAGCCGATGGGCAAAGACTATCAGGCCATGATTATGCGCGCCTTCCCCGAGCGCTGGTTTGACTTTGCTCAGAATATCGGCAAGCAGACGGGCGGCTATTGCACCGTTCCTGTCGATGCGGGGCCCTTTATTCTGCTCAACTGGACCGGTGGTATCGACGAGGTCTACACCATGGCCCACGAGCTGGGTCATGCGGCTCAGGGACTGCTTTGTCTGAAAGACAACAGTCTCCTGCAGAGCGATTTCTCCTGGTATGACGTCGAATCACCCTCGACCTTCCACGAAATGCTGCTCTCACACAGCCTCATGAAGAGAGCAAAAACGCCTGACGAAAAGAAAAAAGTCTGCGCTCAGATGATCGAGAAGACCTACTATCATAACTTTGTCACGCACTTCCTTGAGGGCTACTATCAGCGCGAAGTCTACCGTCTGGTCGACCAGGGTCAGAACCTGCGTGCAGACGACCTTAACCGTCTTTTCCGCGAGACCCTGGAAAAATTCTGGGGCGATGCGGTGATCCTTGACGAGGGCGCCGAGCTTACCTGGATGAGACAGCCGCACTATTACAACGGGCTTTACTCCTACACCTACAGCGCCAGTCTGACCATCTCCACCGAGATGTATCAGCGCGTGCAGAAAGAAGGCGAAGCCGTGGTGGGCGACTGGCTGAAGTTCCTCTCCGCAGGCGGCCCGATTCCGCCGATTGAGCATGCCCGGCTCGCCGGTATCGATATCGAGGACGGCAGCGCGCTCGAACGCACGATTGCCTTTATCTCGGATCTTGTGAGCCAGCTGGAGGCCTGATCCCGGATTTTGCTTTTCTTACTTTGCTTCAGCAGTCTGGCCCGGGTTGTTTCTCTGAGACTTTAAGTTTTTATGAGCGGAGAAACGGCCTGGCCTGCTGCCGGAGCATGGCCTGTGTCAGGCAGGAAGATCCGGCACAAAAAGCCGGTAAGAAATTACCTTGGAAAGAAGGCCGCAAGCATGAAAGAACTTACCCGGCAGGCTCTTGAAATCTCCCGCAGGCAGGACAAATTTGCTCTGCGCAGGGTGGAAGGGAAGCGCTTCTTTTTCTTTCCCCGCCTGCGTTCCCTGGGCCTTTACCACGCCTTTTCCTCGATCGACAGCAACCTGCTGCTGAAAGATCGCCTGGACAGCCCCGAGCTTGCAGCGGACTGGGCTGGCCTGCTCTCTTTGATGCCTTCACACAGTGCCGTCTACTACCCCTCACAGGAGCACACAAATCTTGTCTTGCCGGTTGATGAGGAGGGTCTGGGTGAGCAGAATGAGGGTGCTTTGGGACGTAAATTGCCGGGCATCGACGGCCTTTGCAGCTCGCGCAAAGATTTTGTTCTCTGCAGCTGCTTTGGTGACTGTGCCCCGATTCTGCTCTTTGATCCGGTCAACGAGGTGCAGGCCAATGTCCACTCGGGCTGGCGTGGTACGCTCCACCGCATCGCTGAGGAGGGTGTCGAAAGTCTCCGTAAGACATATCGCAGTGACCCGCAGGATATTTTTGCCGCGGTGGGACCCTTCATCGGGCGCGACGATTTTGAAGTGTCTGAGGATGTGGCCGAGGCCTTTGCAAAGGCTTTTCCCGAACTTGAAGAAGCGGAGCTCGTGCGCCCCTTCCCCGGCAAGGAGACTGAAGGTAAGTTTCTGGTCGACCTCGGCCTCGTCATCGTGGCCACGCTGCTGCAAAACGGCGTTCCCGCGGAGCAAATCCTCTTCTGTGGGCGCTCGACCGTGTCCAACCCCGGAGATTTCCACAGCTTCCGCCGTGACAAGGAGGCCTTCGGCCTGATGATGGTCGCAAGTCAGATGGACCCTCAGCTCAACCGCTGAAAATGTTACAAAAGACTGAGAAACGATTAAAAAAATATGAAAAGAGCTCCACAGGAAGCCTATCTCAAAAAAGCAGCGAGACCGATATTATTGCGGCCTTTTACGCTCTTCACAGTGACGCTGACCCTGCTGCTTTACGCTTTGGATTTTCTTTTCCGCTGGCAGAACGGTCTCGCTGAACTTTTTTGCCTGCGGGTAGAACTTCCGCTGGCCGGACTTCTGGCGAAAGGCGTGGCGCTCATCCCTTTCAGCCTTACGGAAGCCTGCTTTTTTGCGGGACTCATCTTTTTGATCGTCCTTGCTCTGCGCGCTTTTCTGCGTCTCCTGCGCCTTCCGGGACGACGCCTCCGTCGCTTTCTGCGTGGCCTGGTCAGCCTCGCTACGGCCGTGCTTCTTGGGTTGAATCTCTATCTTTTCTTTTACCAGCTGCCGCAGAAACGGCCGCCGCTCGCTGTCAAACTGAAGCTCAGCACGGGGGATTTAAGCTCCCGCCCGGAGGATCTGGCAAGTTCTGCCAAAGTGCTGATCGGTGAAATGAACGAGCTGCGCAAAGACTTGCCGGAAGACAGGGAGGGGGTATTTCGCACAGAAAAGGGTCCTTATTCCTGTTTTGTTAAAAGTTCCCAGGCCTTTTCGCAGCTGGGCAGCTGGGAGCCGCTCTTTTCTCCGGCAGTCCAGGCCCGGCCCAAGCCTCTCACTCTCTCGCCGCTGCTCTCGCGCATGGGGCTTGCGGGTTTCTACAGCCCTTTCTTCGTCGAACCCCAGGTCAACACCCAGCAACCAAAGGCCCTCTGGGCTTCCACCGCCTTGCACGAACTCGCCCATGCCAATGGCTATACGCGCGAAGATGAAGCTGAGGCGCTGGCCTATTTGCTGGGCCGTCAGCATCCGGATGCAGAGCTACGGTATTCTTCCAGACTTGGCGCTCTGCAGCGGCTTCTGCCTGCATTAAAACAAAGCGATGAGGCTCTCTGGCAGGAGAGCATGAGTGCGCTGAGCCCTGCCTGCCGTCGTGATATGGCGGCAAGCTCCGCCTTTTGGCAGTCCCGGCAGGGCAAGCTCGCGGAGAAGGTTCGCGACGTCAACGACCGCTTTCTCAAAAGTCAGGGCCAGTCCGGGGTGGCCGCCTACAGCGAATCGGTCCGACTGCTGCAATTCTTTATCCGCAACAAGGAGCTGCCGCAGCAGCCTGCAGGTGGAGACGACAAAGTGACGCCAAAGCAGCCGGTGGAAACGAGCCCGTCCCGGACCGGTGAGAGTAAGCCTCCACAGACCGGTGAAAGCAGAGAAATCAGCCCTGCGAAGACCGGCGAAACCAGGCCGAGATGAACGCACCGGAGAAAGTTGCATATCCCGGCGCTGAGCGCGTCGAAAAATTCGCATGTCTCGACGCTGAGCGCGTCGAAAGTCGCACACACCGGTGTTGAATGCTCCAAAAGTCTTACGGACCAGCACGGTTTTTTAGGACTTCACAGCAAGACGGAATGAAATTAGAAACTTAGCAAGAGAGGCAGCCGCAACATGAGCCAAACGATCCCTGTTATCTTTATCCATCACCACGAATACGCCGGCCTGCGCGATGTTTTGGCCCTTTTCTCCGAGCACTCAGAAGAGACGGAAAAAGGAGCACAACTGCAGCTGCTTCGGAGATTTCAGGGAGCGGCGGAGGAAGCGCTTGAAGGATGCAGGGTCGCTCCGGCAGTGGCCCGTGAGGGGAGCGGGTCTGTTCCGGAGGAGACATCAGAGGAGTGTAGGACTGAGGCGTCGCAGTCGCTTCAAAGCCTAAGCCTGATCTCCAGCCTTTCGCGGGAACTCTCCAAAGAAGAGATGCGGGGTCAGAAAAATGGTGAGCCGGTGCTCGTTGAAACCGCGGCAATCAGTAACGGAGAGACGGTCAGCCGCATCGAAGAAGCCCTCAGCACGCCCGATACGGGCTGTGGCAATGCGCCCCGATCCAGCCAAACAAAGAGCTTCCCTGCGTCCGCAGAGGAGCGGAGCGGACTCAAACAAAGCGCCCTCGTGCCGCCACAGCTCGCCCGCCGGGAACTCAAACGCCAACTTTACTTTATCCTCTCTGAGCTGAGCGGCATACGCTGGCCCTGGGGTTCGCTTACAGGCATTCGTCCGACCCAGGTGGCCATGGAGGAATTGAAGCAGACAGAGGATAGGGAAGAAGCCCGTAAACGTCTGGTGGATGTCTGGGGCGTGAGCCCCGAAAAAGCCGAAAAAGCCCTGCTCTGCGGGCTTGAAGAGGAGCGCATACTCAGCGGCCTCAATGCAGATGAGCTTATGGTCTACGCGGGCGTACCCTTTTGTCCTGGCCGCTGTTCCTACTGCAGTTTTATCTCCCGCGATGCCACCCGTCAGGAAGCCTGGCTGGGTCGCTATGCCGAGGCCATGATCCACGAATGCGAGACGGTCTTCCGCACTCTGCGCACGCCAGTGAGCGCCCTCTATATGGGCGGCGGCACCCCGACCGCGCTCCCGGACGGGGATTTTGAGCGCGTGCTGCACAGCCTTCTGCGCGAAGTTCCGCTGAAAGAAAAAGCTGAAATCACCGTGGAAGCCGGACGTCCGGATACCCTGAGTGAAAAAAAGCTACAGATCATGAAGGACTGCGGTGTCCATCGTATCTGCATCAATCCTCAGAGCATGAAAAATGAGACGCTCATCCGTGTTGGTCGTCAGCACACGGCTGAGCAGGTGCGTCAGGTTTTTCGTCTGGCCCGATCGCTCGGCTTTGATGAGATCAACATGGATCTGATTCACGGCCTTCCCGGAGAAAACGATGAGGATTTTCTCAGCAGCGTCCGTGAAGTCTTAAAGCTGGAGCCGGATGCTGTGACCCTGCACACCCTCAGTCTCAAGCGCAGCTCGCGCCTGCAGGAAGAGATGGCCGAAGAGGTTCTGCCCCTGCGTTTTCCGGATCCCGCCTTTGCTGAAACCGCAGCTAAGGCCGAACAGCTGCTCGCAGCTGGGGGCTATCGGGCCTACTATCTCTATCGCCAGAAGAACGTGCGTGGCGGCCTCGAAAACACCGGTTTCGCCCGCCCCGGCAAAAATTGTATTTACAATGTTGGCATGATGTCCGACCGCATCTCCGTCGTTGGCCTGGGCAGCGGCTCCTCCTCCAAAAAAGTCAGGGGACGTCGTGTCGAGCGCCTGCATAACAGCAAAGACCTTCAGGATTACACGGAGCGCGTCGAAGAACTGGCGCAAAACAAAGTGAAATTTTTCCAAAACTAAAAAGGTTTAATTCTAAATTTTATATTCAGGGCAACACAGAAATGATACGGAATTTTCTGTGAATGCCACAACGCAACCAACAAAGCGATGCGATCAAGACAAAGCCAAGTAATTGACAAATACACATTATTTTTTAATAATTTAATGTGTCATTGTCCGATACGATCTGACGAGAGCACATTATTTATATAAATTATAATGTGTTGTTGTAATTGCGAGGTGAGATGCATGAGCCCCGAAGAGAAAATCGAAGAACTGCTGGAACTTGCAGAGGACGGAACGATAACTGCTGCAGAGGTGACGAAAGCTGGACTGCACCGCAGTGTTTTACAGAAACTTGTCAAGAGTGGTGAAATATATCAATTTGGGCGTGGCCTTTATGTCCTGAACAGCTCGTGGGAGGATGATTTTTATCTTTTACAGCGTAAGTATGGGCGCGGGATCTACTCACACGATACCGCTCTTTATCTGCTGGGTTACTCAGACCGGGCTCCAGCGAAATATACGATGACCTTTCCCAAGGGTTACAACGCGCCGTCCTTGAAACAGGCGGATTTAATTGTCAAGCGCGTTGTGCCGGAGAATTACGAGTTTGGCATAATTGAAATTGAATCCCCATCCGGAAATCCAATTCGTGTTTACAATTTGGAACGAACGCTGTGTGACATCCTACGTGGTAAGGGAAGCGATGTTCAGGTTGTTGTTGAAGCCATGAAACGTTATGCGGCATCCAAGGACAAAAACATTCACAGTCTGATGCAGTACGCAGAACAGCTACGCGTGAAGCCCAAGGTACTACGCTATATGGAGGTTTTGTTATGATTACAAATAATCCGATGCAATTGAAAGCCTTTATCAAGAATAAAGCAAAAGAAAAACATATTTCGGCTCAGCTTGTCATGCAGAACTATATGCTCGAACGCTTACTGGAACGGATGTCACTCTCGCCCTATGAGGATACTTGTAATTCCATTCAAACGATTATGGACGCAATCATGGCGTAAACGATCGATGTGCTGCACCTACGCGCACGGAATAACTGAAAGCAAGTGCAAGGTCACGGCTCAGAGTGGCTGTATACTTGCTGAGAGCGGCTTCGCAGCGTGGAGGATGCAAGGGGCGTATGTTTTCCTGCCAGTTATGAAAAACGAGTTCGAAAGCGTGACAAATGAGATTGAAAGAAATAATTATATATGTTCAAATATCCTTTGGTAGTAACGATTGATACAAACATATTTGACGCAGCAACTTTTGCCAGGAGAACCTGAATTTGAGAATTATTGTCGATCATGTAAGTAAAGCATATGAATTTTACGTTTCTCATGGCCTGTTTAGGCGTCAGAAGAAAAGCGTACAAGCTTTGTCTGACATATCGTTTCAAGTTAATAAGGGTAGTGTTATGGGACTGGTTGGTCCAAATGGCTCAGGAAAGACCACCACGGTCAAACTCGTTTCAGGTGTTATGTATTGCCCGGAAGGGAAAATCCTAATTGATGGTTTGAACCCTTACGACAAATGCTTAAGTTATCGACAAAAGGTGACATTATTTATGGGGACACGGGGGCGCTTAGACCCTGACATGAGCATAAGAGAACTTTCTGATATGTATGCCGGTATTTATGGTTTAAGTCGGCAAAAGGCTCGTACTCAGCTTATGCAGATGGGAGAAATGCTAAATCTTTCTTCCGATTTGTTAAATAAGCAGGTACGCACGCTCTCTCTTGGTCAACGCATGAAGGGGGAGATTTGCCTGGCCTTTCTTCACCGTCCGGAAATTATCTTTCTGGATGAACCCACTATAGGCTTAGACTCAGTAAGCTCAAAAGCCATTCGTCATTTTCTGGTGGATTATGTTAAGTCAAGCGGTGCCGCAATGATTCTTACCAGTCACCAATTGCGTGATATTGAGGATACTTGTGATTCTTTATTTATTTTAAAGAATGGCACTCAGGCATATTATGGCGATTTAGATAATCTGCCAAGACAATTTGCAGTGAACACGAAAATCACCTTTCAGCTGGAGAAGCAGCCTGCTGCAGAAAAATTACTATTAAAAAACTATCATCTTGCTAAAGCAGGCGAAAAGACTTATCAGATAGATTGTTCATATGAGGATCTAGATGACTTGCTAAATGCCATCTATTCTTTAGGCCCAGTCAGCAAACTCAAGATTGAGAAGTTGGATTTTGAAAGTATGATTGAGGCAATGACCATATGAGGCCGGGATACATCAGGAGTCAGACGAGAGTTCTGCTCATTAGTATTTTTAAATATAGATCTCGTTTTGCCATTACCTTTATAGGGCAGCTCGTATTACCCGTTATCTTTAATAGCATTTTTTTATTTGCCTTGTCTGAAACTGAGACCAGCATTGACCGGCTTGCTCTGCTTCAATATGTTTTACTGTCTAATATGCTTTTTACAATCTCATTCAGCAATGTAGAAAATGAACTGTCTTCGGATATTCGTACTTCTCGTCTGAACTATAAATTACTTGCACCCCAAAATACCCTCTTGCAGTATTTTTTGAAAAGTATCATCAATAAATTTTTTCTGATAACTATTTTTTACTTTCCTTTTCTTATCATATTCAGTCTTATCAGAAGACAGAATTTATCGACTTTGGTCCAAGCTGTACCCCTGCTGCTCATATCCGTAATAGTCGGGTATTGTCTTTCAATCATTATAGGTATTGCTGCATTCTGGTTGACAGAAATCTGGGGGCTAAGTGCTGTAAAGAACCTGGCCCTGAGCTTGTTTTCAGGAGCGCTTTTTCCGCTGTCGTTATTACCTGAGAATATTTACCGTTCTTTAGCTTTCCTGCCTTTTCCTTATGTCAGTTATTATCCTGCCAGCACAGTGCTGGATGATACGACTTTTGTTAGTCTGAAGACAATAGGCGTAGGTGTGCTATGGTGCGTCCTGCTGATTACTGTTGTCTTAAGCATGTGGAAAAGCGGCCTGAAGAAGTTTGAAGGGTATTCTGTATGAAACAAAATTTCTGTAACATGTTTAAATTTGGTAGCTTAAAAGCTCTGCGTTACAAGGCTGACACGATTAGCTGGTTCTTTGCTGATCTCGCTTTATATGGTTCTTTATTTCTCACTTACCTGCTGCTTATGCAGCGTTTTGATAACATAAATGCTTATAGCCGTGTACAGATGCTCTTGTATATTTCTACTTACAGTCTTATCAATAATTTTTTTGCTGTGTTTTTTTCTGAGGCTACCTCCGCTTATGGAGATAAAATTATCTCAGGCGAAATATTTCATTACATGCTCATGCCGTTTAGTCCGACGAGAGTGATACTGTTGTTTAATTTTAATCTGAAAGCCCTGATCAGCACGCCTTTCTTAATCTCTGTAAATATATTTCTGATTCGACTGAATGAGGCAGCCCCCTATTTGAAAATGCTCTACTATCTCTCCATCCTGTTTGCCTCATTTTGTATGTACGCCTTTTTTACCTTGCTCAATACTTTCCTCTTCTATGGCATCCGTATTGAATCCCTGCAGGGGGTCATCGTACAGCTATTCTCCATTGCAGAAAAGCCTGACAGCATCTTTAGCCCTTTCCTCAGAAACATTTTTATTTACTTGATACCTGCTTTTCTCTTTAGTGCCGTGCCAGCGTCTATCATCATTAAGCAGCGCTTTTCGTTTGAAGTACTATATTTGTTCGCAGCTCCTGTACCTATATGGACTATAGCAAAATTGTTATCCCGTCATGCGGCCAGGCACTACAGGGTAGATATGTGACTGAACAGATGCATTTTGCCTTATTTTCGTGAATGATGAGATTATTGCTATTTCAAAGCTGCTAGAAAGTAGTATTGAAGATATATCCTTTTCAATTCCAGTTGAGGCGATGAGAATTTATCACAATATCTTAAGTATGTTCAATCAACAATCTAAATGTGCAGGTACACTAACACCTTACATTAAACCAAATAAATTGTATATTGACTATGATGGTAGTGTGTTTGATGATTTTACAAGAGAAAAGTTGGGCATACTTGACAATAGAACTATTGATGGACTAAGAGTAACCAGTCATAGTGTATCCGAAGTAATATGCCAAAAATGCTTGGCTGTGAACTATTGTGGAGGAGTATTTGGCTATAACAATGGCATTATACATGCTCGTTGTTCGCATTTCTGTAAATAGGGTCTGCTGAATAAATTTCTTCCATGTCGACAAAGAGTAGACGATATACCCCGCACCTGAGCAAAGAAAAGCCCTATCTGTTGACACGCGGGCCAGAAACAATACGCTTGGTGTAAGAACACAAAACCACGCGGATGTGACTGCCGCAAACAGGGAGATAGAGTACGCAAATGGCTATTCCTTTGAGGATACTTGTAATTCTATTCAAACGATTATGAACAAAATCATGGAGTGATGAAAGAAGATTCGTAAGGGGTGACTGGCAGCCCAGGAGCTTCCTGTAACATCCGCGAGATGAGCCTTTACAGGCCCTTTTGAGGTATTCCCGGACCCAGTTGCAGGGCAGAAAAATGAAGCAGCCGTGCATGCGTTAAGCAAGTGAGTGTTGCTGTAAGCATGACCACACTTTCGCGGACAGCATAAACTTTTTTCTATAATTAAGAGAAAATGAGAAATCAGCACCACCGGCTAAGCCAGCAATGCCGATTAAAACATGTTCATTTAGCATATTGACAAGTATCTAATATATGATTACGATGTTTATCAAATACACGTAAGGAGAAGAGCAGATGGCCATCGTCATTCACAATATATTTCGTGATTTGCTTGAGGCGATTGATCTCTTCATATTTCTCAAGCACACAGAGAATGAGCAAAATGACAGAACCAGTGCAGACATTGATGGTTCCAGCATTTCCCGTATGAATGCTTCCCTTATGCATTTGCGGAAAAAATTACACTCTTGCTCTTTAGATGATATTAGTGGCATTAAACAGGATGATGTACTCAATCAAATCCCAGAGGTGTTTTATAAGCGTTTTGAAGATCCGGATAACCATAGCTATTCGATTTTAGAAGAGATCCCTTTTTATACTGAGGCGGTAAGTATCCGTGACATGTCAGAAGAATCATTTTTAAAGACGATCTTGAACATATCTCTTGATCATCAAAAAAGTGGCTCAAAAAAACCTCTCGATCATTTTGAAGCAATCTATCAACATGACAATATCAAATTAATTTGGACAATCATTGAAGGAATGGATATTGCGGAATCCGATCAAGCAAATTTGTTTTGGTTTCTGACTAAACTCCCGGAATGGTTCTCATCTTTACAAAGCCTGATTAGCCAATTAGAAGAGGAAGTTAAGCAGCTTGCTTCTGTTTTTGAGAAAGAGAAGGTACAATGGGGAGAAGATTGTTGTGAAGGACAAGCCTTCATTCATCAAGAACTGATACAGCAAGTCAAACCAGGCCAATTGATCAATACATTTAACCTCTATCCACGTCTGATTGCATATCGAGCAGCAGTCATGCGACAAATGCCTCATCCAAATGAGGCTTATATTGGGATTGGGATAGGCTTTTTTGAGTATCGTGCACAGCTGCAGTCAAGTCATCAGAATAATTCTCTCTTAATGGATGTCCTGAAAAATATGTCAGATGCCAGCCGCTGGAAGATTCTCATCCTGCTCAAACAGAGGGAGCACTTTGTTGGAGAACTTGCGAGTGAACTTCAACTTACACCATCAACAGTATCCCACCACCTGAGTTGTATGAGTGAGATAGGATTGGTTCACTCAGGCTATCGCGAAGGCAAAAACTACTATTATTACGATGCTGAACAGATGAAAAGATACATGACAGAATTAGAAAGTGTATGGCTATGACGCAGCATCTACAGCTTAATAAAAAAGGAAGTTTGATCTTCGGCTCTATTTTGAACGCATTGAGCGCCATAGGAGTTGTCGGTTTTTCGTACTATCTTTCAATATTAATCAACGCTATCCAAAGAGGAAATGGGGAAGATCTCAGAAACAGCACCTTTCAATGTATATTCATTTTAGCTCTGACAAGCCTTCTGGGTCTTTCTGCGACATATTGGACAGGGCGTTACACCTTGGGTATTTTTTACGATATGCGTTCATGCCTCCTGAGTGCGGCTCTCAAAATGGATATGATTCATTTCAATGATAAGGGCGCTCACCGTTATATTAACGCATGCCTCAACGACATCAAGCAAGTTAATGAGCAATACTATGAAAGGGTACCGGATTTGGTATATCAATTAAGCCTGCTTGTTGCCGCATTGCTTGCCATGGTCTACATTAGCTGGACACTACTGCTTACCTATCTTTTCATTTTTCTCATACCCATCATTTTGCCACAGCTCTTAAGTCGAAAACTTGAAAAACAGCAAAACATCTTGTCCCAACAAAATGATATCTCTGCTCAGAAAATCAACGAATACTTTAATGGTCAGAATACCATCGTGCAATTTCAAGCAGGTATTTTTTTTCAAGAAGCTTTTGACCTTATCAATAAGCTCAACAAGAAATCTCATTTTAAGCTATATTTTCTAACCCATATTACTGAAGAGCTGGGTAATGTCACAGGATCAATATCGCAACTTCTCTGTTTTTTTATTGGTGGTCTCTTTATCTTGAATGGTAAGATAGCCATTGGTGAATTAATCGCTTCGATTCAACTCTTAAATTATATTTTCTCTCCCATAAGCCGAATTGGCGGGTTGCTTAGTGGAATTCGTTCGACAAAATCTCTTCGCAAACAACTAAAGGAACTTACAATTTATCCGACAGTCTGTGGAGCAGACATTCACCCTGACGAGTATCCAATGATCTCCCTTGAAGCGGTCTCACTTTCCTATGACAGCAAAACGATCATTAATAATGTCCAAATGGACTTTCACTCTCCGGATAAATATCTTTTATTGGGAGAAAGCGGCGCTGGAAAATCCAGCCTCCTGGATCTTTTAGACAGAAAAATACGGCCAACAAAAGGGAATTTATTTCTCAATGGACAGAACCTGAAAGATATTTCTCAAAAAGACCTTTACAGAATAATACAGAAAGTTGATCAAAATCCTTACCTCTTTGATATTTCGATAAGAGAAAATATTACACTTAGCAGACCGTATGACAAGAAGCTTTTTTATGACATTACAGAAAAATGTAATTTAACGAAGCTCGTTCAAGAACGAGGTCATGAAAGTATCGGCAAATTTGCTTCGGAGATCTCAGGGGGCGAGAGACAAAGGATTGGAATTGCCCGGGCACTTTACAGTAATGCCGATATTTACCTTTTTGATGAGCCAATTGCAGCTCTTGACAAAGATAATGCAGAACAAATCCTTAACTTAATCCTCGGTTTGGAGAATAAGATGGTCATAGTTGTTAGTCACCAAGTCCCCGAGGCTGTTATTTCAAGATTTGATCACGTTATGAGGCTCGAATCTGCTTCGATTGTTATGCTTACCTGAGCGTATGTTATAAGTGGGTATTAACATTCATAGGAACGCTATTGTTGAAGAGAAGTGCGCAATACTATTGATGACAACGGCATTCCTGCTGAGGGGTGCTGCAGCGAAGTTTCAGCCTGATGATCTCCGGAGCCGCTCCAAAGCGTGCGTGAATGCCCACTGTCCCGACCCCGCAGGAGGTGTAGAGCTGTTTTTTCTCACCCAGCTGATACAGTCCGTAGGGGTAATCTCGGCCGAGCTTTTCCTTGTAGAGGTGCAGGCCGAAGGGGCGAATCTGGCCATGATGACTGTGCCCCGCCAGCCAAAGCTCCGCTCGGCCGGTTTCGGCAAACGTCGGCACGATGTCAGGGCAGTGTTCGAGAATGAGCAAGGGGGGCGGAGTCTCGCTGCATACCGCTGAGCTGGGCGCGCACAATGCCGCGTCTGATTCCTGTTTGCGGCCTGGCTTTTTTTCCTCAGCAGCCGTCTCCGTAACAAGTCCGGGCAAGGCTTCTGAGTTTTCTCTGTTATTGCGGCCGCCTCTATGCTCCGGCCTGTCTCCTGAGCAAAGTGTCGAGAGGGCTGCGGCCAAATCCGGTCTGCCGTTCATGGCCTCATCCAGACCCACTAAAATCAGGCCGCCCAGATCGACCGCTTCATTAGAGAGAAGGCGAACATCCAGCCGCGCATAGAGCTTTTCCAGAAAAGCGGCGGCCTCCGGAGATTCGCTGTCATGGTTTCCCTTCACAGCATAGAAGCCAAGCCGCGGCTTGAGCTTCGACAGTTCCCTGGTCCAGAGCGCCAGCTCGCGTTCGCCAAAGCGCTCGCCATGCTCCAGCATATCGCCGCCAAACAAAATAAGTTCAGGCTCTTCCTCCAGCATCAGCGAGATGAGCTTTTGCAGGCGCTTTCGAGGCATTCCCGGACCCAGGTGCAGGTCGGAAAAATAGAGCAGCTGCAGGGATTTCCAGGACTGGGAATCCCCCTCCGTGTACAGTCCATTCTGGCTCAGTTCTTCCCTGTACCCTCCATCCATGCACAGTCCATCCGGACAAAACTCATCCGGGCGCAATCCATCCGAGCGCTGTTCATCAAGACCAGGCTGCTCCGGCCGCAGCCCCTCCAGGTGCAGCTCCAGCTCGCGCACGCGAAAACGATTCACTTCAATAAAAAAGCCGTAAAAGAGGCAGGCTGCTCCAGCCAGAAGGACGAAGCAGAGCAGCCAGAAACAGGCTGGGCTCAGGCCGGGTAGCCCGCTGAACTGGACAGCTGTCCTCACCGGGAGAGCCTCTGCGAAGCGTGAGCCTGACTTTGCCAATAGCGGCTCTGCGAAAAGGGAGCCAGCCTCTGGCGAAAGCAGCCGCGCAAAAGTTAAGCATGTAAGCGTTAGTGTAAGCATGGCGATTCTTCTTTTCTCTCTTTAACTCCGACTGCTATTGTGGTAATCTCACAGGATCTTATCATGGATAGCCCTGCTCATGTACTTTGACAATAGCCTCGACTCCTTTTAAAATACGAAGGAAATTTGCAAACGCAGTGAAGGGAAAGAGTAAGGGCTTTTGCGGGCACAGCGAGCGGCGGAGGGTGAGAGCGCCGAGCAGAGCGAAGACCCCGAAAATCATCCTGGAGCGGCTTTTCTGAAATCTCCGTCAACGGCTTGATTTGTCTGAGAGAGCCGGGTGAAGAGTCGTAGGGAAAGACGTTGCCTCCCACGAGACGGGAGAAATGAGGCTGTCATTGATGGCGAAACGGGTGGTACCGCGCGCAGAGCGCCCCGTGCAGACGGGCGCTTTTTTTGTGCCTGCAGGATAGAGACATTAAAGGGGGCAGATGGATGTACCGTAAAGTCGATAGTTCACTGGATTTTGTCCAGCGCGAGGAAGCCATTCTCAAGTTCTGGCAGGAAAAGGATATCTTCAGAAAACAGGTTAAACTGCGCGAAAATGGCGAGAAGTTTACGTTTTATGATGGACCGCCGACAGCCAATGGCAAGCCGCATATCGGTCATATTCTGACCCGGGCGATTAAGGATCTGATCCCCCGCTACCAGTCGATGAAGGGCAAAAATGTCCTGCGCAAAGCCGGCTGGGACACTCACGGTCTGCCTGTGGAACTCGAGGTGGAAAAACTTCTGGGCATCAACGGCAAGGATCAGATTGAAAACTACGGCATCGAACCCTTTATCAAACAGTGCCGCGAATCGGTATGGAAATACAAAAAAGAGTGGGAAGAGATGTCCGACCGTGTTGCCTTCTGGGCGGATATGGAGCATCCTTACATTACCTACGAAAACAACTATATTGAATCTGAATGGTGGGCTCTGAAAAAAATTCACGAGCGCGGTCTGCTGTATCAGGGGCATAAAATTGTGCCCTATTGCCCGCGCTGCGGCACGGCTCTGGCCAGCCACGAAGTCGCTCAGGGCTATAAAGACGTGACCGAAAACTCCATCTATGTGCGCTTTGCCGTCAAAGATGAGGCGGATACGTACTTTGCGGCCTGGACAACGACGCCCTGGACCTTGCCTTCAAATGTGGCTCTAGCAGTCGGTCCGGAGATCGACTATGTGCTCTGCGAGCGCGAAGAAGAGGGCAGGAAAGTCCGCTATTACCTGGCTGAGGCTCATGTCGGGGATGTGCTGGGTGAAGGGGCGACCATTCTCCGCCGCATGAAGGGTGGAGAACTCACAGGCAAACGCTACGAGCCGATTCTGCCTTACGCCAGGGATTTTGTCGCAAAATCCGGTAAAGAGGCCTGGTTTGTGGTCACAGGGGACTTTGTCACGACTGGCGACGGCACGGGCATTGTTCATATTGCCCCAGCCTTCGGTGAAGATGACGCCAATGTCGGCCACCGCTATGACCTGCCCTTTGTTCAGCTGGTTCAGGAAGACGGCTGCCTTCCCCCGGAGGTCACGGACTTTGCCGGTCGCTTCTGCAAAGAAGCCGATCCCCTGATTATCGATAAACTTAAGGCCGAGGGGAGCCTGCTCAAAGTTCTGCCCTATACCCACAGCTATCCTTTCTGCTGGCGCTGTGACACACCCCTTATCTACTATGCCCGCACGGGCTGGTTTATCCGCACGACCGATCTGCGCGGCGAGATGGTCGAGCACAATCAGAAAATCAACTGGATTCCCCCGACCATCGGCAGCGGTCGCTTCGGCAACTTCCTCGAAAACAACATCGACTGGAATATCTCCCGTGAGCGTTACTGGGGGATGCCGCTGCCCATCTGGCACTGCGATGACTGTGGCCACATCCATGTGGTTGGCTCCATCGAAGAGCTCAAGTCTATGTCGGACGACTGCCCGGAGGAGATTGAGCTGCACCGTCCCTACATCGACGCCGTGCACCTCCGCTGCCCCCACTGCGGCAAGCCCATGCACCGGGTGCCCGAAGTCATCGACTGCTGGTTTGATTCCGGTGCGATGCCCTTTGCCCAGTGGCACTATCCCTTTGAAAATAAAGAAATCTTTGAAGAACGCTTTCCCGCAGACTTTATTTCTGAGGCCGTCGATCAGACCCGCGGCTGGTTTAACTCCCTGCACATGATGTCCAACCTGCTCTTTGATGACATCGCCTTCAAAAACTGCATTGTGCTGGGGCTGGTTCAGGATAAAGATGGCCTCAAGATGTCCAAGCACAAGGGCAACGTGGTTGACCCCTGGTCGGTCCTGAATACTGAGGGCGCTGATGCGGTGCGCTGGTATTTTTACAGCAACAGCCAGCCCTGGCTGCCTTCGCGCTTCTCCCTCACGGCCGTGAATGAAGATAAGCGCAAATTCATGGGCACGCTCTGGAACACCTATGCTTTCTTTATTCTCTATGCCAACATCGACCATTTCGAACCGCGCGACCATCGCCTTGACCCCGCGACGCTTGGCGTCATGGATCGCTGGATTCTCTCGCGGCTCAACAGCCTTATCGCAGAAGTCGATGAAAAGCTCTCCGCTTACGACATTACCGCCTCGGCCCGCGCGCTCGAGGGCTTTGTTGACGAGCTCTCCAACTGGTATGTTCGCCGTGGCCGTGAACGCTACTGGGCGCCTGGCATGGAGCAGGATAAGATTGACGCTTATCTGACACTCTATACGGTGCTGCTCACCCTCGCCAAAGTCGCAGCGCCCTTTACCCCTTTCCTGGCCGAGGAACTCTATCAGAACCTCGCCGTGGGCCATCTGCCGAACGCCAAAGAAAGCGTTCATCTGGAGGACTTCCCCAGGGCTGATGAAAGTCTCATCGACAAAGAGCTGGAAAAACAGATGGCGCTCGTGCTGGAGCTGGTGACCCTTGGCCGCACTGCCCGCGCCACCTTCGGTCTCAAAACACGCCAGCCCCT
The DNA here is from genome assembly GCA_004556455.1 of Clostridiales bacterium. Lineage (GTDB taxonomy): Bacteria > Bacillota > Clostridia > Saccharofermentanales > DTU023 > SFGY01. The sequence goes on along the minus strand of SFGY01000009.1, from coordinate 35,841 downwards.
GAAACGTATGCTTTGTGCCGGCCGGGAAAAGCTGGACGATGAATATGCCGAACTGGTGAGTGATGAGCTCAATGTCAAGACCCTGGAGTGGACGGATGACGCCAGCGCCCTGCAGGATTATCGTTTTAAACCGCAGCTTCGCCTCCTGGGCAAGCGCTTTGGCAAACGCCTGGCCGAGGTGAAGAGCAAGCTTGACGCGCTCGAGGGGGTCAAAGCCTGGCACAGCCTGAAGGAGAATGGCTACATTACCCTCGACAGCGAAGAGGGTCCTGAGAAAATCAGTGAAGAAGAACTCCTGGTCGAAGTGATTCAGGCCAGGGACTTTGCCTCAGCCAGTGATCGAGGCGTTACCGTTGCCCTCGACACCAGGCTCAGCCAGGAGCTGATCGATGAAGGCCTCTTGCGTGAGGTGGTCTCCAAGGTACAGACCATGCGCCGCGACTCAGGCTTTGAAGTGACCGACCACATTACCCTGGCGGCAGGCGGCAACGAAAAAATCTTTGAACTTCTGAAACGGGAGGAACACACGATTTTGGCCGAAGTCCTGGGGGATGCCCTGATTCCTCTGGAGTCTGCGCCGGAAGAGCTCAAAGCCAGCGCCAAAAGCTGGAATATTAACGGTGAGGAATTGCTCCTTGCCGTATCGCGGGAGAAGCAGTGATGAACTTTAAATTAGGCAAAAAAGCGAAGAATGAAAAGAACCTGGAGAACGAGACTGAACAGAACTCTTCTGAGCAGGGGAGCGAAACACCCCAGGACAAGGCAAGTCAAGCCAATGCCAATGTCTCCGAGAAGAGTCCCAGTCCTGAGCAGGAAATGAGCGAAAGTACTGGGGCGGTGTCAGAGCATCAAGAGCTTCAGGAGAAAACGGACGCGAAAGAGCCTCTGCAGAATACGGCCGAAAACCTCAGCTTCAGTCCTGAAAAAATGAGCTTTACGCCGGATCCGCCGGAAGAGGAAACCCCAGAAGTCTCTGGAACTTCAACAGCATCAAGAGCCACAGAAGAGGCGTCCACAAAGTCTGAGCTGCTGACCGCAGAGGAGCATGTTGCCACTGCGGCAAGCATAGCCGAAGCAGCAGAAAGCGAAGAGCAAAGTTCTGAAGAACCTGCTGCGAACAGCGCTAATGCGGCCTCAGGACAGGGTGGTGATAGCCCTCAAAACGACCTGCTGCCGGACAGTCCGTCTGAAGCAGAGACTTCCTCCGAGGAAAAAGCCGCGGACGATAAAGCCGCCCGCAAAGCTGCTGCGGCCAGGAATCGCAGATTTCTTCTGAAACTCGCTCTCGGCGGTGTTTTTGCAGCCCTCTATGTGCTGCTTGCCCTGGCTCTCGCGCCCATCAGCTACGGTATTTTGCAATTCCGACTTTCTGAAGTCCTGGTGGCTCTTCCCCTGCTGAGTTCTGCAGCTGTTCCCGGAGTTTTTCTCGGCTGTCTGATTGCGAATGTTTTGAATCCTCAAAACCTTGGACTGGTCGATATCTTCGGCGGCAGTCTGGCTACCCTGGCTGCGGCCTGCATCAGCTACGCTTTAGGCCGGGGCTATCGTGAAACTCTCTCTCGTCGTCGGGAAATCAAGCTGCTGCCTGAAATCGAGCAGCAAAAGATTCGCCGGAGCCAATGGTGGCGTCGCTTTTTCCTGCTTTTGCCACCCGTGCTGCTCAATATGTTTAGCGTGGGCATTTACCTGCCCTATCTGCTGCTTGAAGCGCCGAGCCAACTGGAAATTGTCGGTTCCGTCACCCTGATTGGACTCTCCGAAGCGGCCGTCGTTTATGGCCTCGGCCTGCCGCTGCTCCTGGCACTGGAGCGCAGCGGCCTGCCCTGGCAGAAACTCTGAGCATCCTCAGCGCCATGGCTCAGTATTTTAATCCCGATCCCGAGCTGACCCATCGAAGCCGCAGCTTTGAGCTTGAATTTCAAGGCGAAAGCTTTCGCTTCTGTACGGACAGCGGGACCTTCTCGCGCAGCCGCCTGGATTTTGGTACCGAGCTGATGCTCACCGCAGCGCTCGGAGATCCGGACTTCCCCAGGCGGGGCAAAGTTCTCGATCTCGCCTGTGGCTGGGGGCCTGTGGGCTGTGTTCTGCTGCGCTTTTTCCCTGAGCTCAGCCTGGCCATGAGCGATGTGAACTCACGTGCTCTGGCCGCCGCCCAGGAGAATCTCAAAATCAATGCCGCTGCGGCCAAGCCGAAATCAACAGCCACGGACAGAGGAAAAGAGAAATCCGTAGCAGCAGGGGAAGAAGAATCGAAATACACCCCTGCAAAAGTTCAGCTCAGGCTGGCCGATGGTACCGCAGGCTGGGATGAGATCTTTGATGCCATTCTTCTCAACCCGCCCATTCGAGCCGGCAAAACCGTCGTTTACCGCCTTTTTGCCGAAGCGGCTGCGGCGCTCGTTCCAGGTGGACGATTCTACACTGTCATCCGCAGGCAGCAGGGCGCCGACTCGGCCCGACGTGAACTCGAACGGCTCTTTGGAGAGAGCGCTGTCAGTGACCTCTCCAGGCGCGCGGGCTATCACGTCTTTCTCTGCCGAAAAGCCTGAAAAAACGCGGCCAGGATTACCTTAACTCTAGCGTCGCAGAACGTCATCAGGCAGAAAAGGACACACGTAAATTCCATAGCGCACCCAGAGTGTCATTCAGGGAGAGAGATATGCGTATTTTCATCAGCAGTATCGGTCAGGACAGCCATAGCTTTGAAGAAGATTCTTCCAGCAAAGTCCTGATGCTCGGAGGTCTCGCCATCGAAGGCTATCCCGGCCTTCGCGGCAACAGCGATGCCGATGTCATTTTACATGCCATCTGCAATGCTATTTCCGGCCTCACAGGCCATCCCGTCCTCGGTCAGCGGGCCGACGAACTCTGTCAGGTCGGTGTCAGCGATTCAACGGTCTACCTCAGGCTGGCCCTTCAGGACCTCAGAGAAGACCCGCGCGACTTCAAACTGCACCATCTCTCCCTCTCCCTGGAGGGCCGTCGCCCCCTCTTTGAGCCACATCGCAAGGCCATTTGCAGCCATATCGCCGCCCTTCTGGAACTGAGCGAAACGGCTGTCACCCTGACAGCGACCACGGGCGAAGACCTCAGTGCCTTTGGGCTTGGCAAGGGCCTGTTCTGTACCTGTATCCTCAGCGCTTCCTGCCGCGATGCAGGCAGCGATTAAAAAACTAAAGAGCGGACTTATAAAAGCAGGAAACCCTCTTTAATAGAACGGGCTAATGCCGCCTGAAAATATTTACCTGAATTTTCTTAACTTTTTGTGATTCTGAAAAATAAAAACCCCTGAAACTACGGTGTTTCAGGGGCCATGGCGGGAACACGTAGGAATCGAACCCACCTGAGAAGCTTTTAACCCCTCTCAACGGTTTTGAAGACCGCGGGGCACACCAGCACCCATCTGCTCCCAACTATCCTGTGAAATATATCATACACGACGGACTCTGAACAAGGGCAAAGGCTCCTTCTTTTTTGCGTACACGACCAGCGTGTTATACTCGAGAAAAAAGAGGCTGGATCAACAAACTAACAGGCGGCTTAATGAACAGCAGATTGGATCCACAAGCTGACAACTGACTTCATGAACAGACTTTGAATGGAAGGGCCGTCGAATTGAAAAACAGCCGTGCTTTACGGCGGCTTGTTTGACTCAGCAGGACAAGCCTGTGGTTGTGATTTGCTTATCCCGCAGGCGATCAGATCAGGGAAAGGACAGAGTCATGAGCGAAGATTTTAATTTGGAAAAAATGAGAATAGACCTGCGAAGGGCCTGTGAGGAGCTTTTTGATGAGGCCGTTTACACCCGCCCGGGAGATCTTTTTGTGCTGGGAGGCTCCAGCAGCGAAATGGCCGGCGGGATCATCGGCAAAAACTCAACGCCGGAACTTGGACGCCTCGCCGTGGAAACGGTGCTCGATGTCTGCCGCGAACATGAAGTTTACCTGGCGGTGCAGGGCTGTGAACACATTAACCGTGCTCTTGTCCTGGAACGTGAGGCATTGGAAAGCTACGGTTTTGAGGAGGTTAATGTGCTGCCCCAGCTGCACGCCGGCGGCGCCTTCAGTGTAGCAGCCTGGGAGCTATTTGAAGAACCCTGCATGGCCGAATTTATCGAAGCAACCCTGGGCCTCGATATTGGCGACACCGAGATCGGTATGCATGTGCGTCATGTGCAGCGCCCCGTTCGCCTCAGTATGAAGACGATAGGACAGGCGCATCTAACGGCTCTCATGTACCGTCCCAAGCTCATCGGAGGAGAACGTGCCTGTTACCAGAAGGCTCCCTTATAAGGGAAAAACCGATCAATCGCAACGGTAAAAAGCGTGATACAACTGCTTTCCACCCGCGGATGCTGCGACAAAAACGATCAAAAAAGGCAGGGATACCGCCTTTAAGAAGATTTTCTTGGTATTCGACAGCGTTTACGTTATAATGTATAAGCTAAGAAAAAGTGGGGGAAAATGCATTGCACAAGTGGATCATCACGAACAATCCTCTCGTCCGCGACAAGCTGAATGAGAGTATCGATGTTGACTACAGGCCCTGCTCTTACCTGGAGCTTCTGCAGGCGGCCCGTGATGAGATCCATGAGGGCGCAGTGCTTTTAACTCACCCACTCTCAGGAAGCGTGAAACCGGGGGAAACCCCCTACAAATCCATCATGCTCGCGGGAGGAAAGCGCTCGTTTTCAGGAACGGGGGCAGGCAGCAGCAAAGCTTTGAAAACAGATTTTGCCTCGGTCGAACTCATTGAGTCGGCTGTGGAAACCTGTCAGAAGTTCCTGCAGCACGCCCGCTGGCCCGAGCCTGAGAAGCTATCTGAGCAAGTCCACAGGGATTTTCAGGTGGTCGATTACACGCTGATCATCAGCGCCTTTCCCTCGGCCGGTATCAGCCGGGACTGAGAAGCAAGACGTAAATAAAGTCCAGCAGCGCACGCGCTGAATTAACTTGATTAAGATGCTCACTGGTGGCTGATGAACAGGCCCCACAGGCGTTTTAATAAATATCAATCATAAAAAAGAAAGGATGAACTAAGGTGAAGCTTCAACTCGGTTACATTGATATCCGCGACATCAAGTTCGACAAGAACCCCCGTATCGAAAACGGCGTGCTCTATGTTGACCCCGACGCGCTTATCGCATCAGTTCTCCAGGATGAACTGATTAAAAATGCCCATCTCGAGATTGCCAAACCTGGTGAAAGCGTTCGCATCACCCCTGTGAAAGACGTCATCGAACCTCGCGTTAAAGTCGAAGGTCGTGGCGGCGTGTTCCCGGGAATGGTGGCGAAGGTGGACACGGTTGGTTCAGGTAAGACCTACGTGCTGCGTGGCATGGCGGTCGTGACCTGTGGCAAGATCTGCGGCTTCCAGGAGGGCATTATTGACATGTCCGGCCCCGGTGCCGATTACACCCCGTTTTCCAAACTCAACAACCTCTGTCTGGTCATTGAACCCCAGGAGGGCGTGAAACAGCACGAATATGAGCATGCCTGCCGCATGGCCGGCCTGAACATGGCGGCTGCGATTGCCGAACTGGCGCGTGAGCTGACGCCGGATGAAACGAAGGACTTTGAGACCCTCACGGTCAAGGAAGGGATGGAGAAATATCCCGATCTGCCGCGTGTCGCCTATGTCCAGATGCTCCAGAGCCAGGGTCTGCTGCATGACACCTACGTCTATGGCGTGGATGCCAAACGTACACTGCCGACGCTCATCAGTCCCACCGAAACGATGGATGGCGCGATTGTCTCCGGCAACTGTGTGTCGGCCTGCGATAAGAACACCACCTACCATCATGAGAATAACCCTGTCGTTGCCGATCTCTTTGAGCAGCACGGCAAAACCCTCAATTTCGTGGGCATGATCATCACCAACGAAAACGTCTATCTGGCAGATAAACAGCGCAGCTCCGACCACACGGCCGAACTCGCCGAGTACCTCTCCCTCGATGGCGCGGTGATTTCGCAGGAAGGCTTCGGCAACCCCGACACCGACCTTATCATGAACTGCGTGAAGATCGAAGATAAGGGCATCAAGACCGTCATCATCACCGATGAGTACGCCGGTCAGGATGGCAAGAGCCAGTCTCTCGCCGATGCTGATCCCAAGGCTAACGCCTGCGTCACCGGTGGCAACGCCAACATGGTCATCCGTCTGCCGAAGATGGATAAAGTGATTGGCACCCTCGATTACGTCAACGTCATCGCCGGCGCGCACGAAGGTTCGCTGCAGCCTGACGGCTCCATCGAAGCCGAACTGCAGGTCATCACCGGCGCGACCAACGAACTGGGCTTCAACAAGCTCAGCGCACGCTAAAGGAAGGGAGCATACAATGACAAAATTCAGAGTTGTTCATTATATCAACCAATTCTTTGGCCAGATCGGCGGCGAAGAAAAAGCGGATGTTCCGCCAGAGAAGCGCCAGGGCCCTGTAGGCCCGGGTCTCGCACTCAGTGCGGCTTTCAAGGACGAAGCGGAAATCGTCGCGACCATCATCTGCGGCGACTCCTACTTCAACGAGAATATGGACAGTGCTACCGAGACCATTATCAAGATGGTCAAAGAAGAAAAGCCTGACCTCTTCATTGCCGGACCGGCCTTTAACGCTGGCCGTTACGGTGTCGCTGCCGGCGCCATTGCCTCTGCCGTCAAGGAACAGCTGAACATTCCTTCATTCACCGGCATGTACGAAGAAAACCCCGGCGCCGATATGTATAAGCAGAATGTCTACATCATCCAGACCGGCAACAGCGCCGCGAAGATGAGAAAAGCCATTCCTCCCATGGCCGCGCTGGCTCTTAAACTGCTCAAAGGCGAGCCTATCGGCAGCGCTGCCCAGGAAGGCTATATCCCCACCGGCGTCCGCAAAAACCTCTTCGAGGAAAAACGCGGTTCGGCCCGTGCCGTGGATATGCTGCTGAAAAAGCTGGCCGGTGAGCCCTTCGAAACCGAGTATCCCATGCCGACCTTCGACCGCGTCGCTCCCCAGCCCGCTGTCAAGGATCTGGCCCACGCGAATATCGCGCTGGTCACCTCCGGCGGTATCGTTCCCAAGGGCAACCCCGATCACATCGAATCCTCCTCTGCTTCTCACTACGGTGAGTACAGTATCGCCGAGTTTGACGACCTGACTGCGGCGGATCACGAAACGGCGCACGGCGGCTACGACCCTGTGTACGCCAACGAAGATCCGGACCGTGTTCTGCCTGTCGACGTCCTGCGCGATATGGAGAAGGAAGGGATTATCGGGAAACTGAATGAATTCTTCTATACCACGGTTGGTAACGGCACAGCTGTTGCCAATGCCAAAAAATTTGCTGAGGAGATCGCCCAGAAGCTGAAAATGCAGAATGTCGATGCGGTCATCCTCACCTCCACCTGAGGAACTTGTACGCGTTGCGGTGCAACGATGGTTAAAGAAATTGAGAGAGCCGGATTCCCGGTCGTGCATATCTGCACAGTCACTCCTATTTCCATGACGGTCGGCGCGAACAGAATCGTCCCGGCTATCGCAATTCCTCACCCGCTTGGCAATCCTGGGCTAGAAAAAGCTGATGAGAAAAAACTGAGACGCAAGCTCGTCGAAACGGCGCTGCATGCTCTCACTACCGAAGTTGAAGATCAGACGATCTTTGAAGTGAAATAGTTCATTTTACCGCGAGGGAGAGCCAGACGCTCTCCCTCGCCTTTCTTCTGGAAATTAAATGCAGGGGAATCCCGCACTTGCCGTCAGGCACTTGGGTTTCCTCTTTATTTTTGTTAATATAAGGTCGAGACTTTGGGGCAGCTCCTAAAGGGGAGAAGCATCCAGAGATTTAAGACCATAGAAGCAGCGGGAACAGCCTTGCTTCCGCTAAAAAGAAAGCAAACCTGCATGTGCAGGAGGATGAAAAAGATGTCAAAAGTTTACGATTGCATTATCATTGGCGCCGGCCCTGCAGGACTGGCCGCAGGTCTCTATGCGGGCAGATCACGTCTCAGCACGCTCATCATTGAAAAAGCTGCAGATGGCGGACAGATTGCCATTACGGACAATATTGAAAACTACCCCGGCGGCATCGTTGAGGGAGAAACCGGACCTCAGCTGATCGAGCGCTTCACGGCTCAGGCGGAGCGTTGGGGCGCAGAGCGTCTGGCCAAGAACGTGAGCAAAGTGGAGCTTGAAGGACCGGTGAAAAAAGTCTTCTGCGGCGACGAAGTTTACGAGGCCAAAACCATTATCCTCGCGACTGGAGCCCATGCCAGAAAAGGCGGCTTCCCCGGTGAGGAAGAATACACCGGAAAAGGCGTTTCTTACTGCGCCACCTGCGACGCTAACTTCTTCCAGGATCTGGTTGTCTTTGTCATTGGCGGCGGCGACTCCGCTGTCGAAGAAGCCATGTACCTCACCGGCTTTGCCCGTGAAGTCCACATCGTCCACAGAAGAGATCAGCTGCGTGCAGCCGAATCCATTCAGGAACGCGCCTTCCGCAACGAGAAACTGGTCTTTGAGTGGAACAGTGTGGTCGATCATGTTGAGGGTGACGGCGTCCTGCAGAAAATCGTCCTCAAGGACACCAAGACCGGTGAACTGCGCAGCTTCGAAGCTGACGAAGACGACGGCGTTCTGGGCTGCTTTGTCTTTATCGGCACGGTCCCCAACTCTGATCTCTTCAAAGATGAGATCCATTGCGACGAAAAGGGTTATGTCATCACCGATGACGATATGAAAACCAATATCGAGGGTGTCTTTGCCGCGGGTGATGTCCGTGTCAAGAGCCTGCGTCAGGTGGTTACCGCTGCTGCGGACGGCGCCATCGCCGCCATCCAGTGCGAGCGTTACCTGGCCGAACAGAAATAAACCAACACAAGCTCAACAAAACTTCTGCTCACTGAAAATTTATGTTCTTGACACTCTTGAGCAAAAAAAAGAAGCTCTTGAGCAGAACCCTGAGAGCAGGTTGAGATTGAGTGCTTTAGCGGCGGTCAACGTCGCAGCAGAAAATATCAACGCCATCAAAACCGCCGGGGTATATCTCAGGTGGATGGATAAACAGGAGGAATGACCATGATAGAAGCTGATCGCAAGAATTTTGATCAGGAAGTACTGGAAGCCGAAGGCACAGTCATCGTTGACTTTTTCGGTGACGGTTGTGTGCCCTGCGCCGCTCTGCGTCCGCACATTGATGCTTTTTCCGAAAAGTACGGTGATAAGCTGAAATTTGTTGCCCTCAATACCACCAAAGCCCGCCGTGCCGCTATTGCTCAGGGCATCATGGGACTGCCTGTCATCGGAGTGTACCAGGGTGGCAAGCGTGTCGAAGAACTCGTTAAAGATGCCGCGACCGTTGAGGCGGTCGAAGCGATGATCAAAAAGTACTACGAGCAGGCCTGATTAGCCCGCAGGACTGGCGACATCGTCAATTGCTTTTGTAGCCGGTCCATGATAAATTTTGTATAGATGGCGTGAATGCGCTTTCTATAGAATAAAAAAAGGGGAATACCCGGAAAGGAGAAACAATGGCTATTCTGAAAGACAAGAAAGTCGTCGTAATCGGCGACCGTGACGGAATTCCCGGACCCGCAATTGCTGCGTGTGCGGAAACCGCTGGTGCCGAAGTTGTGTTCTCCTCCACGGAGTGCTTCGTCTGAACCGCCGCAGGTGCAATGGACCTTGAGAACCAGAAACGTGTTCTCGAGTTCAGCGAAAAGTATGGCGCCGAGAACATTGTTGTGTTGCTTGGTGCGGCCGATGCAGAGGGCGCAGGTCTGGCCTGCGAAACTGTTGAAGCCGGTGACCCGACCTTCGCTGGTCCGTTGACGGGAGTCTCGTTGGGACTCGCTTGTTATCATGTGTGCGAAGAAGAAGTCAAACAGGAGTTTGACGAGGCAGTCTACGAGGAGCAAGTCAGCATGATGGAAATGGTTCTGGATGTCGATGAAATCACTGAAGAGATGAACGGCATTCGTGAAGAATTCTGCAAGTTCTGCTGATTGCCTGGGACTGATAGCCTCCGAAGCCTGCCAACTGCGGGTTCCCGGAGGCTTTTTTTGTCACGGGTCAGGCCTGACGGCTTTATGTAAGCCGGTGTTATGGTCTTAAGCTGACAAAAGTTTTTATATCAGGGGGTCAGACCCAGGGCCTCCAATGAAATAAATGGGTCGGCTCGCTGCTCTAAAGAGCTGATAAGCGAGTAAGAAGAACGCAATGAAGCGTAAGCTTGAGAATCGCGCAAGCATCTACAGACAAAAAGTTTTGTCAAAGGAAGGAAAAAAGAGCATGAACAGTGTTGTCACAGGCACATCTTATGTTATGGTGCACGTTCCTGATATGGTCATGAATAACGGCACCACCCAGACCACCGAGCGTGTGGTTAACCCCAACAGCGAGTACCTCAAAGAGGCGCCGAAGCATCTTCGCAGTTATGAGGACGCCCTGGCCTATTATCCCAACCAGTGCTATATCGGCAACATTACTCCGGAAGAACTGGAAGCGGTTCCTTTCCCCTGGTATGACAAGAAATCCGACAAACCCGAGCGCTACGGCCATTTCGGTGAAATCATGCCTCAGGATGAATTTTATCTTCTGCTGCAAATCTCTGATGAGTTTGAATTGGTTAAACTGGAAAAAGACTTTATCGCGGCGACCCGCGAGCGTTTCAGCCAGAATCCCATCGTGACGGAACATATGCTGAGCCGTCTCCAGGAAGGCCTCAGTGAGGAAGAAATCTCCCATCTCGTCAAGGATGAACATGCAGAACCGCTGCTACAGGGTGATAAGCTCATCGGCTGTGTCAAACGCGCCCATGATGTTGACCCCAACCTCTCAGCTCACGTCATGCTCGAAAACCTCGTCGCCAAAGCCTCTGGCGTTCTCGCCCTGGCCCATGGCGTCAAAAATTCCGGCCTTTCGCCTGAGGACATTGACTATGTCATCGACTGCTGCGAAGAAGCCTGTGGCGATATGAACCAGCGCGGCGGCGGTAACTTCGCCAAGAGCCTTGCTGAAATCGTCGGCCTGCCCAATGCCAACGGCTCGGATACCCGCGGCTTCTGTGCTGCCCCGGCCCATGCCCTCGTGGAGGCTGCGTCTTACGTCCAGGCGAAAGCCTTCAAGCACGTGGCCGTCTGCGCCGGTGGATGCACGGCCAAACTCGGTATGAACGGAAAAGATCACGTCAAAAAAGACATGCCCATTCTCGAAGACATGCTTGGTGGCTTCTGCATCGTGGTGAGTGAAAATGATGGCAAGAGCCCTGAAATCGATCTCGCTCATATCGGCTGCCATACCGTCGGTACCGGTTCAGCACCCCAGGCCGTGATCTCTGCTCTGGTGACCGAGCCTCTGGAAAAAGCCGGTCTGACTATTCTCGACGTCGACAAATATTCCCCTGAAATGCAGAACCCGGATATTACCAAGCCTGCCGGAGCTGGCAACGTCCCGGAAGCCAACTTCAAGATGATCGGTGCCCTCGCCGTTAAGAAGGGCTGGCTCGAAAAGAAAGAACTGCTGAACTTCATCAAAGAGCACGGTCTCACCGGCTACGCACCGACGCAGGGACATATTCCCTCGGGCGTTCCCTACATTGGCTTTGCCCGCGAAAATATTCTCAAAGGCGAGATGAAGCGCGTCATGATTATCGGTAAAGGCTCGCTCTTCCTCGGCCGTCTGACCAACCTCTTCGACGGGATTTCCTTTATGCTGATCCCGAACAGTGGGGAAGAAGCGGGAGAAGAAGGAGGCGTTTCCAAGGACAGCATCCGCAAGCTGATTGCCGAATCCCTGCGTGATTTTGCAGCGTCCCTCTGCGCCTCTGAAGAAGAGAAAGCGTAAGGTGAGCCGGATGGATAAGATTAAAAAGCACATCGCCGAGACCTTCCTGGAACTGGCCGAAGGGCTGGAAACCGGCAAACTCGGCAAGCGCCCCGTGATCGCTCTGACCGGCCTCGGTTCTGAGCACGGGGAAGAGAATACGATGAAAGCGGCGGTCGACGCCGCTAAGAAGGGCATCGATGTCCTTTACATCGGAACCAAAGATGCGCCGGAAAACTCCGGGGTCACGACGGTCAAGGTCGCAGGCGAAGATGAACTCTTCACTACTATGGAAGAGCTGCTGAAAAGCGGTCGCGCTCAGGGCGCGGTGGCCATGCACTATCCTTTCCCCATCGGGGTTTCTACGGTGGGTCGCTCTGTGGCTCCGGCGACAGGCAAAGATTTCTATATCGCCAATACCACAGGAACCTCCAGCACCGTGCGTATTGAGGGCATGATCCTCAATGCCATTGCCGGTATCATTACCGCTAAAGCCTGCGGCAACCCGCATCCGACGGTCGGCATCCTCAACCTCGATGGCGCCCGTCAGGTGGAGATGGATCTCAAGGAGCTGGCCAAACGCGGTTACGAGATTAACTTCGCCGAATCTGCCCGTGCGGATGGCGGCTGTATCCTGCGCGGCAACGATGTGCTGCTCGGCACACCGGATGTCCTGGTCTGCGACAGCCTCACCGGCAATGTCCTCACCAAGATGCTTTCCGCAGCCAGCAGCGGGGGCCGTTACGAAACCGTCGGCTACGGCTATGGCCCCGGCATCGGCAAGGGCTATCATCAGCTCGTGCTCATTGCCTCCCGCGCCTCCGGCGCACCCCTGATCACCAACGCCATCGGCTTTGCCGCGGAGCTGGTTGAAGGCGGTGTGTTCGAGATCGCAGCGAAAGAATATGCCGCTGCTGAAAAAGCCGGACTTCAGGAGATTCTCGATGCCCGCAAGGCCAAGGAAAACAAGGGTGCGGGTGAAGCGACAGAAGCGAAGGTGGAAGCTCCGCCTCACGAAGTCGTCACCTCGCAGATCGCGGGTATCGATGTTATGGATCTTGAAGATGCGGTCCAGGTCCTCTGGAAAGCGGCTATTTATGCTGAGGATGGCATGGGCTGCACCGGTCCGATTATTCGGGTTTCCGACGCTAATCTCGAAAAAGCCAAAAGACTCCTCAAAGAGGCTGGCTATATCGGGGAATAGTACCTTGACAAGGCTCAGCAGCTGCCTGTGCTAACTCACGTGGCAGGCTGAACCAACGTTTTCAGCTATTCTCAAAGCGATGCTGAGACGGATTCTCAAATCCGATCAGAGCTTCTGATCAAAGTGGTTCAGAGACTTTTAAGAAAGTCCTCATTATTTCCCAGGCCGGAGGGCATTTGCCCTCCGGCCTGAACTTTACTGCTGACGAAGGGGGAATGCAGGCGTGTCTGAAAAAATTCGCTTAACACAAATGACCAAGGCCGGTGGCTGAGGGGCTAAACTGGGACCGGGTGTCCTGCACGATATTCTTTCGGGAATCCGCAAAATCCCCGACGAAAACCTGCTGATTGGTTTCGATTCCTCTGACGATGCGGCGGTTTACAAGCTCTCGTCTGATTTCTGTGTCATTCATACCGTGGATTTTTTCCCGCCGATTGTGGATGATCCCTACGAATTTGGCCAGGTCGCAGCGGCCAATTCGCTTTCGGATGTCTACGCCATGGGAGGAAAGCCCATCAGCGCCTTGAATCTGCTTGCCGTCCCTTCCTGCCTGGATACGGGGGTCATCCGTGAAATTTTGGCAGGCGGCAATGAAAAAGCGATAGAGGCTGGGATCAATATTTCCGGTGGACACAGCATTGAGGATCAGGAACCCAAATATGGGCTTTCTGTCGTCGGCATCGTCGCTGAAAAAGATATTCTGCCCAATGGTGGCGGTCAGGCAGGTGAAGTGCTCGTGCTAACCAAAGCTCTGGGAACGGGGGCCATGACGACGGCCGACAAGGTCGACTTGCTTACTGCTTCTCAGCATCGGCTGATGATCGACACCCTCGCCTCGCTCAATAAGCGTCCGGCTGAGCTGGCCAGGGATCTCCAACCCTCTGCCTGTACCGATGTCACCGGCTTCGGCCTCATTGGCCATGCCGCCGAGATGGCTGAAGGAGCAGGCCTGACCATGCACCTTTTCGCCAATGATCTGCCTTTGTTGGATGGAGCTCTGGAACTTGCCAAAGACGGCATTTTACCTGCAGCGGTTTATCGTAACCGCGCTCATCTTGAAGGTCGCTATGCTAAAGAGAATGACGTCCCTCTGGCCCTGGAGGATATCGCCTTTGATCCTCAGACCTCCGGCGGTCTGCTCTTTGCTCTGCCCATGGATAAGGCGAAAACGCTTATCTCCCGCCTTGAAAGTGAAAAACGCCAGGCCTGGATTGTCGGCGAGCTGGTCGAAAAAGAAGAGGTCAGCATCCGTCTGCTGAATCGTTAGTCCTTTATCGGAAAAACGAGCGCTTATTATGGTTCTTTCCCGACGACTTAACGGGCTGGCCTTTCTTGTGCTAAGCTTGATTTTGCCTCCGGAGAACAGCTCTGGTCCTCTGGAAGCTTAGTATAACCATCTGTATCATGACCATCCGTATTCAGAAAGGAAGCCCTCGAATGAAAGAATTTACCTGTGATTGTCTGGGTCAGGCCTGCCCTCTGCCCGTTATCGAAAGCAAAAAGAAACTCGCCGAGATGGAAAACGGAAGTCTCCTGCACGTCCTGGTTGACGGCGATGAGCAAGTGCAGAATGTCAGTCGCATGGCCAAAAATAACGGCCATGACGTCAGTTCAGAAAAACAAGACGGGCATTATGTCGTCCATATCGTGAAAAAGACTGCCTGTGCCTGCGGCGAGACTGCTGCGTCCGCCAGGAATGGCAAAACCGTCATTGTCTTTTCCAAAGATGTCCTGGGTCAGGGCGACCCCAAGCTGGGTGCGACGCTGATGAAAAGCTACATTTTCTCTCTGACCCAGCTGGACGAAATCCCTGATACCCTGATTTTCTTTAATAGTGGGGTGCACCTCACAACATCCGGTTCTCCGGCTCTCGATGACCTCAAAAAACTGGCAGACGCCGGAGTGCAGATATTCTCCTGTGGAACCTGCCTGAACTTCTATGGTCTGCAAGACAAATTGGAAGTTGGCGAAGTCACCAACATGTACAGCATCATCGAAATGCAGATGCAGGCCGGCACAGTCATGAACAACTAAACGGAGCCATGCTGAATAAGAGGAAATGACGGCGGCAGGCTGCAGCGAAGCTTGCCGCCGTTGCCTTTCAGCAACGCGAAAAAGCGAATCAGTTTCCCGATTAACATACAAGTTTTTCTCGCCTGCCTGCGGCAAACATCGCGCTGGAGAACGTCACTTGAAAAATCCCCTGCAAAAAACAAAACACCTGCTGCTGACCTTTGCCACCTCCACCGAAGCCTACGCCATGGAGGAAGCCTGCCAGCGTCATGCTCTGCGCGGCCGCCTCATTCCCGTGCCACGCGCCATTGCCGCAACCTGCGGCCTTTCCTTTGCAGCTCCTCTCTCCGAGAAAGACAAAATAAAAGCCCTGCTGGCCTCGGAAGATATCCGCCCGGAGGCTGAATACGAGCTGGAACTGTAAATCCTATTAAGCCCCAAAAGCTTCATCCGGCTAAGCTTCTCCCGGCTGACTTAATATTTCCTCAAGCGCGGCCAAGGCTGCATCGACCTCTTCGCTGGTATTTGTTCCGCCAAAGGAAAAACGTACCGACCCCCGCGGGAAGCTGCCCAGGGTCTTGTGTGCCTGCGGGGCGCAGTGTAAGCCGGTGCGCGTCATAATGCCGTAATTCTGATCGAGCAGCCAGGCCACCCGGGCATTGTCATGCTCGGGAAAATCCAGAGAAACGACGGCGACTCGTTCTTCTTTTTCCAGCTGACAGGATGAGGAGGGAAGGCCGAGAATTCGCAGCGGCAGGCGTTCCGAGAGGGCCTCTGCGCCTTCGAGAAAGCGGCGGCAAAGTGCCAGCTCAGCGGCAGCGATTTTCCATAAGCCCTTCTGAGCCTGCTCGAAAGCACTGCGGGTGCCTGGAACAGCCTCAGTGGCAGGGGAGCCCTCCGCCTGCGCCTCCGCATTCAGACCCTCCAGATACGCCAGGGCTGCACCGAGTCCGAGAATGCCGGGCAGATTCTGTGTACCCGCCTCAAAGCGATCCGGCAGTAGCGGCGGAAGTTCTTCAGAATCGGAGAAACTTCCTGTTCCGCCGGAGATCAGGGGAGAGCATTCCTCCGCCATGAGCTCGGAAAAGAGCACACCACCTATGCCCTGCGGGCCGAGCAGTCCTTTGTGTCCGGTAAAACAGAGGGCGTCGCAGCCCAGTTCTGCAGCATCCAGAGGTAAGGTACCAGCGACCTGAGCCGTGTCAAGAATGAAGGCTGTCCCGGCCTCATGGCAGAGTTTGGCCACCTCCCGAAAAGGCAGCACCGTGCCGCAGACGTTGGAGGCCGCAGTCATGGCCAGGGCGCGAGCAGGTTTCTTAAGGGCTTCCTGCACGGCCTCAAGAGGCCAGCGTCCCTGGGCATCGTTGGGAATCTCTTCCACGATCACACCAATTTTTTCCAACTGGCGCAAAGGGCGCATCATGGCGTTGTGTTCCATGCTGGAGCAGATCACGCGATCTCCTGGGCGCAAAAAGCCCTTGAGAACCAGATTCAGCGAATGGGTGATGTTATTTGTAAAAACGACGCGTCGATAGGCGGGGAAATGAAAGAAGCGGGCCACGGCTTTTCTGGCATCAAGCACCGCGAGGCCAGCTGCCTCAGCTCCCTGGTAATGTCCTCGGGAGATGTTGTAGCCGCCGCTCTCAAGAAAATCGCTCATCACACGGGCCACACCCGGCGCTTTCGGAGAAGAGGTACTGGCCTGATCGAGATAGATGCATTTTGAATCGCTGGGTTTCATCATCTTGCCCCTTTCTTTCTGCACTCACCATTCTGCGGCTGATTTTATCTCACTATTGCTGAATGTTTGCTGAATTTTACCATTTTCGTCCATTTCTCAGCCCATTTTCTTAGCCTATTCTCTCACATTTGTCCGCTGTCGACATTCAATTAGCTTTGCTTTTGCTGCACTTCGTTTGCAGCTGTGTTCAGGAAGACAGGTCTCTGAGCAGGGCTGTTTCAGGAAACCCAAAATTTCCATGCTCGGAAAAAACGCAGTATCAAAGAGGGTTTACAAATCCGGTTCTATACAATTAAATCTTTATTAACAGTTTTTCCGATCAAAGCGCTGAGGAATACCGATATATCTTCCCTATAAAATAAACTTGTTATGCGTATCTTTCGATACGCTCGTTGAAGAGGGTGGGTTTGCAGATGATTTTCAGCTCTTTATAAGAGCGCAAGATAAGTGCGCAAGCCGTCACTCATCACATTTTAGGGAGGCTGTCCGTTATGAAGAAAGACAGTATGAAACTTATCCTCGCCGGCCTGCTGATTGGTGTCGGCGCCATCGCCCTGATGCTTGCCGGAAACCCCGGGAACATGGGCCTTTGCATTGCCTGCTTCCTGCGCGACACGGCAGGCGCCATCAAGCTGCACAGCGCCCCGGTTGTCCAGTATCTGCGCCCGGAAATTATCGGCTTTATCCTGGGTTCATTCCTGCTCTCACTGGGCACGCATGAATTCAAGGCCCGCGGGGGCTCATCTCCGATGCTCCGCTTTGCTATGGGCTTCATGGTCATGATCGGCGCTCTTGTCTTCCTCGGCTGCCCCATGCGCATGGTTCTGAGAATGGCCGGCGGTGATCTCAATGCCTGGATCGGCCTGATCGGCTTTGTCCTCGGCGTCGTCACCGGCGTTTATTTCCTGAAAAAAGGCTTCTCTCTGAAGCGCAGCTATGTGCAGAAACCGGTCGACGGCATGGCTATGCCGCTCATCCAAGTACTTATGCTCGTGCTCTTCCTCGCCGTTCCCGCCCTTTTCATGTTTTCTGAAAAAGGACCGGGCTCCATGCACGCTCCTGTGGCCATTTCCCTCTGCGTTGCCCTGATTGCCGGTGCTCTGGCTCAGCGCACACGTATCTGCCAGGCGGGCGCCATTCGTGACCTTGTCATGTTTAAAGATCCGACCCTCCTCTGGGGTTCCGTTGCGGTCTTTGTTGCTGCCCTGGTCATGAACCTTGCCTTTAACAAATTTAATCTCGGCATGGCTGAACAGCCGATCGCTCACACCGAAATTCTCTGGAATATCCTGGGCCTTTATGTGGTCGGCTTTGGCTCCACCCTTCTCGGTGGCTGCCCCATGCGCCAGCTCATTCTCACCGGCACCGGCAACAGTGACTCTGCTCTTACGGTGCTCGGCATGATCGTCGGCGCGGCTTTCTGCCACAACTTTGGCCTCGCTTCCAGCGGTAAGGGAACCACCCCCAATGGCCGTATCGCCTGCATCGCCTGCATCGTCATCCTCTTTATCATCGGCTTCATGAACAGCAGAAATGAAGCTTCTGCGAAATAGGACCAGGCTCTGCGAATCTCGGGAAAAAGGGCGGAAGCCCCGTCGACCTGGCTCGACAAATCCCGAATAAGACAAAAGCTCAAGTAAAGAAAGGATCATTATATGACCGAAGTAGATGCCCGTGGCCTTTCCTGCCCGCAGCCCGTCCTGCTTCTCCAGGAAGCCCTGAAGAAAAATGCCGAAGGAGTGAAACTCCTCGTCGATGATTTTGCGCCCATCGAGAATTGCAGCCGTTTTGCTGAAAATCACGGCTACAAGGTCAGCCGCAAAGATGAAAGCGAATGGACCGTCCTCGAAATCAGCAAATAAGCCGAACATTAATGCTTCAGATCACATCCCGCAGATCTTCTCGAAGCACTTTTTTAGTGCTTATGTGGTGAAGCGCGGGAAGTGAGCTGAAATTCCACATCAGGAGAGATCCCCCGGCTGCTTTGGAAACGCCATGCGTCCGGGGGATTTTTTATTGAATCTTAGGAACCGTCAACTTACAAAATTGGGCCTTCATCTTTTATTCGTCCGACTTTGGAGGCCTGAAGCCTTGCTGAAAACTTGAGCCTCGCTCAATTGATCTTGTCCTTTTTCTCGCTTATTATTGAAAGGCGCAAAAGGACTGCCGATTTCGCCCTCCTGACGGGCCGGTGCAGACCCAGGCGAGGCTATCACCTTCTTAGCTTCGCCTGGCACATTTCTCGTCCTGAGGAACACGACGCAGATCTTCATACTGTACAATGCTTTGACTCGTTTGCTGGCCTGGCTGTTCTTGTCGAGACGTCCCTGAGAGCACACGCGGATAAGCCGCGGATGGCGCCACCAAGGCCATCAGAATTGGCGGAAATCTGTCTCTGAGAGCACATTCGGAGCAGCTGGAAAGAAAGGACCTTATGAAAAATATTGCGACCTTTCACACGCACCTTGGTGCGCTGGAGTTTTTTAACGGCCTGAAAAGCCTGGGCGATGAAGCTGCAGAGCTTGTGCCTGCGCCGCGCCAGCTCTCGGTTTCCTGCGGCACGGCTGTGTGTTTTTCCATACCCTACGACGAGGCGAGCATGGCCAACGAAGATTTAAGTCAGGTTTATCAAATGGCGGAACCGGGAAAGTACAAGCTTATCCGCGATGAGCTGTAAGCTTTGACGCGCCGAAAAACATAAATAAAAATGTGACCCATAAGGCGTAAAACCCGACACGAGACCGTAAGAAAAGAAACGAGGAAAACCATGCAAGAGAATAGCGCAGAGAAACCCGCAAGTGTCATCAAGGGCAAGGCCCTGCTTCGCCTGATACCCCAGGTCGACGCCCTGCTTGCCTCTGAAGCTTTTGCTGAACTTGCCTCAGAATTTGACCGCGAAACGCTCGTCAGAACCACCCAGGATATCCTCGATGATTTTCGCCAAGCGGTTTTAAGCAGCAGTGCAGGGGAGGCTCAGGCTTCTGACGAAGGAGCGACCGGGACAACAGGCGAAGCTTCTTCGCCTGCCGCAGGCCGGACGCCCGTAAGGAGCCAAACAAAAACAGCGGCTGATCTTACGGATGAGGCCCTCGCTGCCGCCGTACGCGACAGCCTGAAAGAGGATGAGCTTCACCAGCTGCGCCCCCTTCTCAATGCGACCGGTATCAGCCTGCACACTAACCTTGGCCGCGCCCCGCTCGCCCGCGCGGCAGCGGAGAGCATGGCCCGCCTCAGTCTTGGTTACACTAATCTTGAATACGACCTCGCAGCCGGACACCGTGGCAGTCGGCACGATGTGGTTGAAGGCCTGCTTACACGTCTGACCGGGACCGAAGCCGCCATGGTCGTCAACAATAATGCCGGCGCGATGCTGATCCTTCTTGCCGAGCTGGCGCAGGGCCGCGAAGTCATCGTTTCCCGCGGCGAGCTGGTCGAAATCGGCGGCGCCTTCCGGGTTCCGGATGTGATGATTCAGAGTGGGGCCACGCTGGTTGAAGTCGGCACCACAAACAAAACCCGTCTCTCTGATTATGCCCGGGCCATCAGCGAAAACACGGCAGCCATTCTCAAAGTGCACCGCTCGAATTTCCGCCTTGATGGCTTTACCGAAGAGGCCTCGCTTCAAGAATGTAAGAGCCTTGCCGAAGCCCAGGGCCTGCCCCTGATTTATGACCTCGGCTCCGGTCTTCTGCACCCCGACCCGCCGGCCTTCCTGAAAGATGAACCTACCGTCGCGGAGGGTGTCGCCGCGGGCTGTGATCTCGTCTGCTTCTCCGGAGATAAGCTCCTTGGCGGACCTCAGGCGGGTCTCATTGTGGGCCGAAAAGACCTGATTGAGCGCATCAGAAAGCATCCTCTGGCGCGCGCGTTGCGCTGCGACAAAACTTGCCTCATTGCCCTGCAGGAAACCCTCAGGATTTATCTTGAACCGGAACGCATCAATGAAGAGATTCCTCTCTTCCACATGCTCAGCCAGCCCCTCAGCGCGATTGAAAAGCGCGCCGATGTGCTCTGTGATCTCCTCGATCGCGAAGGTTTTGCGGCGGAAGTCTGCCAGCTCAAAACGGAGGTTGGCGGCGGCTCCGCGCCGGGCATTTTCCTCGATTCTGCCGGTATTCGCCTGTCCCCTCAGGACAACGGCTTTCGTCTCAACGAGTTCGAGCGTGCTCTGCGATGTGGAGAGCCGGGTATCATTGCTTTCATTCAGAAGGACAGCCTGGTGCTCGATCTGCGCACGATCCCGGACGAAGAAGTGGAGACCCTTGCGGCTTGCTTTACCCATGCCAGGGACGTCATCGGTGAAAGAGCAGAATAAGCTGAGGAGAAGAAGATGAAGCACATCATTATCGGCACAGCCGGTCATGTTGACCACGGTAAAAGCTGCCTGATTAAGGCCCTGACCGGCATCGATCCAGACCGTCTTAAAGAAGAGAAAAAACGTGGTATCACCATCGAACTGGGCTTTGCCTGGCTGGATCTGCCGGATGGTGGCAAAGCCGGTATAGTTGACGTTCCCGGTCATGAGCGCTTCGTGCATAACATGCTTGCGGGTGCCGGCGGCGTGGATCTTGCCCTGCTCATTGTTGCGGCGGATGAAGGGGTCATGCCTCAGACCCGTGAACATCTGGATATTTTACAGCTGCTCGAAGTCAAACAAGGCATCCTCGTCGTGACCAAGAAAGATCTTGTGGATCCCGACTGGCTGGAGCTGGCCGAAGAGGACATCCGTGAAGAGGTAAAGGGAACTTTTCTGGAAAAGGCGCCGCTCTTTGCAGTTTCCTCTTACACTGGGGAGGGCATCGACGAGCTGCGCCAGGAGATTTTCCATCAGATTGAGGGGCTGAGTGGCAAGGATGACGAGGCCCCGATGCGACAGGCGATCGATCGTGTCTTTACCATGGGAGGCTTCGGCACTGTCGTGACAGGAACCATGCTGGAGGGGCAGGTTCATGTAGGCGACACGCTCACACTCTACCCGGAAAACGAAGACGTTCGTGTGCGCAGCATTCAGGTGCATGGTGAAGATAAAGAAGCGGCGTATGCCGGCCAGCGGGCAGCGATCAATCTGGCTCAGGTAAGCCGTCAGGATGTGGAGCGCGGCAATGTGCTGGCCGCACCTGGAAGCATGGATGTCAGCAGTCTGCTGGATGTGCGCATCGACATGCTTAAAGATTCTCCCTACGAGCTCAAAAATAAAAGCCGTGTTCACTTTCACCATGGTGCAGGAGAACAGCTCGCCCGTGTGCGCCTTCTGGGCAGGGAAAGTCTGAAGGCCGGGGAAAGTGCCTTTGCCCGGCTTACGCTGAGCGAGCCTCTTGCTGCGAAAATGGGCGACCACTTTGTTCTGCGCTTTTTCTCACCGCTGGAGACCATCGGCGGTGGAAGGATTCTGGATCCCTGTCCCCCTCTGGCTAAAGTACATGAAGAGGAAGATCTCCAGCGCTGCCAGCGGCTGGATACGGCTGGGCCTTCTGAACGCTTAGCCTTTGCTATTGAGAGCCAGAGTCCGCTCTTCCGCGAACTTGATCTGGCTTTGCGCCGTGCAGGCCTTAACGGCCTCAGCGAAGAGCGTAAAGCCCAGATCATCCAGGAAGCGGAAGAGCAGTATGGCATCCGCAGACTGACCCCGCAGATTTTCCTGGCTCGCACTTTTATTGAGAAAATGAGTGAAAAGGCCCGGCGCATTCTGGAAGATTTTCACCGCAAAGAACCCCTGAAATCGGGTCTGAAACGCGAAGAACTGCGTACCCGTCTGCTTCCGGAAAATCGCATTGAACTGACAGATCGCCTGCTGGAGCTTTTTGCTGAAAATGGCCAGATTCTCATTCAAGGCGGATTGGTCAAGCTTCCCGGTTTTTCCGTCGAACTCAGCCCGCAGCAGAAAAAAATCTCGCAGGAAATGGAAGAGATCTATCTCAAAGCCGGTTTTGCCCCGCCAGATACCTCTGAACTGCTCGCCCGTTTCTCCAGAAAAGACAGCCCGGAGGCCGTGCTCTCCGATCTTATCGATCGCGCTGTGCTGAAGCGCCTTGACCCTAATATCTGCCTGCATCAACAATTTTTTGAAGAGGCCCGTGACTTTGTCATACGGACGATCCGGGCCGAAGGCGAGCTCAAGCTGGCGGACTTCCGCGACCATATTCAAAGTTCCCGCAAATACGCTGTTGCCATTCTCGATGCTTTCGACCGTGAACGCCTCACCCGCCTGGTGGGGGACACCCGGGTTCTGCTTTAGGTCGGGCATCCGATGCTTCAAACAGGGGGACCAGGGCCGGGTTCACCTCCTGGAGAAGCTCCCTTTTTCACGTCCTGGCGCAGGATGACTTCTGTGGCCTGAGTTCAGGCTTCTGTCCATCAGAGCTTATTTCGCTCGGGTTTGCCTGTGCGGATTTCGCGTGTTGACGCGGCCAGCGGCGACTTTTTTACCTCAACCTTTGTTAAATCTGCTGGAAATAACATTGTGATCGCTCGCTTATTTTGCTAAAATGTTCTAAGCGATGGAATCCAAAAGAGGCGGATTCCACAATGGAGGATTTTTACTTATGATTATTGCAATCCCGAAGGAAATCATGCATGGCGAAGATCGCGTTTCAGCTTCTCCTGAAACTGTAGCCGCAATGGTCAGGGAAGGTTGGACCGTCCTGGTCGAAAAAGGAGCCGGCAACGGCGCATTCTACCATGATGAAGAGTACGTCAAAGCAGGTGCGGAACTGGTCAGCGATGTCCAGGATATGTATAACCGCGCAGAGCTGGTCCTTAAAGTTAAAGAACCTCTCTTCCACGAAGGCCTCGGGAAACACGAAATTGACCTGATGCACAAAGGCCAGGTCCTCATCACTTTCATTCACCCGGCTGCTCCGGTCAACCACGAGATGGTCAAAAAGATGGCCGCTCAGGGTGTGGTCAGCCTGACCCTGGACGGCGTGCCGCGTATTTCCAGAGCCCAGAATCTGGATGCTCTCACCTCCATGTCCACCTGCGCAGGCTATAAGGGCATTTTGCTTGCCGCCAACTATCTCCCCAGATTTATGCCCCAGTACTTCACGGCTGTCGGCATGATTAAACCCTGCAAAGCACTGGTGATTGGTACCGGTGTCGCAGGCCTCCAGGCTCTGGCCACGGCGAAGCGCCTCGGCGCCATTATCCACGCCGCAGATATCCGTCCGGATGCTGCCGATCAGGCCGCCTCTCTGGGTGCCAAGACCATTGATCTCGGCGTTCCTAAAGAAGTCGCCATGGGTGAGGGCGGTTATGCTCAGGAGCTGCCGGAGAACTACCTGCAGCATGAGCGCGAAGTCCTCAAGGACATCGTTCCGGAGATGGATATTATCTTCTGCTCGGCCCTGGTTCCCGGTTGCCTGGCGCCGGTGATTCTCACCGAAGAGATGGTCAAGAGCATGAAGCCCGGCTCCGTCATCGTCGACATTTCCATCGACCAGGGCGGTAACTGCGCCATTTCTCCGGTTGGCGATGTTGCCGTCAAGCACCACGTCACCTGCATCGGCATTAAGAATATTCCGGGTCTCCTGCCTGAAAGCTCCACCTGGATGTTCTCTCAGAATATCTTTAACTTCGCCAAATACATCATCAAGGATGACAAAATTGTCCTCGATCGTGAGGATGAAATCATCAAAAAGTCACTCTGCACGATCGACGGGGAAATTGTCCACGCCGGTGCCAGAGAAGCCATGGGGCTCGACTGAGAATGATCCGCCTGCGCGCGCTCTCTGCGGAGCGCGCGCTTTCTTTATGTGAGAAAGGAGAAGCTATGCAGGGAATTCTCTTAATCCTGGTCTTCGCGATCTCGACTTTTATCGGCTATAAACTTATCGGGCGCGTCCCCAGTCTCCTGCACACACCGCTGATGTCCGGCATGAACGCCTTTTCCGGCGTGACGGTGCTTGGTTGCCTCAGCGCCACGGCAGCAGCTGTCGGCTTTAACAGCAAGCTCATGGGCATCCTGGCCATTATCCTCGCCATGATTAATGTCGTCGGAGGCTTCGGCGTCACCGACCGTATGCTCCGCATGTTCCACAGGGGCAGAAAAAAGACAGAAGGGGAGGCCCAAAATGCTTAATCTCTTTTTGACCGGCCTGCCTGTGCTGGCACTGGCTGTCGATAGAAAAACCATTTACTACGCGGCTTCGGTTCTGCTCATTGCTCTCGTCATGCTCTGCATCTCGCGCATGAGCAAGGTGGAGACAGCTGTCAGCGGCAACCGCATCGGAGCACTTTCCATGTTTGCGGCCATCTTGCTGACCCTCTGGTACTACCATATTTTCACAGTAGCTGAACTGTGGATCGCCATGCTCATCGGCGCAGCCCTGGGCCTCTGGATCTCTGCTAAAGTACAGATGATCCAAATGCCTCAGATGGTTGGTCTGCTCAACGGTTTTGGCGGTCTAGCTTCCATGATTGCCGGTATTCTCACGCTGCTGTCTGCACACCGCGAATTCATGGGAGCGGCAAACGTCAGTAATTTTCGACTGGACGCCTTCAGTCAGATTACGGCAGGACTGGCCGTGGTCGTCGGTGGTCTCACCTGGGCGGGTTCTGCGGTCGCCGCAGCCAAACTTGCCGGAAAACTCCAGCAACGTCCGGTCATTTACCCGCTGCATCAGCTCTGGACGAGCCTTTTTCTCCTGATTTCACTGGTCGTGCCCTTTTTCTTTGCCATGACCAATCTCTTCGGGGTGAAGGAACGTGTCTTGCTGATTCTCATCGCTGTCGTGGCCTCAAACCTCTTCGGTTATTTCTTTGCCATACGCGTGGGCGGCGCGGATATGCCGATCACGATCTCTCTGCTCAACTCCTTTTCCGGCGTGGCCGGTTCTATTGCCGGTATGGCGATGAATGACATCCTGCTCGTAGCCGTCGGTGGTATCGTCGGGGCATCCGGCCTCCTGCTCACGCAGATCATGTGCCGCAGCATGAACCGGCATCTCTTCGATATTCTTCTGGGTAAGAGCAGCAAGCCGCTCACCCGGGGTGAGTCAGATAAAGGCGGGAGCAAGAGCAGTGCAGGGCCTGTAGCTGCCGAAGCCTCCAAGGCAGAAAGTACCGTGAAAGAGATCTCTGGAATTGCAACTGCTGCCCCTGAGGCCTCAGGTACAGAACTTTCTGGAAGCGCGGACGCAGCGCCCGGACAGGCAAAGCCTTCCGCAACCGCTGCCCAGGCCATTTCCGGTGGAAGTTCTGCTGCAAAAGAAATAGACGCTGTGCTAAGCCCCGAAGTCCATGCGGCTCATTGGCTCCAGGAAGCGCAGAGCGTCATCATCGTGCCAGGCTATGGCATGGCTCGCTCGCAGGCTCAGCCGCTGGTCAAGCAGTTGTCTGATCGCCTGGAGAGCGAAGGCAAAAAGGTGCGCTTCGCCATTCACCCCGTGGCCGGTCGTATGCCGGGTCACATGAACGTCCTGCTCGCCGAAGTGGATGTACCCTACGAAAAGCTCTTCGAGATGCAGGCCATCGACGACGACTTCAAAGAGACGGATCTGGCCATTGTCATCGGAGCCAACGATGTCATCAACCCCGCTGCGAACACCGCCGAAGGGACACCGATCTACGGCATGCCCGTACTTTCCGTCGCAGATGCCAGGCATATTCTTATCCTGAACTTCGACCTTAAACCTGGCTACGCCGGAGTGGAAAATCCCCTCTATGCCGAAGCTAAGGAGAGCCACGAACACGTGGAGATCATTCTTGGTGACGCCAAAGAATCTCTCAATAAAATCAGCAAGGCCTGCGCAGAAATGCAGGCAGGAAAAATGTCTGGGGAGAAGGACGCCGCACAGGCCGCGGCCGCGGATTCATCTGCGGCGCCAGCCAAATCCGGACTTGAGCGCGCAGCGGACGAACTAAAGTCTGCCGCCAGCGTCATCATCGTGCCGGGCTATGGCATGGCCCGCTCGCAGGCCCAGCCGCTGGTCAAGCAGCTGGCCGACCGCCTGGAGAGCGAAGGCAAAAAGGTGCGCTTCGCCATTCACCCCGTGGCCGGTCGTATGCCGGGTCACATGAATGTCCTGCTCGCCGAAGTGGATGTGCCCTACGAGAAGCTCTTTGAGATGCAGGCCATCGATGGCGACTTCAAGGATACGGACATGGCCATCGTCATTGGGGCCAACGACGTCATCAATCCTGCAGCAAATACGGCTGAGGGCACGCCGATTTATGGCATGCCCGTACTCTCCGTCGCAGACGCCAGGCACATTCTCATCCTGAACTTCGACCTTAAACCGGGCTACGCTGGAGTGGAAAATCCCCTCTATGCTGAAGCTGCTGCCGGAGAAGAGCACGTTATCATCGCCCTCGGAGACGCCAAAGACAGCCTCAGCAAGCTTCTGGCGCTGCTCTAAGTCAGAGAAGAATTTTTGTTCACTTGAAAGTTTGAGGAATCAATGCCCTAAACTTATAAAGAATAAAAGTTCAGGGCATAGCGTGGTCAAAAGGACAGTTATTCGATACGAGAGGATAGCGTAGAAAGTTCTTAAAACCTCAAACTGCCCTGCGCCCTCCTGGCCATTTGCACAAAGCAAAAGCCGGAGGGCTTTTTATTGGGGAAAGAAAGTTTGCCTGAGCAAAAGGCAGTCAAGCGCAGATATGATTGGATCAAAATGAAGCAGGATCATGGGAAAGCGCTGTCCTTTTGGACATTTTTACGACCTCAGTCTGGGCGGCTCAATGAGCTGCTCACCGAGCAGATGACGGACAGCTGCAGAGGCCAGCAGGAGGCCTGCGGCAGCCGGTACAAATATCATTGATGAGGGGCCGGAACGTTCAGGTGGAAGCTCACGGGCTGGCTCTCTGGAAGCAACCATGGGAAGACTTCGCAGACCGGCATCCCGAAGCAGCTTGCGCAGCTTTTTGAGAAGGGGATCGCCCTCGGTTTTAAAAAGATCCGTGAGTTCAAGCTTCGAAGGATCGAGGCGTCGTCCGCAGCCGCCGCAGCTGAGGAGGGGCTGGCCTTTGCTTGCACAGGCCAGGGCAAGCGCCCTTTTGGCGGGAATGTCGTCGATGGCGTCGATGACAAGATCATAGACAGCTGTGGAGCCTGCGGACCGCAGCTCTGTTGAAACGACTGAGGCTTTGCCAGGATCCTCCGCTGAAGTGCTGAAATGCTCTTTCAATGAGGTGCTGAGATAGTCGTCCACATTTGCTTCGTCCAGACGAGATTGTAGAGGATGCAAGACGGTATCGCGTGATATACGGTAAAGCTCTTCGGCCATGGCCTGTACTTTAGGCTGGCCGATGTTGTCGAGGCGGGCAGGGAGCTGCCGATTGAGATTGCTTTCGGCGACGACGTCCGGATCAACCAGGGTCAGCTGACCCAGGCCGGAGCGCACCAGCCCTTCGGCGACAAAAGAGCCGACGCCGCCTGTCCCGAAAAGTAAAATATGAGCGGCTCTCAGCCGAGCCAGCCCGTCTGTCCCGATAAGTCCTTCTGTGCGTTCTGTCCAGGTCATTTGAAGCGCCATTCCTCTCTCTGCTAGATGCACCACAGCTCCACTACGAGAACCTTTGCAGCTGCAGCCAAAGCCTTGTCCAGCTCTTGCGGCGCTTGCACACCCCTGCCAGGTGTAGCAGGCGGCTCTCTGTCCGTTTATGCTCTTTTCTTATTTATTATAGCGGCTGAAACGGCCAACTATGCTAAAATAAATGAAATTGAGGAAAGTGCAGGTGCGAACTATGGCAAACACGCAGACCGCCAGGCCTGAAAGCAGCGAAACCAGGACGACGCTCGATCTGGAAGCCCTGAAAAAGCATTTCGGCGAGTGGTACCGTGACGATGACTTGCTCGAAGAAGCAGAGATGAATACCGATCTCTATCCCTATCGCGAGCTCTTTTCGCCCATCAAAATCGGCCGCCTTGAAATTAAGAACCGTCTGGTCATGGCCCCCATGGGCAACATCAACATGAATGACGAGACGGGACGTCCCGGCGAGCGCATGGTTCGCTATTTTGAAGAGCGCGCCAAAGGCGGAACGGGCCTCCTGACCTCGGGTCTCATTCCTGTCTCACAGGGGATTGACCCGACTGTGCTCGAAAAAGACCGGCTCGGATATTTCCCCCGCCTGCACGGCAGCCGCTCTTACTACTCAGGCTGGCGCGATATCGCCAACGCCTGCCATGCCTATGGTGCGCGCTTTTTTATCCAGCTCACCGCCGGTCTCGGACGCGTCGGCAATCCGGAATGCCTGCTGACTTTAAAACGCTTTCCGCGCTCAGCGTCCTTTAATAAAAACTACTATCTTCCCGCCGTTCCCTGCCTTAGGCTCAGTGATCGCAGCCTCAAAAAGATCATCCGCCGGACCGGAGACGCCGCGGCAGATGCCAAAGTGGCGGGCATCGACGGAGTGTACCTCCACGCGCATGAGGGCTACCTCATGGAGCAGCTCGCCAACCGGGCCTTTAATCGCCGGAAACTCGGCCGTTACGCAAATTGGCAGGCTTTCGGCCTCGATATGGTCAGGGAGATTCGCCGGCGTTGCGGCGATCGCTATCCCATCATGTTCCGCCTCGACCTTTCACTCATGCTGAATGTGACTTACGGGGAAGAACTGAAGAAAATTCCCGAACTGAAAAAATACAGCAACGAGCGCAGCGTCGAAGAGTCGCTGCAATACATGGAAGCTCTGATTCGTGCCGGTGTCGACTGCTTCGATGTGGATCTCGGCTGCTACGACAACTGGTGGCTGCCCCATCCCCCGACCTTTATGCCTCCGGCCTGCTATCGCGATGTGGCGGCCTGTGCCAAAGCCTATCTTGAAGAAAAGAAAATTCTCTCCAATCAGGGCGTGCCTGTGCCCATTGTTGCGGTGGGCAAGCTTGGTTATCCCGATCTGGCCGAAAAGCTCCTGCGCGAGAGTAAGGCCGATATGATCATGCTGGGTCGTCCGCTGCTGGCGGATCCCTATTGGCCGCAGAAGGCCTACGCCGGACGTGTGGCGGATATCCGCCCCTGTATCGGCTGTCAGGATGCCTGTATCAATGAGTTTGTCGAGGGGGGCCACCCCTATTGCACCGTCAATCCACGCTGCTCCTTTGAGATGCAATTTCCGCTCGAAGCTCCACCAGCCCCCCGGTGCAAACGGGTAGCGGTGATCGGGGCGGGCCCTGCAGGCATTGAATGCGCCCTTGCCTGTCATGCCCGTGGTCACGAGGTTGTTCTCTTCGACGACAAAGCTGCAGCAGGGGGGACGCTGGACGTGGCGGCGCTCGCCAAGATCAAGATGGACTTGCACCATTATGTTGACTGGCTGCAGCATCAGGTCGAAAAAGCCAGCCAGGAGCCGGGCTTCCGCTATTTGCCCAAGACCATCGCCAGCCTTAACATGCTTCTGGATGAACGCTTTGATGTCATTGTCTGTGCGACCGGAGCCAAAGCCGTCGGATTGCCGGTCGACGGAGCGGAACATGCCTTGCTGGGTGCGGAGGTTACCGAGCATCTTGAAAGGGTCGAGGGCAAAAAGAAAATCATCATCGTGGGTGCCGGTGCTGTGGGCATGGAGCTTGCGTTTAAACTCTCCGACGATCCCGAGCGCGAAATTCTCATCGTAGAAGCGACGGACAAGGTCCTGGATGGTGTCTGCACAGCCAACCGCGGCTATCTCATCTATTATCTCAAGGAGCGTGGCGCTAAAATCTGGCTGCACTCGCAGCTCGTCTCCATCAGCGATAAAGGCGCCACCATCCGCCACAACGTCAGCCCCAGCGTGCCCAATCCCTTTGTTACCTGGACCCCGCTGCTCCCGGAAAACGTTGTCAATCCTCTGGCCAAACCTGTGAAAGAAGACTTCCGCGAAGAATTTGTTGAAGCTGACGCGGTCATTCTCGCTGTCGGCATGAAAAGTGACGACAAGCTCTATCGTGAGCTGGTCCAGAATTACGCGGCCCCGGAAATCTACAATATCGGCGACAGCTTCCAGGCGGCCACCATCAAGCCGGCTGTGCGCGCGGGCTACCGCCTGGGCATGAAAATCTGAACGAACCCGGTACATGCCCTTAGATGAGTGAGGTAAGGGATCCTATGAAAGCATCAGAAGCCCCTCTGAAATTTGCCCTGGTCGGTCTGGGCCGCGCTGCCCGGCACCATCTCATGGCGCTGCGTGTGCAGCAGAAAAAGGGGCGGGCCGAACTCATCGCCGTGGCGGACGCAAATCAAGCCGCAGCCGACAAGGCTCTGCACACGCACGCGAAGGCTTATTTCAAGGATGTCCCCATTTATGCTTCGCTCGGTGAAATCTTAGAGCACTGTCAGCCCGATGTTGTGGCCATCACCACGCCCTCCGGATCGCATAAGGCTCTGGCCATGGAGGCTCTGGCTGCAGGCTGCCACCTGCTCGTGGAAAAGCCCATCGCCATGAGCAGCGACGATGCCCGGGAAATCTGCGAAGCTGCTGAAAAAGCCGGGAAGAGAGTCGCGCTCGGCCATGTCTACCGTTACTTTCCCCTGGTAGATCAAGTGCAGCACGATCTTAAGGTCGGGCGTTTCGGCCGTATCTACTACGGGACCGTGCAAGTGCGCTGGGGTCATGATCAGGCTTACTATGATTCGGCTCCCTGGCGCGGCACCCGTGCCGCCGATGGTGGGGTCGTGATGAATCAGTCCGTCCATGCTCTCGACCTCATGCGCTGGCTACTCTGTGTAGGTGAGAGCGATGCTCCAAAGGTATCTGAAACTTATAAGCCCTCTGAGACTCCTAAGCTTTCAAAGGTCTCTGGGTTTTTTGATCCATCTTATGCTTCAGAGGCTTCTGATGCTTCTAAAGCACCCGAGACTACGGTCAAAGCTTTCTGTGACCGACAGAGCCACCGGATGGAGTCCGAAGACCTGGGTCTTGCCCTCTTTTGCTTCGGCAATGGTTCCTACCTCAGTTATGAGGGAACGACCA
This sequence comes from Clostridiales bacterium, assembly GCA_004556455.1. Taxonomy (GTDB): domain Bacteria; phylum Bacillota; class Clostridia; order Saccharofermentanales; family DTU023; genus SFGY01. The sequence continues at coordinate 4,194 of SFGY01000009.1, read as the reverse complement.
GCTCCGAACCTGCAGCCCAGGAGGCGAGTTTTTATATCTGTGCAGAGAAAGGTGAAATTCGCGCGCGGGTCTACCGCAAAAAGATTTCCTGCGAAATGATCGAGAATGGCGGAAAGCGCGTGACGAGGCAGTACATCCGCAGATGGCTTGGCCGTGAGCTGAAAAAGGAAGGCCTCGCAGCCCTCACGCAGATCGGCAATCCGCATTACTTTATCTACAGCGATCTCATTGATGCCATTCGTGAGAAGCGTGATCCCCGTGCTTCCGCCCGCGATGGTTTGGCCTCTGTCGCCATGGTCGAAGCCGTCTACAGAGACAGCGGAATCCTTTAAGGTTTCGGCAACAACATCGAAACATGGTCCAGACAAGAAGACAAACAGCCTCAGAGCTCATCCAGATTGCCGGACATCCGGTTCTGGTAAGCCGCAAGGCCATCAAGAACCTCATTTTGCGCATCCGGCCGGACGGAAGCCTGAGTCTGTCTCTTCCCCGAAGCTGCAGTCTGGAGGCGGCAGAGCGCTTTGTTCGCAGTAAAGAAGCCTGGATTACAAAAACGACCGCCAGACAGCACGAAACCGCTCGCCGCAAAGCCGCCTCTGAGCCACAGCTCTATCGGCAGGGAGATCAGCTCTTTGTCCTGGGAAAGCCCTGCATTCTGCACTGGCAAGTCAAGGGATATGAAAACCTGTGCGAGGTGGAGAGATGTGGCTTGCAAGTTCTCTCACATGCTGAAATTTTTAATGAAAAGTTAAAATTTGAAAATTGCTGTGGCGAAAGCAGCAATAACAAACAACAATATTTCTCTCCTAACGCCCCATCTCCAGACCTTCACTCAGCCAGTTTTCCGAACCTTCTTGAAGACGCCGCAAAGCAGAAGAACAACAATCCCAAAACCTTGCAAAACGAGCTATTCCTCAGTCTTCCTTCTGCTTGCTCTCTGAGCCTGCCCGAAGATGCTGCAAAGCGAGAAAAAAGGGTCTGGGGCTTTTACAAAGAAGTTCTTGAGCAGCAAATTATAAGGCTTTTACCCGTTTGGAAAAGACGTCTTAACATCGAGAGGGAAACACCCCTCCATTTTCAGAAAATGAAGAGCCGCTGGGGCTCCTGTCAGACACAAAGCGGCCGACTCTGCTTCAACACACGGCTCGCTGAATACCCGACAGAGCTTATCGAGTACGTCCTCGTCCACGAGTTGACCCACCTCGATGAGCCATCGCACAACAAAGTCTTCTACGTCCTTATGGATCAGCGCCTGCCCGACTGGAAAAAGTATCGCAAAGCCCTGAGATTCAAGGCGGAAGAACTTTATCGCCTGGCTGATTATTCATAACGCAGTGCGTCGATGGGATGCATTCTGGAGGCCCTTCTGGCCGGTGCAAAGCCAAAAAGCAGGCCGATGGCTGCCGAGAAGAGTAATGCAGCGATGGACCAGCCCAGGCTGAATATTGGTTTAATTCTCATATAAGCGGCGAGAAGATAAGCCAGTCCAATTCCACTAAAGATGCCAACCAGGCCACCAAGACTGGTTAATATGATAGCTTCACTTAAAAACTGCAAAGCAATATCGTTGGGCGTGGCGCCAAGCGCTTTACGAATGCCCACTTCGCGCGTGCGCTCTGTGACATTCACCAACATGACGTTCATAACTCCTATCCCTGCAACGAGCAGGGAAATGGAGGCGACAACAGAAATGAGTGTGGACATCAGACTCAAAGTTGAACTTAACTGTTCGACCATGCCGTTCATGCTCTGGACGGAATAGTTGCCCTGACCTTCACTGTTATGACGGCGTTCTAGAACTTTTAGAGCCAGATTGCCGGCATTTTCGGCCTGCCCTGCTTCTGTAGCCATAATAAAGAGCATCTGAGCGTTTTCTTCATTGCCGGAGAGACGGCTCAGACTGCTCATCGGAACAAAGAGGCTCACGACACTTTGATCATTGTTCCGGGTGTCCAGACCTTTAGCGACGCTGGTGACAAGGTTCAGACTGTCGAAGGTGCCTACGCCTACAATATTAAGCCGTCCGCTGATGCCGCCGTAAAGTTCAACTTCAATGATCTGATTGACGGCCATAGCAGGATCACCGAAAATTAAGGTAGCGGTCAGTTCATCCATGAGGCAATTGGGCAAACCATCCAAATAGTCAAGAGGACTGAGACTTCGTCCATAGGCCATGTGAGGATTCAGCAGGTTAAAACCGTCATTATCCATGCCGTAAACATAAAGAGGATAAGATTGTCCCGTACTGTCTGTGGCGGAACCTCCGTGCGTACTAAGCGGTGCGACAAAGCGAGCCAGAGATACCTGACTGCGTATTGCATCAATGTCCTCGGAGCTGATCGTCTGCTGTGAACCAAAAAGACTGATATCAGGGAGGAGCATTACAGTAGAGGCGCCTATTTTCTCGAAATTTCCCAAAATGGTGTTCTGAACGCCCATACCGACGGCCACAAGGGCCATGACGGCAGCGATGCCGACGACGATACCCAACATCGTGAGCAAGCTGCGGACGATATTGGTTTTCAGGGAGGTAAAGGCGAGGCGAAAGTTTTCTCTGATTTTATTCATGCAAAACCTCTGATTATTCTCTGACCTGCTTCATCAATGGCATTTGCGCCTGGCTCGCTCTGATTTGAAAAAGCAAGCTACTTGGTGAAAGACTGATCTCTCCCGGAGGATTGCAGATCGTGGTCTGAAAGTATTTTTCCGTCGGAAATACGCAGACAGCGCTGTGCCCTCTCAGCTGCAATACTGTCGTGAGTGATGAGGACGATGGTATTTCCCTCTGCAACGAGATTATCAAAAAGCTGGAGAATTTCCTGGGCAGAGTGAGAATCCAGATTCCCTGTGGGCTCGTCTGCGAGGATAAGAGGAGGATGGTTAATCAGGGCGCGGGCAATCGCGCCTCTTTGTTTCTGGCCGCCGGAAAGTTCCGTAGGCCGGTGATGCAGGTATGCTCCCAGACCAACATTTTCCAGAGCCTCTCTGGCCATGTCCCGACGAAGTTTTTCCGGAACGTTGGCATAGAGAAGCGGAAGCGCCACATTATCCAGCAGACTGAGATTAGCTAAAAGGTTAAATGACTGAAAGACAAAACCAATGAAGTGATTGCGATAACGCGCTTTCTCTTCTTCACTCAAAAAAGACACGTCCTCGCCTTCCAGAAAATAATGTCCTTCATCGAAATCATCCAAAAGTCCGATGATATTCATACAAGTTGACTTGCCTGAGCCGGAGGGGCCAACAATAGCCACATATTCTCCTTGAAACACTTCCAGACTGACGTCGCTAAGAGCACGGTAGATAAGGGAGCCACTGTGATAGACCTTACCGATACCTGCCAATTTGATGATGGATTTTTTACGGTTCATTTTTCTGCACAATTTTTACTTTCTGTCCGGCTTCAAGGCTCGGCAGCGGGTTGATCACGATCGCTTCATGCTCTTCCAGACCAGAAATGACTTCAACTCTTTTTTCTCCAACCAGACCTAAATGAATTTCTTTTGTTTGCAGAATCTGATTCTGATCAACTACGTCAACAAAATAACGGTCGCGCTTCTGCAGCAGCGCTTCGACGGGAATCGAGAGAACGTTGTTAGCTTCACCAATTTCCACTTCGCCATTGATATCAAAACCAATGGTCAGGCGACGGGTGTCAGGGCCTTGAATACTCATACGAATATCCACTTTGGGATTAGTTCCGCCAATTTTTTTGCCCAGCATTCCAGCCGCATCGTCCAGCCCCAGCTGAGAACCCAGCGTTCCCAGACGGCCCAGTGCTGAGGATTCCTGTGTGGCAATGGCGGCCTTATACGTAATTTCCCCGTAGAGATCCAGATCATCATAGTGGTAAATGACCTTTTGACCTTCCTGCAGACGACTGGCGTCCTGCTTGCCCACCCGGCAGATGGCGACGAGATGATCGCCATCGAGAATAAGAGCCTCCAGCTCACCCTGTGGAAGAGCTTTTCCCTCGGTAACATGTAAGCTGGCGACAAGGCCATCCATAGAGGCCTTGACGGTGAGGCCATCGCCGCTGAGCATTTTTTCAAGGCCGGCTTTATCAGCCTCCAGCTTTTCCCTGCCAGACTGCCCCTGATTCTGATCCATCTGCAGCAAAGTGAGCAGCAAAGTGGGATCGATTGAGGACATGGTATCCGCCGATGATCCGGGCGTCATGCCGGCGTTGTTTTC
>SFGY01000042.1 GCA_004556455.1 Clostridiales bacterium | reverse complement strand
CAAGCGCAACATGGGCGGCATTTTAGGCGCAAGGCGTGTCGGCGGTCAATGGTACAACTTCATCAAGAAGAAGCAGCCACCCGAACCCGCAAGCTGAAAACGCAAAGTGCAGACCCTTTGCGCTTTGCACTTTCGCACTTTCACGATAATTTGCGTCAATAACTCAAAAAAGCACTTGACAAAATGCTTCATGGGGCAGCGCCGACGATATACGCCCGTACATCGACCCGGTGTTTGAAAACAATGTGCTGCTCACACAGACGGAACGGCTGATGATGAACAGCCGCCCGAAGCAGCCGAAGTACGCACGGAACAAAAACGTGCTGGTGGTGGGCGGCAGCGGAAGCGGCAAAACCCGCTTTTTCGTCAAACCCAACCTGATGCAGATGCACAGCAGCTATCTCGTGTCTGACCCGAACGGCTATACTGTAAGAGGATAGACAAAGGGTGCGTGTTACAAACGCAAATTACATACAGAAGGGAGGGTAAAACCGTGGCAAAGAGAGAAGAAATCAAAATTACAGCTCTGTACGAGCGTCTATCCAGAGATGATGAACAGGCTGGAGAATCGAACTCCATTCAGAATCAGAAAAAATATCTCGAAGAATATGCCCGTCAGCATGGGCTGAGAAACATCCGGCACTTTTATGACGACGGCTATTCCGGTACGAACTTCAATCGTCCCGGTTTTGCCGCCCTGCTCGAAGAAATCGAAGCCGGACGAGTGGAGAACCTTGTGGTTAAGGATCTCAGCCGCTTTGGGCGTAATTACCTGCAAGTTGGCTACTACACGGAAATTCTTTTCCCGAAAAAGGGCGTTCGCTTCATAGCCATCAACAACAACGTGGACAGTGCCGTTCCGCAGGACAACGACTTCACTCCGTTCCTGAATATCATGAACGAGTGGTACGCCAAGGACACGAGCAACAAAATCAAAGCGATCTTCAAGTCCAGAATGAAAGACGGAATGAGGTGCAGCGGCTCTATCCCATACGGCTACAAGAGAAAGCCGGGCGATAAGCAGACCCTTATCGTGGACGAGCCTGTCGCAGAGGTTGTCAGAAAAATCTTCCGCCTGGCCTGCCAGGGCAACAGCACCACAGCCATTGCGGAAATTCTGACAGCGGAACAGGTGCTGATACCGGCAGCCTATGCCGCCCAGCATAATCCGGAGAATTGCAGACACAAGAATGTGACTGACCCCTACCGATGGAACGCCACCACCGTTGGCTATATCCTTGACAGGCAGGAATACCTCGGTCATACCGTGCTGGGCAAGTCCATCTGCGAAAACTTCAAGACGAAGCAGCGCAGAGCCGCAACGCCGGACGAGCTGATGATATTCCCCGACACCCACGAAGCTATCATCGATCAGGACACATGGGATATTGCCCGAAAAATCCGCATGAAGAAAAAGCCGAGAGTGGCGAACGGGACATACTCCCACCGCCTGTCCGGTCTGGTCTATTGTGCTGACTGCGGTGCAAGGATGGGATTTGCCAGCCCCGAAGCGAAGCACAGCGGCAAACACTATGATTCAGATTCCGCTTTTCAATGCGGTAATTATCGAAATCAGAATGGAGAATGTGTTTCCCATTTTGTGAAAACATCGGTTCTGGAAGCGGTAATCTTACAGGCAATCCAGACGGTCAGCAAATATGTCCTTGAAAACGAAGCGGAGTTTATCGACCAGCTCAAAGCCCTGTGGAATGAAAATCAGGCGAAAACAGCGAACAACGGTCAGCAGGAGCTTGCCGAAGCCAGAAAGCGAATGTCTGAGCTGGACGCCAAAATCCAGAAGCTCTATGAAAGCACCCTGAATGGTTTACTGCCGGAGCGTCAGGCACAGCGAATGATTCAGCAGTACGATGAAGAACAGATTCTGCTTGAAAAGCGTATTGAGGAACTGGAAAGTCTGGTTCAGCAGGACGAAATCAAGGAAGTGGACACAGACCGATTTATCGCTTTGGTCAGGAAATACCGGGACTGCGAGGAACTGACCGACACCATGCTCTATGCGTTCATTGACAGAATTGAGGTTCACGAAGCTACAGGCGGGCGAACCATCTATCGCCAGCAGAAGATTGATATTTATTTCAACTTCATCGGCAACTACTATCCGCCAGTCGAAACCATTTCCGAGGAAGAACGCATTGCTGCCATCGAAGCCGAGCAGCTGCGAAAGAAGCAGGAAAAGAACAGACGAGCCGCCGAAGTCCAGAAGCAGAAAAAGGCTGAACTGATGAAAGCTGTTGAAGCCGGAGACCCTGATGCCATTGCAGAGCGTGAAAGAAAACTCGCCATGCAGCGTGAACGCAACCGTCGCAGGCAGCAGAGAATCAGGGAAGCCAGAGAAGCCGACCCGGAGTATATCCGTCAGATGGACGAAAAAGAGCGTATCAGGCAGGAAAAGTTGCTTGAAGCCGAGCGTAAGCGTATCGAGCGACAGGAGAAAAAAAGAAAGGAGACACGAGCCGAGCTAAGAGAAAGAGCCAAGACCGACCCCGAAGCCGCTAAAGAATTTGAAGCCCTGAAAGCCAGAGAAGCCGAAGCCAGAAAGCGTAAAAAGGAGCGTGAAGAAGCAAGGATGGCGGCAGACCCCGAATATGCCGCCATGATGGCAGAACGCAAGGCTGAATATACCAGGGCAAGGACAGCGAGACGGAAAGCACAGCGTGAAGCTCTCGTGGAGCTTGCCAAGACCGATGAGGAAGCTGCCAGGAAGCTGGCTGAAATGAGAAAATATCAGAGTGAAGCCACGCTGAGAAGCCGCCAGAAGATGGTAGCCGATGCAGAAGCCGGTGATCCCGAAGCAATCGCCAGATATGAAGCCACCCTTGCCAAACGCAGGGAGAATTATCAGAAAAAGAAAGGAGCCTGACCATGTGGGTAGTCCGATTTATTCGCCATGACGGCAAACCTGATGAAGAGTATTTCTATCACACGCAATCCGAAGCTGAGAGTCACCGGAATCTGTTCCAAAACGATGATTCGGGGCTGTATGAGAAAATTGAAGTTGTCAACGAAGCAGAATTGTAAGGAGGTAACTATGGAACTCAAATATATCAAGTGCGGAGATTATTACATCCCCGACATTAAGCTGGCAAATCCGAATATCTGTCTCGGAAAATGGGGACGGATGCGAAAGGAGTATCTGCGGCTGGCACATACTGCCCTGTTCTCCGATATGGTGCTGAGTGAAACACTCTATGAGCATTGTGCGGAGATTGAGGAAACCGCAAGGAGCCGCATGAACATCATTCTTCCCCAGCTGATGGAATACTACGGCGTGACAGAGCAGCTCAAAGCCGAAAACCAGCTTGAATGGATTCGTCAGATGAACGCCTGCGTTGCACAGGCAGAGGAAACCATCAAAGCTGAACTGATCTACAACTGAGAAAGGAGCGTGGGAACATGATTTTAGAAGCATTATTCAATGGTGAGGTTTATCCGGCGGAACAGATTATTCCCCAGAGCGACGAATACAAAGCCGAGTGCAAAGCCGTCTCCAAACTGATGGACGAGCTGAAAAGCACCCTTGACGGCGAACAGTATACCAGAATTGAGGAACTGCACCGCCATATGTCCACCGCTCAATGTATGGAATCCAGAGAGCAGTTCAGATATGGGCTGTCCATGGGACTTCTGATGATGAAGGAAGCCTACGAACACCCATATTTACAGAGAGAGGATTAGGTGAGCAAATGGTTCTTCTCCGGCTGATACTGAAAATATTGGCAATGCCGCTGATTGCAGCAGTTACCCTGATACAATGGGCAGGCATCTTCCTCACGCAGTTTTCCTCGGTGATCTTCAATCTGCTTGCCGGGCTGATGTTTCTTCTGTCGGTTATCGGATGGCTGATGGGGATATGCACCGGAGCAGAGACAATCCGGATGCTGGCAGTCGGTTTTGTGGTCTTTATCATCCCACATATAGCTGAATGGCTGATTGTCAGAATAGCCGTTATCAACTGCAATCTGCGTAATTTTCTCAAGTCCTGACCCGACAATTTCATACTGTACATAAAGCGACAGGTATTTCCATTGCGAAGTGTCTGCCGCTTTTATTTTATCCAGAACAAGGAGGAAAAACCTATGACCATGAACATGAATGAAAAGAAAGCCCTGTACGCCTTTGGCTGTCCGAACCGGAAAGCCACTGTTGAACGCCTGAAGCTGCTGGCGGCACTTGCCCCGGAGCCGACAGCAAAGAAGCTGTTCCGTTCCCTTGCCGTCAAGCTGTCCGGTGAGGATGCAGACAGATGGTATCGCTGCTTCTTCTACAATATGCGTCTGGAGATTGAGAGTGACCTCCCCTACCATTTCGGTAGGAAGTATGTCCCCAATGACTGGAGGGACGAATGATGAAGCTGACGAAGTATGAAAAGGAAACCATTATCCTGTTCAACGAAGCCGAGGACACGGCGAGTATTTACACCTACAATGCCGGACTGAAAAAGCGACTGGCGGCGTTCAGCAGGAAATATCCTGACCTCTGCCGTCTGGAAAAAAGCAATGATCTGGGCGGTGTGACCTATCTGATGGAGAAATCCCGATTGTCTATCCGGTTCCTGCCTCCTTACAGCGAGGAACGCAGACGAAAAGCCAGCGAGTACGCCAGACAGAACGGCTTCAACAGCCAGCCGGAATAATGTAGCGTTTAGGGTTGATTTGCGGTCAGAATGTCGGGTCTGCACCCGATGTTTTGACCGTAATTACATAAGGTAATACAATTTATCGTTCCGCTCACTATTTTTAGTTATAGTTCAGGTCAAGTGCTGAACTGGGGACTTATTTTATACCTTTATTTACCCAGACCGATTGAAAAATTCATATCTACATGATATAATGGGTTAGTATGGGTATAAGATTTTTCCCGGAGGTAAAGAAATGGCAAAACAGATACACATCCGATTAGAGGATACACTATATGAAGCCCTTTCCGCATATACGGAAACATCAGGACAGACGGTACAGGATTGCGTTTCCGGTGCGGTTATGCAAATGCTGAATAAACAGAACAATCCAACGGTAGTTCCAGATGCTCCGTTTACATTCATAGACTTATTTGCAGGGATTGGCGGTATGCGAATTGCATTTGAAAAAGCCGGCGGTCATTGCGTCTACTCAAATGAATGGAATAAGTACAGTCAACAGACTTATTTTGCAAACTTTGGGGAACAGCCGGATGGCGATATTACCAAAGTTGATGCTGGCAGCATTCCAGACCATGATATTCTTGTTGCAGGATTTCCCTGCCAGCCGTTTTCGATTGCAGGAGTGTCCAAAAAGCAAAGTTTAGGAAGAGCAACTGGCTTTGAGGACAAGACCCAGGGAACGCTGTTCTTTGATGTGTGCAGAATACTGAAAGAAAAACGCCCCAAGGCATTTATGCTTGAGAATGTAAAAAACTTATGCAGTCATGATCGTGGACGTACCTTTAAGGTAATATTGGAATCGCTTGACGAGCTTGATTATGAGGTTTTTTATCAGGTCATTGACGGTCAGAATTTTGTCCCGCAGCATCGTGAGCGTATTCTGATAGTCGGCTTTGACAGAAAGCATTTCGGTTCAGATATTCATTTTGATTTTGATATTACGCCAGTCTATCCAAAACCTGTTATCAGCGACATTCTTGAGCCGGAAGTTGATGAAAAGTATACTTTATCGGATAAACTGTGGCAATACCTTCAGAACTATGCGGCAAAGCACAAAGCAGCAGGCAATGGCTTTGGATATGGCATTGCACCACTTGATGGAGTTTCAAGAACTCTGAGTGCCCGTTATTACAAGGATGGTTCTGAAATTCTTATCGAGCAGGATGGGAAAAACCCACGAAAATTAACACCGAGAGAATGTGCAAGATTGCAGGGTTTTCCCGATTCTTTTAAGATACCAGTTTCTGATACGCAGGCATATAAGCAATTTGGAAATTCGGTTGTTGTCCCGTTGATGGCTAATGTGGCAAAGCTGATAGCTCAGAAAATAGACGAAATGGAAAAGTTGGTCACAACAAATGAAATTGCGGAGGTGATATAATGGAGAATTATTCGATGTTGGCTATTCAGGCAGCATTGCATGGACAAAAAGTTTTCTGTAAGTTTTTGTCTGCAAATGATACAGGTCTGACAGGCGGGCATCAGGCAGGCATTTATATCTCAAAACCATCCATTCCGATTTTATTTGATGAACCGGGCGAAAAGGGACAGAACAAGGAAAAATGGGTTAAGGTCAAATGGCATGATGATTTCGAGACTGATACACGATTCATTTATTACGGTCAGGGCACTCGAAATGAATATCGAATAACAAACTTCGGACGAGGTTTTCCTTTCTTAAAACCAGAATATACCGGAGCGTTGTTTATTTTCGTGCAGGATTCTTCAGAGGACTATCAGGGATTTGTATTAAACACGGAAGATGAAATTGACCAGTTCCTTGATGCTTTTGGAATCAGTCCTACAGAAACAAACAGACTGATTGATACTCACATGGTTGCCCCAGAGCTTCATGAAAAGCTGGAATTTGATAAATTCATTTCTGAGCTCGAAGAGGACTTCCCAAGTTCTGAAATAATGTCCGCTGCTGCAAGGCGCATTCAAGATACCGTTTTCGATCATCAGGAGTTTATTTGTACAAATCCGGATCGCAAACTGCTGGATTGGACTGATGTTGAATACAGACTGTTCCGTGCGCTGGAATATGCTCGATATGGAGAGATAATCAATCGTGGATTTGCAACAGTCGAGGAGTTTATTGTAACCGCAAACCAGGTTCTCAATCGAAGAAAAAGCAGGGCCGGAAAGAGCCTTGAACATCATCTTGCAGCAATTTTTGATGGTAATCAGATCATCTATCAATCGCAGGCAATAACAGAAGGAAATAAAAAACCGGATTTTCTGTTCCCGTCACAGGCAGCGTATCATGACGCAACTTTCCCAACTGACAAGTTGATTTCACTGGCGGCGAAAACCACCTGTAAGGATAGATGGCGTCAGGTCATTAACGAAGCCGACCGCCTGCGTGGAAGAAGAAAGTTTCTCTGTACACTACAGCAGGGAATTTCAGCCGCACAAATGGATGAGATGGAAGCCGAACAGGTTGTTCTTGTTGTCCCCAAACCGTATATTCAGACATACCCCAAAGACAGACAGGAACGTATTTGGACAGTCGGGAAATTCGTTCAGTTTGTTAAGGAGACGGAACGCATATAATGGCTGATAGACTGAGCGCAACTGAACGAAGCAAAAATATGTCCGCAATAAAGAGCAGAGATACCAAGCCGGAGGTTTATTTCAGGAAGAAACTTTTTTCCAAAGGATTGAGATATAGAAAAAATTCAGGAAAGATTATCGGACATCCAGACATATACCTGGCAAAATATAATACTGCAATTTTTGTGAATGGCTGTTTTTGGCATCGCCATACAGATTGTAAATATGCTTACACGCCCAAAAGCCGTGTTGATTTCTGGGAAAAGAAATTTCAAAGCAACATTCAGCGTGATAATACTGTCCGACAGGAGCTTTTCTCTCAAAAGATAAAGCAAATGGTTGCATGGGAGTGCACCATAAAGCAGATGATCAAATCCCCTGATTACGAGAATGAGATTATAAAGCAGGTTATGGATTTTCTCGATTCAGACGAAATGTACCTTGAGCTGTAAAAATGAATAGCGTCTATGCCAAAGGCAACCGGCATTAAAGTTGGTTGCCCCGGGCGGGAAATGGAGGTGTTATATGCCCAAAAATAGGCGAGTAAAATCTGTAAAAGTAGAACTTGTGAAAAAGGCTCGTGAAGCGATGCTTGCTGCTGTTCAGCTATATAACAATCCGCAGGTCACTTTCAAATCAGAATCGTTTATCACGTTGGCTGTGATTGGATGGACTTACTTGCTTCACGCCTATTACAGGAGCAATGGCATCGACTACCGCTATTATCATCATGTCGGAAAAAAGAAAATTTATGACAAGACAAAATATGGAGCGTACAAGCACTGGGAGCTTGAGCGATGCCTTAATGAATCGGCGTGTCCCTTAGACAGCAATACTATTACAAATCTGCGTTTTCTTATTGGGGTTCGCCATGAAATCGAGCATCAAATGACAGATAAGATTGACGAGTATTTAAGTGCAAAACTACAGGCGTGTGCTTTGAACTTCGATTATTATATTTGTAAACTGTTCGGGGACAAATACAATCTCAGCAAGGAATTATCACTGGCAATTCAGTTTTCTCCCCTAACTCCAGAGCAGCGGGACACGCTACATGATAATCCCCATATCACTTCAAATGTAAAAAACTTTGTTGTGGAATTTGAGGATGTTCTTTCAGATGAAGCATTAACGAGTTCACGTTATGCGTATCGTGTGCTCTTTGTTCCCATAAATGCGAAAAGGAAAGGACAGGCCGACCAGGTTGTTGAGTTTATCAGAAGTGATTCTCCCCTTGCAGAGGGAATAGAAAAAACATACGCTGTTTTGAAAGAAACAGAGAAACAAAAGTTTTTACCGAGCGAAATCGTAACCCTGATGAAAGAAAAAGGGTATGATAAGTTTTCCATCAACAAGCATACGGAAATATGGAAATCTCGTAATGCTAAAGATCCTAAACATGGCTATGGTGTTCAAATATCAAAAACATGGTATTGGTACGAAACATGGCTGAAGGAAGTTGAAAAGTATTGCGAAGAACACAGTGATGAACTGAAAAGTTAGACAATAAATGGACAAGCCAAAGGCGATCAACAGTAAAAAGTTGGTCGCTTTTGTTTTATCCATTATTGTGAAAGGAGTATCACCCATGCCAAACGAAAAACTGGAAAAGCTGAAACATGACCAGTACGTTGCGGAAAAGAAGCTGACCGCAGCCAAGCACAGGGAAAAGCGACTGGAAAACGAACTGAAGCGTCTGACCCGCAGTGAGCGCACCCACCGTCTCTGCACCCGTGCCGGAATGCTGGAAACCTTTTTGAGAGAGCCAACACTTCTGACCGATGATGATGTGATGGAGCTTCTGACTTTCATCTTTCACAGCGAAGCGGTTCAAAAGAAGCTGAATCTGCTGATTGAGAACCGAAAGGAAAACGAGCAACCGAATGGGAGCTAAAAACCCTATTCTTGAATAGGGCGCAATTATACACCACTCTAAAGATGGTGATTGCGTCCTGCCGGAAGCCCCCTGCGGGGAGCTGATGATTTCCGCAAAAGTCCTTTGCTCCAATCATCCAGAGGAAGCTACACTTCCCCTGCGCTGGCTAAAGCCAGCTACCCCTTTGTGGACTTGCCGCCGATGAACGATTGCAGGCAATCATCCACCGCCGACAAGTTTATATTTTCACCCCGACCGTGCTGGAAAGTATCGGTCATTTTTTTATTGCACCGAGAGAGGAGGTTCAAACAAAATGCCAGTACCACATCTGAACATAAAAATTGTTCAGAGAAGCAAGGGCAAGTCTGCTGTTGCCGGAGCAGCTTACCAAGCCGGAGAAAAACTGTTTTCCGAGTACGACCAGCAATGGAAAAACCACACCTATAAAAAAGAAGTGGTTTACACGGAAATCATGCTACCGGCAAATGCACCGCCGGAGTATGCAGATCGGGCAACACTCTGGAACTCTGTCGAAGAAGTTGAAAAGCAATGGAACTCACAGCTTGCAAGGCGTTTCGTTGTTGCCCTGCCGAGAGAAGTGCCGCTGGAAATGTGTCCGCAGATGATGCAGGAATAGATACGACCACTTATTCCATTGTTGTCTTAGATTGTTTTGGTGCAATTCCAGTTTGTTAGCTTTACATCGGGTCAACTTGTCCCGAACTTTTACAACTAAATACCCGCCGCTCACACAGTGGCACACCGAGCAGGAAATCTGAAAAAGGTCTCCTGCTTTTTTTCTGCCCAAAATGAGGTGGTAAAACGCCACCCCATCCACCAATTAGCGAAAGGAGGGACACGAAATGCCTTGTCCACACAACGAAATCACGATTGTTCAGCGCAGCCAGCGGCAGTCTGCGGTTGCCGCCGCTGCTTACCAAAGCGGCGAAAAGCTGTTCTGTGAATACGACCAGCAAGTAAAGCACTACCCGGAAAAGCGTGGTATCGTCCACAATGAAATCCTGCTCCCGGCAAATGCTCCACAGGAATATGCAGACCGCAATACTTTATGGAATGCCGCCGAAGCGGTGGAAAAGCAATGGAACTCCCAGCTTGCAAGGCGGTGGGTGCTTACCATTCCCAGAGAGATACCGCCCGACCAGTACGCTGTCCTTGTACGGGAGTTTTGTGAACAGCAGTTTGTTTCCAAAGGCATGATTGCTGATTTTGCCATCCATGACCCCCATCCGCCGGGACACAATCCCCACGCCCATGTCCTGCTGACCATGCGGGCAATGGATGAACATGGAAAATGGCTTCCCAAGAGCCGCAAGGTTTATGACCTTGACGAGAATGGGGAACGGATAAAGCTGCCGTCCGGCAGGTGGAAAAGCCACAAGGAGGATACGGTGGACTGGAACGACCAGAAGTATTGTGAAATCTGGCGGCATGAATGGGAGGTTATCCAGAACCGCTATCTGGACGCCAATGACCGCCCGGAGCGTGTGGACTTGCGTTCCTATGCCAGACAGGGGCTTGATATAGTCCCCACTGTCCATGAG